>NZ_CP014578.1:1991172-2654897 GCF_001634365.1 Paraburkholderia phytofirmans OLGA172
GATACAGCGGCGATTTACTACACCGGGGGCACGACGGGCGCGCCGAAGGGCGTGATGTTGTCCCACGCGAACATCATGGCGCACTGCCTCGGTATGTGTTTCCCCCTTGCACTTTCCCGCTCCATGAAGCATCTGCACGCCTCCCCTATGTTTCACGTCGCGGATACGGCAGGAATCTTTGCGACAACGATGGTTAGCGGTACACACTATTTTGTTCCCCGGTTCGACGCGGTCATGGTCATGGACGAAATAGAACGATCCGGCATCACGCATATTTCACTCGTGCCGACAATGATCAACCGCATTGCGTCGTCACCGCGCGCGCGCGAGTTCGATCTGAGTTCGGTGCAGACAATCTACTATGGCGGTTCGCCGATGCCCGAACGCGTCATCGACGACATCATTTCGTTGATGCCCGTGACGCGCCTCGTACAGGGATATGGGCTCACCGAGTCTTCGCCAACCTTGTCGATTCTTCAGCACGAGGACCATCTGGGCCTGACGGATAGGAGGCGGCGCCGCTCGGCTGGTCAGGCTTCGCTCGGTGTCGAGCTTGCCATTCTCGACGAAAACGGCGAGAGCGTGCGGCCCGGAGAAAATGGTGAAATCTGTGCCCGTGGTGCCAATATCACCGCGGGCTATTGGAACCGGCCCGAACAGACGAGCGAGGCGCTTACGGGGGGCTGGCTGCATACTGGCGATATCGGTTTCATGGATGAAAACGGCTTTCTCTACGTCGTAGATAGAATAAAGGATCTGATCATTTCAGGCGGTGAAAACGTTTATTCGATTGAAGTTGAGAACTTGATCTACCAGCATCCCGCAGTACAGATGTGCGCGGTAATCGGCTTGCCGAGTCCTTCATGGGGCGAGAGCGTGCATGCGGTGGTGAGTTGCAAGGAAGGATTCTTTATCTCTGCCGAAGACGTGTTACAGCACTGCCGCGAACGACTGGCCCGTTACAAGGTTCCCAAAAGCGTAAGCATAAGAAACCGGGACTGGCCGATGTCGGCTGCTGGAAAGGTACTGAAGACCGAGCTTCGCAAAGAATATTCGTCGAGTACTTAGCGTCGTGCAGTGGGACATGCATCGGGTTTCGCGGACGGAAGTTACACCGCGACTTTCCCGATGCGGCAGTCATTCTCCAGGCGCTTGTTTCAGGCGGAAAGAGCCGCCCAACTATTCCTATTGAAGTAAGGAGACGACATGTCTGACACTTTCACGGAGATTCGCTATGCGGACAAAGACATCGGAGCGCAACGAAGGGCCTTGTGGATAACAGTCACAGGTAATCTCCTGGAGTGGTTCGACTGGACGATCTACGCCACGTTCGCGCCATTCATCGCGAAGGCGCTCTTTGCCCCTGCCAATCCTGTATCGGCGCTCTTGCAGACGCTGGCGATCTTTGCGGTGGGTTTTGTCGCTCGCCCAGTCGGCGGTCTGGTATTCGGGAGATTCGCCGATACTCATGGCCGCCGGACCGCGCTCGTCGTAACCATGCTGCTGATGGCCGCGGGAAGCTTGCTGATCGCTTTCATTCCGTCTTATGCGAAAGCGGGACTGGCTGCCTCGGTGTTGCTTCTTGCAGCCCGTCTGGTGCAAGGTCTCGCACACGGAGGAGAGAGCGCCGCGGCTTACGTCTACGTAGGCGAGATCGCCCCCTCCGCCTCCCGGGGAATGTGGTCAAGCAGCTTTTTCTCGAGTATCACCGCAGGCGTGATACTCGGAAGCCTGCTTGGCGTGCTTCTGACGCAACTGCTGAGCACGCAAGACTTGCTCTCATGGGGATGGCGTATTCCGTTCGGGTTCGGTGCGGTGCTTGGTCTCTACACGTTTCATCTTCGGCGTACCGCAATGGAGTCCGAGGTATTTCGCAAGACGAAAAGGCACGCCGCTGAAAAAACTTCCTCTACGAAATTTTCGCGGGCTTACTTCCTCAACTGCCTTCGCATGTTTGTCCTGCTGAGTGCTACGGTAGTCGTCTACTACACGTGGCTGAGCTTCGCTACTTCCTATGCGATTGTGACGAAAGGCATAGCGGCAAAAAGTGCGTTCATCGCGAGTCTGGCTGCGCAGTTGATTTGCCTTCTTGCAATGCCACTGTTCGGCCGGCTCTCGGACAAAGTTGGACGTCGGCCGCTTGCCCTTGTCACCACGGTAGGTTTTGTTTTGTTGTCGTTCCCACTCGATGCGATTTTCACCAGCAGCGGCTGGTCGCTATTTGTGGCGCAAAGTGTGGCGCTCGTTCTGTTCGCAAGCGTGGGCTCCATCTATCCGGCAATGATGTGCGAGCAACTCGCGACAGGTGGGCGGGGAGTCGGCATCGGATTTGTGACTTCGCTTTCGGCTGCCGTGTTCGGGGGCACCGCTCCTTATCTGAACACATGGCTCAGCGCTATGGGGTCGCATTGGATCTTCACGGCCTATACCGTGGGCCTCAATGTTCTGGCAACTATTGCCATTCTGTTCATGCCCGAGACGAAAGGGGCCGATCTTCAGACGAGCGGCGTTTAGCATCAACAGTCTTTCAGTCGATCCGCTACCTACATTCAGTTAGCCCGTCTATCGGATAGCGGAGAAGTCACGCCCGTAGCATCCATATTTCACGCGATCATGCAAGAGATATGTTATGTATAACTAACAAGTTGGGATGGTTATGGAAATGAAAAAATCCGGATTGGCGGTGATTGGGTTGATCTGCTTGATGAACAATGCACATGCCCAAAGCAACGTAACGCTGTACGGGATCATCGACACGGCCATTACCTATGCGAAATCGGGCAATGGATCCGGCAATCTCGTTGCACTGGAATCTGGGGTCAGCAACGGGAGCCGGTTCGGCCTGACGGGGACGGAGGATCTGGGCGGGGGCCTGAAGGCGAAATTTGTGGTGGAAAATGGCTTTGCCACCAACACTGGCGCTTTTCAACAGGGCGGACTGTTGTTTGGGCGCCAGGCATGGGTCGGGCTGACGTCTACATCGGGGTGGAGCGTCACGGCAGGCCGTCAGAATTCACCAATGAGCCTGGCGTTGATCGCCTCTGACGCCAATGCACAGATCTACTGGGGCAATACGCAAGTCAGCGGAAACGGCGTATATCAAAGCCGGTCGGCAACCGCCTCGGATGCCGGGTTTCAGGCAACCAGCCGTGTCGACAATTCGATTCTGGGTACCTGGGTGCTACATGACCTGACGCTCCGATTGATGGTTTCTACAGGGGACGGAAACTCGAGGGACAGTGGCAGATTGTTGAGCGGCAGCGCGACGTATGCATCAGGGCCTGTGATGTTCACGACGAGCTTTACGCGATTTCGCCAATATGCAGCGGATATAACGCCGCTTGCGGACCCCGCGTGGGAGACGGAAGTGATGGTGGGTGGTTCATTCGACTTCAAGGTGGTACAGGTATTCGCTGGCTATTACCGCTTTAATCCATCAAGTGACAACACGACTATCACCGCGCAGACGTTTTCGAATACGTACACGTATTGGCTTGGTGTCCGCATTCCGGTCATCTACACAGATCGGATCATCGCCGAGGCTCTGCGAACAGAGTTCGACTATTCAAACGGACATGGCGCGGGAACCACCTTGGGCATTACATACGAGCATCCGCTTTCCAAACGAACGATCGTCTATGCAAGTTATGGTCAGATCAACAACGACTCGAGATCTGCGGCGATTTTGTGGGCCGGAACGGCCGCGCTCAATTACCCCACCGTGTTGGGAGCAAGCCCCAAAGCATTCTCGGTTGGTATCAGGCACTTGTTCTGACTGCCTTATCGAGGGGGACGAACGCGCTGCAGGCCGTCCAGTTGCCGACATGAGTATCGGCTGGTGTCCGAAGGTACTGGCTCAACCCAATGCCTTCGGAACCTTTAACCGGCGCCTCGGCAATGCGCAGCGCCTGCTGTCTTAAGCAGACCCTGGATAACGAGGCCGATGCATCTGGAAATGCGCATCGGAAGAAATTTCGAAATAGTCGGCCATGCCGCCACCGCGCAGGACCGGATGCGCGGCCGCTGTATCGTAGACGCCGTCACGCAGAAGCGTCTTGTCGATATGAACGCCCACGACCTCGCCGAGTACGAGCCATGTCTGGACGGCATCTCCATCAATCTTTTTGAGCTGGATAATTTGGGTACAACGACATTCGAAGCGGACGGGACTTTTCTCGACCAATGGAACGTCCACAACGCGTCCTGACAATGAGCTCAAACCCGCCAGTTTGAATTCGTCGATTTCCTTTGGTGTTGACGCAGAGCTCGTATTCATTTGGTGTGCGAGCGAGCGTGTTGTCAGGTTCCAGCCGAAAAGGCCCGTTTCCCGAATGTTCAGCAGCGAATCTTTCGACCCTATGCTCGAAAATCCGACGATGGGGGGCGTGTAGTTGAACGCGTTGAAGAAGCTATACGGCGCGAGGTTGGCGACCCCATTGGCATCCCGCGTTGAGATCCAGCCAATTGGCCGTGGGCCAACAATCGCATTGAATGGGTCGTGGGGTAATCCGTGACCAAGCGAAGGTTCGTAGAAATGATAGTGCGGTGCTTTCAGTTCCATTTCCGTCTCCTCATGTTTTGTCGAGGTATCACGCAGTCCAAAGTGAATCTCTGCTTGTGGAGGTGAGTTTATGTTGTCTGGTTAACGTGGCGATGCCAAAGGCACTCCGCTTTTCAAGGCATTGAATAACCAGAACGTAGGGGGCTACACTGAGGCGTGCAGGGAGGTGCCTGAGTCTGCGGCTCCTTTTCCTTTGTCGCGTGTTAAAGGACTGCGGCGTTACGGGATATGAACCTTGCCATCACCATGGGTCACAAGTTATCTGACGCAACTGCGTTACTCTCAATGTCGAACCCCAGAATAATCGCATATGCGCGTAATTTCAAGCTGAAACTGATACGAACGAACATTGTTGGAGATGAACAAAAATTGAATTCACCTGCGGCAAACGCGGTGAGTTTTGCAGGGCGCGGAATATTCAGCCCGCCGGCCACGACGCGATGACGCCGATTGGCCGGGACAACCGTTGCCGTTTACTGCAAGACGTCATTCAACCGGCGTTGTTACATGGAGGCAAGGTTGGACTGAACATGCCCGTTGCCCTGCGGACTATGCTGCTTGAACCTTACTGCGGACGGACTTCGGGCGTGCGGCAACCAGCATGCGGTTGAGCACCGCCACGCCGATGGCCGCTTCGGTTTGCTGGGCATCAGGGGCGCGTGCCGGCAGCCGCGCACCGCCGTCGATCGCGGTGGAATCACGATCTGTGCGGCCGCGCTATGCTGTGCGACCGTCTGGTACGTCGGGGCGCCGGCATAGGCGCCATCGCCGATGAACCGCCCGATCTCGCCCGGGTCTGCTGCTAGCAGCGACGCGACCTGCGAGGGATCGTCTCCCTCCTGAGCGGTGAGCGTGTGCGCCACGATCCGCCCCGTGCTGGCATCGACCGCCAGATGCAGCTTGCGCCAAGTGCGGCGCGATGCTGACTGCGCGGCGGCTCAGTGTGGTGTGATCGAGAATCGGCAGCGTCAGCCCCATCAACTGGAGCACCGAACCGAGCAGTCCTTCAGTCTGGCGCAAGCGCATCCGAAACACGCTGCCCAGCATCAGGGCCGTTTCAATCGCCAGACCCGAATAGCGCGGCTGGCCGCCCGGCGTGGTGCGGCGAGGCGCCTGCCACTGCGTCGGCGCCACGGGCTTGATCCACAGCGTCGGACTGCCTCGGCTACGCAGGCCCGCTTCGTACTCCGGCCAGTTCCACACGATGCGCCATCTTCGGATGCGATGACGGCCATCTCCAATGCGGCCCACATCCCGTCTCAATGTTGAGACAGGTTTTGCGGCACTTCGATTCTTGTTCGTTGCCGTCTGGCTGCGCTGAATATTCGATAGGAACCCTCGCTCTAGCCTTATGGGCGCTGGACGCGTGGGGTGGCATGGACATGACCGCTTACATGCGAAATGATCATTTCCAACCAGGTCAAGCCTCTGACGTGTAACGGTTGCGAAACATTAGGCGCCTGTCTGGCACTCGTCGACCGCACGGGAACAACGCCGCTTGTCGCGTAGCAAGCGTTTGCGCCCTCATGGCACGGTCATTGCTGTATGAGCCTCACAAGCGAGTCTGTTGCGGCCGATATCAAGCCTGAACAATCCACGGAAGCGATACCAGAACCTCGCACGCGTGATCGTGGAAAGGCCAATGCGCTTTCGACGCAAGCGGTGGGACCATCGAAAAACAAATCCATAAACGCCGGACTAATAGTTCGCATTACATATTAAATGTCACGGGTGAAGGCGGCATCTGGAGGGGAAGCTCATGAGATCGATATATCGTACTGGCATTGCTCGTGCAACGCTCGTGGTGACTTGTGCGCTGTCTTTACCCGCACAGGCCGCCCTTGGCGAAAGAGTCAGCAGCGTAGGCAGCGACCAGGTTCGCATGCATGCCACGGCACACGGCGCCACATCGCAATTCGCGTACACGGTGCATCTGATTACGCTGCCGTCGGGCACCGTGGTGCGCGAGTATGTCGCGGCGAACGGAATCGTGTTCGGCGTCGCGTGGGAAGGCCCGACCTTGCCGAACCTGAAGGCTGCACTGGGCGAGGCTTTCGATCAATACGTCGCGGCCACCGCGACGCGCCGGGCAACCCCGCTTGCCGTTTCGAACGATGCGCTGGTGGTGTTCTCGGGCGGCCATTTACGTGCGTTCGCGGGTTACGCGTATCTGCCGCAAGCGCTCCCCGCTGGCGTCGACGCCAGTGTCATTCAATAGCGGAGCTATCATGCCCGCTCCGGGTTTGCTCCATAATTCAGATTGGCTTTTAAAGCTGCTCGCCGCTACATTGCTTGCAGTGTTGGTGGTCGGATGCGGCGGCGGCGGTGGGAGCAGCAGTTCATCCGGCACGTTGGCACCCGCGCAATCGCTCACGAATATAGCCCCCGCGCCCCAAGCGCTAGCCTCTAACGCAGCAGCGGTGACCGTCGATTTCGGCGTAATCGGTGTGCCGAATATACCCTTCGTCAGCGTTACGCTGTGCGTGCCGGGCACGACGCAGTGTCAAACCATTGATCACGTGCAAGTCGACACGGGCTCCTCGGGGCTGCGGGTGTTCGCCGCTCAGTTGCCGGTGCCTTTGGCGCTGCCGCAGGAGCAGGATGGCGCCGGCAATCCGCTTGCCGAATGCATGCAGTTCTTCGACGGTTATACATGGGGCTCGGTGCGGCTTGCTGATGTACAGATCAGCGGCGAAAAAGCCGCGTCGTTGCCGATTCAGGTGATCGATCAGGACTATAGCGCAACGCCGTCGGACTGCAGTAGTGTCGGCGCGTCGCGGAACACCCCTACGAGTCTGGCGGCCAACGGAGTGCTCGGCATTGGCGTGTTCAAGCACGATTGCGGTCCGGCCTGCGTGCAGAATGCAGTGCCGGCGACCTACTACAGTTGCGTGGGGACCAGTTGCACGTCGATCGCCGTCGCCGAAAACGTGCAGGTTGCCAATCCGATTCCCTACTTCGCGACCGATAACAACGGTTCGATTTTGCTGTTGCCAGCCGCGTCGTCAGGCGGCGAAGCCTCGCTCAGCGGGCAACTGGTGTTTGGCATTGGCACGCAGAGCAATAACGGCTTGGGCAGTGCGCAGGTGATCGGGGTCAGTCCGTCCACCGGCACGTTCAGCACAGTGCAAAATGGCACGACCTACTCGAGGAGCGTCATGGACAGCGGCTCGACCGGGCTCTTCTTTCAAACCAGCGCGCTACCGGTCTGCGCAACTCCAAACAACTCGTTTTACTGCCCTGCATCGACCCAGCAGTTGAGCGCGATGATTGAAGGTGTGAATGGTGCGATCAGTGCTGTCTCATTTGCTGTCGGCAATGCCGCGGAACTCAGGCTGAATGATGCCGGCGATTCGGTGATGCCGCTGCTTGCCGGTCCGGCATTCGCCACCCCGACTATCTTCGTCTGGGGCATGCCATTTTTCTACGGGCGTAACATCTATGCTGCCGTCGAGCAACAATCGACGCCTGCAGGAAAGGGGCCATATATTGCGTACTGAGCCGCCGCGCGCGAAGTACCGCCGCGCAGTCAGCGTCGCGCCGCACTTGGCGCAAGCTGCATCTGGCGGTCGATGCCAGCACGAGGCGGATCGTGGCGCACACGCTCACCGCTCAGGAGGGAGACGATCCCTCGCAGGTCGCGTCGCTGCTGGTCCGGCCTTGTCTCCATGCAACAACGCATGCATGGAGACCTTCTATCAATAATGGGTTTGTGTCACAGCGGCTGGCGGAGTTGCACGCCTGCCGCTGGATTTCGACGCGCCTATACAGTCACGACGATCTTGCCGAACTGAGCGTTCGATTCAAGGTAGCGGTGCGCCTCGACCATTTCATTGAACGTGAATGTCTTGTCAATCATCGGCTTCAACGCGCCGGATGCGAGACCAGCGAGGATGAAGTCAACTGCAGCCTTTTGACGGACTGGGTCGCCACTGGTGTTCCAGATCGTGTAACCGACAATAGTCGGCAGCTTAATCAGCAGATCCAAGTAGGACAGCTGCGACGGCTCCTCGCTCAGCGCGCCGTACACGAGCAGAATACCGCCCGTCGTCATAGCCTCGATCAGCTTGCCGAGGCTAGGGCCGCCGACGGGATCGAACACCACGCGCGCGCCAACACCGTCAGTGATGCGCAGCACCTCGGCCACCATGTCTTGTTCTTCGGTGGCGATGACGAAGGCGGCACCGGCGTCGAGGAGTTGTTCGCGCTTGGCGCTGGTGCGGGTCAGCGCGATCGGTGTAGCCCCGATCATATTTGCCAGCTGAATTGCGGCAAGGCCCACGCTGCTTGATGCCGCCGGAATCAACACCACGTCGCCCGCGCCAAGCTTGGCTGCCTCGATGAAGGCACCGTAGACGGTGATGAACATCATCCAGATCGACGACGCCTGCTCGAACGTCAGCGACGGCGGATGTGGCACGACGGCCGAGACCGGCGCGAGGACCAGTTCGCCGTACATGCCGTACTGGTTCTGCGAAAACGCTGGCACGGTGTTGACGGCGTCGCCAACTGCAAACTGCGTGACGCCAGGACCTACGGCGTCGACGATACCGGCCGCCTCGTAACCAAGTCGGGCCGGCAGCTTGACTTCCTCGATATATTCGCCGGCGCGCCACATGGATTCGGCGCGGTTCAAGCCGATGGCCTTGACTCGGATGCGCACTTCGCCGGCTGCCGGCTCCGCGACGTTCACGTCCTTGTAGGAAAGCACTTCAGGGCCACCGGTGGTGGCAAATTGAATAATACGTGACATGGTAAACCTTTAGTTTGGTGGTATGCCGCAGCTAATTGCACGAGCCGAGCCGGAAGCATGGGCGCTTCCATCACAGCCATCTCTTTCTCGATCAAGCTGTTGACCAGTGCGATAGATGCCGGACCCGACTCGTAGTCAAGGTCCGCATCATTACGCTTACCTGGCAGGCTGCGGAAATTCAGGCCGACTTTACTGAGCCATGAAGCTTGATCGGAATTTTTAGCAGCATGCTTCTCATAATTTGGAATATCGACCGTGTAATTTCGCTTTTTTGGGCTTTTTTATGACGCTCACTTATGCTTTTTAGCTCCTTGTCCGCCCCGAGAGTGATCTCGCGCGTTGTGTCGCCAAGTGCCTGGCGGGCATCGTGGATCAGCACTTTGGCCGCTTCGCGCTCAGCATAGCCATCGGTCAGCGTCACCACGGCGCTGGCGATCAGCCCGTGGCGGTTGTCGCTCAAGGTGTGGCCCATGTAGCGTAATTCGCTTGCCGTTTTACCCTTACGATACAGCCGCGAATCGGGGTCGCTCTTCGATTCATGCGTCTCATGGCTGCGCCTCTCGCCCTTGAAGTTCCCGCGTTCTCGCGGGTCCTGATCATCGTCTTTGCGCACAAAGCTTTTATGACTCGCCCACGGTTGAATCAGCGTGCCGTCCACACGGAAGTGCTCGCCTGAAAACCAGTGTTTGTCCTCAGCAATGTTCACAACCTCGTTGAAGAACTCAATGACTGCGTCATGTTTAATCAACCGCTCACGGTTCTTGGTGAAGACGGTGGGGAGTCAGACGGCATCGTGCATCGACAACCCGACGAATCAATGAAGCAGCAGGTTCTATTGGATCTCCTCCATCAACTGCCGCTCGGAGGGAACGCTGTAGAGCACTTGCAACAGCATCGCGCGCGGCAACTTCTCCGGGGCAATGCCGGGCCGTCCACCTTTGATCCCTGCCTCGTACATCCCGGCGAACAAGCGGTCTATCTTGACCAACGCTGCGTTGGCCATCTTGCGAATCGTGCGCAGTGGATGAGCGGCCGGAACCAAGTCCCCCGGCTTACGCAAGGTGAATAGGTTCTCGGTGACGGTATCGGCGCCGCGCATGATTCGCTCAAAGTGGTCTGCGCAGTGGTAACAACGTTTGAACGGACCGTTCGGGTGATTTGGTGGGGAGGTATTTCCGCAGCCTGCGAGGTGAGGCAACGGTAATACGTTCAGGCAGCCTCTGCGTAGAACGGATAGTCCGTATAACCCACTTCAGTGCCGCCGAAGAAGGACTCGCGGTCATATGGATTGAGCGGCCAGCCTTTGCGCAGGCGTTCCGGCAGATCGGGATTGGCGATGAAGTGGCGGCCGAATGCGACGAGGTCAGCATCACCGGCTTCCAGAATGTCATTGGCAGATTGCCCGTCGAAGCCACCAGCGACGATGATAGTGCCGCTGAAGTACTTTCGGAGCAGGCGCGCCGCTGCAGGCGTTTGACTCCACTTTTCGTCCTCGATCACCCCGAGGATGCGCGGCTCGATCAGGTGTAGGTACGCGAGATCCAGCTTATCCAGTTCACGCGCGACGTGGGTGAACAAAGCTTCCGGATCACTGTCGCCCATGTCGCCAAACCTGCCACTCGGGCCGAGGCGCACTGCTACGCGATCGCTGCCCCAGACCGAAATCACAGCATTCACGATTTCCAACAGGAAACGGCTACGGTTTTCAATTGAGCCACCGTAGTTGTCAGTGCGCTTGTTGCTAATATCTTGCAGGAACTGGTCCAGCAGATAGCCGTTAGCACCATGCAGTTCAACACCATCAAAACCAGCTAAAATGCCGCGCTTAGCCGCCAAGCGGAAACTTTCCACCAACTCCTTGATTTCAGCGATGGTCAGTTCTTTGGGGGGAGTGTTTTCCATCCAGCCCGCTTTTCCAAAAGCGACTCCACCATGCTCGACGACGGAAGGCGCCACCGGCTGAGCGCCCCCTGGCTGCAGTTCACTGTTGGACTGACGACCTGCGTGATAGAGCTGCAGGAAGATCTTCCCACCTTTAGCATGAACGGCATCGGTCACGAGTTTCCAGCCCGCAATCTGGCTATCGTCGTAGAGCCCGGGAGCACCCAGGTAGCCATTGCCGTTGGGCGCGGTAATGGTGGCTTCGCCAATCAGGAAGCCGCCTTCGGAAGTACGTTGGGCATAGTATTCCGCCATCAGCTTGCCTGGAATGGCGCCTGGTTCGGCGCGCATGCGGGTGAGCGGCGCAAGGACTACGCGATGGGCAATCTTGTGTGGGCCTACTTGGACGCTGGTATGCAGCTTGGACATGATGTCGGTTCCTCAAAGTGACGGTCGTGAGCAATATAGAGCCTCGGCCTATTTAGAAAAATACCCGGCGATGCCGAACACATCGGAAAAAATGTCTGCAATGTTGGATCGCAGTACACTGGACGCGCTAAAGTAGCCGCCATTTCGGACAGGAAGTGCTTATGGACAGCATGAGTGGAATTCCGATGTTTGTGCAAGTTGCTGAGACGCGCAGCTTTACCGCAGCAGGGCGACAGTTGGGTGTTTCATCCTCTGCGGTTGGCAAGGCCATCGCCAGGATGGAAGAACGGTTACGCGTGCGATTGTTCCACCGCAGCACTCGGAGCATCACGCTGACCGCGGAGGGAACCGTTTTCCTGGAGCGTTGCCGCCGCATCCTGAGCGAGGTTGATGCTGCCGAGGCTGAGCTGTCGGGCCTGGCTGGCAATCCGCGTGGGCGCTTGCGCGTGGGCACGCCCCAATTGGGCGGTTTGATGATGCCGGCCTTCGATGGTTTCATGGAACGCTATCCGGAAATTGAACTGGACATCGAAATGTCCGACCGCATGGTTGATGTCATTGAGGATGGCTTCGATGCCGTTATCAGGACCGGCGAACTAACCGACTCGCGCCTGGCGGCACGCCGTTTGGGTTCTTGTTCGTATGTGCTGGTTGCATCGCCCACCTATTTCAAGCGTCATGGCGTGCCTACCCGGCCGCGCGAGCTTGAAGGCCACTTCTGCTTGCTGCACAAATGGACTTCCACGGGGAAGCTAGACCGCTGGCACCTCCGGCTTGATGCATCCGAGCCCGAGTTGGTTCTGCGCGAGACCATGACGTCGAACACCATCGAGCCACTTGCTCACGCCGCCATTCTGGGCAGGGGCATTGCGTTCCTGCCAGCCTTCCTGGTGCGTGACGCGTTGCAATGCGGTCAGCTAATAACAGTGTTGGATGACTATGTGAATAGCGAAGTTGTCTTCTGGATACTATGGCCCGCTAGCCGCTATGCTTCGCCCAAGCTGCGCGTTTTCATTGACTACATAAGCGAGCACTTGCACATCTGATGCCTTTATGGTGCCAGCTGGATTGTTACGTCCCGGGTTATTTGGGAAGTGACGTCCCACGCTATCCCCGGATGAAACGATGACGAACGTCTCGCGCTGTGATGGAAATGCGCATGCTCACGCAATGCGCGAGACGAAGTTGGACGGGAAGCGGTGGTGATGCAGCGAGGCGGCAAGCACGACGCCGATGCCGGGCTCTGTCAACTGGACAAGCGTAGACTTTCTTTGTTCAGAAGGTGTAGTTATCCTTATTAGATGGCTGTTCTTGGCGCGCTTGTTCACGCGTGCAGCCGCCTTGACCTCGCGCCGCTTTTGCACAAGCACGTCGAGTTCGGCACCGTGCTCGTCGACCGCTCGCCACAACAGATACGGCTCGCCGCGCAGCGTCACGAACATCTCGTCCTGATGCCATGTGCTGCCGGGTTTGCGCGTTGCATATCGCGACGCGAGCAGCTCAGGCAATCGTGGTTCTGGATCGAAGCTGCCGCCCGCGTCTTCCGGCGTTTAACCGGCAGCCATCATGTCGTTGAACTGGTTGACCCACGCGTGCTCGTTGGGTCCCGGATTGGCGCGCATGTTCACGGCCGGACCCACGAGTATTTCGTTGGCCTCCGTGCCTAGTTGTTCGATCGCGCCCGCGACGAATTCATCAAGAGGCATCGCGCGCTCTTCCTCGCTGCTGTTCATCAGCTCGGTACGGACCCAGGGCGGCGCGATCTCGATGAGCGAAACCTTGCTGTCCCGAAGCAGATAGCGTTGTGAGAGCGTGTATGAATGCAGTGCCGCCTTGGTCGCGCTGTACACCGCCGTGATCGCCATCGGCACGAATCCGAGTACCGACGTGACATTTGCCACGACCGCACCGTCCCGGGTCTTAAGGTGCTCGATCAGAGCGGAGGTCATGCGGATCGGCCCAAGCAGGTTCGTGTCGACGGTCGAGCTCAGCAGTTCGTCGTCGACCGGGCCCTCAGCGCCATCGGGAAACATGATGCCGGCGTTGTTGATCAACACGTTCAGACCGGGATAGTCGGCGATCAGCCTCGCGGCGACAGCCTTGATATCCGCCGGATCGGTGATGTCGAGCGACACCGCCCGCATGCCGGGGTTCGCATCGATGGTCGCTTGCAGACGCTCGGCGCGCCGGCCAGAGATGATCACCTGATTGCCGAGCTTGTGCAGCGCTTCAGCGAGACCACGGCCGATACCCGAGCCGCCGCCGGTGATAAAAACTGTATTGCCTGTGAGTTTCATGATCGGTTCAAATAGAAATGACGAGTGGCGTCAATGCCGAAAGATGTTTCCGAACAGCTTCGGGCGCGAGGGCCCGATTGGCTGCTTCGGTGGTGGTCTTGATCGTTTTCCGCAGACGTGAGTGACGGCGCGTTATGCCGGCACAGCCTGAAACTCGGGATAATCGGTGTAGCCCTCGGCTGTTGGGCCATAGACCTTTGGCCAGTTGACTTCGGCAAGCGGCGCATCGGCGGCGAAGCGCGCCGGCAGATCCGGATTGCCGATGAACGGGCGACCAAAGGCGACCATGTCGACCAGTCCCGCTTCGATCAGCCGATTACCGCGCGCACGATCGATATCGACGTTCGCAATGATGTTGCCGCGGTAGATCTCGCGGAAATGGCGGAACATGCCGTCGCCTGCCATGGCGGCCAGTGGCGTCGCCGACAGGTCGGCCATTGCTCCCATCAGCAGCAGATGTGAGAGATCGAAATCGTTGAGCCGCCCGATCACATATTCGGAAGTGGCAAGCGTTTCGTCATTGGAAACGAACGCGCCCGTCTCCGACGTCGCGGGTCCCGTCTTGATGCCGGTGCGCTGCGCTCCAACTGCCTCGACCACCGTTTCCACGACTTCGAAAAGAAACCGCGCGCGGTTCTCCGTCGAACCGCCGTATTCATCGGTACGCAGATTGGTGCGAACGTTGAGGAACTGATTGAACAGGTAGTGATAGCCGCCCTGGATCTGCACGCCGTCAAAACCGGCGGCGATCGCGTTGCGCGCAGCCCGGCCAAAATCGGCGACCGTGCGACGGATCTCGTCTTTTTCCATGGGGCGCGGGACCACAGTGTCTTTGCGGCCTGCCGCGGTCACGCTTTGCTGCTCCGGATTGACCGCTGAAGCGGATGGCGGCGCCTTGCCGGCGTCGAAATCCGGATGCCCTATTGAACCGGTATGCCAGAGTTGGGCGACGATCCGACCGCCCGCGTGGTGCACGGCGTCCGTCACCACGCGCCAACCGCGCACCTGGGCATCACTCCAGAGTCCGGGCACGTCTGCCCAGCCGACGGCCTCGGGGCTCACGAACACCCCTTCGCTGATGATCAAACCCGCCGAAGCGCGCTGCACGTAGTACTCGGCGTGCAAGGCCGTCGGGGCAAGCTCGGGATTGGCCGCGCGCATGCGCGTCAGCGACGCCATGACGACGCGATTGGGCAGATCGAGGTCCCCTAGCCGAACCGGCTGGAGCAGGGGTTGGTTACTTTCGATGTTCATGATTTTTCCCACGAGATTGATGGATTCACCCGGTCACAATGGTGATTGACAGTGAGTTTGGTGGGTGAAATCCGAAAAGTCAATGTCGATCGCAATTGTTTTTTTCGAAGACGGTTATAATTGAACCCACAACGATGCGGAGCATTGAACGATGGGTGTCTCGAAACAGCAGGCAGTGGAGAACCGGAAGGCCATCATTGCGGGCGCGGAGAAGTTGTTCCGTGAGCATGGAATCGATGGTGTGGGCCTTAGCGCGCTGATGAAGGCCGCGGGCTTTACCCAAGGCGGGTTCTACAACCACTTCAAATCGAAGGAGGCGCTGGCCGCTGAAGTTGTGGCGACTGCGATGGACAAGGCCAACGGTGACCTGAAGGAAGCCATTGCCGCGCCGATTGAGCCGGACAGGAACCGGCTGAGCCGACAGGTGGACTTTTACCTGTCCGGCACGCATTGCAGTGATATCGAGCAGGGTTGTGCGGTCGCCGGCCTCACTGCGGACGTCCGTCGGCTTGGGCATGAGGCACAGTTGCACTTTGCAAGTGGTCTGCAGACTATGCTCGAAACGTTGACAGGGCTCGTTATGGAACAGGGCTCCGAAGGCAAAGATACGGACGAAGCGCGCCAGCAGGCAATCGCGCTCTACAGTGAGATGGTCGGTGCGCTCATCCTGTCGCGGGCGGTAGCCGGCGCCAATCCTCAGCTCGGCGATGAAATACTGAACGCGAGCCGTCAGATGCTGCTTAGGAATTTCGCGCTGGAAGAGGGCTCGGACGCTCGTTGAAGCGTGTCATGTAACGGACGGATTTTGGCGGGGAAGAGCCGATTCTGAAAAACCGCTTTACAGTTCGCTGCAGCGCGGTTTCTGGTGCGGGTCGTCGCGGTCGTGTGCGCCCCTGAGTCGGCGCAATCGCAGACGATCCAGCTTTAGGATCCTTAGGGATGTTCGGGCGGCATTGGTTCTTCATGGAGCACGTGGCGCAGTCTACCTGGCGCGATCGCGACTGCTGCAAAGATGGCCAGCGAATTCATCCGATGGCCATCGCGCTCATTGCGTATTCGCTTATATGGAGCGATACATCGCGAGCGTTACCGCTCGCCCGGGAACGCGTCGCCAAACATCGGATACCCGCCGGCGGAGTCGCTGCTCGTCGCTTCGTCCTGCAACACGTCCCAATGCTCGACGAGCTTTCCGTCCTCGATTCGCACGATATCCACACCGATCAGGGCGGTTGACCTTGCCGAATTGGTGTATCGGCTGTGCACCCAGACAAGATCGCCTTTGGCGGCAACCATGTCGTATTCAAAACGCGCATCGGGAAGCGAGCGAACCAGGCCGAAAAGCCCCTCGCGTCCGGCCGGAACGAGCTGGCTGTGCTGGACGTAGGAATCGGACCAGAACTGCTCTGCCTTCGCGTAGTCTTTCCTGTTGAACAGCGTGTCCAACGCCTTGAGAACGAGCGCTGTGTTCTTCTCTTCAAGTGTTGCAGTCATGACATGAACTCCGGTGATCTCTAGCCAGGTGTAACACTTTTGACGTTCGTCGCGGGTAGGAACAACGTGGGCGGATATCCTGGCAGGCTTCGTGAGTGCATCGCGCGCGCCGCGAACGCGCGGCGCGCATTCAGCCTTTATTCGACGGGAATCGGATTGTCGGCGATGAACTGGTTGAACTGTTCGACAAACGCATGCTCATTGGGCCCCGCGTTATCGCGCAATGGCTTGGCGGTGGCAACGACGACCTCGGTTGTTGCTGATTCCAGGAGTTCCATCGTTTCGGCGATGAACGCATCGAGCGGCATGGCGCGCGGGTCGCCGCTCTTGTGAACAAGATCAGTGTCGACCCAGGGTGGCGCGATCTCGAGTACGCGGACGCTCGTATTGCGCAGCATGAAGCGTTGCGACAGCGTGTACGAGTGAACTGCTGCCTTGGTCGCTGAGTACAGGGCAGTCGCGGCGAGCGGCACGTACGCGAGCACAGAACTGTTGTTAATGATGTACGACTCGGTCTGTTGCTTCAGATGCTCGACGAAGGCGGCGCTCACTCGTACGGGACCAAGCAGGTTCGTGTCGACGAGACTGACGGCCTGATCGTCGTCGAGCGGGCCACCGGCGTCGTCGAACGGCATAATGCCTGCGTTGTTGATCACGACGTTCAATGATGGATAACGTTCAATCAATTGCCTGGCGACCTCGCGAATCTGCGCAGCATCGCCGATGTCGAGTTGAACGGTATCGATGTCGGGATTCTGCTTCGCGATTTCGTCAAGCAGTGCTTTGCGCCGCCCCGCAATGATGACTTTGTTGCCCCTCTTGTGAAGGGCTTCTGCAAGTGCGCGACCGATGCCCGACGTACCGCCGGTGATGAACACGGTATTTCCGCTGAGTTTCATGATACGTATTCCTTATTTTGATGAATCCGGATGCAGTTTCGATATCCGTGGATTATCGTGCCGTCACATAGCGCGGCGCAGGGACATCGCTCGACAGATGCGGGGACATGCTTTGCCGAGCGGATTCATAGGCTTCCCACTCTTCGGCGGCATGCAATGACGGGATCGTCACAAGTTCACGATGATCAAGGCCCGTCAAGGCTGCGTCGACCATGTCGGAGGCCGACATGACGATGCCCGCGGGCAAGTGCTCAATCGGGAGGCCGGCGGTCTGCCAGAAGTCGGTAGCAGTTGCGCCGGGCAGTACGGCTTGCACCTGGACGCCCTTGTCGGCAAGTTCATGGTGCAGCGACTGGCTGAAGGCAAGCACAAAAGCCTTGCTGCCGCCGTAGACGCCGTTGAGCGTCTCCGGCGAGATCGCGACGATGGATGAGATGTTGATGACGCTACCCTTGCCTCGCGCGACGAAGCCCGGAATGGCGGCATACGTGAGGCGCGTGAGCGCGGTGACGTTCAGGTCGATCATCCGCGTCATCGCATCGACATCGCTGTCGAGCAGCGGTTTATGCGTACCCACGCCCGCGTTGTTGACCAGCAGTGTGATGCTCGCGTCCTGTTTCAGCTTTGCTTCCACGACGGCCAGTGCCGCGCGGTCGTTGAGGTCCGCGTCGACGATTTCAACATTCTGATGCGTCTCGTTCGTGATGCGGTCGGCGAGGTCGATCAGCCGCTCGCGGTTCCGCGCGACCAGAATCAGATCGTAGCCCCGGCGTGCCAGCCGGTCCGCGTAGACTGCGCCGATGCCCGACGACGCGCCGGTAATGAGGGCTGTACCCTGGTGTGTCTGGGTCATGATGTCACTCCTGTTCGAAAGTGGTTGGATGCGTGAATGCATTCTGGCTTCGTTTGAGCGTGACGGAAATGACGTATATGGGTATGATTTAGGACATTGGTTGACAGCTTTACATGGGGCCAGAGTAAGCGCTAAAGCGCCAACTCTGGTCGACAGCTTTGCATGGGACCAGAGTAGGCGCTAAAGCGCCAACTCTGGTCGACAGCTTTGCATGGGACCAGAGTAAGCGCTAAAGCGCCAACTCTGGTCGACAGGAGAACGGACATGCACCGGATCGGGTTTTTGATTAGCGACGGTTTTCAGATCATGGCGCTCGCGCCGCAGTCAGTGTTCGAGTACGCCAACATCGTGGCAGGCGAGGCGTTCTACACGCTTGACAACTTCTCGGTGGCCGGCGGCGAGGTGCGCTCGTCGCTCGGCTTCCCGGTGGGCGCGCGATCGTTGTGCGGGCAGGTCGACGTGGACACATGGATCGTCGCCGGAGTGAACGATCCGCTCACTTCGCCGGCGCCTGACGACGTTCTTGCATTCCTGCGCGAAGTGGGTAATCGCGCAAGGCGCGTCGCCGGAATCTGCACTGGTGGATTCGTGCTGGCGGAAGCGGGCTTGCTGGCACAGCGGCGCGCCACAACGCATTGGGCGTATGCGCGCGAAATGCAGAAACTTTTTCCGGATATCCGCGTCGAGGAGGACCGAATCTATATTGTCGACGGCCCTATCTGGACGTCGGCTGGCATGACGGCGGGTCTTGACCTGGCGCTCGCAATGGTGGAAGAGGATCTTGGTGCGGAAGCGGCCCGTTCGGTGGCGCACAAGCTGGTCATGCACCAGCGCCGGGCGGGCGGCCAGTCGCAACACTCAGAAATGCTGGACCTCGCGCCGAAGTCCGATCGTATCCAGGATGCGCTGAACTATGCCCGCCAGAATCTGAGCCGTTCATTGACGGTGGAGGAGCTGGCCGAGGCCGTTCATCTGAGTCCGCGCCAGTTTAGCCGCGTGTTCACACTTGAAACGGGACAGTCTCCAGCCAAAGCCATCGAAAGGCTGCGACTGGAGGCTGCGCGGCTGATGATCGAACAGAGCCGACATCCGCTTGAGGTCATCGCAAGAGAGTCCGGCTTTCGCGATCGCCGCCATCTGCGCGATGCGTTCTTGCGCGGGTTTGGCGTTCCGCCCAATGCGGTTCGACGCGACTCGCGGATGGATGTCCGAAGAACCAGCTAGAAAACGTCGTCCGAAAAGGCTCTGTCAGGTTGACGAGGCAAGCGCTTGCTGCGCTCCAGCCCCGTGCCGCGCAAGATCGTCACCGATCAACTGCGCAGTTATCCGGCGCAAAGGCCGAAATTCCGGAGTTGGCGGGCGTAAAGCACGTGTTCGTAAAAGCGGCTGCCCGGCTGAACAACCGGGCGGAGAGCAGCCACCAACCGGCGCGCGAACGCGAGCGTCGCATGCGCGGCTTTCGCGACCCGAAACGCGCGCAAAAATTTCTCTCGTGCTTCGGGCCGATACGGCAACACTTCGCACTGAAGCGGCAAGTGATAAGCGCCTCGCTTTGTCGCAAACAACTCGCAGCCCGGTTCGTTGCATGGCGCGAATTCGCTGAACTCGCGCAAAATCCGTCGACTGCCTTCTGACCCGTCGTCACATCTGCCGTAGTGCCGTCTCACTCTCGGCAAGTTGACAATGCCTTTTCAAGGCATGAGTGCAGTGGCGTTGCACAATGTCAGGCGTTGCATCTTCCTTCCTGACGTGCCGTCGAAACCCAGGCAAGCGTGTCATCCGGAGTTTGTGTTTCGGTGTAAAGATGACGGTGTCAATATTATTGACGGCCGCGCCCCAACGCAAATGATTTCAACTCGGGGATTTTCCCCTGTCCTGCATGAGGTGGCTCATTCGATGTCGTTGCTGCCGCGTGATGCTGCTCAACCCTATGCAGCGTCGCCTGGGCAAGACGAGAGGAGGTTGAGAGGCCGGGCGGACAGGGTAAAATGCCATTGGCAGCCAGTCTTCGCCGTGTCGAGTCCTGATGGTGGTTAATCTACATCTACACAGCGCAACATCTACACAGCGGCAACTTATGTCTACTCTTCCTCCCGAAGTCATCCCAACAAAAAAGAGCTCGTGGCATCACGGAAACCTTCGCGAGGAGATGGTGCTGCGTGGTCTTGAACTGGTCGAGTTGCGCGGGGCTGCCGATCTGTCATTGCGTGAGGTGGCGCGCCTCGCCGGCGTGTCGCAAACAGCGCCGACGCATCATTTCGGCGACAAGGACGGGTTGCTTGCCGCAATCGCCTCGGAAGGCTTTCGCCTGTTGATGGCGGATCGTCTCGCTGCCCTGAAAGACGGCATGACAAAGGAGCAACGGCTGCGCGTAGTCATGCGAGCCTATGTGGGTTTTGCGCTGAAGCGGCCGGAACTGTTTCATCTGATGTTCGGGCCGCGTATCGCCGATAAAAACAAGCATCCGGAGTTGATGGAAGCAAGCGGCGGCTCGTTCCAGTTTCTAAACAACTCGATTGCCGAATTCCTCGCGGATCAAAGTGATTTAGCCCGCCCGCCGCGCTTCTCCGCGATTGCGGTCTGGTCAGGCATGCATGGGCTCGCGACCCTGTTGTCGGATCGGGAAAGCGGCTTGTGCCAGGTGTCCGACGCATTGATCGAGGATGTCTGCGAAACTGTCACCAACGTCTTGCTAGGCGGCTTGCAGAGCCCACATGTGCAGGCCGGAACGGCCGCTCGCCGGGCGGCCCGCAACAAGAAGTAATCTCCCCTCGCGGCGCGTCTTTTTGTCGGCGATCGCCCGGCTGGGCGCGCCGCGCCTGTCTCACAGTGCTTCCCTCGGTACTGGCCGCTTTCCAGCCTGATATACCTTGCCCGTCCGTTTCCCCATGATTTAAGCAATAAACATTGCTCGTGAGAGGTTATTGACGCCTAAACTTGACGATGTAACAATAAGTCTCAGGTAGGGCAGAGCGGGTTGAACGGGTTGCAATAGATGCGGCCGGTTGGCCGGTTGGTCGCGCGTGGCTGGCATCTGGCCTCGCTCGTCATGAAGATTTGCTAGCAGAATTGCTTACTTTGCGCGGTCTATGCGACCGGTCGATTCAAATTCAGGAGGCGAAGATGACTGATATCGTAGTAGCAGGTTTTGCCCGATCCCCGTTTCATTTTTCACGCAAAGGCGGGTTGATTGACGTGCGCCCGGACGACCTGGCGGCGCAGGTGGTGTCCGAGTTGCTCAAGCGCACCGGCGTCGCTCACAATCTGATTGAGGATCTGGTAGTCGGCTGTTCCTACCCGGAAGCGGAGCAGGGGCTCAATATTGCGCGCATTATTGGCTTTCTGGCCGGTTTTGGCGACGTGGTACCCGGCGCCACGATCAATCGATTCTGCGGCTCGTCAATGTCTTCCGTCCACTATGCAGCAGGGCAGATTGCCCTCGGTCTCGGTGATGCATTCATCTGCGCTGGCGTCGAATCCATGACGCGGGTTCCGCAAGGTGGCTTCAACCGATCGCCGAATCCGGACCTGCTGCGCGACTATCCGGCTGCCTATGCGCCGATGGGCCTGACCGCCGAGAACGTTGCTCGCGAGTATGGTGTAAGCCGCGAAGCGCAGGAGGCCCTTGCTGTCGTTTCGCACGCGAAGGCTGCCGCGGCACGCGAGCAGGGACGCCTTGCCGACGAGATCGTGCCGATCAAGACTCCCGCTGGGCTTGTCAGTGTGGATGGCTGTATTCGTCCCGGCACGAATGCCGCGGCATTGGCGGCCTTGAAACCGGCGTTCGCGGAAGACGGCAGCGTCACGGCTGGCACGTCGTCGCCGCTGACCGATGGCGCATCGGCCGTGCTGCTGTGCAGCGCGGATTTTGCTCGCCAACACGGATTGCGCCCGCTGGCGAAAATCAGGACGGCGGCGGTGGCGTCGTGCCGGCCGGATTTGATGGGTATTGGGCCAATTCCGGCGACCCGCAAGGCGCTCGAGCGTGCGGGACTATCGGTTAAGGATCTGGACGTCATTGAAATCAACGAGGCATTCGCTAGCCAGGCAATCGCCTGCGGGCGCGAACTCGGCTTTGACGAAGAACGGGTCAACGTGGACGGCGGCGCACTTGCGATTGGGCATCCGCTCGGCGCGACCGGCGCGCGGCTGGTCGGCAAGGCGGCGTCGCTGCTTAGCCGCGGCGGCGGCCAGTTCGCGCTGGCAACGCAATGCATTGGCGGTGGTCAGGGCATCGCGACCATTCTGGAAGCCGTGTAATACGGTTGTGGGCGATAACACCGTGCCGTGAGGGCCTCTCTAACGCTCTTTCGCGCACGGTTGCCGGAAACGAAATCCGAGAAGCCCCATGTCCACACCGATTCTCAATCCGGCTGACTATCCATTTCGCGACGGCGGATTTCGCAAACCGTCTGCGGAGTTGCAAACGCGTGACGATGGCGTTTTGCTGCTGCGCTCACCAGCGACCTGCATGCGAAACATCCAGGCTAACGATATCGCCTTGTGCCGCCTCTTTTTGTGCAGCTACGCGTGCTTGCGCGGCCTCGACGTGGGCCGCCGGATTGATCGCGCTGTGAGCCGGATCATTGATGACGTCGAATGCCGGGTTGTAGCCGGCCTCTTTTAGATGGGCAAGTTCGGCTTGCACCTGGGCGCGCGTCAGCGGCGCGTTCGATTGTTGCGCAATCGATGCGATCGGCGCGGTCAGAACGGTGGCAATGACGATAGCCTTAATGAGCGACTTCACGATGACATACCTCCCAAAGGTGTAATCAAATGGTGCGAACATCGGGTTTGCAACCCGCGAGCAGAGTCTAGGGGAGGCGTCGATCCGCGGTAACGGGCGACACTGCAACTTATTGTTGCCTGCCTGAGAACAGTCGCGATCAGCCCAAACAAAACTCCGCCGCGCGCTCTAGAACGGCGCCTGCGACGTCCATTGTTGCGTCTTCGAATCCTGGAAGGGAACTCACCTGCGACTCGTAATTGAAGACCTCTTCCAACAAGAAGAGCACGTCGCGGATCGGTGCCTGACAGGTCGGCATAGCTGTTGATCTCACTGAGAGAAAGTCGGCCCAAGGTGACCTGGTGGTGCCGGGTGTTCAAACCGGCTGTCTCCAATGGGAGTGTCTCGGACAGGATATTCAACTTGACACTGTCATACTGCGCACAGATACTTGAGCACGCAAGCAGCGTTCGGCGCACGCGGTCGACGCGCTGGAAGATCAAATATGATTGATGGGAGACAACCATGCAGCAAAGACCTGTTCTCGTGACCGGTGCGGCCGGTCGGGTGGGGGCGGTGGGGCGGACCCTGACGCAGCTTCTGTTGAAGGAAGGCCACGCGGTGAGAGCGATGGTGCGACGCATCGATGAACGCTCGGAGGCACTGAAGGCCATGGGGGCTGACGTGCTCGTCGGCGACTTGCGCGACCTGCATTCGATGCATCGTGCAATTGAAGGATGCCGGGCGATCTATTTCGGCATGTCCGTATCGGATGCGTATCTGGAAGCGACGATGAACGCCGCGGTGGTTGCGAGGCATTACGGTGTCGATGCCTTCGTCAACATGTCGCAAATGACGCTTTCGCAGATGAGTCTCACTGAGACGACCGCAAGTCCTCAGCACAAACTGCACTGGCTCGCCGAGCAGGCGCTGAACTGGTCTGGATTGCCGGTGGTGCATGTTCGGCCGACGGTGTTTCTTGAAGGCTTCTTTCTGCAACTGGCGTCGGCCTCGGTTCGACAGTCGAGCGAACTGCGCCTGCCATTCGGCGACGGCAAGACGTCGCCGGTCGCTGCGGAGGATGTTGCGCATGCGTTAGCGGCAATCCTCGCCAATCCCGCGCCGCATGTCGGAAGGACCTACCACCTGACAGGGCCGGAATCGCAGAACATGCATTTCTACGCCGGCGAGTATTCGAAAGCACTTGGGCGTAAGGTCACTTATGTAGACATCCCAGTCGAGGAATGGCGGCTCGCTTTGCTCGAAAAGGGATTCCCGGTGCACCTCATGGATCACCTTTCGGCGATGGCCGATCTGCATAGAGCCGGGCGGTACGACCGTCAGTCGGACGACGTACTTACACTGACCGGCCGCCCCGCTACCAGCGTGGCCGATTTCGTGAGCCGCTACGAGAACGCGTTTCGTCCGCGTGAAGCGGGCTGAGCCGGGAGCCGTGCATCGATCCCGTCTGACGCCGTGATGCCGGAATAGGGCGACAAGGAGTGCAGCCGCTCGATCGAAGCCATGGGTCATGGCAATAAGCGCAAAAACGCGCAACTCTGCGACAATCCCGGTACACGTAAACGCATGCTGTTTGACAATGGTGCCGAGGCCTCTTCATGGCTGCGCGCCATTCGTCAAGGAGATCTGGCTGGCTTTCGCTCGACGGCTGCGGCTACGGGTGGCTGCGCACACAGATCTGGGCGCAACAAACGGTCCATTCACAGATATGCCTACCGAAGGTGCCCTATGGATTATCTTGATAGCTTGCGCGTTTTCCGCTCGGTCGTCGAAGGGAAAAGTTTTACCCGCGCGGCAGACATGCTGAGCATTACTACACCGGCCGTGTCGCGCGCCATATCCGGGCTTGAGCAGCGTCTCGGCAGTCGTTTGCTTCATCGCACGACGCGGCAGGTTTCGCTAACGGAAGCCGCGGAACATTTCTATGACGGCTGCTGCCGGATTCTCGACGATCTCGAAGTACTGGAAGCCGAAGCGTCGAACCAGGCGCGTGAGCCGACCGGTGTGCTTCGGCTTGTCGCTCATACAACGGCGACCGTGAGTCGGCTCGTGCCGCTCATCTCGACCTTTAAGCAGAAGTATCCCAAAGTGAGTCTGGACGTGACCCTTACCGAGCGCCCTGTCGACCTGGTGGCGGACGGCTATGACCTGGGGATCGTCGTCCCCTTCATGTTGAGTACCGACACGGTGGTGACCCGGCTTCTGGAACGCATGCCGCTCTCGGTGGTCGCGACACCAGCATATCTGGAAAAACACGCTTTACCCGAGCATCCGTCTGAACTGGTTGATCACACGTTCGTCGCGATGTCGCCCACGCTTCGTAAGCCGTCGTTGACTTTTCGCCTGGGTGACGAGGATATGACCGTCCCGCTGAAGTTCGATATCTCTTCGAACAATGCGGTGTTCAACCGGGAAATGGTGCTGGAGAGTTGGGGCGTCGGCGTGGTGCCTGCGGCGCTGGTCCAGGAGGAAGTGGCTTCAGGCAAGCTCGTGTCGATTCTTGACGATTTCGAAATCATCGACGGAGAGGTTGAGATTCGACTCGCGTATAACTCGCGAACCCTGCTGCCGGCCAAGGTGAAGGCGTTCGTCGAGCACGCTGCCACCTTCTTCGACGAGGTGGCAGTTGCGCGGCCGGCGCGGGCCAGTTCCAGGACGTGATGCTTCGCTTGGCTGGCGCGTATCGTGTTGCGGCGCTCGACTTCAAGCTGCTGCGTCGGGAATTCGTCGAAGGCGACGAGCTCCGCATTGCGGTGATCACCCTGTCGTGCAGGGCGCTACGGCGCTTGAGTCGGCACGCAGTGAAGGGCTGCTTTGGAGCGAGGCGCGTGGCTGTTCATGGCCCCATTGCAGTTATTTAGCGCGTCGGAGAATGAGCGATTGATTAGAAACTTGCGAAGGCATGCACAAGGCGGTTAAAAGCACCGGCATTCGACACATTCATCCCGTGCGACGCACCGGCGATGGTTTGCCTCTCCGCATAGTCGATCCATTCTGTGAGCTTTTCAACGTTGTTGCGGAACATCCGCGGGCTGCGCTGTCCGTCGATCAGCAACGTCCTGCATTTCACCTCGCGTGCCGTTTCACGGGAATAGGCGGGCAACGGATCGCGGAGCTGCTTGGGCAGCGTGCCCGCGTTGTCGATCGCCATGGTGCGGAACGCAACCGGGCTCTTGCGCCATGATCCGGGCACGCTGACCGAATCGACGAACAGCTCCAGTCCCGCGTCGATCTGCTGGCTCTCGATGAGTTCAGCGACACGCGCGCGCAGCACATTCGTCGCGGCCGGCAGCGAAGCGTCCGGCATCCCCTCGATCTGCAGCGGACCACCCGGATCGGCGAGCGTCAATGACTTCACAAGCCGCGGATATTCGCGTGCGACATGAAACGCCACGCAGCCGCCACGCGAATGCCCGATCAGATGCACGGGCCCAAGGTCGATCGCCTCAATGAACTCGGCCAGCTCGGCGACATGCGTCTGCCAGCCGAATTCCCCCTGGATGCAGGCCTCGCTTGCCGGCCAGTAGTGGCTCAGGCTCACGGAGATGCAGCGAAAATGCTGCGACAGCGCCGCAGTCTGCGCATTCCAGTATCGATAGTCGCAAAGCGACCCATGCACGAATATCAGCGGTTCGCCATCTCCGCACTCGACATATGGCACGCAAATGCCCGATGCGATGGTCGCAAAGGACAATTCCGGCACGGCAAGCACTGAGAGGTCGGTACGGGCGTTCATTGAGTGGCTCCTTGGAAGACACTATGCCCGATGTCGCTGGTTTGGAAAATCGCGTAATATTGATCGAATCTATCTAATTTTCTGATACCGGACCCATTGAAAGCTCTCGACCTGGACGTCATGACCATGATCGTGGCCGTCGCCGACACCGGTAACATCAGCCGGGCGGCGGAAGTCGTGCATCGTTCGCAATCGGCGGTGAGCATGCAGATCAAGACGCTCGAGACTGCGCTGGGCAAGCCGCTGTTTGTTCGCAAACCGAGAAGTGTGGTCCCGACACAGGACGGCGAAGTCCTGTTGACGTACGCTCGCCGCATGCTCGCATTGCGCGACGAGGCTTGGGCCGCCGTGGTCAGGCCGGACGTGACGGGGCGCGTGAGCATCGGCGTGCCGGACGATTATGCGTCGTCGCTGCTGCCGCCAATCCTCAAGAAATTTTCCGCGACCTATCCGAAGGTGGAAATTCAGGTCGTTGGCTTGCCGAGCGTCGCACTTGCGCCGATGGTGAAAGACGGCTCCGTCGACCTTGTGTGCGCCACGCGAGTCAAGGGCCTGTCAGGCGAGTTCATCCGGTTCGAGCCGATGGAATGGGCGGCGGCGCCGAGCGCCAATGAAATCTGGCGCGAACGGCCGCTGCCGATCGCCGTGTTCCTGCCGGGCAGCGTCGCGCGGGAGAATGCGATTCGCAGCCTCGAGCGCGCGAAAATTCCCTACCGGACCTCGTATGAAAGTCCAAGTCTGCTCGGCCTGCTCTCGATGGCCGAAGCTGGGCTGGCCATTGTCCCGCTCGCACGATGCGCGGTCCCGGCGCACTTCGCGCTCCTGGGACGTGCGCACGGATTGCCCGAGATTCCCGCGCTAGAAATGGTGCTGGCGCGAAGCACGGCCTCGAAGCGGCCGCCTTGCGACTTTCTGGCGGAAAAAATTCTTTCCGAGTTGAGGCGCTAGCCGCAAAGCCCCTGATTCGAGGCGGCGCTGGCTTTGCCGTCCAAGGTCGTGGCGCGTCCGCTCGATCTTCCTCGTCACCGTACCGGTATCGGTCTTGCTTACACCCGGCTCGATAGCGCGCCGAAACGTGCGCGCTTCGAAGCGATGGAGCATAGCGCCAGCGATTCATGGGGGAACTGAGTTTCGACGAGCGCGGCATTTGCGATTCAGCTTGCCAAGCCGGGAAGTGACCATCCACCCGTTGGCTTATAGTGGAGACATCGTCGCCCTCGGGGCGAGCTTCCTGTTCAGGACCGACGCATTTGACGAAGGACGGCAATATGGCTGCTGATTCTGGTTTGACTTACGACCCGCAGGGACCAACGCCTGGGTCATTGATGACGCTGGTTGAATATCTCGAACTCTCGCTGAATGAGGGGAAATGCGTCGTCATGATGCGCAACGGTCCAGACGTCTGTGCTGTCTACATCGGCGATCCAGCGGACGAGGACAACGAGTTGACTGGTCACGGAACCATCGCGGCGGGCGTGGCTGACGCGATACTCGAACTGACGCACGCCGGCTTGAACCGGATAACGGTCGGTGACCAGACGTACCGGTTTGTTCGAAGCTTCACGCACATCGCCGACGTTGGTGCCGTGATATTCGCTCCGGCATAGCGCTCCGCGCATTCGTCAGGACGTCGACCTTGGCTCGGGCCAGGGCCAGCCCTTCTTTTCGATGGCTGCATCCGACTTCGCGGGCAGCGCGGCCGCGGCCGGCGCATCGACCGGAGTTGCGTCTTTTGCGGCATCGTGAGGCGGTTCTGCCAACGGGTCCGCTTTCATCCCCGGAAGCCCGGCCCCGAACCACGCCACCGTCCTTTCGACGTGGCTGACATACGCTTTCCAGCCGTCGGGGTTACCGTCAAAAAGGTTGTGCTGAACGCTTGACGCTAGCGCGTCCCGGTTGAGTTCCGCCTCAAGCAGCTCCCTTGGCCACAGGAAGAACGCGCTGGCGACGCGTTGGGTGAATTCGGCCACCGTCATTTTCGGCGCCAGCGCCCGGAGGAACCCGAAGCGCTGCAGTGAGTCCTCTTCCTGCATAAGATGCGCCACCGGCGCGGTCGGCTTGCTAGTCCTTGCTAAACAGTTCAAAGCTTCGAGCATGTCTCCGAGATGAAGCAGTAATTCCCGCCTGTCAAATCGGTCGTCCATTGCGGTATGTTCGTTCATTGCGTACTTGGTTGGGGATGGTTGGCTTCGGTTGAACGCCAGGTTTCGTCGCCACTATTCGGGTGCGTCTTCATCGAGTAGCTCGTCGTCCTCTGACTTCAGGATTGGGGCAGGGCTGTCCGGGTCCGGCGAGCCGGCCTCCGCGTCCGGAGCATTGTCCGCGCGTCTGTCTTTGCCGTCTTTGCGGCCCTCGTCAGGTGTCTGTTCGTTTGGATGGTTCGTCATGGCATCCTCCGAAATAACGCTAGCAGCTCGATGCTCCAGTAGCATCCTCGCGCTGTGTGCGGGTTATCGGGTCAGCGGCAGCTGTTGCGCATACCGCACCGTTGATTCGCCGCGTCGCGGTGTCCATCGACACGCACTGCTCGCCGGTACCCAATGTTAGCGCGCTCCCGACCAGCGTCAACCGTCACCTTCGTTTCTGCGTTGCGGCCGACGCGCGTGTCGACCTTGCCGCGCCGGCAGTTGCAGATGCGAGCGTCGCGCCCTTTTTCCGGCGAAACCTTTTCAGG
Organism: Paraburkholderia phytofirmans OLGA172; assembly: GCF_001634365.1. Lineage (NCBI taxonomy): Bacteria > Pseudomonadati > Pseudomonadota > Betaproteobacteria > Burkholderiales > Burkholderiaceae > Paraburkholderia > Paraburkholderia phytofirmans. The sequence continues at coordinate 2,020,748 of NZ_CP014578.1, forward strand.
TGTGGCGTTGGCGCTTTCGGTCTGGGGAACGAACGCATTGCTCGCGGTGTGGTCTTACCTGCCAACGGTAAAATGCTCCGCCGCAAACCAATCTAAACCAGGCCCCGATGCGCTCGACTTTCACTAAATGGCTGTTCATCGTCTACGTTCTCGGTACCGGGACGCTGTATTCAATGGCCATCCTGCTTCTGTTTCCTTTCGTCGGCAGGGCTGGCCGATACTGGTTGGCAAAACAATGGTGTCGCGCACTGGTGATAGTGATGCGCTGGCTGCCGGGAGTCTCATGTTCGATAGAAGGGCTTGAACATATTCCTGAAGGGCCGGCGATACTGCTGTGCCGTCACGAATCGACCTGGGAGACACTCGCATTTCTTGCACTTTTTCCACGGCGCATCAGTTTTGTTTTCAAGGAAGAGCTTCTTCGCATCCCTTTTTTTGGATGGGTGCTGCGTGGCCTCGATATGGTTAGCCTGAACCGCGGCTCCGCTCGGCAGGCTCATCAGGCTGTGACGCAGGAAAGCGCCGAGAGGCTGGCGAAGGGAGATGTTGTCGTCATTTTCCCGGAGGGGACCCGGGTGCCACACGACGCTCCGTTGAGGATGACATCAGGTGGCGTTCGATTGGCTTGCGCGACTGGCGTTCCTGCTGTTCCTGTGGTTCTCAACGCGGGCAAAATCTGGCCGGCGAAAGGCTGGCCCAGCGGCCGTGGCCGGATTCGTGTGGTTGTCGGGCCGGCATTCTCGCCTCGGGACCTGTCACAGCAGGAACTGGGTCGAGCCGTCCACGAGTGGATGAAAGATGAACTGCTGCGGCTTTGATGCGCTTGAAGCGGGATGAATCCCGCGAATGGCTCGACAAACACCCGCTCGATGGCACTACGCGGCTCCGGTGCCGCAATGGGTCGCCGCGAGCGCCGCTTTGCCTGTCTGCGTGTGCCGACTATCCCCAGAAATTCTGAGCGCAAAGGACGGCATGGCGTACGCCGGTTCACTCCGAGCTTTTTTACGTGTGTACAGGAATCCAAATATGGAATTCTTTGTTCACTTCAATACGGCGTGCGGATAACGTATCTCACTTCTACAACTTCCTCGTGCGTCGCAACAAGTCGGTGATGGAGCGCGTGCGTGCATTCGGTGCGCAGTTGCACACAGCCCTGCTGGCGGGTACGAAGCGGCGGGCACGAAGCGGCGGGCACGAAGCGGCGGGCACAAAGCGTCAGGTACGAAGCGTCAGGTACGAAGCGTCAGGCACGAAGCGTCAGGCACGAAGCGTCAGGTACGAAGCGTCAGGCACGAAGCGTCAGGTACGCGCGGACGCGAACGCGCATTGAACCATCCAACAGGCGGAGCCAGGCGTCATGACCGAGCGTTGGACAGGACGCTCAGGAGGACGAAGTCATCGCCGCCATCAACACGACGCCGATCTGGAGAAGCATATGGCCGAGGTTGCGGCGCAACCAGATTGTCCCGCGTCAGGAAGGAGATCCCATGAGTACGCTCCACAATGAAGTCGACCTGGATGCCGACGGACGTCACGTGGGCTATCTGCGGCTGCCTCACTCGGTTCATCGGTCCGCTTACGGCTGGATTCCGATTCCGATCGCATCAGTGCGCACCGGCGACGGTCCCGTCGTGCTGCTCATGGGGGGCAATCACGGTGATGAATACGAAGGGCAAGTGCTGGTATCGAGTCTGATTCGCGAAATCGAGCCGCAATGGGTGCGTGGGCAACTGATCTTTTTGCCCATGGCGAATTTTCCGGCTGCGGTTGCGGGCCTGAGGACTTCGCCACTCGACGGCGGCAACCTGAACCGCAGTTTTCCCGGCGATCCACAAGGCGCGCCGACGGCCGCAATCGCCGACTACATCGAGCACACGCTGCTCGCACGCGCGCAATATCTGATCGATCTGCATTCGGGCGGAAGTTCGCTTCTCTACGACGGCGCCAATATGCTGGCCATCGAGCCGCGCGATCCCGAGGAGGAACAGCGGCTCAAAGCATTGCTCGCTGCGTTCGGGTTGCCGCGCGCATTTCTGCATCGGCCGAACCCGGTCCATGCGGCGAGCGCCGCGCGGCGGCAGGGTGCGATTTCCATCCTCACGGAACTCGGCGGCGGCGGCACCGTGCAGGCGAGCCTGCTGCGCGATGCGCGACACGGACTGCTGAACCTGCTCGGGTTCATTGGCGTGTTGAGCGGACCACTCGTACCGGACGGCCCGCCTGCGCGGACGCGCTTCTTCACGGTATCCGGCTCGCGCCACTATGTGTACGCCTATGATCGCGGGGTGTACGAGCCACTCGTCGATTTGGGCGATCAGGTCGCGGCGGGCCAGGCTGCGGCGCGAATCCATTTCCCTGACACACCGCTACGGGAACCGGTCACTACTTTTTTCGCGAGCGCGGGCGAGGTCGTTTGCAAACGTGTGCCGGCCGCCGTGGAGCGTGGCGACTGTCTGTTCCATCTCGCCGAACCGGTTTGAGGGCGATGCGGGTAAATCCAGCGTTGCTATTCTGGACATTTACACGCTTTATTAGAATTAAAAAACGTGTGACTGTGGTCTGTCTAATGGTACGCATTAAAATCAGAAATAATTCCGCGGTTAGCGGGCTTAAGTTCGTGGTCCCGGCCGCAACCCAATAAATATTTACAGAGCCCTGATAGTGGTGCGATTAGGCATCTGAAAGCAACATGAAATAAATGTGCGGCCAATATCTTGCTAATTAATGCGTTTCACCGGCAGCAGAGTTCCTGACGCTATGGTGCGGATAATGATGTGAATTAAATATACGAACTCCACGGAATAACGATTCGTTAAATGTTTGGTTCGTCACGAATGGGTGACCTGTTATCTTCTTTATAGATCGACGGTAATCAAAGTCGAACTGGAAAAGAATTCAACGACAGGAGTGACAGGGATAAGAGCTATCCCCTATTCACCATGACCTATGAAATTATCGATACCACGCCGCTGGATCCCGTTGCGCGGCCGCTATTGGACGCGCTGCACATCGAGTACACCACACGGTATCGCGAGTTCCGGCCGGACAGCGCGGCATCGGTAAGTGAAGAGATGATGCGTTATCCGGCCGGGTTGTTCGCGCCACCCGAAGGCGCTTTCATCGTCGTCATGCGCGATGGGGAGACGGTCGGCGGCGGTGCGTTCAAGCGCTATGACGCGACGACCGCAGAACTCAAGCGTATCTGGACACACGCCAGTCAGCGGCGCCAGGGGCTGGGCCGCCGCGTCTATCTGACCACCGGCTTCAAACAGCCGGAAGCAGCAGGCCTCTATATCAATGCGGGCTACGAGCCTCTGTTCGATCGTTCGATCGCACCGGAGATCCATTTTCGTCTTCCGTTCGGCAAGGATTTGCTGGAGCCGGGCCGAGTCGATTCGTTGCACGATCTGGTTCAACCCGAGCCGCTTGGCCAGCGGTAGTCACGCGCGCGGTGCATCGTTCAACTCAACCATTTGACGGGATATCAAGTCATGAAGCAAAGCAAGGGAATCTGGGCAGTGCTGGCTGGAACGTTCGCCACATTGACGATGGGCGCAGCAGGTATCGCTCTGGCGGCAAGCGGCGCATTTAACCTGAGTCCGGATCAGCATGGCCAGATCCGGACCACGCCTGACGCCGCAGCCATCAAGGCCATACCGGCCGCGTTTCCATTTGCTGCGAAGGACGAACTGGTCATCGGCATGGCAGTGGCGTGGCCGCCGCTCGGTACGTATGCGACCGATGAAAAGACGATCGTCGGTTTCGACCCGGATCTCGCGCAACTGGTCGCTGACGGTCTGGGGCGCAAGCTGAAAATCGTGGCGCTTGCGTGGGAAGACTGGCCGCTCGCCGTGCAATCGGGCAAGGTCGACGCGGTTCTGTCGAACGTGACGGTCACCGAGCAGCGCAAGGAGAAATTCGATTTCTCGACCTATCGGCGCGACGTGCTCGGTTTCTACGTAGCCGTCTCAAGCCCGATCAAGACAATCCGTGAGCCAAAGGACGTTGCCGGGCTACGTGTCATTACCGATTCTGGAACGAATCAGGAAAAGATCCTGCTCGCATGGGACAAGGAGAATGTCGCGCATGGACTGAAGCCCGTGCAGGTTCAGTACTACGACGACATCGCCGTCAGGGACGTGGCGCTGCGCTCGGGGCGCGCCGACGCGATCCTGAGCGTCAACTCGGCGCTTGCGTACGAGGCTGCGCAGAGAGGGGGAATACGCGCGGTCGGCGCCATCAGCGGTGGTTGGCCGATCACGGCCGACGTCGCGATCACCACGAAGAAGGGCAGCGGACTTGCTGCGCCGCTCACGCTGTTGCTGAACGACCTGATTCGCAGCGGCAAATATAGCCAGGTACTCGACCGCTGGAATCTCGGTTCCGAAGCGATCGATCAGGCCAGGACGAATCCTCCGGGGCTCCCCAGGAGTTAAATCGTCGAGGCAGTTGAGACTGACTTGATAAGGTCAGTTTTCAATCATAAGTATTACTGAAAATCGAGCGACGCCATCGCTGCCGCACCGGCCGCCGCTCATGCATAGAAAAATTTGCTCGAACGATTTTGGACCCCGATAGCGATAATGGGATCAGCGAAGTCGTTCAGCGAATTTCCTCAAATTTTTCCCCCTGTACCGCGTGGTGCATTGGGAGGGCTTGATATGTCCTACTCACTTTCGATTCTCGACAAGAGTCCGATCGCCGACGGAAAGAGTGCTCATGATGCGCTGCGCTTTACCGTACGGCTCGCGCAGCGCGCCGAGGCGTTGGGTTACAAGCGTTACTGGATCGCCGAGCATCATGGCGCCCCGGGACTCGCGAGTTCCGCGCCGGAGATCGTCGTGTCGCATCTGCTCGCGCACACTTCGCGCATTCGTGTCGGCTCGGGTGGCGTGATGCTTCAGCACTACAGTCCTTTCAAGGTTGCGGAAACTTTCCGGGTGCTCGCCTCACTCGCGCCTGGGCGTGTCGATCTCGGCATCGGCAAGGCGCCGGGCGGACTGCCGTTGACGACGCGCGCGCTGCAATGGTTTCACGACAAGGCGAAGAAGCAGGATTTCGCGCACCAGTTCGCGGAACTCGACGCGTTCCTGAAGTGGGGCGTGGCCGTTGATCACCCGCTGGCAGGTGCGATCGCGCTGCCGACGCCGCCCGAGGCGCCCGAGCGCGTTTTGCTGGGCGCTAGCGCCGAGAGCGCGGCGCTCGCCGCGCAGCACGGCTGGCAGTTCTGCTACGCCGGCCATTTCAACGGCGACGAAGCCAATATCGAGCGCTCGCTCGATGCCTATCGCAGCGTGACAGGACGCCCGCCGCTGCTCGCGCTCTACGCGTTCGCCGCGCAGTCGCGCGCCGAGGCTCAGCGCCAGATCGGCACACTGCGCATTTTCAAGCTGCAGCTTGCAACGGGGCAGAGCGTCAATCTCCCCAGCCCCGAGGCGGCAGCGGAATTCGCGCGACAAACCGGCGTGACCCACTATCGCGTCGATGAACTCCATCCCCACGTCGTCGCCGGCACCGCGGAGGAGGTGCGCCGGGAACTCGACGCCTTGCACGAACGCTTCGGCATCGAGGAATTTGTAATCGACTCCCCGATAACAGACTACGCGCAGCGGCTCGCTTCGGTCGAGGCGCTGGCCGGCGCGGAACAGACCGTACGCGTTTGACTTCAGCTCATCCTACTTACGGAGCAGACTATGACTCAGCGAAATCTCACATTCGGCATCATGCTGCACGGCGCTGGCGGCCACATGAATTCGTGGAAGCATCCCGCAGGGCCCGCGGATGCCAGCGTCAACCTGGATTTCATCATCGGCGTCGCACAGAAGGCCGAGGCCAACGGCGTCGCGTTCGCGTTCGTGGCCGATGGGCTCTACATCAACGAGAAGTCGATTCCTCACTTCCTGAACCGCTTCGAGCCCATCTCGATCCTTTCGGCGCTCGCGACATCGACCTCGAAGATCGGCCTCGCCGGCACGCTGTCGACTTCGTACAGCCATCCGTTTACGGTGGCGCGGCAGTTCGCTTCGCTCGATCTCATCAGCGGCGGGCGTGCGGGATGGAATGTCGTGACGTCGCCGCTCGAAGGTTCCGCGAAGAATTACGGCGGTCAACATCCGGACCACGAACTGCGCTACGAGATCGCCGACGAGTATCTGGACGTGGTGCAGGGACTGTGGGATAGCTGGGACGACGACGCATTCGTTCGCGAGCGCGAGAGCGGCCGCTTCTTCGACCGGGACAAGCTGCATACGCTCGATCACAAGGGACGGTTCTTCGAAGTCGCCGGGCCACTGAACATCCAGCGCTCGCCGCAGGGACAGCCGGTGATCTTCCAGGCCGGTTCGTCGGACTCGGGGATCGCGCTCGCCGGCAAATACGCGGACGCGGTGTTCACGCATTCGCCGTCGCTCGAAGAAACCAGGGCGTTCGCCGACCAGGTGCGCCAGAGCGCCGTCGAGCATGGGCGCGCGGCGACCGACGTGAAGATATTCCCGGGCATCGGACCCATCGTCGGCGCGACGGCGGACGAAGCGGAGGCGAAGTATCGCGCGATCCGCGACCTGCTGACCATCGACGACGCGCTCGCCTATCTGGGGCGCTTTTTCGAGCATCACGACTTTACGCAATACCCGCTCGACGAGCCGTTCCCGGAGCTCGGCGAGCTTGGATCGAACAGCTTCCGTTCGACGACCGACCGCATCAAGGCCAACGCAGAACGCACCGGTGCAACATTGCGCCAGCTCGCGCTAGAAGTGGCCACGCCGAAGACGCAGTTCATCGGCACCGGCGAGCAGATTGCCGATGAGCTGATCCGCTGGTTCGACGCCGGCGCGGCCGACGGCTTCATCCTCGGCTTTCCGGTGCAGGCAGAAGGGCTGGACGATTTCGTTCGATACGTGATCCCGGCGCTGGAGACACGCGGACGTTACAGCCGCACGCTGGCCGGAACGACGCTGCGCGATCACCTCGGCCTGCCGCGCCGGGAAAGCCGCTACGCGACCGCGGAAACGGCCTGATGAACGGCATGCAACGCAGGAGGACAGCATCATGAGCGACACCACCCAGCTTGGCGGTCCCGCTCACGCGGTTCATGCGGGAAACGCGATCGGCACCAATGAAGGTCACGACTACGCGCGCTATCGGATCGTGCCGGCGCGGCATCGTGCGCGCACGGCCGCAACCGTGCTGGCCATCGTCCTGCTCGGGCTCGTCCTGAACTCGATACTCGGCAATCCGCGCTGGGGCTGGGGCGTGTTCGCGCAGTGGTTTTTCGCCGAACCGGTGCTCTCGGGACTTGCGCGTACGCTTGTGCTTACGGCGCTCGGCGCACTCTTCGGCTTTGCGCTCGCGACGCCGCTGGCATTGGCGCGTGTTTCGCGTTCTCCGCTGCTGGCGGGCTGTGCGTGGGCCTTCATCTGGCTGTTCCGCTCGATCCCGCCGATCGTGCTGCTGCTCCTGCTGAACAACCTTGGCTATCTGTACGAGACGATCTGGATCGGTGTGCCGTTCACACACTTCGTGCTGCTGAACGAATCGACCACCGATCTGATCAGTCCATTCTTTGCGGCGGTGCTCGGGCTCACGCTGAACCATGCCGCCTTCTCGGCCGAGGCAATCCGCGGCGGAATTCTGTCCGTCGACCACGGGCAACGCGAAGCGGCCGCCGCGCTCGGCTTGCCGGGCGCCCGCCAGGTCAGGCGTATCGTACTGCCGCAGGCGATACGCTCGATTTTGCCGACCGCCTTCAACGACGTGATTGGTCTCGCGAAAGGCACCTCGGTTGTCTATATCCTCGCGATGCCGGACTTGTTCTACACAGTGCAGATCATCTATCACCGCAACCTGGAGGTGATTCCGCTGCTGATGGTCGCGACAGTCTGGTATCTGATCATCCTGACCGGGCTGTCGGCGATCCAGGTTCATATCGAACGGTACTACGCACGCGGCGCGACGCGCGAGCAGGTGGCGGTGTCGCCGTTGACCGCGCTATTCGGGCGCTGGCGTACCGCGCGTGCTGCTCGTAGCGAAACCCCGGCGCAGTCGGATCGGCAGCATCGCGCGCGCGAGTCGCTGGAACAGGCAACGGGAGGCTGGGCTCAGCAACGCGTCGGCGGCAGGGTTGGGATCCATAACGTGTCGAAAAGCTTCGGCATGCTGAAGGTGCTCGACAACGTCTCGTTGTCGTTCCCGTCGGGCAGCGTTACGGTGATTCTCGGCCAGTCGGGCTCGGGCAAATCGACGTTGCTGCGCTCGATCAATCACCTCGAACGCGTCGACGACGGCTTCATCGACATCGACGGCGAACTCGTCGGGTATCGCCGCGATGGGCGCACGCTCTACGAGTTGAAAGAGCGGGACGTTCTTCAGCGCCGCCGCGACGATGTCGGGATGGTGTTCCAGAGCTTCAACCTGTTTCCCCATCTGACGGCGCTCGAAAACCTTATCGAGGCGCCGCTCGCGGCGGGCGTGCCGCGCGCGCAGGCAGAAGCGGCGGCGCGTGTTCTGCTCGCGCGCGTGGGACTCGCCGGCAAGGCGAATGCGTGGCCGCGCCAGCTATCCGGGGGCCAGCAGCAGCGCGTGGCGATTGCGCGTGCGCTTGCGCTGAAGCCCAAGGTTCTGCTGTTCGACGAACCCACGTCGGCACTCGATCCGGAACTCGTCAACGAAGTGCTGGACGTAATCCGTCAGCTTGCGCGTTCCGGCACGACGCTGATCATTGTCACGCACGAGATCGGCTTTGCGCGCGAGGTCGCCGACACGATCGTGTTCATGGATGGTGGCCGGATCGTGGAGTCCGGTCCGCCGTCGAGCGTGCTCGGTGCCCCGGCTCATCCGCGCACCCGCGAATTTCTTTCGAAGGTGCTCTAAAACGAGTACCGCCAGCGTCTTGAGCAATTCCATGTTGTCATTGATACTGTATGAATGTACAGTGTTGTGCGTGGACGGCTAGCGCGTGCAAGTTTATTGAGCGGAAGCGGGGCGTGCTGAACCTCGCCCCGTCGCGTTATAAAAATTTCGGATGCGCGGGCAAGCCTGCGTTGATGAGAGGAGATTTTTTCAAATGTCTGCGTCACCCATTCAGGCGCGCCATGCCTGAGCAACTCTGGCTGCCCGGACTCGAGGCGCCACCTGTGCCGACAGACGGCTTGTTCTTCGCCGTCTTTCCAGATGCGCATACGGCGGCGAACATCTCGAAGCTGGCGCAACAGCTCTGCGGGGAGACGCGCTCGAAGAGCAAGCCTCTTGCGGCCAACCGTATGCACGTTACGTTGCTTCACCTCGGGAATTTCGCGGGAGGTTTGCCGCAAGCACGGGTGGATGCGGCCATGAGTGCGGCCGCGTCGATCAGAATGGAGCCTTTTAGCGTCGAGTTCGACAGTGCGCTCAGTTTTGCGCTGAAGCCGCGGCCGGGGCCACTGGTGTTGGGTGGCGACGAGGGTGTCGTTGGACTCCACGCGCTTCATGACGCACTCGTATTGGCATTGGAAAACGCTGGATTTGGCGACCGCGCGGTCTCGTCAAATACGCCGTACACCCCGCACGTGACCCTCGCTTACGGCATGCCCTGGGTCGCGACACGTTCTGTCGAAGCCGTCAGTTGGAACGTGCGTGAATTTGCTCTGGTGCACAGCCTGCTCGGGCGTACCCGACACGTTGTTCTGGCGCGCTGGCCATTGGCGGCCGGGTGAATGTACGGATTCGCGTCGGCCGTCGTAAAGTCAATGCGTCGAGGGGTGCCGGACTAGAACCGCACGCCAGTCGCGCAACCGCCGGCAAAGCCGCCGCCGCTTCCGCCCGCACCTCCGCAGAACACGCCGCAGCCTGATAGCGCGGCCGATATCGCAACGGCCGCCAATGTCGTACGTAGGCATCGCTTGAAGGCATGCTTTCGGCGCGGCGCAGTCAATGCAGTCAGGCATGGATCGAGGTGTGCGGCGCAAGCTGGAAGGGCAGTGTAGAAGCGGTGGTCGGTGATTCCGGATTGCATAGCGTAAGTGGACTCCATGAAAGGGGGCAGGTGCAGGCGCCCGTTTTCTCGGCGCATGACGAAAGATATTCGTAAGTTTTTGCCGATACGAAAAGCGGTGGCGTTGGCGGCGCCGGCAATCCTCCACCCTAATCCACGCCACGCGCGCGCTCAAATACGCAAAATCTGAAAACCAGGGGGATTCGTCGGTCTGACAGCCAGAACCAGTGCACGCTCCCTGATAGAATGCTTGGGCCGCAACGTAGTGGACTGCAGATGAAATTGCTTGATGCGTTAGTCGAACAGCGTATTGCCGCCGCAGCCGCGCGCGGTGAGTTCGATGATTTGCCGGGCGCGGGCGCGCCGCTGCCCCTGGAGGACGATGCACTGGTCCCGGAGGAAGTGCGCGTCGCCAACCGGATTTTGAAAATTGCAGGTTTCGTGCCGCCGGCTGTCGAGCAGCTGCACGCCTTGCGCGACCTGCAAGCGGAGCTGAATGCCGTGAGCGACCGGGCTGCCCGCTGCCGTCTCCAGGCGCGCATGCTGGCGCTCGATATGGCTCTTGAATCGCTGCGCGGCGGCCCGCTGGTCCTGCCGCGCGAATACTGCCGCCGCATTGCCGAGCGGCTGTCGGAGCGCGTCGGCAACCTCAGTTTGGCCGATGCGGGTTCGCAGTGAGCGAGCCGCTTCCCCGCTCCGTCACGCCAGTTCCGGAGTCTGTCGAGTACCGCGAATCGGCTGAGGCGGTCACATTGGCGGCTGCCCAGGCCGGATCCGTTGGTCCCGATGCGCCAGCACTCGCGGCGAGTGATCCAACGCCAACTGCTGCCGCCAGTGGGCGGATCGACACCCCCACGCCAGACGAATCGCCCACACCGCCTGCCTCGGAGCGCGATCGCCGCTTCATGGCGCTCGCCCAGGCCGCTGCCGAAGAGGCCCGCGCAGCCGGCGAAGTACCGGTTGGCGCGGTGCTCGTGCGGGGCGACGAGGTCATCGCCACAGGGTTCAACCATCCGATCGGCGCTCACGACCCGTCGGCACATGCGGAAATGATCGCATTGCGCGCAGCCGCGCAAGCTGTCGGAAATTACCGTCTGCCGGGCTGCGAGCTGTATGTGACGCTGGAACCTTGCCTGATGTGCGCCGGTGCGATCATGCATGCGCGCATCGCACGCGTCGTGTTCGGGGCGCGCGATCCGAAAACCGGAGCGTGCGGCAGTGTCGTCGATGCATTCGCGAATCCGCAATTGAATCACCACACCACGGTGACCGGCGGCGTGCTCGAAACCGAATGCGGCGCCGCGCTCAAATCGTTCTTTGCCGAGCGGCGGCGCGCAAGCCGTGAAGCACGCGCGGCGGCACGGGCCGAAGCGCTCGCCGTAGCCGGCGGCGAAGCACAGCCCGCTGCGCACATCGGAGCACGCCGCGAGACACAGGTTGAAGCACAGATCGACGCGCACGTGGTAGCGCGCAGCGAAGCGCACGCCGAAGCACGCGCCGAAGCGCACGTCGAAGCAGACTCCGCAGCACGCAGCGAACCGGGGCCGGCTGAGCCGCTCTAAAACAACAACGTCCAACAGGTCTTGCCAATGACCGTCCATCGCACCATTGAGTTAATCGCGCCGTCCGGGTATCCGCATGATTCCGAGGTGCTGCATCGCGCGTTGCATCGCTTGCATGCGCAGGGGCATCGCGTCGAAGGTGTGGAGGTGACAAGGCGCCGCTACCAACGCTTCGCGGGCACCGACGGCGAGCGTGCCGCCGATCTCAACCGGCTGGCGGACCCCGCGCGTAAGTTGCCCGACATCGTGCTAGCCGTGCGTGGCGGCTATGGCGCGGTGCGCGTCCTCCACGGACTCGACTACGAAGGGCTGCAACGGCGCTTGGCCGAGCAGCCTGTCGCGCTGGTGGGTCATAGCGATTTCACCGCGGTGCAGCTTGCTTTGCTGGCACGCGCCGGCCTGAAAACGTTCGGCGGCCCGATGTTGATGAGCGACTTCGGCGCAGAAGATCTGAGCGAATTCACCATGCAGCACTTCTGGTCCGCGCTGACCGGACCGACCATGACGGTGACGAGCCATGTGCCGCAAGCGCAAACTGCCGACGTGACGGGCATGTTGTGGGGCGGCAATCTGGCAGTGGTGACGTCGCTGATCGGTACGCCGTACATGCCGCCGGTGCAGGGCGGCATTCTGTTCCTCGAAGATGTCAACGAGCAGCCGTTCCGGCTCGAACGGATGCTTTATCAGTTGCACCTGTCGGGCATCCTCGCGCAGCAGCAGGCGCTTGTGCTCGGCGATTTCTCTGGCGGCAAACCGTACGATTACGACAACGGCTACGACCTGCGCGCGATGATCGAGCAGGTGAGGTCGGTGATCCGGATTCCGGTCATTACCGGTCTGCAATTCGGCCATATGCCCAACATGCTGACGCTGCCGGTTGGCGCGGACGCGCACCTCGTCGCCAACGCACACGGATTCAAACTGACGGTATCGGGCTATCCGACCCTCGCCTGAAGCGGCGTGAGGCGGGGAGGCGGGCGTTTGCCCGCTTTATTTTCAAATCAATCACGCAACTAACGGTCAATATTTCAAGACCACACCCGATAGATCCGCCCCACGAAGGCCCCTCACTTTGTTGACAAAAACCGTCACCCATAGACGACCGTCCCATACATTAATTAAACTGATATTGAAGCAGAGTAAGGCCTGCGTGGGCTATCCGCCAAGCCACGCTATGGTCCGGGTGTCTGGATTGTCGAAATTCAAGACAAAAATTGTTGACAATCTTTATGTCCATCCTATGATGACAACCATACCGAGACGCACATCATGTCCGACACAGACTCCGCAGCCGCGAATAGTTCGAAACCCGAAGCGATCGCCGAGCGCATCCGCGCGGCGATCCTCGAGCATCGGCTCGCACCGGGCGCCAAGCTGACAGAAGCACAGTTGTGCGAAGTATTCGGCGTGAAGCGCGGGCCGATCCGGCAGGCGCTCGCGCAACTGGCCACCGACCACCTCGTCGACCTGGAACCGAATCGTGGTGCGTTTGTTGCCAGCCCGTCGCTGCAGGAAGTGCATGAGGTGTTCGAAATGCGCCGGATCATCGAGCTGGCCGTGGTTGAAAAGATTTGCGGCGGTCATGGCATGCGCCGTTTGAAGAGCATTGGCAGCATGATCGGCCGTGAACGCAAAGCGTTCGAAACACGTGATTTTCCGGCGTGGATTCGTCTGTCGGGCGAGTTCCATACCGAGCTGGCCGGGCTCACCGGCAACGCCGTGCTGTGCGATTGCCTGAACGGACTGGTGGCGCGCTCCACGCTGATTTCGGCGCTGTACGAGTCGCTCGGACGCAGCCCTTGCTCGTTCGAAGACCATGAAGCGATTCTCGCCGCGCTCGACGCCGGCGACGCAAAAGAGGCGGCGGCACTGATGTCGCGCCATTTGCAAAGCGTCGAGTTGAAGATGCTGGAGCGCCCCGCACGTGGCGCAGCCGATCTGCATGAAGTGTTCGGCGCACTGAACGGCGCACCGAAGGAAGCTCATGGACCCAAGTCCGCGCCAGGCTGAGGCAGGCGGCCGGTGCGCGCTCGTTGCTGGTGCGCGCCGCACTGAATTGAACTGAACCGAGTCAGGCGTTGTAAGGCGGCTCGGCGTGAGCGCTGCCCGCTTGCGCACGCGTGGCCGTCACGGGACGACAGCCTTGGAGTAGTAACGCATCGCCGGGAATCCGCGGCGACAGGCGGTGCGATAACCACAAGTACATCAAGTACGGAGACACCCGCGGCGCGGTCAATGAGTCGGCTCGACCCTCCTGTTTCCCGATCGGGAAGAAGAGGGTGGCTGGCATGGCCGATGCAACATCCTTCGATTTGTTATCGACGGTCCCTATCCCAAGGAGGAATCATGGCTGAGTTCAGCGCAGCGCCCGGCAGTCCCGCAATTCCCACATACGCAGACGGCGGCGCGTCCAGCGATCCGTCGATACCCGCAGGCTACAGCGAGAGGCTGTACAACGAAGACCTGGCGCCGCTGCGCCATCAAACCTGGGGCGCTTACAACATCTTCGCATTCTGGATGTCGGACGTGCACAGTGTCGGCGGCTATGTGTTCGCGGGTAGTCTGTTTGCGCTTGGGCTGACGAGCTGGCAGGTGCTGATCGCGCTGCTGGTCGGCATTACGATTGTCAACCTGCTCTGCAACCTGATTGCCAAGCCGAGCCAGGCGAACGGCGTGCCTTATCCGGTGGCTTGCCGCGCAACGTTCGGCGTGCTCGGCGCGAATATTCCTGCCGTGATTCGTGGCTTGATCGCGGTCGCATGGTATGGAATCCAAACTTATCTGGCTTCGAGCGCGCTGGTGATCGTGGTGCTGAAGTTCGTCCCGCAGCTATTGCCGTACGCGGACGTGCATCATCATGGTTTCATGGGTCTCTCCACCTTGGGCTGGGCCGGTTTCATGTTGCTGTGGGTATTGCAGGCGCTGGTGTTCTGGCACGGCATGGAGACCATCAAGAAGTTCATCGACTTCGCGGGTCCGGCGGTCTATGTGGTGATGTTCATTCTCGCCGGCTACATGGTGTATCGCGCAGGATGGCGAAACATCGGAATCAACCTGGGCGGCGTTAAATATCACGGCATGGAAGTCGTGCCGGTGATGATCACGGCGATTTCGCTGGTGGTGTCGTACTTCTCCGGCCCGATGCTGAATTTCGGCGACTTTTCCCGCTACGGCAAGAGTTTTCGCAGCGTGCAGCGCGGCAACTTCTGGGGGCTGCCGGTCAACTTCCTCGCCTTTTCGCTGGTGACGGTGGTCACGACCGCCGCCACGCTGCCGGTGTTTGGCCAACTGATCACGGACCCGGTCGAAACGGTGGGTCGTATCGACTATCCGACCGCGGTGATTCTCGGTGCATTGACCTTCACGATTGCGACTATCGGCATCAACATCGTCGCTAACTTCGTGTCGCCAGCCTTCGACTTCTCGAATGTCGCGCCGCGTCTGATCAGCTGGCGTGCGGGCGGCATGCTCGCGGCGGTGGCATCGATCTTCATCACGCCGTGGAACCTGTTCAACAATCCGGCGGTAATTCATTACACACTCGATGTACTCGGCAGTTTCATTGGACCGTTATATGGTGTCCTGATTGTTGATTACTTTCTCGTGAAACGTCAAAAGATCGTGCTCGATGACCTCTACTCGGTTTCTCCGAACGGCTCGTACTGGTACAGGAATGGTGTCAACTACCGCGCCGTAGCTGCATTGCTGCCGGCTGCGATCATCGCCGTGATCTGCGTGATGGTGCCGACGCTCGACGGGCTGGCCAATTTCTCGTGGTTCATCGGGGCCGGATTGGGTGCAGTGTTTTACCGCGCGCTCGCTCGCTGAGCCAGTACTTCAACAGGAGTCGCTATGCGCATCAAACTGATCAATCCGAATACGACGCAACGCATGACCGAGGCGATGGGCCGCTGCGCGCGTGAAGTCGCCGCGCCCGGCACCGAAGTGATCGCGGTCAGTCCGACGATGGGGCCGCCGTCGATAGAAGGCTATTACGACGAAGCGCTCGCGACGCCCGGCTTGCTGGCCGAAGTTATCGCCGGCGAGCGCGAGGGCTGCGACGGGTACGTGATCGCCTGCTTCGGCGACCCCGGGTTATACGCAGCCCGCGAGTTGGCGCGCGGACCGGTGATCGGCATCGCCGAAGCGGCAATGCATGCCGCGAGCGTGCTGGCACCGGGGTTTTCGGTTGTGACCACGCTGGCGCGCACCTGCGGCATGGCGTGGCATCTCGCCGAGCGCTACGGCATGAAGCGCTTTTGCCGCAACGTGCGTGCCACCGACGTTGCCGTGCTGGACCTGGATAAGCCTGGCTCGGCGGCGCGCCGCATCATTCTCGACGAATGCCGGCGCGCGCTGGAGGAGGACGGGTCGGACGCGATCGTGCTCGGTTGCGCTGGCATGGCCGAATTGTGCGCGGAGATCGAAGATGCCCTGGGCGCGCCGGTGATCGAGGGCGTGACGGCGGCGGTTAAATGGACCGAAGCGCTGGTCGCGCTGCGGCTGTCGACCGCCAAGCGGGGCGATTATGCGCGGCCGCTGGCCAAGCGCTATGACGGCGCGCTGGAAGCCTTCAGCCCGACCGATGCGGACCCAAATCCACAGCCGCCTCGCGATTCGGCCGCACGTGCCGCGGAAAGCGCAAATTCGACTGGCTTACTGCGGGTAAACACCACGGAACGCCCGGTGGGGCCGGCTCCGCACATACATCCAGTCTGACACGCACTATCTGCCCGGGTGTATGGGCGCACCCGGGTGTTTTCGCTACACTGGTCCCACTCGGCGCTGGTACCCGAACGCTATTTTGCTGCTGCTTCTGGTGCCGCTACTCAGGGCCGTCTCGGCCCGCGCCGGCATGCGTGAGAGGCAATCGCGGGCAACCGGACACAAGCACACGCATGCAGAAGGCACGCCAACTCCACGTGCATGTCACGTGAGTTTCACGCGAATTTTACGCGAATTTTACGTATCGTCATCACGCTTTCGTCAAACCATGCCACTCGACTCGAACTACCCACGCGATCTGATCGGCTACGGCCGCCACCCGGTGCAGGCGAACTGGCCGGGTCGAGCGCGCGTCGCGGTGCAATTCGTCCTGAACTACGAAGAAGGCGGTGAAAACTGCGTGCTGCACGGCGATCCCGGCTCGGAGCAGTTTCTGTCGGAAATCGTCGGCGCGGCGTCTTATCCGGCGCGGCACATGAGCATGGAGTCGATCTACGAATACGGCTCGCGTGCAGGCGTGTGGCGCATCCTGCGAGAATTCGAAAAGCGCGGCCTGCCGCTCACGGTGTTCGGCGTCGGCATGGCGATCGAACGGCATCCTGATCTGGGGCGCGCGTTCGTCGAGCTCGGTCATGAGATCGCTTGCCACGGCTATCGCTGGATTCATTACCAGGACGTGTCGCCGGAACAAGAGGCGGAGCACATGCGCCTCGGCATGGAAGCGATCGAGCGCATCACCGGCGCGCGCCCGCTCGGCTGGTACACCGGCCGCGACAGTCCCAACACGCATCGTCTGGTCGCCGAATACGGCGGCTTCCTGTACGACTCGGATTACTACGGCGACGATCTGCCGTTCTGGATGGACGTCGACGTGACGGGCGGCGCCAAGAGCCCGCAACTGATCGTGCCGTACACGCTCGACACCAACGATATGCGCTTTGCGAGCCCGCAAGGCTTCAACACCGCGGACCATTTCTTCACCTATCTGCGCGACGCATTCGACGTGCTTTACGAAGAAGGCGACGAAGCACCGAAGATGCTGTCGATCGGCATGCACTGCCGTCTGCTCGGCCGCCCGGGCCGCTTCCGTGCGCTGCAACGTTTTCTCGACCATATCGAACAGCACGATCGCGTGTGGGTGACGCGGCGCGTCGATATCGCGCGTCACTGGCGCGAACATCACCCTTACCAACAAAACAACCGCGGGGCAGCGGCATGAAGGCGATGCAATACACTCTGGATCAACTCAACAGCACCTCGACCGACGCGTTCGTCGCGGCGCTGTCGGGCATTTTCGAGCACTCGCCGTGGGTCGCGGAAATTGCCGCGCAGCAACGGCCGTTTGCCAGCATCGACGAACTGCATAGCAAGATGTCGAACATCGTCGAGACTGCCGGTGAAGAGAAGCAACTGGCGTTGATCAACGCCCACCCGGAGCTCGCCGGCAAGGCTGCGGTGCGCGGCGAACTGACGGCCGAATCCACGCGAGAGCAGAGCGGCGCGGGCCTCGCCCAATGCACACAGGAAGAATTCGACAGGCTACTGGCGCTGAACAGCGCCTATCGCGAGAAGTTCGGTTTTCCGTTCATCCTCGCGGTGCGCGGTTACGACCGCCACGGCATCATCGCGAACTTCGAGGCGCGCGTGAACAATAGCCGCGCCGACGAATTGCGCGCGAGCCTCGATCAGATCTACCGCATCGCACGTTTCCGGCTCGGCGACCTGATCGACGCGTAAGGTTTCAACTACGCGTCGCGGACCTCGAACCGAAACGTTTTTTCAGCACTAGCAAACATAAAGGAAGACAAAGATGGCACTCCCGATTCTCGACCCGAACGCACCGGAATTCACGCGCCGCTATGTGAACCTGGCGGATCCGCGCCTGGGTGCGCAGGCGCTCGAGGCCAGCGACGATTTCTTCGCACCGAAGGAACGTATGCTGAATCCAGAGCCGGCCGTCTTCATTCCAGGCAAGTACGACGACAACGGCAAGTGGATGGACGGCTGGGAAACGCGTCGCAAGCGCGCCAACGGTTACGACTGGTGCGTCGTGAAGCTCGCGCGTCCGGGCGTGATCAAGGGTCTCGACCTCGACACCAGCCACTTCACGGGCAACTTCCCGCCGGCCGCTTCGGTCGAGGCTGCGCGCGTCGTGGACGGCGTGCCGAACCAGTCGACGCAATGGACCGAAATCGTCCCGTCGACCACGCTGCAAGGTAACAGCCATCACTATCACGAAGTCAGCGACGCGAACGCCTACACGCACCTGCGCGTGAACATCTACCCGGACGGCGGCATTGCACGTCTGCGTGTTTATGGCCAGCCGCAAGTCGACTGGGCAGGCGCAAGCCGCACCGAGCAGTTCGATCTGGCCGCGATGGAAAACGGCGCGTATCTGGTCGCGGCGAACAACCAGCACTTCGGCGCTGCATCGACGATTCTGATGCCGGGCCGCGGCGTGAACATGGGCGACGGCTGGGAAACGCGCCGCCGCCGTGAACCGGGCAATGACTGGGCGATCGTCGCGCTGGCGCAACCGGGCGTGATCAGGAAGATCGAAGTCGATACGGCTCACTTCAAAGGCAACTATCCTGACCGTTGCTCGATCCAGGCCGCGTATGTAACGGGCGGCACGGATAGCTCGCTGATCACTCAAGCCATGTTCTGGCCGGTGCTGCTGGGCGAGCAGAAGCTGAAGATGGACAACCAGCACTATTTCGAAAGCGAAATCGCGGCACTGGGTCCGGTCACGCACGTGCGCTTCAACATCATTCCGGACGGCGGCGTGTCGCGTCTGCGTCTGTGGGGCACGCTCGCATCATGAAAACGCTGGCTATCGAACCGTTGACGAAGGAAGCGTTCGCCGCGTTCGGCGACGTGATCGAACTCGAAGGCGCGAAGCAGATTCCGATCAACCTCGGCACCACGATCCGCTATCACGATCTCGCGAAAGTGGACGTGACCGACGAGAACGGCCGCACGCTGGTGAACCTGTTTCGCGGTCAGCCGCGCACGTTGCCGTTCGAAGTGAAGATGCTCGAACGTCATCCGCTGGGCAGCCAGGCCTTCGTGCCGCTGAACGACAAGCCGTATCTGGTGGTCGTGGCGCCGGCGGGCGAGTTGGACCCGAAGCAGATTCGTGCGTTCGTGACGAGCGGCTGGCAAGGTGTGAACTATGCGAAGGGCATCTGGCACCATCCGCTGATCGCATTGGGCGGCGTGAGCGACTTTATCGTCGTCGATCGCGGCGGCGATGGACTGAACCTGAACGAGCAGGATTTGGGCGAGTCGCTCTGGCTGACTGAAGATGCGTTGAGCGCGGTGACCGTTTGAGGTCGTTGCCTTAGGTTGCCTTCGCGTAATACGGTGAGCAGGTTGGTTATAAAAAAGCCCACAGTGCAGAACGCTGTGGGTTTTTGATTTGCGGACCACCACGCTATGGGGCGCAATATGGTTGGTCAGTTGCGCTTGCCGAGAAGCGGTGAACGCCCGATGACTTCACGCGCATGTTCAGCCGGCTCCGGTGCGGAAAATCCCGCCGCTTCGATCGCCGGTTTGAGTCCTTTGAACTGCAAGCTCTTCTTCGGCGATCGCAACGACGCCATACCGTCGTCCCACGCATGCAGCATCTGCTTGGCGACGTTACGCCACTGCGACTCGTTGCGCGCCGCTTCGATCAACTCGTGACCGACGGCGACCGCCGAGTCGCATAACGCTTCGACCATCTGCGCGTATTGCCGCGGGGCGATTCCCATCCGTGTGTTGAAAAATCGTTCGAGCGTTTTGCCTGCCGCCCAGGTTTTACGTCCGTCGATCGGCAGGCCCGGCGGATTGGCCGCGAATCGCGGATAAGCCTGCGTCGTGACGATGTCGTAGACGGGTGTAAACGCGACGTCATCCACGGACGTGTAAAACAGCGCGACATTCTTCGTATGGCAATCCGCGTTGCGCACGACGTAGTTTGTCAGCAAGTGCCAGCCGAGATGCTCGAGTTGCTGCCGCATGCTGTCGCGATCGAGCAGGTAGGCACGTGCGGCATTGAGCATCTTTTCGCTGGTCGAATTGTATTTTTCGTGCGGCGGCAGGCCCAATAGACCGCACATGTCCTCCACGCCGTACGCGGGTAGTCCCTGCGCATCCACGTCGAAACGCTCGACGATCAACGCGCGCCCATCGTCCGACATCTGCGTGCGCGCGACCGGCGCTACGCCGAGCCGTTCGAGCACGCGCATCGAGTAGAACTCGTTGAAGCCGAGAAACGGCGTGTTGTCGTCGGAGCCTTTGACGATGTGGCGGCTCGTTCGGATTGTTGGTTTGCCGAGCGGCATCGGCGCGGACGCGCCGGAAACTTCCGCCTGCGGCGCGATGAACTTCGGCACGGCGCCCGAGATGGCGGCGCGTGCATATTCGCGCACCAGTGAAGCAAAATGTTCGGCCGTGTTGTCACCGTGCAGGATGTCCTGCACATCCAGCGCTTGCAGTTCGGTGCCCGGCGCGAGGCCTTCCGGCGTTACGGTGACGCGGCCAATCCCCATGGCGCCGACTACGGCCAGCAGTGACAGATCGGTGCCGTCGAGCAGGGGGCCGAATTGCTCGCGGATCAGATTCAGCAGGTAGCCTTCCGGCAGGTTCTGCCGGAAAAACGGATGCAGGTCGCGTGGCCAGCGCCAGGCCTCTTCGCGTACCGGCATGGTCAGGCTGACGAAGTCGGCCACCGTCGCATCACGGTTGTATTTGAGGACGTAGTCGTCGCGCTCGCGAAACAGCGTGGCGACGTGCTTGCCCAGTACCTGAACGTCGAGCCTCATGAGTCCGCGTCCGGCATGCGTTGTTCAGCCAGGATATCTTCGAGCGTGCGCCCGTGACCGTGGGCGACGAACTTGAGGTCGTAGCCGGCCGCTTCGAGCAGGCGCACGAGCACCGACACGCTCATATCGTTTTTGGCGAGCGTTTCCATACGCGCGACGGTGGTGCGCGCGACGCCTGCGCGGCGCGCCAATTCCTCTTGAGACAGGTGGCTTTCGCGCCGAACGGCCTTCAACATGTCCGATACGTCAGCGAGATTGGTCATTTGTAGCCCCAGGGCATCAAATTGGCAGATGTTAGCCATATTGTAGCCCATAAGACACAATTTGTTCTTATGGTTTTGTGCCTCATGGGCTACATATTCATCAAGTATCTTTAAATTTGTGTCTCTTGGGCTACAATTTTACTGGTCATTCTGACAAGCTGTCCGGACCGAACGATCAACAAAAAAGCGGGCTTCCCGCTCACGCGAAAAGCCCGCTTCATGTTCTGCCAAGGTTCTGCAAAGCCGGGCGCAACGCGGCCACCAGCTCATTACTTCACCGCACCGCCTTCGAACCACGCGGCGATCTTCATCCGCTCGTCGTCGGTCATGTGTGTAACGTTGCCCAGCGGCATCGCCTTCAAGGTCACGGCCTGCTGATAGATCCGCTGTGCGTTCTGCGAGATCTCGTCCGGCGTATCCAGCAACACGCCAGCCGGGGCGCTGCCCATCATCGTCGGATGGGCGGAGTGGCATGCCACGCAGCGCTGTTGCAACACCGGCGCAATATCGGCCACCTTGACCGTCGGCGCATTCGCAGCTTGCGCTTGCGGCACGACCGGCTTCGGCATCGTCCAGAAGAGGGCGCCGAACATCAGCACGATACCGACCAGCGGCAGATACCACAGCACCTGGCCACGATGACGCATCACGAAGAACTGGCGAATCAGCGCGCCGGCCAGCATGATCATCAGGAGCACGACCCAGTTGTACTGATTCGTGTACGTCATCGCGTAGTGGTTCGACAGCATAGCGAACACCACCGGCAGCGTGAAATACGTGTTGTGCACCGAACGTTGCTTGCCGCGCTTGCCGTAGATCGGGTTCGGCGTTTCGCCCTTGAGCATCGCGGCAACCATCTTGCGCTGACCCGGGATGATCACGAAGAACACGTTCGCCGACATGATCGTTGCCAGCATCGCACCCATGATCAGGTAAGCCGCGCGGCCCGCGAAGATGTGGCACGCGAGGTACGCCGCGATCACCACATAAATGCCGACGCAGATGCCGAGTACCTTGTCTTTATTGCCGAGCAGACGGCACAGCGAGTCGTAGACGATCCAGCCGGCGGCGAGGAAGCCGAGAGCGGATGCGACGGCCACGACCGGACCCATATCCAGCACGTTCTTGTCGATCAGGTACGTGCTCGGCGAGAACAGATACAACACCGTGAAGAGGCTCGCGCCCGACAGCCACGTGGTGTACGACGGCCACTTGGACCAGTGCAGGTCGTCCGGCATTTCCGGCGGCGCGACGGTGTACTTCTGCATGTTGTAGAAGCCGCCGCCGTGCACGTGCCACAACTCGCCGAACACGCCGCGCTTGCGCTGGTTCGGGTCCGTAGGCGGTTTCAGGCTGTTGTCGAGCGCGACGAAATAGAACGATTCGCCAATCCAGGCGATGGCGGCGATGACGTGAAACCAGCGCAAGGCCAGATTCAGCCAGTCAGTGATAAAGCCTTCCATGAAACTCCTCCACTTCTGATTCGTTGTACGCACAACGACGCTTGTGCCTTGATTGCGCCTTCTGACTGCGCCTTCGGTGACCCGGCTGACGGGTCGTCGGCATGCGTTGCGTCGCCGCACAGACTGCGGGGTGTCCCCCAAGGGGACTTCTTTCAGGGCGAAAGACGCGGTGCGCTCAGTTCGCACGCGCCGTTTTTTATTGGAGCGTCAGGTCGGGTCGCTCGCGTTCGATTGCGCTTCGCGGGTGTCTCCTGGGAGCCGCACAGTGCAATCGGGCGCGCTCGGAAATACAACACGACTCCAACCTCGTCGTCCTCCAACGCCTATCGAAACCGCCCGGCGCGCCTAGCTGCCTCGATAGGTGCTGTACGACCACGGCGACACCAGCAGCGGCACGTGATAGTGCGCGCCGGCGTCGGCCACGCCGAAACGCAACACAACGCGATCGACGAAGCGCGGCTCCGGCACCTTCGTGCCGATCGACGCAAAGTAATCGCCAGCGCCGAACACGAGTTCGTATTCGCCCGCGACCAGTGCGTCGCCTTCGAGCAGCGGCTGGTCGCAGCGGCCGTCGTCATTGGTGGTGGTGGTTTTGAGCGCGCGGCGGGTGTCGCCGGAGAGCGCAAAGAGTTCGACCTTGATGCCCGCGCCGGGACGGCCGTTGGCGGTGTCGAGCACGTGGGTAGTGAGCTTTCCCATTCGCAATTTTCCTTATGTGAATGCGAGGTTTCGGCGGCGGCCCGATCCAGAATACGTTGCGGCGGATCGAGGCTCCACGTCAGTGGCTACATACCCGTCGGCGAATTGAAGCGAGCGCCGTGGCAGCCATTGTAAAAAGGATGTTCACGTCAGCGCGCGCGAGATAGGAAAGATAATACCTGGCGCATGACCGACAGCCTGTTGAAAGCCGCATCAAGTCGATTTGTTCGACCATTGCCGTACATTTAATCGTATGGGCGGATCGTACCGGCGCCAAAAAGGCCCACTATATCGGCAGTGTGAGGTTGAGTATCGCACTGGCGCGAGTTGTCAGCATTATTTTGGCCGTCGAAGGTTACACCTGTGCGCCGCAGCAAACGTGAGTCAATGCGGCACACCCCGAAGACGGCGGAAATACGCTGGGTAACCGGGCCAACGGCGTTCGACGGGACGCGGCGGCACGGTTGGCGTGCCGTCCCATCGCGTTCGAACGGCTTTGCACGGAAGCAATCAAGCGGAGAAGCGAATGACGATGGAGCAGGCGGCTATCAGGCCAAACAAGCCTAAGAAAACGATGCTGGTGAAGCATGCGGACGTGCTGGTCACGATGGACGGCGCCCGGCGCGAACTGCGCGACGGCGGCATATATATCGAGGACAACCGCATCGTCGCGGTCGGGCCGACAGCGGAATTGCCGCAAACGGCCGACGAAGTGCTGAACATGCGCGGCCACCTGGTGATTCCAGGGCTGGTGAATACGCACCACCATATGTATCAGAGCCTGACGCGCGCGATTCCGGCTGCGCAGAACGCGGAGCTGTTCGGCTGGCTGACCAACCTCTACAAGGTGTGGGCGAACCTCACACCGGAGATGATCGAAGTCTCGACCTTGACGGCGATGGCCGAACTGTTGCTGTCCGGTTGCACGACTTCGAGCGACCATCTGTATATCTACCCGAACGGCAGCCGCCTCGACGACAGCATCGTCGCGGCAGAGCGGATCGGCATGCGTTTTCACGCAGCGCGCGGCAGCATGAGCGTGGGGCAGAAGGACGGCGGTTTGCCGCCGGATTCGGTGGTCGAGCGTGAAGCGGACATCCTGAAGGACACGCAGCGTCTGATCGAGACGTACCACGACGAAGGGCGTTACGCGATGTTGCGCGTGGTGGTGGCGCCGTGCTCTCCGTTCTCGGTGAGCCGCGATCTGATGCGCGAATCGGCGGTGATGGCGCGGCATTACGGGGTGTCGCTGCACACGCACCTGGCGGAGAACGTCAACGACATCGCGTACAGCCGCGAGAAGTTCGGCATGACGCCGGCCGAGTATGCGGAAGACCTCGGCTGGGTCGGTCACGATGTATGGCATGCGCACTGTGTGCAACTCGACGACGCGGGCATTGAACTGTTCGCCCGCACGGGCACCGGCGTGGCGCATTGCCCGTGTTCGAACATGCGGCTGGCGTCGGGGATTGCGCCGGTCAAGCGGATGCGCGCGGCCGGTGTGCCGGTGGGCCTGGGCGTCGACGGTTCGGCCTCGAACGACGGCGCGCAAATGGTCGCGGAAGTGCGCCAGGCGCTGCTGCTGCAGCGGGTCGGCTTTGGGCCGGACGCGATGACCGCGCGTGAAGCCTTGGAGATTGCGACGCTAGGCGGCGCGAAGGTGCTGAATCGCGACGACATCGGCGCGCTGGCGCCGGGCATGGCAGCGGATTTCGTGTCCTTCGATCTGCGTCAGCCGCTGTTTGCGGGCGCGTTGCACGATCCGGTCGCGGCACTGGTGTTCTGCGCGCCGTCGCAGGTGAGCTATAGCGTGATCGGCGGCAAGGTGGTGGTGAAGAATGGCCAGTTGACGACGCTGGAACTCGGGCCGGTCATCGAGCAGCACAACCGGTTGGCAAAGACGCTTTACGAAGCGGCAGCGTAAGCGCAATGATGGAGTGAGAGCGAAATAGAAGAAGCAGGTCTATCGGCCTCCACGCAGACTGGATGCCGATAGAACGCAGAGCAAAGATCAGGGCTTATCGATCAGCGTCTTGGTCGCCTCGGCAACCAGACTGCGCAGCCAGCGCACTTCGTCGGAATAATGCACGCGCTCGTGCCACAACTGGTAGTACTGCATCGGCGGGAAATCGAGCGGGGCGGGCACCACGGTCAGCGGCAGGAACTTGGCGTAGTAGTCGGCAAACAGGCGCGTCGTCGTGAAGATCAGATCGGATTTGATCAGCACGTAAGGCGCCAGATTGAAGTACGGCAACGTGACGACCACGTGACGCTTTAACCGCTCGCGCGCGAGATGCACGTCGATCGCACCCCGTTGGCCCACCGAGTAAGGAGTAGGCGCAAGATGCGGCGCATTCAGGTACTGGTCGAGCGTCAACCCGCCGCGTTTGGCGAACGGATGCACATTGCTCATCAGGCAGACGATCTGATCGACGAACAGATTAGACAGGTGCAATTGCTCCGGCGGCTCCGGCCAGTTGCCGACCACGATGTCGAGCTTGCCGTCCTCGAGCGCGAGTTCGTAGTCGAACGCCGGCCCGAGCGAGTGAAATTCAAGCGTCGCATTCGGCGCGGCCTGACGAAAGCGCTCCACCACCGTCGGCACGAACAGCACGTTCAGGTAGTCCGGGCAGCCGATCCGGTAGCAACGGATCGACGTGGCCGGATCGAAGTTGTGCTGCTGGAACTTGATGCGTTCGATCTCGCGCAGCGCGTTTTGCACCGGTTCGAGCAGGCGCAGGCCGTACTCGGTCGGCACCATGCCGGATTTGCCGCGCACCAGCAGCGGGTCGCCAGTGATGTCGCGCAAACGGCGCAGCGCCGCGCTGATGGCGGGTTGCGATTGATTCAGTTTGACGGCCGCGCGCGTGACGCTGCGTTCCATCAACAGGGTGTGCAAGACGCGTAGTAGGTACGTATCGATCGCCTCGCGTTGCTGACTCATGACTTCTCCGAAATATATGTTCTGGCTGATCGAGCGGGCGTGGGTGTATATGGCTTTTAATATGAACACAAAACCACGTCAAGAGTGGGATACCCGCAGAGCACGCTGCGGCGGGGGTTTGCGGGGAATTTTGACGGCTCGACTGAGTGGGTCGATTTAGGTATTGTCATCCGGTTGTGGTGACGGATCGCTTGCTGACGGGGCGGGCGGACGCGCCGTGACCGGCAGTCTCTGACGTACTACGGAATCACATGAGCGACTCTTCTTATAGCGACGGCGCCGCCGCGCAGCCGGCAAACAGGCCGGAACAGGCGGCGCCCAGGTTGATGCTTCAGGGCATCACCAAACAATATCCGGCCGTGCGTGCCAACGACGACGTCACATTGATCGTCGCGCCGGGTGAAATCCACGCTGTGCTCGGCGAAAACGGTGCCGGCAAAAGCACGCTGATGAAAATCATCTACGGCGCGGTGCGGCCCGACGCTGGCGAGATCCGCTGGGAAGGCCAGCCGGTCGAGATCGCGAGCCCGGCGGCGGCGCGCAAGCTCGGCATCGGCATGGTGTTCCAGCATTTTTCGCTGTTCGAGACGCTCACGGTCGGCGAAAACATCGCGCTTGCGCTCGACGAACCGTTCGATCTGAAGACGCTTTCGAGGCGTATCCGCGAAGTCTCCGCCGACTATGGCCTCGACATCGACCCGCAACGTCACGTGCACAGCCTGACGGTGGGCGAGCGGCAACGCGTCGAAATCGTGCGTTGCCTGCTGCAGAACCCGCGTCTCCTGATCATGGACGAACCGACTTCGGTGCTCACGCCGCAAGCGGTCCGCAAGCTCTTCGAGACGCTCCGGCGTCTCGCGGCAGAAGGTTGCAGCATCCTCTACATCAGCCACAAGCTCGACGAAATCCAGGAACTGTGCGATACCGCCACGGTGATGCGCGGCGGCCGTGTGACCGGTCACGTGACGCCGAAAGAAGAGACGCATGCGTCGCTCGCGCAGTTGATGGTCGGCCATTCGCTGCCGGATTACACGCGCCGTGAACACACGCCGGGCGCCGTGCTGCTCGACGTGAAGCAGTTGTCGGTGGAAAGCGACGACCCCTTCGGCACCTCGCTCAATAACGTGTCGTTCGGCGTGCATGCCGGCGAGATCTTCGGCATTGCGGGTGTGTCGGGCAATGGGCAGGCTGAATTGCTCTCGGCACTGTCGGGTGAAAAGCGCGGCGTGCGCGCCGATGCGGTCACGATTTGCAGCAAGGCCGCAGGGCGCCTCGGCGCAGGCGGCCGGCGCGCGCTCGGTTTCGGTTTTGTGCCGGAAGAGCGTCTCGGCCGAGGCGCAGTGCCGGCAATGACACTGTCGGAAAACGCGCTGCTCACGGCGCATCGTCAGCAGATGGTGAACTCAGGCTGGATCAAGGCGGGCGCGATGCGCGCCTTCGCGAAGCGCTGTATCGAAGCCTTCGACGTCCGTTGCGGCGGCTCGGAAGCGTTGGCGCAAAGTCTCTCTGGCGGCAATCTGCAGAAATACATCATGGGCCGCGAGATCTTGCAGGCGCCTAAGGTGCTGGTGGTCGCACAGCCGACCTGGGGTGTCGACGTCGGCGCGTCAGCGTTTATTCGTCAGCAGTTGCTCGACCTGTCCGCCCGCGGCGTGGCGATTCTGGTGATTTCCGAAGAGCTGGAGGAGTTGTTCGACATCTGCGATCGCATCGCGGTGCTGGCAGGTGGCAGACTCTCGCCGGTGCGTGCCACGGGGGCGACCAACGCCGAGGAAATCGGCCGCTGGATGGCGGGCCTGTTCGGCGACCGCGAGGGCACAGCGCCGTCGGCGGAACAGCCGGCGCATGCCTGATCAGATCGATGCGCGCTCGGCCAACCGATCGACGTTAAACACCAGAACCAGACATAAGCACCCGCTCCCATGATTCTTCCATATCGACTCGAAGCACGCACAACGCCCTCGCGCACGATGCAGCTTGCCGTGCCGCTGATCGCCGCGTTGCTCACGCTCGTGATCGGCTTCCTGATCTTCAGCCTGGTCGGCCGTGATCCGCTCGAAGCCATGCACGCGTTTTTCATCGAACCGCTGTCCAGCGTGAACGGCTGGTCCGAGCTGCTGCTGAAAGCGTCGCCGCTGTGCCTGATCGGCCTCGGTCTCGCGATCGGCTATCGCGCCAACGTCTGGAACATCGGCGCTGAAGGGCAGATGCTGCTCGGCGGCATCGCCGCCAGCGGCGTCGCGATCTATTTCGATCAGGCCACCGGCTGGTGGATTCTGCCGACCATGATGATCGCCGGCGTGCTCGGCGGCATGGCGTGGGCCGCGATTCCCGCGCTCCTGAAAAGCCGTTTCAACACCAACGAGATTCTCGTGAGCCTGATGCTCACGTATGTGGCCACGCAGTTGCTGATCTATCTGGTGAGCGGCCCGTGGCGCGATCCGCAGGGCATGAACTTCCCGCTCTCGGAGATGTTCGGCGGCGATGCGCTGTACCCGACCTTTTCCGGCGACTGGCACTGGAAATGGCTGCGCGGCACGCGGCTGAACGCGTCGGTGTTCATCACGCTGATCGCGATTCCGTGCGTGTGGCTGTTCATGCGCAAGAGCTTCGCGGGCTACCGGATGAACGTCGGCGGTCTCGCGCCGCTCGCCGCGCGCTACGCCGGTTTCTCCGACAAGAAAACCATCTGGACGTCGCTTCTGATCAGCGGCGGTCTGGCGGGCCTCGCCGGGATGGGCGAGATCGCCGGTCCGATCGGCCAGTTGCAGGCAACGTGGTCGCCGGGCTACGGCTTCACCGCGATCATCGTCGTGTTCGTGGGGCGGCTGCATCCGGTCGGCATCGTGCTTGCGAGCTTGCTGATGGCGCTGCTGTACCTCGGCGGCGAAGCGGTGCAGACCTCGATGCAATTGCCGCAGGCGCTCTCCGGCGTGTTCCAGGGGCTGCTGCTGTTCTGCCTGCTGGGTGCCGACCTGTTCGTGAACTATCGCGTGCGCCGGCGCTCCGGCGCCGCGCAAGCCCACTGATTTTCCCGCCGGATCTCCATGGATATTCAACAAGCCAGCGCGCTCACCTCGAGCGCCGTCACCGCCGCAATCCCGCTGATGTTCGCGGGCGCAGGCGAACTCGTCGCCGAGAAGTCGGGCGTTCTCAACCTCGGCGTAGAAGGCATGATGCTGATGGGCGCCGTGAGCGGCTACGCGGTCACCGCCATTACCGGCAACCCGTGGCTCGGCGTGGTCGCCGCGATCGGCGCGGGTCTCGCGATGTCGCTGCTGTTCGCGTTCCTCACGCTGACCATGCTCGCCAACCAGGTCGCCACCGGCCTGTCGCTGACAATCTTCGGCATTGGCTTGTCGGCCTATGTCGGCAAGCCGTATACGTCGGCGGCGGTGCGCGCCACGATCGACACGTGGACCATTCCAGGTCTCTCGAAGATTCCTGTGCTCGGGCCCGCGCTCTTCAGCCTCACGCCGCTCGATTACCTCGCGTTCCTGATGTTCGCGGTGATCTGGTGGTTCCTGTACCGCACGCGTGCGGGCCTCGTGCTGCGCTCGGTCGGCGAATCGCCGCAAGTGGCGCATTCGGTCGGCTTTCCGGTGGTCGGCGTGCGTTACGGCGCGGTGGCCTTCGGCGGCGGCATGGCGGGGCTCGCAGGCGGTTATTACTCGATCGTCAACCTGCACCTGTGGCAGGAGCAGCTCACGTCGGGCCGCGGCTGGATCGCGCTTGCGCTGGTGGTGTTCGCGACCTGGCGTCCTGGGCGTTTGCTGATTGGCGCGCTGCTGTTCGGCGCCGTTACCGGCCTGCAGTTCTACGCGCAGGCCATCGGCGTGCCGGTGCCGACGCAGTTTCTCGCGATGCTGCCATACGTCGCGACCGTCGTCGTGCTCGTACTGATTTCGCGCAACCCGAATACGATTCGTCTGAACGCACCCGCGTCGCTGGGCAAGCCGTTTTTCTCGGCGGGTTGACACGCTTGCCGTTTCATATGACCGGCCACACGTTTCAAATCAATTGACAAACACGACAGGAGAAAACATGAAGAGAAGAAATCTGCTGACCGCTTTCGCTTGGGGCGCGGCCGCGCTGGCGCTTGCGGCACCGCTCGCCCAAACCGCGCAGGCGGCCGATGCGCCGGGCGTCGCGTTCGTCTACCTCGGCAATCCGGGCGATGCCGGCTGGACCTTCGCGCACGATCAGGGTTCGAAGGAAGTCGAAGCGAAGTTCGGCAACAAGATCAAGATCACCCGCATCGAGAACGTGCCGGAATCGGCCGACTCGGAACGTGTGTTCCGCGATCTGGCGAACAAGGGCAACAAGATCATCATCGGTTCGAGCTTCGGCTATCAGGACTTCGAGCTGAAGGTCGCGAAGGACTTCCCTGATACGGTGTTCCTGCACGCAACCGGCTACAAGAAGGCGCCGAACTTCGGCACCTATGACGTGCGCATGTACCAGGGAGCGTACCTGGCCGGCGTTGCCGCGGGCTATGTGACGAAGACCAACACGCTCGGCTTCGTCGCATCGGTGCCGATTCCTGAAGTGATCCGCAACATCAACGCGTACACGCTCGGCGCGCGTTCGGTGAATCCGAAGATTCACACCAAGGTCATCTGGATCAACAGCTGGTTCGATCCGGGCAAGGAAAAGCAGGCTGCCGAAACGCTGATCGGCCAGGGCGCCGACGTGCTGCTGCAAAACACCGATTCGAGCGCGACACTCGCGACCGCATCGGAAAAGCACGTGCATGCGTTTGGCTGGGATTCGGACATGAAGAAGTTCGGTCCTGAGGCGCACCTCGGTTCGGTGGTCGCGCACTGGGGCGTGTATTACAACGCGGCTATTCAGCAGGTGCTGGATGGCAAGTGGAAGAACGACCCGGTGTGGTGGGGCATTCCGCAGAAGGCCGTCAATCTTGAAGACCTGAACACGTCGGCGATTCCGGCTGACGCGCAGAAGCAGGTCGCGGCGAAGCGCGATGAACTGGCCGGCGGCAAGTGGGACGTGTTTACCGGCCCGATCAAGGATCAGTCCGGCGCGGTGAAGGTGCCGGCAGGCAAGACGCTCGCCGATTCGGAACTGCAACGCCTGAACTGGTACGTGGAAGGCGTGGACGGCTCGCTGCCGAAGTAAGCCGGCTTTTGCGGTTATCGCGAGCGGATTTAGCAGCTGTTGGTCGGATCGCAAATGACCGGTTCACAAATGACCGGTTCACAAATGACCGGGTCGCGAGTGACCGGGTCGCGATCGACCAGGCTGCGGTCTCAGCAACCGCTGCTTTAAGGCGCTGCGTCCACCACGGACGCAGCTTTCTTTTTTGCTTCAGATTATGTGTTGACGATGTTTCAGGCAAAGCGTTAGTCGATGCGCAGGCCGACCTTGATAGTCACCTGCCAGTAGGCGACCTTGTCGTTTTCGATCTGGCCCCGCGTTTCCGTCACTTCGAACCAGTGCAAATTGTGCAGCGTCTTCGACGCTTTTGTAATCGCCGTGCTGATTGCGTCGTCGATCGATTTGGTCGATGAGCCGGTCAGTTCGATTTGTTTGTAGACGTGTTCTGACATGAACTTCCTCCTTTGACCTTCGTTGGTGTGCAAAAAAAGTATAGGCAATGGATCGCCGTTGACGTCCCCTACGTCTCGCACGTGAGCGAGTCATCCCGCACATCGCGTGCCCGATATGCCGCGGCGAGGCGAGGCCGTTATGATGTCCGCGCGACTCAACTTGAAACCTGACGAGGCTCGAAAGTGGAAATTGGTTTTTGCGGTCCCGGTCTGATGGGCGCGCCGATGATCCGGCATCTGCTGCGTGCGGGGCATACCGTGCATGTCTGGAATCGCACGCGGGCCAAGGCGGAAGCGCTGCTGGCGGACGGCGCCAAGGTGGTCGATACGCCACGCGAGCTGGCCTCGCGGTGCGAGGCGGTGCTGCTGTGCGTCGCGGATGCGGCGGCGGTTGAGGAAACGGTGTTCGGTGCGGAGGGGCTGCTGAGCGTGGATGCCGCTGCGCCGAGGCGCGTGCGCTGGATCGTCGATCACTCGAGCATTCCGCCGGCCGCGACACGCGCGTTCGCGCAGCGCGCGGCGGCGGTGGCTGCAGTTGCGGCGGAAGGCCCGATTGCTGCAACGGGTGAGGGTGGACGAGAGCGAGAATCTGCGGGCACAGGCACAGGCACAGGCACAGGCACAGGCACAGGCACAGGCACAGGCACAGGCACAGGCACAGGCACAGGCACAGGCACAGGCACAGCAAACGTCGGCTGGATTGACGCGCCCGTATCAGGCGGCGTAGCGGGCGCGACGGCGGGCACGCTGGCGATCATGGCGGGCGGCGCCGCGGCGGACGTCGAGGCAGTCACGCCACTCCTCGGCGCGTATTCAGCTCGTGTCACGCGCATGGGCGAGGTCGGCGCGGGGCAAACCACCAAGCTCTGCAATCAGACCATCGTCACCGCAACCCTGGCGGCGATCGCCGAGGCGGTGAGCCTTGCGCAGCGCAGCGGTATCGACGCCTCCAGACTGACGGAAGGCCTTGCCGGCGGCTGGGCCGATTCGGTGTTGCTGCAGATTTTCGTGCCGCGCATGACGCAAAGCGGCCTCGCGCCGATTGGCGCATTCCGCACGTTCCAGAAAGACATCGACACGGTCGCCGCGACGGCGTACGAGACCGGCACGCCGATGCCGGTTTCGTCGACGGTCCAGCAACTGTTGCGACTCGGCGCGGCGATGGGGCTTGGGGAGGCCGATCTGTCGGCTTTCATCGACGTTTTGCAGACGGCGCGCGGCGGCTAGAAGGCACGCGGGAGGCGCGAACGCGACGCGAACAGGGCGTCGAAACGCGCGAGCACAGCGTACGCGCGGGTTGAAGCCTCGATAACCTGCTAAAATATTGGGTTGTTCGCCGATATCACATTAAAGGACGCGCCGTGCTGTCTACCGCCAATATCACCATGCAATTCGGGCCAAAGCCCCTCTTCGAGAACATCTCGGTCAAATTCGGGGAAGGGAACCGGTATGGCCTGATCGGTGCGAACGGCTGCGGCAAGTCCACCTTCATGAAGATCCTGGGCAGCGATCTGGAACCGAGCTCCGGCAACGTGATGCTCGAACCGAACATCCGCCTCGGCAAGCTGCGCCAGGATCAATTCGCCTACGAAGACGTGCGTGTGCTCGACGTCGTGATGATGGGCCACACGGAAATGTGGGCCGCCATGACCGAGCGCGACGCGATCTACGCGAACCCGGACGCCACCGACGACGACTACATGCACGCCGCCGAACTCGAAGCGAAGTTCGCCGAGTACGACGGCTACACCGCCGAAGCGCGCGCGGGCGAGCTGCTGCTCGGCATCGGCATCGCGATCGAAGACCACAACGGCCCGATGAGCAACGTCGCGCCGGGCTGGAAACTGCGCGTGCTGCTCGCGCAGGCGCTGTTCTCGAAGCCGGACGTGCTGCTGCTGGACGAGCCGACCAACAACCTGGACATCAACTCGATCCGTTGGCTGGAAGACGTGCTCAACCAGTACAACTCGACGATGATCATCATCTCGCACGATCGTCACTTTCTGAACCAGGTCTGCACGCACATGGCCGACATGGACTTCGGCACGCTGAAGGTCTATCCCGGCAATTACGACGACTACATGCTGGCCAGCACGCAGGCGCGCGAGCGTCAGCAGAATGCCAACGCCAAGGCGAAGGAGCGCGTCGCCGATCTGCAGGACTTCGTGCGCCGCTTCTCGGCGAACAAGTCGAAGGCGCGTCAGGCTACCAGCCGTCTGAAGATGATCGACAAGATCAAGATCGAGGAATTCAAGCCGTCGTCGCGGCAGAATCCGTTCATCCGCTTCGAGTACGAGAAGAAGCTGCACAACATCGCCGTGGTGGCGGACAAGATCTCGAAGAAGTACGACCGCTCGATCTTCAACGATTTCAGCATTAGCGTGCAGCCGGGCGAGCGGATCGCGATCATCGGCGAGAACGGCGCGGGTAAGACCACGCTGCTGCGCTCGCTGCTCGGCAGAATCACGCTGGATCATGGCGCGGTGAAGTGGGCTGAAAATGCGAACGTCGGTTACATGCCGCAGGATACGTACGAGGAATTCCCGGACGACGTCACGCTGATGGACTGGATCGATGGCTACCGCCAGGAAGGCGACGACGAGCAGATGGTGCGCGGCACGCTCGGCCGTCTGCTGTTCAATGCCGACGACATCCGCAAGTCGGTCAAGGTACTCTCCGGTGGCGAGAAGGGCCGCATGATCTGGGGCAAGCTGATGCTGGGCCGCCACAACGTGATGCTGATGGACGAGCCGACCAACCACATGGACATGGAATCGATCGAATCGCTGCAAATCGCGCTCGATAAGTACGAAGGCACACTGATTTTTGTGTCGCACGACCGTGAGTTCGTGAGCGGCCTCGCGAACCGGATCATCGAAGTGAAGACCGATGGCACGCTGAACGACTTCGGCGGCAACTACGAAGACTTCCTGTTGAGCCAGGGCGTGCAGTAAGCGCTGCTCGTTGCACGGTGTAGCTTCAGGCAAAGCCCGCTTCTTCGAAGCGGGCTTTTTTCATCGTGCGCGACTTGTGCACCGGTTCCAGTTTATCTATACGTGCAGCAGATCCACGGATCCGCAGACCCGCGAGCGTCTCGACGGAAGAACCATAAATCTCACCGTGAAGTGACCAGCATCGAGCAGCCGGACTCAAAAGCTGCTTCCGATCGTGCAAGGCGGTATGGGCGTCGGCATCTCAGCTCACCGGCTGGCGGGCAGCGTTGCCCGCGAGGGCGCACTCGGCACCATCGCGAGTACCGACCTGCGTCAGCATCATCGCGATCTGATCGAACTCCTGCTGACCGGTGCGACGCGACCCTCTGCCGCAGGGCGATGGGCGTTCTCGCTGGGTTGATACGGGTCAACGTGAAGCCTGGCGAGACCTTCGACAATCCCCGCACGCCAACAAACACTCGGGGAAGCACATGAAGCACTCGATCAGGAACACAATCAAGACCGCCGCCGTCGCGTCGTGCCTGCTAGGCGCGGCTGCGCTGGCTCCGCAGGCGCAAGCTGCCGGCGGCGACCAGTTGAACGGCATCCATGCCGGCGACATATTGGTGCGTCTGCGCGCAATCAGCATCATGCCGAACGTGGAGACCAACCAGTCGCTGTCGGCGCTCAACGTGGGCGTCAACAATGCCATCGTGCCGGAGCTGGATCTGACCTACATGATCCGCGATTATCTCGGCGTCGAGCTGATTCTCGGCACGTCGCGCCATCAGTTGACGTCGAACCTCGGCAATCTCGGTGGCGTGAACGTGTTACCGCCCACGCTGCTGCTGCAATATCACTTCAACCACGCTGGGCGTATCCGTCCGTACGTCGGTGCGGGTCTGAACTACACGTTGTTCTATAACAACGGCCTGAACGCAGGTGGTCAGCCGATCTCGATCACCAACCACAGCTTTGGCCCCGCATTGCAGGCCGGCGTGGATGTGCAGGTGACCAAATCGCTGTTCGTCAACGCGGACATCAAGAAGATCTGGATGCATACCGACGCAACACTCGGCGGTCAGTCGCTCGGCCGGCTAAGTATCGATCCGGTGGTGGTTGGTCTGGGTGTCGGTATGCGGTTCTGATTGCCGCGCTTGAGAAGCCGCTCGCGCCATGCAAAAACGCCGGAATTTCCGGCGTTTTTTATTGCAATCTCAATCCCAATCGAGAGACGAGTTTGCCGACAGGAGGGCCGATGCGGCCGGCCGCGGCGCGAGGAGACTACAGCTTGTCGTTCCTGAAACGCATGGCCGTGCCGTCCTGTTCGATACGTATCCATACGGCGCGCTTTTCCTCGTCGCTCAGGAACACCCAGTTGGACACTTCGGTGGCGGTGCGGCCGCAGCCTTTGCAGATTTCGTCGAAAAGCGTGGAACAAACGCCGATACACGGGCTGTCGGGGAGAGCGTGGAGATTCGAAGCCATCGGAAACCTTGGGGCGGAGAAGCGGAGTTCCGCTATGTTAGCCGATGCGGCGATCGCGCCTCGGCGTCGCACTCGCCGTGGCTCAGATGCATGCACGGTCGGCAGCATCCACTGCCGCGTTCGCCCCGCTTCGAGAATGCTTACAAAGCCGCTTCATTGAGACTGCACTCACCCGCACGCGACGGGCCCGCAGCGAACCGGCTTCGGCGAGGCCGCCGTAACTTGACAACGAGATAACACCGAGGCTGCCACTGGTGTTTTTTCAGGTAGACACACGCCAATAACCCGCTAAAATTGCGCCGATTTTGTGGCGGCGCGGCTTACGCTGTACCGTTTGCGCGACAGCTCAGCATTTTTTTTGGTGCGCGCAATAATTAATGGTAGTTTTCGAGTTTTTCAGGGGAGCCGCGTGCGGTGTGACGCGGCGTGGGCGAAGACGTCCGGTTCGGGCCGGTCAGGATTGGAGAACGGAATGAAAAAACGGGTAGTGGTGCAGGTGGCGGCGCTCGTCTTGTGTGCAACACCGTGGTTGACGGCCGCTGCGAAAGATACGCAGCTGAACGTGTATAACTGGTCCGATTACATTGCCAAGGACACCATTCCGAACTTCACCAAGCAGACTGGCGTCCAGGTCAAATACGACAACTACGACAGCGACGACACGCTGCAAGCCAAGCTTCTCACCGGCAATTCGGGCTATGACATCGTCGTGCCGACCAGCAATTACGCCGGCAAGCAGATTGCCGCCGGCATCTTCGCGCCGCTCGACAAATCGAAGCTGCCGAACCTCAAATACCTCGACCCGTCGCTGATGGCCCTCGTGGCCGGCGCCGATCCGGGCAACAAGTTCACGGTACCCTGGGCATACGGCACGACCGGCCTCGGCTACAACGTCACCAAAGCGCAGCAGATCCTCGGCAAGAACGTGCCGCTCGACAGCTGGGACGTCCTCTTCAAGCCGGAAAACATTTCGAAGCTGAAAGCATGCGGCGTGTCCGTGCTCGATGCCCCGGACCAGATGTTCGCCGCCGCGCTGCACTACATCGGCAAGGATCCGATGAGCACGAATCCGGCCGACTACCGCGCCGCGCTCGCGATGATGAAGAAGATCCGTCCGTACATCACGCAGTTCAACTCGTCGGGCTACATCAATGATCTGGTCGGCGGCGACGTGTGCTTCGCGTACGGCTGGTCGGGCGACGTCGTGATCGCCAAGCATCGCGCGATCGAGGCGAAGAAGGCCTACAAGATCGAATACTACGTTCCGAAGGGCGGCGCCCCGGTGTGGTTCGACGTGATGGCGATTCCGAAGGACGCGAAGAACAAGGAAGCCGCGCTCGAGTGGATCAACTACATCGAAACACCGCAGGTCCACGCCGCGATCACCAATGCCGTCTACTACCCGAGCACGAACCTCGAAGCGCGCAAGTACGTGGACAAGGACGTGGCGAACGACCCGGCCGTGTACCCGTCGCCTGAAGTCATCAAGACGCTGTTCCTGTTGAAGCCGCTGCCGCCGGAAATCCAGCGGCTGCAAACGCGGCTGTGGACTGAGTTCAAGTCCGGCCGCTGATCCGCGGCCAGAGTGAACGGGTAAGTATCATCATGAAGCCCTCGGTGTCCACCGGGGGCTTTGTTCGTCAAACGCCGGAGTAAAGCATTGTGATGAGTAGTGACCAGTCGGGCGCGCTGGCAGGGGCCGCCGCACCGTTCCCCGGGCTGAACGCCGAAGCGGGCGATGCCGCAGAGAATTTCGTCCAGATCGTCGACATCGTGAAGAAGTTCGGCGAGACCGCAGCGGTCAAAGGGGTCAACCTGTCGGTGAAAAAGGGCGAGCTATTCGCGCTGCTCGGCAGTTCCGGCTGTGGCAAATCGACCTTGTTGCGCATGCTGGCCGGCCTCGAATCGATCACGTCGGGCAAGATCCTGATCGACGGCGAAGACCTTGCGCAATTGCCGCCTTATCGCCGGCCGGTCAACATGATGTTCCAGTCGTACGCACTGTTTCCGCACATGACGGTCGAGGCCAACGTCGCCTTCGGCCTGAAGCAGGAAGGCGTGCCGAAATCCGAACTGAAAGACCGTGTGCAGAGCGCGCTCGATCTCGTGCAGATGGGCCGCTTTGCGAAGCGCAAGCCGCATCAGCTCTCCGGCGGCCAGCAGCAGCGCGTGGCGCTCGCGCGCTCGCTCGTCAAGCGGCCGAAGCTGTTGTTGCTCGACGAGCCGATGTCCGCGCTCGACAAACAGATCCGTCAGCGCACGCAGATCGAACTGGTCAATATTCTCGACAGGGTCGGCGTGACCTGCATGATGGTGACGCACGACCAGGAAGAGGCGATGACGATGGCGGACCGTCTTGCCGTGATGAGCGAAGGCGAGATCATCCAGCTCGGCACGCCGCATGAAGTCTACGAATATCCGAATTGCCGTTTTTCGGCCGAGTTCATTGGGTCGACCAATCTGTTCGATGGCAACGTCGTCGAAGACGAACCCGATCACGTGTTCATCGAAACCCCCGACCTGCCAGTCCGCCTCTACGTGAGCCACGGCATCACCGGGCCGCTCGGCATGCCGGTGACGATCTCCGTGCGGCCCGAGCGCATCGCGCTCACGCGCAAGCCGCCCGAAGGCGCGTACAACTGGGGCAAGGGCGTCGTGACGAATGTCGCGTACATGGGGGGCTATTCGCTGTATCACGTCAAGCTCGACGCCGGCAAA
Organism: Paraburkholderia phytofirmans OLGA172; assembly: GCF_001634365.1. Classification (NCBI taxonomy): domain Bacteria; kingdom Pseudomonadati; phylum Pseudomonadota; class Betaproteobacteria; order Burkholderiales; family Burkholderiaceae; genus Paraburkholderia; species Paraburkholderia phytofirmans. The sequence continues at coordinate 2,059,888 of NZ_CP014578.1, forward strand.
ACGGTGATCGCCAACGTGACGAGCCTTGCCTTGACAGAGATCGACCCGCCCACCTGGGGCGACGAGGTGTATGTGCGCTGGAGCGCATCGGCCGGCGTGGTGCTGACGTCATGAAGCGCGCGATCAGTTCTCTGGCGTCGTGGCCGGTGCGCCGTTTCAATCTGACCGGCCGCACCGCGGTGGTGGCTGGGCCATTCATCTGGCTGCTGCTGTTTTTCCTTGTGCCGTTCCTGCTGGTCGTGAAGATCAGCTTTGCCGATTTGCAGCTCGGCATCCCGCCCTATACGGAACTCACCGCGTATGCGGATGGTGTGATTCACGTCGCGCTAGACCTGTCGCACTATGCGTTTCTGCTGACTGACAGCCTGTATTTCGCGACCTATGTGAATTCTGTGGTGGTCGCGGCGATCTCCACGTTGCTGTGTTTGCTGATCGGTTATCCGATGGCGTACTACATTGCGCGATCGAATCCGGCAAGCCGCAATCTGCTGATGATGGCGGTGATGCTGCCGTTCTGGACGTCGTTTCTGATTCGCGTGTATGCATGGATCGGCATCCTGAAGAATAATGGCTTGCTGAACAACTTTCTGATGTCGGTCGGGCTGATCCACACGCCGATCGAGCTGTATCACACGAACACCGCGGTTTATATCGGCATGGTGTATTCGTACCTGCCATTCCTCGTCATGCCGCTGTATGCACATCTGGTGAAGATGGACATGACGCTGCTGGAAGCCGCCTACGATCTCGGCGCGAAGCCGTGGCGAGCGTTCTGGCAGATCACCTTGCCGCTGTCGAAGAACGGCATCCTTGCCGGTTGTTTGCTGGTGTTCATTCCAGCGGTAGGCGAGTATGTGATTCCGGAATTGCTGGGTGGCGCGAACACGCTGATGATTGGGCGCGTGATGTGGAATGAGTTCTTCGACAATGCCGATTGGCCGATGGCGTCTGCCGTGACGTGCGCAATGGTGTTGTTGTTATTGGTGCCGATGGCGTTTTTCCAGTACGCGCAGGCGAAGGCGATGGAGGAAAGGCGCTGATGAAGCCGAACCGGATTTTTCAGTTCATTGCGTTGGGGATCGGGTTTCTGTTTCTCTACATTCCGATCGTGAGTCTGATTGTGTATTCGTTCAACGAATCGCAACTGGTCACGGTGTGGACGCGGTTTTCTACGCGCTGGTATGCGGCATTGTTGCAGGACGACGAGTTGATCGCGGCTGCGTGGTTGTCGTTGCGGGTGGCGTTGCTGACGGCGTTTGCTTCGGTGATCATCGGTACGTGGGCTGGGTTTGTTCTGGCCCGCATGGGGCGGTTTCGTGGTTTTACGCTCTACACCGGGATGATCAATGCGCCGCTGGTGATTCCCGAGGTGATTCAGGGGATCTCACTGCTGCTGCTGTTCATCGAAATGGCCAAATGGTTGGGATGGCCTGCCGGGCGTGGCATTTTCACGATCTGGATCGGGCACGTGATGTTGTGTATTTCATATGTGGCCATCATCGTCCAGTCGCGTGTGAAGGAGTTGAATCCTTCTCTGGAGGAAGCTGCGCTTGATCTTGGGGCGACGCCGCTTAAGGTGTTTTTCTTTATTACGTTGCCGTTGATTTCGCAGGCTCTGGTTTCTGGGTGGTTGTTGTCGTTTACTTTGTCTATCGACGATCTGGTTTTGTCGGCGTTTCTGTCGGGGCCTGGGTCGACGACGTTGCCGCTGGTTGTTTTCTCCCGTGTTCGGCTTGGATTGAATCCGGAGATGAATGCGTTGGCTACTTTGTTTATTGGCGTTGTGACCGTTGGGGTTGTTTTGGCTAACTATTTTATGCAGCGGGCCGAGAGGAAGAGGGCTGTGATGGCGGTGTAGGTTTTTTGCCGCAAGAAAAACCATCAAACCTTATACCCAATCAGTCGCGTGCGCGGTTTCCGCAGACAGATTAGTCTTGCTTGACTTGCACCCCTTCGGTCTCCTGGCGCGCCGTAAGCGGCACCCCCCTCACTTGCAACGTTGACAAACTGACGAGAATTCCTAATCTGAAAACAGCGCCCGATAAGGTTAATGAATATTTGGACGTCCTGCGCTCCGAACCCCATAGCCAAGGAGAGTCCCGTCATGGGAATGCGCCCAGATCCTACGTTCCACGCATCGCCGAAGCTCGCAATGGATGCGCCAGCGGAAGACTTCGCCTACACGCTGTTACTCAGCCCCGATTTCTCGCAGCCCGACGCGCTCGCCGTCATCGACGTGAAGCCCGGATCGCCGACCTACAGCCAGGTGGTTCACACGGTGCCGGTGCCCAACAAGGGGGACGAATTTCACCACTTCGGATGGAATGCCTGCTCATCGTCACTGTCGCCACTGACCGGTCACGCGTTCCTCGAACGGCGCTATCTGATCATTCCGGGGATGCGCTCCTCGCGCATCTACATCGTGGATACCAAGCCCCATCCGACCCAGGCGCGAATCCACAAAATCATCGAACCAGAGGAAATCTTCCGCAAAACCGGCTACTCGCGTCCGCACACGGTCCATTGCGGGCCTGAAGGCATCTATGTCAGCACGCTCGGTGGCGGCGGTAGGGATGGCACAGACGGCCCCCCGGGCATCTTCATCATGGACTGCCAGACTTTCGATGTCCTCGGCCGCTGGGAGATCGACCGCGGGTTGCAGGAGAAACATTACGATTTCTGGTGGAACCTGCCGCGCGACTACATGGTGTCGAGCGAGTGGGCGTTGCCGCCGCAATTCGAGAACGGGATCGTCCCGGAAGATCTTCTGTCGAACAGGTACGGGCACCGCATCCACTTCTGGGATCTGCGGGCGAGGCGCAACGTGCAGACGATCGACCTCGGCGCGAACCACCAGATGGCGCTCGAAGTGCGGCCTGCGCACGATCCCGGCCGGGAGTACGGCTTCATCGGCGTGGTGGTCGACACGACGAACCTTGAAGGGTCGATCTGGACCTGGTGGCGGGAGGGCGGAACGTTCCACATCGAGAAGACCGCGACCATTCCGCCCGAGCCCGCAGCCACGGAACTGCTTCCGCCGTTGCTTCAGGGATTCGGCGCGGTGCCGCCGCTCGTCACCGATATCGATCTCTCCATCGACGACAAATTCCTGTACGTCGCCTGTTGGGGAACCGGCGAGATGCGCCAGTACGACGTAACGGAACCCCGCAAACCGAAGCTCACGGGATCGGTCCACATCGGCGGGATCGTGCGGCGCACGCCGCATCCGAACGGTAATGCCTTTGCGGGTGGTCCGCAGATGGTCGAGATCAGCCGCGATGGGAAGCGGGTCTACTGGACCAACTCGCTCTACTCGACGTGGGACAACCAGTTCTACCCGGACGGTGTGCCCGCGGCTCAGGTCATGGGCCGGGCTGAACCTGGCGGCGGCCTTGCGCTGGCCGACGACTACTGGGTCGCCTTTCCCGATGGATACCGGGCTCACCAGATCCGGCTCGAAGGCGGTGACTGCTCGACCGATTCGTTCTGCTACCCGTCGGTGGGGATTTGATTGGGGGCGGCTGGCCGCAGACCGGCCTTTGGTTAGCCGTCGTGGCGAGCGGTCTCTATCACGGGCTCAACCCGGCAATGGGCTGGCCGCTTGCCGTTTCGAGCGGGCTGATGGACCGGCGTGCACGGGCGCTGTTCTCCGCACTCTTATATCTCGCGGCGGGACACGTGTTGGCCATGTTCGTGGTGATGGTGCCCTTCGCCATGCTGGCGATCCTGCTCGCCTGGCAGCGCGAGATCCAGATCGGCGCGAGTGTGCTGGTCATCGGCTTTGGTGCCTTCCTTCTGATCTGGCGGCGCCATCCGCGGGTACTCGCGCGGATCCCACCGTCGCGGCTCGCGCTTTGGTCCTTCGCCGTTGCCATCGCGCACGGCGCAGGATTGATGCTGGTACCGATCTACCTCGGCCTTTGCCGGTCCTACGACATGGAACGAGGGCATCAGGCCGCGCGGACCCTGATCGACGCGAATCTGGGCATGGCGCTGCTTGTCTCCGGCGTCCATGCCACCGCGATGATCGTGGTCGGCGGAGTCTTCGCCTGGTTGGTCTACCGCTACCTGGGGTTGAAGTTCGTGTCGCGGAGCTGGTTCAATCTGGATGCAGTCTGGGCATCGAGCCTCATCCTGGTGGGCGCTCTCTCATTGGCGTTCAATGCCGCGGTACTCGGCGGCGAGGGGCGATAGCCAAAAATCCGGGTGTCTACATATGTCTACACCAGCATAACGCGCAGGGTAGACAACTGTACACTTCGCGTCAAGATCGTTTAGAGTACGACTGTTAAACGCGCGAGCCGCGCTCAGGCTGAAATCTCATGAACCCCGTACCTGAAGCGGCGTCCACCGCCGGCCATGGCGCTGTTGCCGGGCAGGACCTCCCGCCCGGCAAGCGCAAACTGATCGAAGCCGCGTTGCGTCTGACCGCGGGCGGGCGCAGCTTTGCAAGCCTGGGCTTGCGCGAACTGGCGCGCGAGGCGGGGCTGAATCCCAACACGTTCTACCGTCATTTCGACACGCTCGACGACCTGGCGCGCGAGGCGGTCGAATCGGTGAGCCGCCGCTTGCGGCCGATGCTGCGGCGCGAGCGCTGGCTGGCCGCGCACGACGAGCCGCAGAGCGTGCCGCGTCGCGCGTGTGTGGCGTTCTTTGCGTTTGCATTGGAGAATCGCGAGGCGTTTCTGAGCGCGCTGGCCGAGTATCACGGCACCTCGCGGGCGCTGCGTGAAGCGGTGCGGGCGAACCTCCACGAGGTGTCGGCGGAAATGGCGGACGACGTCGTGCAACTGGAGCTGATGCCAACGCTTGCCCGCGCAACCGTCGACGAAGTCTGCACGCAGATTGTGCTGCAGCTGTTTCATCTGTCGGCGGAGTATATCGACGCGGATGCCGTGCGCCGGGAGGCACTGGTCGCGTATGCGGAGCGTTTCATCGTCCGGCTGTTCGCGGGGTCGGTGCTGCTTGCGCAACATGAGCCGGTGAGGGCGTCCGCGTCAGCGAGGGCCTAAAGGCAAAGGCAAAGGGAAGGGGAATCGCGGTAAAAAAACAGGCTCCGCGCAGGAGCCTGTTTTCATTGCAGCTTGATGGGTCAGCGTTTGATCGACTGCATCTCAGCCAGCGCTGTGTTTCTCAGGTATCGCTCCAGCCGCCGGAATCGTCGTTACTCCCCATGTCGACGCCACCGCCGTTGTTGTCGCTCCAATCGTTCGAGCCCTGGCCGAAGTCGAGGCCGCCGCCATTGCCGCCGTCGCCGCCGCGGCGACGCGTTTCGTCATCGACAATCACGTCGCGCTCCACGACGCGCTCACGCCCGGAATTCAGCGCCTCGCCAAGCAGCACGCCGGTCAGCAGACCGCCCATGCCGCCGCCGAAACCGCCGCCACCTTGTTGCACGATGACCTGCGGCTGCTGCTGATACAGTCCCTGCTGCGGATAGGGCGCTTGCGGCGGGTTGCCGAAACGCTCGGCCTCCTGCGCATACGGCGACTGCTGCGTGCCGGCGGCCGGCGTGGCATACGGATCGGGCCGTCCCTCGGCGCGGGCGCGCAGGCTGCCGATGCGCTGCTCCAGTTCGTCGAGCTGATACGGCGGCACCGGATTCTTGCTGTTCGACAGCGTTTCGACGAGACCGCGCAACTGGTCTTCGGTCGATTCGACTTCTTTCTCCAGTGCTTCATGACCTTGCGCGGTGGAGAGCTTTACATCGAGCTTCAATGAGCGCACGGCGTTGAGCATCTCGGTCGCGCGCTTGAGCTGCACGCGACGATCGTCGTCGGCACGCGAATCGTCTTGCGAGCGGGCGCGGCGCAGTGTCCAGCGCAACACCAGCGCGATCACGCCAAACAGGAGAATGATGCCGACCCACATGCCGATGCCAGGACCATGCCGTTGCGGCGTTTGCGGCACCATTGCCGACTGCTGCTGCATTGCCGGCGAATTCTGCTGCACGAACGGGTTGGCCGCGCGGCTTGTGGTGTTGCCGCCGGCACGTTCCGCGTCCTTGCGGATACGTGCTTCGGTTTGCGCGAAACGGCTCGGGTCGGTGAAGCGGATTTGCGGGTCGAGCGTCTTGGCCTGTTGCACCTGGGCGAGGGCGTCGGCATAACGGCCTTCGCGATCGAGCACCTGGCTGTACAGATAGTGCGCGTGCGCATTGTTCGGATGCGCCTGCAGCACTTCGCTCAAACCGGCATCGGCCTGCTGCCAGTTGCCTTGCGACATGGCGGATTCGATCTGCTGCGCCGTCGGCACAGCGAACGCCGCGGCCGATACGAACAGCAGTGAGGCGAACGCGCTAGCGAGAAATTTTTTCATTTACGGACCGGGTGCGATGCACCCGTCTCCTTCAGTCGATTCCGGCGGCCGGCGTTCCGGCGACCGGCGCTCCGGTAGTCGGCATTCCGGTGGCCGGCATTCCGGTGGCCGGCATTCCGGTGGCCGGCATTCCGGCTGCGCCAGTCATGGCAGCCGGTATGCACTGCCGGTGCAATTACTGAGCCTGCGTGTTGATCTGCTTCTTCAACGCTTCGAGACGATCCTCAACGGACGGGCCGCGGTTCAGATCCGCGAGCTTGTCGTCGAGTGCCTTGCCGCTCTTCACGTCGGCCGAATTCAGGCGCGCGTCGGAACGGGCATTCGACAACGCAACCTTATCTTCCAGCCTCTGGAAATCTTCGGACAGATTCTTGCCGCCGATACCGCCCAACGCGGTGGCTGCAACATCTTTGGCCTGAGCGATCTGCTGCTTGGCTTGCAGAATGTTCGAGCGCGCGTTCAGGTCGTTGCGACGGGCACGCATGTCGTCGATCTGGCTTTTCAACTGCGCAACCGACGGCTCGAGCGTGGTCAGTTCCTTCGCCAATGCATCGCGCTCGGCTTCGGCTGTGGCTTGTGCGCCGAGGGCTTCGCGCGCGAGCGCTTCGTCGCCGGATTGCAGCGCGCGTTTCGCGCCGTCTTCGTATTTCTTTGCCTTGTCGGCGGCAACATCGCGCTTGCTTTGCTGCGTGGCGACTTGCGCCTGAATCTCGATCAGCGAGTTCTCGGCTTTAGCGATGCTCTCGTCGAGTTCACGCACGATCTGGCGCGAATCGCGCGACGGGTCTTGCACGGAATCGGCTGCGTCGTTCAGTAGACCTTTAAGCGTGCGCGAAATGCTGTCAAAAAGCGACATGAAAACCTCCAATGAATGAAATCGGCGCTGAATAGTCCCACGCGCTTTAACTGCCTTCGAACGCTAGTTTACGCTGCTGCGCGTGAAGCGGCGCAACGTTCGGACCGGAGTTCGGGGCACACTTGTCAATTGCAATAGTGGCGCTTTAAATTTACGTTTTGAAACCGGATTGCAAACAGCCTCAGCGGTTAAAGCATGTGGCGGCTCATTCAGCCGCCCGGATATTACACCACGTGTTCTCTTAAAACCGACTTAAAGGGCGCGATGACACAATCGCCAAACTTTGCGCATGGCGGGTGTCCGTGCGGCACACATCCGCACGGCGAGTGTCCGCATGGCGGATGTCGCGGATGTCGCGGATGGGACGAGGCGTAGCGTGTGAGCGGCGTGCGTGCGTTTTGGCACTACCGCGTCGATTCGCGCGAGGCGGGTCTGCTCGCCCGGGCAACTTCCAATTCAGGCGACGAATTCAGGCGAAGCGGCCGCCTTCCGTGCTTGGATCGCTTTGCGGATCGTCATCGTCCCGCGTGGCGTCGAGGCGCGGGCGCTTGAGCACGTTGCGCAACGGCGCGTCCACGCCGTCCGGTTTCTGCGCGGAGTCGGCAATGGACGCCGCTTTGGCAGCGGCGACACGCGCCACGGCTTCGGCTGCCGCAGCGGCTTCTATTTCCTCTGCGGTGGCGGTCAGGGCGGCCAATACACCGGCCGGCAGCAATGGTGCTGGGCTTGCGCCCGCGGGTGTGCCCAACAATTCATCCGCATGCGAGGCGGCCGCGCTTTCCGCTGGTGCAGCGGATTCGCTGTCACCGTGGGTTTGCAAGGCCGGCGGGAGCGCTGCCCGTGCATGGCGGGTGCCGCGCGCGACACGCTGCAGCGCCGCGTCGAGCGCGTCCGGCGCGCGCGGCGCACGCAACCGGTCGACGATACTGGCCGCCTTTACCTGCTCGCTGGTGGCGCCGAAGCTCAACACCGCGCGCCGCATCAATTCGCTGACGCTAATGCCCAGGTTTTCGGCGGTGGCGGCGATCGCGCGTTTTTGCGCGGTCGTGACAAATACGACGATGCGTTCGCTGGGCTTGTTCATGGTCGGCTCGCACACTTGTTTGTTGGCATTGGCGGGTCAAGGCGTGTATTTGGCGTTCGCCGCCGCGCGCGCCGGTGACGACTCGCGCGACGAGTCCATCATATGACGAGTTGCACCGATGCGGAACGGGCGCAACATGAAAATCCCGTGACATCAATGAGTTGTAGCGTTTGCGGCAGGCTTGTCCACAGGCCTTTCAACATTTTCTGTTGATAACCCTGGCCGGCGGCGCCGGGCGCTGGTCTGACTGCCGCGATCTACTGTCGAGACGCCGCGCGAAGGGAATTCTTACAAAAAAACTATCTTGGACGACGCTTGATTTCTTTAAAATGCGCTGTTACGTTGCGCCGGACGATGCCTCAGGCGTGCCGTGCGGCCGCCCGGGGGGCGTAGGGCCGCGCGGTGTTTTGCGCCTCATGCGTTCAGTGACACGCCCACTATTCCAGTCATGCCAATCATCAAACGACCGCATTCTTCCAATTCTCCGGCTGGCGACGACCGGGATTCCCACCACCGAACTCCAGGACGCAACGCTGCTTCGCGCGACGCTGAGGCCGGCCGCCGTTCGATCGGTGCGAGCATCACCCTCTGGTTTGTCAGTCTGCTGGCGACTATCGCCGTGGTGGGTGCGCTGATCGTCGGTTACGCGCTCGTGGTGATGGGGCCGCAACTGCCGTCGCTCGATGCACTGACCGACTATCGCCCGAAAGTGCCGTTGCGGGTGTACACCGCGGATCACGTGCTGATCGGCGAGTTCGGCGAAGAACGGCGCAGCATCGTGCGCTTCCAGGACATTCCGGATCAAATGAAGAAGGCGGTGCTCGCGATCGAAGACTATCGCTTCTACGAGCACGGCGGCGTCGACTTCGTCGGCATTTTGCGTGCGGGTGTTTCCGACCTGACGCATGGGGGCGCCTCTCAGGGCGCGAGCACGATCACGATGCAGGTCGCGCGCAACTTCTTCCTCTCGAGCGAGAAGACCTATACGCGCAAGATTTACGAAATGATGCTGGCGTACAAGATCGAGCGCGCGCTGACCAAGGATCAGATCCTCGAGGTCTACATGAACCAGATTTATCTGGGCGAGCGCTCGTACGGGTTTGCCGCGGCCGCGCGCGTGTATTTCGGCAAGGATCTGAAAGACATCACGTTGGCTGAAGCCGCGATGCTGGCGGGTTTGCCGAAGGCGCCGTCCGCATATAACCCGGTGGTCAATCCGAAGCGCGCGAAGATCCGTCAGGAATACATTCTGAAGCGCATGCTCGAGCTGAAATACATCAGCCAGGATCAGTACGACCAGGCCGTCAAGGAAGAGATTCACACGAAGAATCCCGGCAACGAATACAACGTGCATGCCGAGTACATCGCCGAAATGGTTCGCCAGATGATGTACGCGCAGTACAAGGACGAAATCTATACGCGCGGCCTGAACGTCACCACCACGATCGATTCCGCCGATCAGGACGCCGCCTATCGCGCGGTGCGCAAGGGCGTGATGGATTACGAACGGCGCCACGGCTACCGCGGACCGGAAGGCTTCGTGCAACTGCCCGCACCGGGCGACGACCGCGATCAGACCATCGACGACGCACTTACCGATCACCCCGACAACGTCGAACTCATCGCCGCCGTGGTGACGGACGCGAATCCGAAACAGGTGAAAGCGCAACTGGTCGACGGCACCGAAGTGACGATCAGCGGTGACGGCCTGCGTTTTGCAGCGGGCGCGCTCTCCGCACGCGCGGCGGCTGCCGCGAAGATCAAGCCGGGCTCGATCGTGCGCCTCGTCGCCGACGACAACGGCAACTGGCAGATCACCCAGCTTCCGCAAGTGGAAGGCGCGCTGGTTTCGCTCACGCCGCAGGACGGCGCGATTCGCGCATTGGTGGGCGGCTTCGACTTCAACAAGAACAAGTTCAACCACATCACGCAGGCGTGGCGCCAGCCGGGCTCGAGCTTCAAGCCGTTCATCTATTCGGCGGCGCTCGACAAGGGGCTCGGACCGGCCACGATCATCAATGACGCGCCGCTGTACTTCCCGCCGAGCACGCCGGGCGGCGACGCATGGGAGCCGAAGGACGACGACCAGCCGGACGGTCCGATGCCGATGCGTCTCGCGCTGGAGAAGTCGAAGAACCTGGTGTCGATCCGCATCTTGTCGTTCATCGGCACCAGGTACGCGCAAGATTTTGTTACGCAGCGTTTTGGTTTCGACGCCGACAAGACCCCGCCGTATCTGCCGATGGCGCTCGGTGCGGGCCTCGTCACGCCGTTGCAATCGGCGGGCGCATACTCGGTGTTCGCGAACGGCGGCTACCGCATCAATCCGTATCTGATCAGCGAGGTGACGGATGCGCGCGGCGAGCCGCTCTCGAAAGCGCAGCCGCTGACCGCCGGCCGCGATGCGCCGCGCACGCTCGAACCGCGTAACGCCTACGTCATGAACAGCCTGCTGCATTCGGTGGCCACGGCCGGCACGGGCGCGGGCACCAACGTGCTGCATCGTTCGGATTTGCAGGGCAAGACGGGTACCACCAACGACGCAAAGGACGGCTGGTTCGCCGGTTATCAGCAATCGCTGGTGGCGGTGGCGTGGATGGGTTACGACCAGCCGAAGAGCCTCGGCAGCCGCGAGTTCGGTGCACAGCTCGCGTTGCCGATCTGGGTCGAGTACATGCAGCGCGCGCTGCGCGGCGTGCCGGAAGGCGAGCCGGCGCAGCCCGACGGTGTGACCTCGGTCGACGGCGAATTGTTCTACACGGACATGACGCCGGGCAATGGTTTCGTGGCCAGTATCGGTCTCGATTCGGCGAATCCCACCGCTGGTGTGAGCGACGCGGTCGGTGGCGTGGGGCCGGCGGGTATGACGCCTCCGGCGGTGCCGCCGCCGAGCGTCTCGTCGAATGAAAAGAAGCAGATCATGGATCTGTTCGAGTCGAACAAGCCTTGATGTCCCGTAGATTTTCTGGCGCAACTCGGGCGAGCCCTCTGAGCAGATTTTGTGCCCGCCCTCCGCAGTGTGTTGTAATCAGGCCTGCCGTGCTTTTATATTGGGTCACATACGGACGCCCGAGGACGCTCGATTCCTAAGCGGGTTCGGCCCCCAGCACTGCTGCGTCTCGCCGCGAGCGAGGCGTTCATTTTCAAAAGTCGCACCGCGTGAGACCTGTTTGACGCGCGCGCATGCCACTTCGCTCGTGGGTAACTGTCAGGTTGCCGCGGCCGGTGTGTTTGTCATCCAGCATCCACCGGGCCGTTGCCTCTTGAAAAGTCGAATACTCATCTGTCTGATGACAGGTTTGCTGCGCGCGTTTGCTTTCCTGCCCTATGGCGTCGTCGCGCGCATCGGCACCGGCATCGGTGCGTTGCTGTACCGGATTCCTGGTGCGCGCCGGCGCGTCGTGCATACCAATCTGAAACTGTGTTTCCCCGACATGAGCGACGAGGCGCGCGAACGTCTCGCGCGCGCGCATTTCTGTCATGTGATCCGCAGTTATGTCGAGCGCGGCCCGCAATGGTTCGGCAATGCGCAGTCGCTGGCGCGCCTCGTCGAAGTGGAGAGTGCAATCGACCTCGGCGACATGCAAGGCCAGCCGACGATTTTTGTCGGCTTCCATTTTGTCGGTATCGAGGCGGGCTGCATGATGTATTCGACGCGGCACCCGGTTGCGTCGCTGTACACGCCGATGTCAAACCTCTTGCTCGACGCGATGGCCAGGCGGCAGCGCGGGCGCTTCGGCACGGAGATGATTCCGCGCAGCGATAGCGTGCGGCGCGCGTTGCGCGTCCTGCGCGAGGGCAAGCCGGTCATGCTGGCTGCCGATATGGACTTTGGGCTGCGGGATTCGGTGTTTGTGCCGTTTTTCGGCGTGCCGGCTTGCACGCTGACGTCCGTGTCGCGGATGGCGCGCGCGGGGAATGCGCGCGTGGTGCCGTTTGTGACTGAGGTCTTGCCGGATTACCGCGGCTATAAGCTGACTATTTTTGACGCACTAAGCGATTTTCCTTCGGATGATGTGACTGTCGACGCACGACGGATTACTGAGTTTCTCGAGACGCAAGTGCGACGGATTCCTGATCAATATTATTGGGTGCATAAGCGGTTCAAGAATCGGCCTGTGGGGGAGGCTGGGGTTTACTAGAAACAGAAACCGCGGGTAAGACATCGCGCCGCGCAGCATGCGGCGTTATCGTCCAACCCTTGTGCCGCAGCAGGCAGCGCGATATCGGATAGTCGCGGTGGCCCTATGCCGCATGTCGTGCGGCTACTTCCGACCGTAGCATGGTGGCGAAGTGCGGCTGTCGCGATCGTGCATGTCAATCCCGCTCAATTTGAGTCAATGCCTCGACCGCGCCCATTCCGCGTGGCGATGTCCAGACACGTCTGCTTGTCCATCACGTGATTCGTCTGCCACGACCGATCAACGCACGTTGCTGTCCGAAACACCATTCCAGACCCGAGGTCGGTTATGCGCAGCTATACGGAAGACGAACGTGTAGACGGTCGACAAAATGCCGGAACAAAAAAAAGGACAAGGAAGAGAGCCAGGAAGCGGACACGTACTGGTAACCGGGCGATCAGGGTAGCCGATCTCATCGGTCAGGACGGCGCGTGGAATTTCGATGAGTTCGATGCGGTGCCGTATCTGATCACGCAAATTCCTGGCTGGGCAGGGTCGGGACTAGCCCTGGAGGTCGAAGCGAACGGTATCCCTACGCAGCGATTCGGCGGCGATGGTGGTGATGCAATCCGTGTCAGGTTGAGAAACAATGGCTTGAGAGACGCGCACTACAGCGCGGTGGTGAACGGCACGGAAGTGCCGGTCCGCGACGATGGTAACTGTTTCTTCTACGCCGTCTGGGAGGCGTTGCAGGACCACCGGCACGAGGCTGCGGCACATCGCATCTTCAATGGGCGCGAGCCGCTCACGAGGCTTGAGGCTGCGCGCTATTTCCGCCGCGCAATCAGGGAATATGTTATTCAGAACCCGGAGCGGTTCAACGAAATAACGGGATCCCTGACAGGCGCGGACGAAGCGGAAGAGGTGTTTTTCGACGCGCCGGAACACGCCGAATGGTTGCCGGAGCCCGTCTCGCAGATGGCGAGTGCGTCCACGCGGAACAGGGCTGCTTCGACAGAACTGTCCCGCACGCTTTTTCATCTGGGCAATCAGGCGACGGACTGGATAGGCCAATCCGCGTTGACGAGAATCCTGTTTCAACAGCTCTCCGCCTTCTCGCCCGTACTCAGTTTCTACGCCTCATACGCTGTGAGTGCATATCGTCTCGTGACAGCACTGATCCGGCGCGACGTGCTCGACGGATTGATGCAGACGTTGCTGATGCTTCCGTACCAGCTCCTTTCTCCGCCAATGTGTTTGCTTGCCATTGCCGAGCAAACCAAACGGTATATCGACAGCGTACTCGGATGGGACGACATCCAGTCGCTCGACGCCGATGACAAGGACCAGCGTGAAACGATATACATGTGCGTGGGTATAGTTGCGCTGATCACGCAGTACCTCTATTTCAAGCGCACGAAAATCGCGTTTCCGGAAACCGAGCTGGGCAAGAAACTGGTGGGCATGTTCGGGCTGCTCAAGCGCGCGACGCAAGGTTATGCGGTTTTGCAAACGCTGGTCGATACAGTGCCCGTGCCGAGCACGACCGAGCCTAATGCCGTTGTTGACCCCAATGCGCTTGGCTATGATCCGCATGACTACCGGGTGCAGAAGAGTGCGGCGGAAAAGCAATGGCAGAGGCGGCATGCGCGAATCCAGAAGCGGCTTGCGATAGTCGAGAGGCAGGAGCAACTCGCTGAGATCAGATCTCGAGCATCGAAGGCTGCGGGCGGAGCGAGCAATGGCGATACGGGCACGCCTGCACCGGCCAGGTCGGGGGCCGCAGACGCGGCTGTCTCGAAGCCGCTAATCGTGGCGGGAGCGGTCGCCGCCAGTCATACCGTTGTGAACATGGGCGCGGGCGCGGCGGATGTCGTCGAGCGTTCGGCATTGCTGGCTGACCAGGAAATCGCTGCGGTCGCGACGACGTCCCGAGTTCAATCGCTCGTGAGGAAGAGTCCGCTGGCGGGGGGCGTCGTCGGGGCAGCGGCGGCGGCCGGGTACGGGCTATATCGGCTCGTGATCTGGCTGGAACAGGTCTACGGTGCTCAGGACCCGGTTCCCGATGTGAACGCCGGCATGGCCTCGCAGGCCGTTGCCTCGGGCAATCAAACGAATTCATCGTATGGGCGAACAGAATATACGTCGCAGAAAAGCCCCCATCCGGACCTAACGCAGCCGCCGCTCAATGAACTGGCCCAGGTGACTGATGGCGTGAGCCAGACGATCCACGAGCCGTGGCCGTTCGACACGCTTCCTGACGAAATGGTGAACGATTTCGTCGTGAAGCTGACGCAGGCGGACGCCGATTTTCTCGCGGTCGGACAACCTGGTGGCACGGATGCAGCCGAGCTGAGTCCGGAAGAAATGGACTTTGTCCTGCACACATCGGAAGAGTGGATGGCAGATGGCGCAGAGGCTGAACCATCCTCATTGCAAAGGCAACGTAGATCTGCGGATGCCGACGAGCGATCCTCGCGTGTGACCCGTGTCACGCATGAGCTGGATTCCTGGATATCGAGCAATTGGCCTGTTTCAGATTCTTTTCACCCGGATAGCGAAGACGAGATGACACGCGCAGGTGAGGGTGTCTATCGGGCAGGAAACGGCAACGCGTACCTTTTAGTGGGGGGCGGCTACTGGAAATTCGAGGATCAAGGACTCGTTTTCGGCAAACTGGTCAACGAGAAAAGCGGTGGCAGTTTCACGCTGCAGCGCTCCAGTCCGAACTTTATCTGGGGATTTGGAAAAGGAGACCGAGCCGCCCTGAATCTTGGCCCGATTCCCGACGTCGACATACCCAAACCGGCAGTGATTTCTGCCAGCCTGATTTCCCAGGTAGAAAAGGATTGGGCAGGTGAGGGCGCAGGGACGACGCCGCGCGGCGGCTTCCGGTTTTTGGATGGTCTGTTTCAGGACAGGGAACGGAATCTGTTTCTGGTAGTGAATAATATTTATTGGCCGTTCAGGTTTATGGCCGATAAAACGATGGGGGAAATATGCCATGGCACGAAAGGGTGCCTCAATGTGCTGTTCGATGGTGGCGAGTGGTGCGCTCAAAGCGAGACTATCGAGCGTCTGCCGGCGAAAGAGCACGTAATAGATGGTCTCTTTCTCTATGCTGTTTATAGCGATAGTGTTCAAAATAACCTAAAGAAAATAATAAAAACAATAATGCTCGACAGGGTTGAGATAAGATATTCAGATTTTCTGAATGCCGTGAGAATCCAGCTTGAGGCATGGTTTGAAAAGGAATCTCAGGCTGCCTTTTCGCCTGAGATTCCAGAAATCATGCTGGCAAAAAGTGAAATAGAGAACCGGATTCATGGCGTTAAATATCAGGGGCGCCGGGATTGGCGGGAAGTCCCGCGGCCGGCACTGGAATACTATAACGAGGAAATTCGTGACGCATTGGTTAATGACTACCAGAATTCGCTTTCATCGGAACGCGTCGATAAAGATCTTTTTACTGAAGCATTGTTGGACCAGGAAGCTGGAACCAGATTTTTGCTGGTTCGAAAGGATATCAGCAGAAAAATAGTAAAAATCGATGTGAAAGCACGAATCCTCAGAGAAGAAATTATTGCCATGGCCGGAAAGATGCAAACCACGGCTGCGGAGTTGCAGAGTGCGCAAACGTTGAGCGATTTTATAAATGACAGTAGTGCTGATATGAATGTTCTTTTGCCTGAATCATTTATTCTAAAGTCATCTTTAGAAAATAAGATAGTGCAATACAGGAAGTTGCACTGGGATCTTGGTTTGCGGCGTTCGGGAAAATCGATTGAGTTAGGTGAACTGGGTCATCAACGAGAGCGTTTGAAGAAAGAACTCCGCGATTATGATTCGAGCGTTCAGGTCGAGGAGGAAAAATTTCTGGCATATCAAAAAGGGATCGTATCAGCCATATTGGGAATTGGAAGCATTTTTTTTAAAGCAAGGCCTGCTAACGATGTCGATAGTCAATTGCGAGCTAGTCGCATTGCGTACCTTTCGGTGTTGTTCAACCAGTCTTCCCAGCAACTTAGGCTGGCTGGAGTCGAGCGTGTTGCCTACAGTAGGGAAGAGTTGAAACAACTCCACGCGTCGGATGCCGCGATGCATTATTTGCATGAAATTCTTCCTACGCTCCAAGAGTATATTGCGTTGCAACACAGTCTGCCATTAGAAAAAATAAGGGAAATACCGTTGCGTCACGACTATCGCGACATCCTTGCTGCCCAGATTGAAACCGCCCGGTTCTATTTGTCGAAGGTAGAGGGACGCACGGATGAGATTCCAGAGGAAGCGGCGTTGGCTGCTTATTTTGAAAAATTGGAATCGCATGCTGTTGCAGACGGTTGGTTTGTTCGAACGGCGGCATTTATATACCGGAAAATTGAATGTCCGGAATCCGCAGTCGAACCAGGGCGTTTCCATCCTGATCAGGTGATATTGAAATTTTTAACCGACAAATCGAAAATGGGGCCGTTTGGTTCGCTTGGGATGCAGCCCGATGGCTATGTCCCATTTGCTGGTTTTAAGGATAGTAAAAATTTCCTTACTCAACGTGAATTCACGGATCAATTTGCTGATTATGTTGATAAATATAGCAAGTATGAGTCCGCGGTGGTGTCTACTTCCATGATGATATCGTCGGGGCTGTCCCTTCTCCAGATGTACGGAAACTTCGTTGAATTTTATCGGTTTGATTTTCAGGATGTCAGGACGCTATCCAAGGTTGCTGGCGGTTTGTCGTTCGTCAAACTGCATAATGGCGACTGGTTGATGGTGGCATGTCTCACCGGTGCGGTGATGGTGAAATACATCGAAGATCGGGAAATGGCAAGTAATTTGTACTTGAACGAAATAAGGACCGACCCCTACCGCCGGCGGTACATGGGTGGAAAGGAGTTATTTAATATTTATGACTATAATTTCAATATGCCATTCAAAGGTCCGAAAATCACATCTGATCGCGATGTAATGCGCTGGGATGATTTGAGAAAAATTCTGATTATTCCACTTTTTGGAAATAACACGGCTCTAAACAACCCGAACAGGCCGCTTAGGCTCGTTGCGTTCAAGTCAAAAATAGACCGGGAAGTGAGCGGCCTGCTGCTGGATGAAATAAAGAAATATGTCAATGAAAATATCGACGAAATGGCCGTGGCGGCGAAGAACACTCTTTACATTCCATCGTTCTGGCAAAAGCTGGCGATTATGTTTGTACCTTTTTATGGCGAAATTTATACCTCCGAGACTGATAGAAAGTATTCGCCAAACATAAGTCAACTGATATTTGATAGCCTCACCGTTTTTGCCGCATTGGGCTCGATGATCCTTTCCGGTGTCGCAGTGACCAAAAATCTGTTCGACCAGATTGCTAACGCAGTCTGGGCCGCGCGCGCGGGCGGATTAACCGGTAGTGCCCTCGTCAAGTCTGTCTTGACCAGGTTACCAGGTTTAGGCCTGATGGCTCTGAAGGAGAGTATGCGCATTGTGGCGTGGGGACTGTATGATTTGCTTGAACCTGTCCCGTTGAAAAGCTTGGCTGGTCCGGTCCTTAAGGGATTGTTGAAGCCGTCAAAACTGCGGCCGGGGCGTGGTTTGAACGAATTCGCGGACGCGGTTTTCGTTCCGCCCGCTCGTACTTTCGGGGCGGGGGGAGGCATAAACAAAGTGTGGCGGGCAGATAACATCAAGCTGAATGACCTGATTGAAGGGAGTGGACCGCTTGATAGGGGGGTGTACCGTGCCCAGACTTCAGCGAACCCCGCACCGCAGGACTCCTTTGGCTACGTAGAAATCGACTCGATGGTGTATCGGGTTGATTGGGATAACTATGCAGGAACCTGGCGGGTGATGGATCCCGACCATCCCGGCCAGCTTGGCCATGGAATTCCAGTTAGGCGATCGCAGGATAATCGGTGGATTAAGCATGATGGTTTGCCGGCGCAGGGCGCGAGTTCTTCTTTAGTTGACGCAGGAAAAAATGTTGAATTGAAAGGCGGGGATATAAGCCCGCTCGCGGGAAAAGGCGTGCTCTTTGGAAAAATCACACGGACTCCCGATGTCGAGTTTACCTTTGTGCGAAATGATGCCGTCACGGACACAACGGCGACACCTGCTCGAAAGTTTTCGATGGCGGAAGTAACGGATGAGAATGGGGCATTGCACGGCGTTATCGAGACCTGGAGCGGAGAGCAAGTCACGTCCAAAGCGAGGAATGGTCCTGCTCTTGGACTGTGGGGAGATAAATTTTCTCTTGACGCCGATTTCAGCGTGATGGAGGTCTCTAACGGTAAATCCGGGACGGTGGGTATCAGCATTCCGTTCGATCAGCTACGGGAAGGAAAGCCGATCGTTATTTCGTCAGGTGAATTAACTGGCTGCTCAATGATTTATGCAGTCGACGACAATAAATTCTATGCCTATCATGCGGGACAATCGCCCGGAGATTCAAAGTGGTTAACAGGCAAGCATGGCGCCGCGAGCATTTATAAAGCACACCTTTCGCTGACGGGTAAGTCTTTGCCAGACGTCCAGATTGCTCCCGGAAATATTCGGGATAAAAACGGAATGGTGCGGCTTGACTGTGACGAATTGCTTGACAACGCTGGAACGTCATTGCGCGGTAACGATGTGCTGGTCGACATGATTTCGACCTATCATAAGGGGACGATAAACTATTTCGGAAAATATATTCCAGGCGAAGTGGATGCGATGGTGACTAATGCGAAGGCCAATGTCAATAGTTTCGATTATAATAAAATAAAATCGGATCCCTATGGTTCTCGTGTTGGTATTGCGTATGCACTGCTGGTAAAGAAAAGCGGAAGAGTGAAAGTCGCCACTTATTCAGAAGATATGTCGATTCTAATGAAGAATGGGGAGATTAATTATAATGTGCTGGATAATTCTGAATATGTTCTGAACGATTTCGAAGAAGATTTCAATGCGAGAACGTTCGAGCCTGCCAGATCCATCGATGTTTCCACTATTCCGCGTGGGGAGAATGTTGAGCGCATAAAAGAGATTCTGGACCTGCTGTTGAAATACAGCACCGAAATTACTGGTTCAGTGAGGCGTTCATCCAATGGTTTTAAAGGCTCTGTGCGGCGGCTGTCGGATTTATTCGAAGGCGGCAAAAAAAGTGAATTCGCAAATAATTTTAATCCCGTTGGGATACCTCAGGAAGCTGTGGAGAAACTCGAAGAGTTGCGCAACCTTGTCAGTGAAGGAAGTGTTTCAACTTATGTCCGGGCGATGAATTATTGGGAAAATGCCGGGGCAATGAGCGAGAGATACTTTGTGTTCATACTGGACTTGACAAACCTGAAGTTTGTGATAGATGCCACGGCCGGACAGTTATCTGCTCATCCCATTGCCGGCCCTCTTGTGGAGAGCGAAGAGGACTGGGTGATCAGGTATCAAAAGGCCTTGGAGAATACAACGGTAACCATTAAGTACAAGGATTTCGCTACGTACGAAGAAGCGCTGGAATTCAGTCCGGCTTACCCGGTGGAAGCCCGGACTTTTATCGACAATGCTATTTTGCTGCGGGAGGCTGACTGGTATCGGCAGGAGCGGGCGTCTCCGGGTGATGTGTCGCCGGCCCTCGCTATACAAGGCGACTTCGGACCTGAACCCACTGAGTCTGGAGTCGAAGACGCTCCTGCGGCTGTCGACGACATGCCGCACGCATTCACAGGCGTACTGGGTGCTGATCAAGCGAGTCTGACCTTGTCGTGGACCGCTCCTGCAAACCGGCCGGTGGCTTACTATTTGTATCGCGGCCACACGCAGCTCGCAACTTTACCTGGCGACGCGACTTCGTATGTCGATAACGAGTTTGGCGAAATAACGAACGGCAACTACGCGTCCTATTACGTATTGGTCACGAAGCGCGTTCTCACTATGATTCCGGTGCATGTCAAACTCACCTACCTGCGGCCTGACTCAGACCTTGCAAGCGGGTTGATTCACTTTTTCTCATTCGATGATGGGTTGGCCGATGTGATTGTGCCGGGCGTATCCGTTCAACCTTTCGATATCGCCTCGGAAGCGTTCCATACGCAAGTTGCCGACCGTTTCCGCGGCCAGGCCATGCAGGTCACGTCGCAGAATATAAACGAAGGTGCGTTGAATGGCATGAAACTCGCCGACGACATCAGCACTCACCCGCAATTCTCGATTGGCTTCTGGTTTAACTCGAACGGAGTACAGAACGATTCACCTGTGCTCGGCAACAAGGACTGGGCCTCGGTCCAGAATGCCGGATTTATGGTATCGCATCTCCGCAATGGCATGTTCCAGTTCAACATCGGCGACGGCAGCAAGGGGGTGGATAAGGTGATCGGATTCCTGGATACCGGGTGGGTTTATGTGGCGATGACTGTCGATACCGGCGCACGCATGGCAACGGCGTATGTTTTCGATCCTGTCGACGGCTTGCGGACCGTAAAGTTGAGCCTTGTCGGCATCGACGTGGAAAAGATCCGCGGCGTCTACTCAACCATTGGTTTCAACGAAGATGCGCGCGGTGACTACTACTCGAGAGGCCAAGGTGTGCCGGGCACGATGGTTTACGACGAAGTCGCCATGTGGAACCGTGTGCTGACCGAGCAGGAGGTATTGTCGCTGTCCACGCCGACGCGTTCACTGTCGGTATCGCAGCCTGGTCCGGACGAAGTTGTTTTTGTCAATCGACCGCGGTTGTAGCACACAGTGGCGTCCGGCGACACGCTGTCGAGCATCGCCGACAAGTACTACGGGGCTGCGGAAAGTGGCCGTTGATTTGCGAGGCCAATCGGGCAATCCTGAAGAACCCATCCTTGATCTATTCAGGGCAGGTGTTGACGATTCCGGCGGCATAGGAGGGGTGCCGGATCGCTGCGATCAGTCGACTTGAACGGCGGATGGCTCCGACGCCAACGGCGGATTCCCCATCGCCTGGAACAAGGCTGCCGTGTCCGTCAGTCGCGCGCTCGTATAGCGGATCTCATCAAGCTGCGCGTTGCGGAACTGCTGCTCGCTCGACCGTGTCGACGCGATCGGTAACGCGCCCAGCCGGTAGCGTGCCGCAGTATCGTCAAAAATTCCCTGCGCCGAGCGCGCGGCAAAGCTCGCCGCGTCAAGCGCCTGCGCGTCGTGCTGCAGCGCTGCGAGCGTATCGGCGACGTTCTGGAATGCGGCCAGCACGGTCTGTTTGTATTGCGAAACCGTAGCGTCATAGGTGTCGACCGCCGCACGGCGCTGAGCGAACAGGGCGCCGCCATGAAACAGCGGTTGCGACAATGACGCGCCAATACTCCAGATCGCCCCGGCGCCGGACAGCGCCACCGGCCAGCTAAAGCCGCCTTGTCCCATCGATGCACTCAGCGAGAGGCTCGGGAACATCTGCGCCGTCGCGACGCCGACATCGGCAGCCGCGGCCTTCAGGGCGGCGTCCGCGGCCTGAATGTCGGGCCGGGTGCGCAGCAGCTCGGATGGCACCACCACCGGTACCTGTTCAGGCACATGCAGTTGCGCAAGATCGAGGTCGCCCGGTGCCGCATCCGGCGTGCGGCCAAGCAGCACCGCCAGAGCATGACGCGTCGTCAGCCATTGCTGCTTCAAACCCGGCAAACTTGCCGACAGGCTCGCCGCGCTCTGTTGCGCGCTCAACTGATCGGCGTGCGAGACCGCGCCCAAGGCGTAGCGCCGTTGCGTGTCGCGCGCCTGATCGTTGGCAATTGTCACGAGCCGCTCCGTCGTGTCGATCTGCGCACGCAATGCCGCGCTCGTGATCGCCGCCGTCACGATGTTGGCCGCCAGCGCGCGACGCGCGGCATCGAACTGATACGCCTGCACATTCACGCGGGCAGCGAGCGCCGCATCGGCGAGGCGCGAGGCGCCGAACAGGTCGAACGTATAGTGCGCCTGTAACTGACCGACGAAGACGTTGTACAGGAACGTATTCGGACCGGCCTCGGGAATCGCCAGCGCACGATTGCGGGTGGCCTGGCCGCCTGCGTCGATGGTCGGCAGCAGCGAACTGCCGATCTGCGCGCGCAGTTGCTCGCGCGCTGCAGCCAGGCTCTTTTCGGTCGAGGCAAGCGTCGGGCTGTTGCGCAAGCCTTCGTCGACCAGTGCGTTCAGCGCCTCCGATTGATAAAGCTTCCACCATTCGGGCACCGGCTTCGCACCGACCACGAATTGCTGGGTGATGCCTTGTGCGGGCACGGTTTGCGTCGGCTGCGCTTCGGCGCCGTAGTGAGCCGGTTGCGGCATGGCGGGCGGCTCGCCGTTCGGGCCGAACGAACAGGCAGCCAGCGCCAGCACGGCGCCGCTGAGAAGCGCGAGGCGCAGGTGCCGAGGGAATGGAAGGGTAGTCATGATCTCAGTTCCCCGAGTGCGCCGTGCCGGACGGCGCCGGCGGCTCGCGCTCGTCGTCGCGCACTCTGAACGACATCGCGTACAGGGCCGGCAGATAGAACAGCGTAAGGATGGTTGCGCTCGTGATGCCGCCCATCAGCGCGGTCGCCATCGGACCGAAGAAGTTCGAGCGCAACAGCGGAATCAGCGCAAGCACGGCGGCGGCCGCGGTCAGCGTGATCGGCCGGAAGCGCCGCACCGTCGCGCCGACGATCGCGTCGAAGCGCTTATGTCCCGCGGCAATGTCCTGCTCGATCTGATCGACCAGAATCACCGAGTTGCGCATGATGATGCCGAACATCGCGATCACCCCGAGCATCGCGACGAAGCCGAACGGCTGGCCGAACAGCAGCAGCGTGAGGACCACGCCGATCAAGCCGAGCGGCGCGGTCAGCACCACCATCAGCACCCGCGCGAAACTCTGCAACTGGACCATCAGGAGCGTCAGCACGGCGATGACCATGATCGGAATCTGCGCGTTGATCGACGTTTGCCCCTTGCCGCTTTCCTCGACCGACCCGCCGATTTCGAGCCGGTAGCCGACCGGCAGCGTGCCGCGAATCTGGCTCAGCGCTTTATCGACGGCATGCGTGACGTCGATCCCTTGCGCGCCCGGGGCCACGTCGGACTGCACGGTGATGGTGGGTTGCCGGTCGCGTTCCCAGATCACGCCGTATTCGAGGTCGTTGCGCAGACGACCGAGCGTGCCAAGCGGCACCGGGCCGTTCGGCGTCGGCATCGCCAGTGTGATGAGCTTCGCGGGGTCGACGCGTTCCGCTTTGGGCGCGCGCAGATCGACGCTGATCAACTTGTCGCGCTCGCGATACTGCGTGACGGTGTAGCCGGAAAGCGTCATAGCGAGGAAGCTCGAAATGTCTTCTGAGCTCACGCCGAGTTCGCGTGCTTTCTTCTGATCGACTTCGAAGCGCACCGAGCGCTCGGCAGGCTCGTCCCAGTCGAACTGGACGTTGCGGGTGCCGCGCTCGGCGCGCATGGTCGCGGCGACGCGCTCGGCGATCGAGCGCACGGTGGCGATATCGTCGCCGCTTACCCGGAACTGCACGGGATAGCCGACCGGCGGCCCATTCTCGAGGCGCGACAGGCGTGTGCGGATCGCCGGAAAGTTATTGCGCAATTCCGCTTCGAGCCACTGTGCGAGCTTCTCACGATCCTTTACCGATTTCGCCGTGATCACGAATTGCGCGAAATTCGGCTGCGGCAATTGCTGATCGAGCGGCAGATAGAAACGCGGCGCACCGGTGCCGACGAAGTCCACCGTATGATCGATTTCCGGCCGGCCCACCAGCGCTTTCTCCAGCCGCTGTGCTTGCCGTAACGTCGCTTCGAATGACGCGCCTTCGGGCAGGCGCACGTCCACCAGCAACTCGGGACGGTCCGAGCTCGGGAAGAACTGCTGCGGCACTAGCGTGAAGCCTGCCATCGCCGCGACGAACAGCACGATAGTGATCGCCAGCACGACGAAACGCCGCTCGATGCACCAACCGATCCAGCCACGCAGCCGCTTATAGAAGCGCGTGTCGTAGATTTCATGTTCGTGATCGTCTGCTTCGTGTTCCTGACGTTTGCGCTCGGGCAGCATGTGATAGCCGAGCAGTGGAATCAGCACCACCGCCGCGAGCCACGACGCAATCAGCGCGATTGCCGACACTTCGAAGATCGAGCGCGTGTATTCGCCGGTGCTCGACTTCGCCAAGGCAATCGGCAGGAAGCCGGAGACGGTCACGAGCGTCCCGGTCAGCATCGGAAAAGCGGTGCTGGTGTATGCAAAGGCGGCAGCGCGCGTGCGGGTCCAGCCTTGCTCCAACTTCACTGACATCATTTCGACCGCGATGATCGCGTCGTCGACCAGCAGCCCCAAGGCCAGCACCAATGTGCCCAGCGACACCTTGTGCAAGCCGATGTCGAACAGGTACATGCACAGCGCCGTGACGGCGAGCACGACGGGTATCGAGATCACGACCACCATGCCGGTGCGCACGCCCAACGACAGCAGGCTGACCACCAGCACGATCGCAATCGCTTCGGCAACGGCCTCGAGAAAATCGTCGACAGAATGCGCAACTGCGTTCGGCATGCTCGACACTTCGACCAGGTGCAAGCCGGCGGGCAGGGTGGCCCGCAGCTTGAGCGTCTCCTGATCCAGCGCTTTGCCCAGACGAATCACATCGCCGCCCGGTTGCATCGTGACGCCGATGCCGAGCACCGCCTTGCCGCCCGAGCGCATTTGCGTGGCGACAGGATCGTCGTAACCGCGCTTGATGGTCGCGATGTCGCCGAGACGGAACGAGCGGTTGTTGATGCGGATCAGCGTGTCGGCGAGCGCGTTGACGTCCTTGAACTGGCCAGTGGGACGCACGAACACGCGGTCGTCGGTGGTGGTCAGCGTGCCCGCTGGCGAGATGCTGTTCTGAGAATTGATCGCCTGACCGAGTTGCTGCGGCGAGATGCCGAGGCGTGTGAGTTGCGTGTTGGCGATCTCGATGTAGATGTGCTGATCCGGATCGCCGAAATAATCGACCTTGCCGACGCCCGGCACGCGCAGCAGCACCGTGCGCAACTGGTCCGCATAGTCGTGCAGTTGCGCGGCGGAAAAGCCGTCGCCTTCAAGCGTGTAGATGTTGGTGTAGACGTCGCCGAATTCGTCGTTGAAGAACGGGCCTTGAATGCCTGGCGGCAGGGTCGCCGCGATATCGCCGACCTTCTTGCGCACCTGATACCAGGTTTCGGGCACGTCCTTGACCGGCGCCGAGTCTTTCATCGAGAAGAACATCAGCGATTCGCCGGGGCGCGAGTAACTGCGCACGAAATCGATGGTGGGTGTTTCCTGCAATTTCCGCCCGATGCGGTCGGTGACCTGTTCCTGCACCTGGCGCGCGGTCGCGCCGGGCCAGAAGGTGCGGATCACCATGACGCGGAATGTGAAGGGCGGGTCTTCCGATTGGGCGAGACGGGTATAGGCAAGGATACCGAACGCGGTCGCGAGCGCGATCAGGAAAACCACTAACGCCTGATGGCGCAGCGCCCATGCGGACAGGTTGAAGCGTCCTTCTTCATGCGTGGTGCTCATGAAGCGAAGTCCTCGGGATGCAGCGGCGGGATCACGTGGACTTTTTCGCCGGCGGTCACGGTATGCACGCCTTGCAGTACGACGCGGTCACCGTCCTTGAGCCCCAGGCCGATCACGATCGTGCGCTCGTTGTAGCGGGTGACCGTCACGCGGCGCAGTTCCAGCGTGCCGACGCCCGGCGTGCCGACGCCCGGCGCGTTATCCGCGGGACGCACGACCCACACGGCCGGCTGCGTGCCGTCGTGGAACAGGGCGGTGGCAGGCACCGTGAAGGAACTGCTCTGGCTCGCAGTGGGGTTGGCAGCGGAGTTGGCAGCTGGGTTCGCAGCCGAGTTCGCAGACGAGTTCGCAGCCGAGTCCGAGGGCGAAGGTGCGGAGAGCGCGATGTCGGCGGTCATGCCGAGGCGCACATCCGGGCCGGGATTGTCGAGCGTGAGCTTGGCGCGGTACGTGCGGCTTTGCGGATCGGCGGCGGGCGACAGTTCGCGCACGCGCGCGGTAAAGCTGCGGCCCGGCAGCGCGGCCAACGAGACCTTCGCGGTCTGCCCGATCGAGAGCGCGGCTAGCGCGCTTTCCGGCACGTCGCAGACCACGTCGATATCGCCGCTCCATGCGAGGTTGTAGACGGCCTGGCCTGCTGACACATTCTGGCCGGTGTCGGCCTGCTCGGCGGTGATCACACCGGCGTGATCGGCAATGAGCGTGGTGTACTGCAACTGGTCTTTCGACAACGCCGCCTGTTGCGCGGCCTGGTCGCGCTGCGCGGCGGCTGACGCGTACGCATTGGTGGTCTGTTCGAGCTGTGCGGGCGCGATCAGGTTTTCTTTCGCCTGGGCCTGGTCGCGCTCGAGTTGCTGCTTCGCATACACGAGACTGTGTTGCGCGGCTTCCAGTTGAGCCTGCGCGCTGGCGGCATTCTTCTGCGCATCTGCCGGATCGAGCCGGGCGACGATCTGCCCGTACTTTACTACGTCGCCCAAACGTACACGCCGTTCGATGATTTTTCCGCCGACGCGAAACGATAGCGGCGTGGAATAGCGCGCCTGCACTTCGCCAGGCAACGCTGCCGCAACCGTCGCGCTGCCGTCCGTATGCACGGCGACGGCGACCACCGGACGCGGCGCGGGCGCAGCCGCTTCTTGCTTCGAGCACGCGGCGAGCGTGACGATGCTGGCGAAAGCGAGGGCGAATGCTGCGCGGCGCAAGCGTGCGGAATGGGCATGCCGATGAAACTGCTGGCGCATCGCAGACGATGCGGGAGGACCGGGACGCTTCACAATTACCCCAACTGGAGACAGCGAACGAACACGGCAAGCCGCAGCGGCCCGCCAGCGAGGACGCGTGGGCCGAAACATGCAATTGGCATACGCATCCGACTTCGGATGAATAGATGAATTCTAATACACACATGTATCTGAATGTCGGCGTGAATTGGAATTCTTTTCGGTGCTAGACTTGCGCCCATGAAACGGCAACGACTTACACGCGAGCAGAGCAAGGACCAGACGCGCCAGCGTCTGCTTGACGCTGGGCAAGCGATTTTTATGAAGAAAGGCTTTGTCGCCGCGAGTGTCGAAGACATCGCCGGGGCGGCGGGTTATACACGCGGCGCGTTCTATTCGAACTTCCGCAGCAAGAACGAGTTGTTCCTCGAGCTACTGCGTCGCGACCACGAGACCATGCAGGCGGGGTTGCGGGCCATCTTCGAAAACGCGGCGTCGCGCGAAGAGATGGAAGAGCGCGTGCTGCGCTATTACAGCAGCTTGCATCGCGAGAACAAGTGCTTCCTGCTGTGGGTCGAGGCAAAGCTGCTTGCCGTGCGTGACGGCCGCTTCCGGATACGCTTTAACGCGTTCATGCACGAGAAGCTCGAACAGTTGAGCGCGTACATCCGCGAATTTTCGACGCGGGTCGGCACGCCGCTGCTGCTGCCGGCGGAGACGTTGGCGATGGGCTTGATGGGTTTGTGCGACGGCGTGCAGTTCTTCTACACGGTCGACCCGCAGAACGTGCCGGCCGAGATGGCTGAAACGGTGCTGGCGGGATTTTTCGCGCGCGTGGTGTTTGGGCGCGACGCGTAATCGATCAGATAGTGTGGCGAATGCCGGCGAATCAGCTCGCCGGCAACTGCGCGCAGGTGTCTGCAACCGGCGTGGCGCAGACGAAAGAATACTGCCCACTGGCGCGCAGGGCTTCCTCACCGACGTGCAGGACGACCTTGATGTCCGGGCACCGCTCGTAAGCGATGAAGGCCGAACAGGCCGCGGCGGACCAGCAAACCAGTGAAAATGCGATTTTTTCGAAAAGCTGAAAACGATGTGGCATGGCGATTAATTTCCTTTCGGGCGCTATGTTACCAGCGTATAAGGGTTTATACCTAGTTAAATATCCGCAATAAGCCTCGCAATAGTGTCGCGAGCGCCTCAGGAACCTGTCCGGATTGTCATGTTCAGGTCAGGGTTGGGACATGATCGGGTCGATACAATCGAATCGTTGGGCAAATCCGCGCGCGCCTTGTCGTGCGGGTCGACACAGGCGGCAGCGTTGCGCCGGCCCGGCTTTACCGAGGCAGGAGTCGTCCCATGAATCAATTGCAGTCGATGCGCGTATTCGTCAAGGTGGCCGACCTTGGCAGTTTCGTCGGCGCGGCTGGCGCGCTGGATCTTTCCACTGCCGTCGTCACGCGTCACGTCGCGGATCTGGAAGCGCGTCTCGGCACGCGGCTGCTCAATCGCACCACGCGCCGTCTTTCTCTCACCGAATCCGGCACAACCTATCTGGAACGCGTGCGCCACATTCTCGACGACCTTGAAGGCGTCGAGCAGATGGTGGTGGCGCGCAATCACGAACCGGTTGGAACGTTGCGCATCGTCGCGCCGGTGGTGTTCGGCCTGCATAGCCTCGCGCCGGTGGTGCAGTCGTACGCGGCGCGCTATCCGGATGTGATGCCCGACGTCACGCTGGCGGACCGCCACGTCGATCTGGTGGAAGAGGGGTTCGATGTGGGGATCATGGTCGCGCGGCAGATGCGCAGCGCGAGCATCGTCACGCGGCGTCTGACCACCGGTTATATGACAGTCTGCGCGACACCCGCTTATCTTGCGCAGCACGGCACCCCGGTCCGCCCCGAAGATTTGCTGGCGCATCCGTGTCTGAGCCGGCCTGCTGAGCAAGGTGGCGACGAGAAGGTATTCACCGGACCGGACGGCGAAGTGCGGGTAAGGCCCACCAACGCGATTGCGGCGAACAACACCGAGATGTTGCGGCAGTTCGCCCTGCTGGGTATGGGCGTGGCGATTTTGCCGAGCTATCTGATCGGGCGGGATCTGGCGTCCGGGCGCCTTGTGCCGTTGCTCGGCGACTACCGTCTGCCGCGAATCGAAATCACGATTGCTTATCCAAGCCGCCTTCATTTGCCGGCGAAAGTGCGCACCTTTATCGACCACCTGGTTGCGCATTTCCAGCAGACCGATGAGCACGCGCGCGATCCGCGCGCCACGATGCCGCGGCGTGCCGTCGCCGGCTCGCCGGCGTATCCCGATGATCTGCCGGTGTCTGCATTGCCGGGTGACGTGACGCGGCTGAAGCCCCGGACTTCGCGCGCGCGAAGCGTGGTGGCGTCGCCGCTTTGACGGGCGTGCGGCACGCAGGCGCCTCGCGCTTCAAGCGCGCCTTCGAATCGCTTTTGCCGACGCGATGGTGTCGTTAAAACCGCCGAAAGCGAATGGGATATTTATTACGTGCAGGATGCACGGACCTGAGAGAGCGAGCCCAGCTTATTACGTGCAGGAAGCACGGACCTCAGAGAGCGAGCCCAGCGTAAAGACCCGCTTTCCGCTCATGCGCCCAGACCCGGCCCGTAATTGCCGCCGATCAGGCGCGTGACCGACGTCACGTCGGCGTAATCCTGCTCCGGCAAGCCGTCGAGCATCGACAATACTTCGTTGCTCGCGCCGGCTTCGCGCGCCGCGTCGACTAGTGCATCTTTATAAGTCGGGAAACTGACTTCGCGCAGAACGTCGGCGATCTGCAGATCAATCGATTCGCCAGGAATAGCCGATGCGGTCATGCAAGCGCTCCCCAAGGGCTGTTTTCAGGTTTGCAGGTGTTCGTTCTGGCCCGTGAAGCTTCGCTCCAGATGCCGCGACTTGGGTAGCGCAATGTATTGCCATTGTTGCGGACGATTGTCGTCCGTGGCAGCGACGTCCGGCGCCGCAGGGGCGACGGGTGCGGCGTTGGCGCGTTCGGCAAGGCTATTGGCGGTAGTGCTGTCCGTTGCGGTATGAACCGGCGCGGCAAAACACGAGGCTGACAGCGTCACCATGGTCAACAGTGTCGAGGTTTTCATCACCCGACCTCCTCAGCTCATGCGGCGCTAACAGGTAAGCAAGCGCTGCACCGTCCCCGCGTCGAAAGGAGGGCGCAACCTACACGCGGCGTTGCCATATGCGCGCGGCGTGCATCTACCATCTTAGATGTCAAACCGCTGCGGCGCGCGCGTAAAAAAGACAAAACCTCATTGTAGATTTCACATGATGGCAGGAAAAAGGCAACGCAGTCGCGAACGCTCGTGCACCATTTATGTTGCGTTGCAATAAACACCTCGTCTAGCGCAGCACCTCGAACCGCGTCCACGGCCACGACGGCCGGTCGCGCATATAACCGTTGAGCCAGTTCCACTGCGGATGGCGCTTCATGAACGCCTGGGCGTCGAACGGCCGGCCGCACGGGTGTCCCCAGCGCGCGGTGAACGCCATGGTGCGCGCCATGTCACTGTCGACCACTTTGCCGTCGTTGGCGCCCCAGGGATTGAACGGCCCTTGATCGGAACCGCCGAAGCGCGCGTCGTCCAGTTCCAGATGTCCGCAGATCGTGCGCGAGCATGGGTTGTCGTTGCGGTCGAGATAGACGTCGTGATGGTCGGCGATCATCTCTTTGGCGAGTTCGACGTCGATCTTGCCGTGATGCATTTCTTCGAGCTGCATGAAGCGCAAGCGGCGCGCGCCGTTCTTGCGCACGTCCGTATAGTCTTCGCCTTCGCCGATGCATTCCTGGTTGCGTATCTTCAGATCGGTCGCGGTGTTGTAACCGCTGTAGAAGCCGTTTTTCGTACTCTCGAAACCGGAATAATGCAGCCCGAGTTCGTAGCGCGCGATCTCGCCGGTCTTGGTGTCGCCGAGCAGCCAGCTGTTCGCGTAGCCGCCGTTGTTGGCGACCGCGAACATCTCGCACCATTCGCCGATGTTGTTGGCGTACTGCGACGCGCGCCGCGAGCGATAGAACTCCGGCGCACCCGCGGCGTTGTAGCCGGCAAAGTTGGAGATGGTGGTTTCAGTGACCATCAGGCCGGCTTCGGTGACCCAGAAATCGGTGAGGCTGGAAATGCAGCCCGGCAAGCCCTGCATCAGGATGCGGTTGCCGCGATCCGGCACGATGTCGAACACGACGTTGAACGCATCGCCCGCGGCGTAGCGGTCCCACGAGTTGTGCGCCATGACGATGCGGCCGTCGCGGGTGGCACTGCCGGTGGCGATGAACGCGCTGCAGTGATGGCCGCGGCGCCCGCGCCACGGTTTCAGGCCGAGCTGCGGCTGCTGGGCCGCTGCGTGGCTCGGCCACCAGCTTTGCAGCAGATCCATGTAACCGTTCCAGGCCAGCACTTCGGCGAACGGCAGCTTCGCGCCGTCGGCGATGCCCTGGATTTCGTCGGTGAATTCAGTGTCGAGTTTGTTGGCGAACTGGGATACGGCGGCATCGACGAAGGTATCGAAGTCTTCGCCGGTGTCCCATTTCGCAAGATAGCGGGCGGTGCGGATCGCGTTCTGGATTTCAGTGGCGAGCAACTGGCCATGCTGTTCGCCGCGATCGTACGGTTCGCCTTCGATATGCAGAAAAATCCAGCCCGCCTGGTCGCGGCGTACGGCATCGAGGGACGGTTCGCTCATCTTCGCTCCGATCGAAGGGCGGGCATCTCGGTGCGCCCGTCTTGGCGTAACGCGCGCTGCTCGCAAGCGCGGCAGCGGTTTCCCCATTGTAGAGAATCTGCTGTGCTTTGCACGGGCTGGGAAGGCGGCGCCGCACCGTCCAGCGCGGGCTCGATGAACGGTTCAGCGGTCAAGCGGCACAGTGGCCGAAGGCCCGAATCCGAATGAGTGGTCAGGTGAATTTGATTTGAAATTTTGTGGCGTATGCGCCGGGCAGGTTGCGTACTTCGTCGTCGATGGTTTCCTTCGTCCCGGTGACGAAGTGACGCGAATGGCATGCTGCTCTGCTTCACGCAGCTTGATGACGGATTTCGTCGGGTAGTGTTTGAGTTGGATTCCCACTTAAACGCACCGACTTCGAAATCGTTTTTCTGAAATACTTAAAATCAAGCAAGTCTTTAATATTCCAGAAGCACCAGCGTTGCCGCTGGCACTTCTGGCTCGATTGCATGGATTAAAAAATCAGGTTATTGAGGCTGCACGCCAACGATAATCAGCTGTGGCGAGTAATTCGTCTCTTTTGAGTAAAATGTGTAGGAATCTCCGTTCTTTTTGGTGTCGCCACTGATGCAAAATGCAATTTGCTGCTGCCCTGCCTGTTGAGCCTGTTTAACCAGATTGGTTACGTCGATGTCGCGATACTGATTTTTTTCATCCAGGTACAGGCTCGCATAGGATTTATAATTACAATCAGGATGATTGTTCCACGTTACACTGTTTTCATCCCATTCCGTTGACGTTGGGTAAATATAAATCGTCTGCGCTCCACTTGACGTACTTCTTCCGCCGTAGAGATGAACTTTATATTTAAAAATAGCGCTTTCTTCTTCGGAATAAGACGTTGGCAGGGGTGGAATTTTATATTTTAATAAAGTTATTTTTTCGGGATTGCCGCTCTCACTGGCGTTAGAGGTATCTCCCTGGACTAACAATTGACCACTTCCTCCAAAATTCCGGTCGCTATCATCTTTGTTGCTTACATAGGTATCGGCAATGGGGTTGACATAGCTATAAGGCATATAGCTTGTGCAATCGTAGTTATTGTTCATGCAGCGTTCGGTCATAAACTTCGCCGCATCTGGTGTCCAGCCATTGATGAAATCACCATGCGCTGTATAAATACTTCCCCATTGATCGATACGCTGGTCGCCGTTCATGATGGGATCCAATGATAATTGAACTTTACCAAGATCCAGAGAAGCTACGCCGGGGAATAAGTAGGCGACATTCATGTTAACCGTGGGAATGTGTTTGGGATAATCAGCCGGACAGGCTCCGCTGGCATCAGCATAAACTGCATTGGGTTTATGAGTCACGCCTGACGGTTTTGCAGCGATAGTCTTACCATCCTAGCAGTTGGGAAACTGAACGGCAATGTCGAGTTGTATTGGTTCACTGGTCGAAGGCGGTAAACAAGTTCGCTCTGCGTTATGGCTATAACCTTTGCCATCATTGCACAGGAAATTAATATAAGGGTTCGGCGAAGTGCCTTTATGATCTCCGGCCAGAAGCTGCAAGCCTGGTGGAAATTGGGTTAACGGGTTTTCAGTGCTGTTTACAGTTTGATAATATGTTTTCTGATATGCGGGGCGCACTACCGTATCATCGGGTAATCTCAGTGAAGGTGCCCAGTAAGCCGATGAATCAGCCAGATCGGTACAGGTGGTGGTTGGCGATTTTTGCAGGCTGGTATAAGTTGATGACGCATCTGTTCCGGTATTGCCAAAAAAATCATGCCACATTGCGTGACCCGGCATTCCGAACATCAAAATGGCGTCATCACCCAGGGTATGGCTATAAGTGCAATTGACGCTGGTTTGATAATTGTCCGCATAAGCAGGAAATGGAACCATGCATATGCTGATGATCGAGGTGGCCAGGCCGCAGATATATCGTTTCGTATTTTTTATGCTTTTCATGAAAATACCCATCTGGTGGATTAATCTAAAATGAAGGTTGGGCGTTCGCCACCGAATGGCCCGAAACCTGCCACTAGAATTCTTCGCATACGCAATCCTTATAACAAAGCACTCAGGATCGTTCCTCCCCTGCCAGGAGGGAGGGCTGGGAAGGGTATTGGCAGACGACACCAATACCCTTTGCATACTCTACTAAATCCCAGCTTCAATGTTCAGATGAATTTGGTTTGAAATTTCGTACGTATGCGCTGAGCATGTTTCAAACTTCGTTGTCGATGGTTTGATTCGCCCAGGTGACGAAGTGATGCCAATGGCATGCCTCTCTGCTTCGCTCAGTTTGATGGGTGCATTTCATCGGGCAGTGTTGGAGTTGGATTCCTACTAAAAATGCGCCAACTTCAAAATCGTTCACCCAGAACACTTGACCGAATACCCGAATACCCGAATACCCGAATACCCGAATACCCGAATACCCGAATACCCGAATACCCGAAGCCCAGCCTAGCGCGTCGGATTCATGCGGAAATACGCATCGAGCAGCGACGTCTTGTAGACGACGCCCGCAAGCTTCGGATCCGCCGCGCTTTCGACTACCGGCAGGCGCTCGCCCTGAAACGCCATGAAGTGCTGCAACGCAACGCCAAGCGGCATGTCCGGCGTGAGCACATCGAAATGCGGCTGCAGATAATCCGCGGCGGTTTTCGCGGCGGTGTCGCGCTTGTCGAGCAGATCGGAGGTGATGTCCTTGAGCGCGACCACACCGAGAAACGCGCCGGACTCGTTGGCGACGTACAGATACTTCACCGGATATTCGAGGAACACGCGCGTCATGTCCTGCACGGTTGCGTTCGGCGGCACGACGGTTTCGGCGGGACGGATCAGCTCGCGCATCTGCGTCGCGCGCAGACGGGTGCGCTCCTGTTCCTCCTGATTGCGGCGCAGCGTGATTTCGTACATCGACGTCTTGCCGATTGCGCGCGATACGAAATAGGCGACCACGCACGACAGCATCAGCGGCAGCACCACCTGATAGCTGAGCGTCATTTCGAAGATCATCAGGATCGCCATTAGCGGCGCCTGGGTGGCACCGGCCAGAAACGCGCCCATGCCGACCATCGCATAAGCGAACGGCGCCGAGGTGCCGTGCGGCCACAACGCGTGCATGCCGAGGCCGAACAGCGAGCCCACCCCCGCCCCGACGAAGAGCGTCGGCGTGAACACCCCGCCGATCGCGCCTGACCCCACCGTCGCCGACGTCGCGACGATCTTGAACACCAGCACGAGGACGAGCGCGGTCCACGTCCACGGCGAATGCAAAATGGAATTGACCACGCTGTAGCCGTTGCCCCACACCTCGGGCGTCCACACGGAAAGAATGCCCACGATCAGACCGCCCAGCGCCAGCCGGATAGGTAGCGGCACGGGCAGCTTGCGAAAGTTCGCTTTCGAGAAGTCCATCAGCCGCAGAAACTGTGGCGCGGCCGCACCGCACAGCAACCCAAGCCCAACGAACAACAGGACTTCGGCACCTGCCACCGGCGGAAACACGGGCATTTCGTACGGCGGTTTGTAGCGGGTGAACTCGCGCATCGTGATGTTGGCGACCACCGCCGAGACCACCACGGGGCCAAAGCTTTCCATCACGATCGAGCCGAGCACGATTTCCGTGACGAAAAACGCGCCCGCAATCGGCGCACTGTATGCAGAGGTAATCCCGGCTGCCGCGCCGCAGGCTACGAGCAGGCGCAGACGCGGCGGGTCGAAATGCACCCAGCGGCCGATCAGCGACGCGGCCAGCGCCGCCAGTTGCACCATCGGCCCTTCGCGGCCGATCGAGCCGCCGCTCGAAATCGTGAATAGCGACGACACGCTGCGCCAGAAGCTCAGCTTGACGGGCACCACGCCGTCGCCGATGGCGACGGCTTCCATGTAGTCGATGTGATTGCACTTGTCGACGTGACGCTGCGCGATCAGCAGAAAGAAGCCGGCGATCAGGCCGCCCGCGGCGGGCAGCCACACACGCACCGTCCACGGCAAGCCGCGCGCCATTTCGACGAAACTGCCGGATTTGCCGACAACCGCCAGTTGCAACAACGCAATGCCTTCGCGAAAGGCAATCGTCGCGAACGCGCCCGCGACGCCGACCACCACCGACCAGACCAGCATCGTATGGGCGTCGGACAGACGGAACAGCGTTTGGGCGCGGGTGCGCAGCTTCAGCAGGAATGAAAGCACGTCGGCAGGAGAGGGCGTGATGGGTGGATGGAATGCGCGTACGGTAACAGCATCGCGCCCGCTGGCGGAAGCGGGCGCGACGCGCAGGGTTCGCGAAGGCGGGCGGCGTGGCTCAAGTCGCCGCCTTATCGAGTTCCGGATAGTGCCGGAAGATGCAGGCCTCGTTATGCGCGATACGCCGGTCGGACTGAAGATAAGCGGCGATGTTCGGCCGCTCCATCACCGCGTCGTGCAACGCCGCGAGCCGCGGATAGTGTTCGCCGAAGCGCTTGAGCGCGCGCGGAAACGCATACAGCAGACCGTCGATCAGCTGGAACATCGACAAGTCGACGTAAGTGAGCGCGTCGCCCACCATGAAGGTGTCGCCGGTCGGATTCTGTTTCAGCACGCGCTCGAAGTACTTCATGAACTTCGGAATCCGGTTGTCGATGAACTCGTGCGCGCGCACTTTGGCGGCGTCTTTCTGGTCTTCGTAATACAGCGCACTGGCGAGCGGGTGATGCGTGTCGTGCGCTTCGGTCACCATATCGGCGATCGTCAGTTGCAGCGCGTTGGCGACGTAGCGCAGATTTTCAACCGATGGCGCGAGATTGAGCTTCGGGCCGAGATAGAACAGGATGTTGGCGGTCTGCGCGATCACCAGATCGCCGTCCTTCAGAAACGGCGGCGCGAACGGTGGATAGGGCTCGTCCCTGCTCTTCATCACCGCCATCATCGCCTTCGTACCCAAGCCGTCCGCCGGCTCGCCGCGCGCTACTTCCACGTAGTCCGCGCCGGCTTCTTCCAGGGCCAGCCGCACGAATTCGCCGCGGCCTTGCAGGCCGTCCCAATAGTAAAGTTCCAGGCTCATCGATCGGTCCTCATTCTGGTTCCATGAACGGGTTGGCGTGAACGGGGTTGCCTGAACGGACAACGTCAGCAGCCAGTATGCCGCGCGTGCGTACCGGATGGTTCTCCTGAACGCACAAAACCCCGCACGCGGCGGGGTTGGTCAGGAGGCGAGGGCGGTTTAGCCGAACAGATGCTGGACGGTCCACGTGATACCCAGTCCGCCGGCGATCAACCACACATACAGGATGAAGCCGGTGGTCAATGCGCGGGGGCCGGCCTGACGGATCTGCGCAATGCGGGTTTCGATACCGAGCGCGGTCATGGCCATGGTGAGCGCGAAGGTGTCGAGCATGTTCAGCGTGCTGGTCGCGCTTTCCGGCAGGACGTGCAGCGAGTTGATCACGACGAAGGCAAGGAAGCCGAGCGCGAACCAGGGAATCGCCAGCTTGCGCGGAGCGTGTTGCTTGCCGTCTTCAGACGTAGCGGCAGCGCTGCGTGCCGAGCGGTTCACCCAGATGCCGACGACCAGCAGCACCGGCACCAGCAGCATCACGCGGGTCATCTTGACGATGGTCGCGATGTGGGTCGCTTCCGGGCTCACGTTGCTGGCCGCGCCGACCACCTGCGCCACTTCATGAATCGTGCCGCCGAAGAACAGGCCCGCGCCAACCGTGTCGAGATGCAGCCAGCCCGCCTTGAACAGCACCGGGTAGAGGAACATCGAGAGCGTGCCGAACAGCACCACGCTGCCCACTGCCATGGCGCTCTTGTGCGGCTTCGATTGCAGCGTCGACTCGAATGCGAGCACGGCAGCCGCACCGCAGATCGCGCTGCCTGCGGCAGTGAGGAGCGCCGTGTCGCGATCGAGCTTCATGATCTTCATCCCGGCCCACGTGCCGATCACCAGCGTGCTGACGACAATCAGCACCGATTCGGCGAGACCGGGCAAGCCGACCTGAGCGATTTCCTGCAGGCTGACGCGCAACCCGAAAAATGCCACGGCGATGCGCAAAAGCTTGCGCGCCGAGAAGTTGACGCCGGCTGCCCAGCTTTCGGGCATGCCGTCGCGCAGCGCGTTGCCGTAAATGGCGCCCGCCAAGATGCCGACGATCAGCGGGCTCAAACCCAGGCCGGCGATGGCCGGGATCGCCGCGATGCGGGTCACGGCAGCGGCAAACAGTGCAACGAAGAGAATGCCGTTGAGCTGGCCGCGGGTGGATGAAGACCCGGCGGGTGCGGCAGAAGCGGTGAGATGAGCGGTGGACATGGCGTAGTGCCTTCCTATAGCTGTCTGAATTCGATAGCCCGAATCCTAAATTAGATATATCGATATGAAAAATCGTGATTTAGAATGTAAAGTATCGGTTGTACGGATACTTTGAGCGCCATGACCCCGGACCAACTTATAACGTTTGCCGCCGTTGCCGAACATCGCAACATCAGCCGGGCGGCTGTGGCGCTGCATTTATCGCAGCCGGCCGTGTCCGGACAATTGCGGCAGTTGCAGGACGAGTTCGGCGAGCCGCTGTACCTGCGCGACGGGCGCGGCGTGCGGCTCACGCCCGCCGGCGAGCAGCTCGCCAGCTATGCCACCCGGCTTCGCGATACGTGGCGGCAGGCGCATGCGTATCGCGACGCGTTGCGCGGCCTCGAGCAGGGCACCTTGCGCATCGGCGCAAGCACCACGCCGGCGAGCTATCTGCTGCCGTACCTGATTGCCGACTTTCATCGCCGCTATCCCGAGGTGACACTGCATACCGCCGATGGCAACACCACGGAAATCGTCGGCGCGCTAGGCTCGGTGGATATCGCGATGATCGAAGGCCCGGTCGGCGCGGATCTGCCGCCGGACACCGCGGTGCATGCGTGGCGCGAGGACGAGATCGTCGCGATCATGCCGCGCACGCATCCGCTGGCGCAGGCGGTCGGTGCGGGCAGGGAGAACGGGCAGGGCATCAACGGCGAGCGCGTGGAGCTGACAGCCTTCGGCCCGCATCCACTGGTGTTGCGCGAAGCCGGGTCGGGCGTGCGGCAGATCGTCGAGCGGGCCTTTGCCCGGGCGGGCGTGCCGATGCGCGTGGCGCTGGAGATTGCCGGGGTCGAAGGCGTCAAGGAGGCGGTGCGGGCGGGCATGGGCATCGGTTTCGTCTCGGCGATGTCGATGCGGCATGAGGACGGCGCGCTGTGCCGGTGCTCGCTTGGCCCTGAGGCGCTGACGCGGCGGCTGTCGATTCTGGTGCCTCACGCGAGTGCGCCGTCGCGGGTGGTTGAGCAGTTCCTCGCGCTGTGCCTTGTGGATGGAACCTGATCGAGGTTTCCTGGGGATTTCCACTATGGTGCATGACGCCGCGCTCGGCGCACTATTCGGGCATCGCAAGCGCCTCGGCGCTTTTTTTCGAAACGTGTTTGGAACCGGTTCCAAATGCCGATCCTGAGACAGATTTGAGTAAATTCCACATGACTGACGCAGTGGACGTGGTGATCGTCGCAAGTGCTTTCGGGATGGACGCGGTCCGCAAGGGCGGCCATCTGAAGTGGGCCGGCGCGAGCAAACGGGCCGGTGCGGCGGCGTTCGAAGTGCGCCGCGAACTGTTCGTGGACGAAGCCGATGCGGCGCCGCAGGCTTTGAGCGCGCTTGGCAAATCGATCGCAGAACTGGGCTTGTGGTCGGTGTATTCGACCCCCGCTTCGCTGTATACGTCCGACGGACACGTCGACGCCGATGCGCTGCGTCTCGCGCTCGACGAAGCGACGGCGTTCGGCGCGCGCTTCGTGAAGCTGCAACTCGGCGGATTCGCTTCCGAGGCCGATGGCGCGGCGATTGCCGACCATCTGCGCGGCGCGAACGTGCGGCTCGTCGTCGAAAACGGCCAATTGGCCGAAGGCGGCTCGCTTGCGCAATTCACTGGCCTGTTCGATGCGTTGAAGCGCGAAGGCCACGCCGACGTTCTCGGCATGACTTTCGACATCGGCAACTGGGCATGGTGCGATGTCGCGCCGCTCGATGCCGCTGGGCCGTTGGCTGCACACGTCGAATACATCCATTGCAAGACGGCGGTGGGCGAGGGCGCACGACGCTTTCCCGCCGCGCCGGCCGCCGACGACACGCAGTTCGCCGCGGTGCTCGACAAGCTGCCGCGCCACGTGCCGCGCGGCATCGAATTTCCGTTCGATGCGAGCCGGATCGACGCGGACGCGGCGCATTACGTCGCTTGGCTGGCCGCCGCGTAAACGGCGCGTAGGCCTTAAAAAAGTACGCAGGAGCGAAGCATGAGCAACACAACCGCAGCACTCGACGTCATCACCTACGGCGAAGCGATGGCCATGTTCGTGGCCGCCGACACCGGCGCGCTCGCCGGTGTCGGGCAATTCACCAAGCGCGTCGCGGGTGCCGATCTGAACGTGGCGATCGGTCTGTCGCGATTAGGTTTCAAGGTGGGTTGGATGAGCCGGGTCGGCAACGATTCGTTCGGCCAGTACGTGCGCGACACGCTGGCGAAAGAAGGCATCGACCAGCGCTGCGTTACCACCGACGAGCGCTACCCGACCGGTTTCCAGTTGAAGTCGAAGAATGACGACGGCAGCGATCCGGCTATCGAGTATTTCCGCAAAGGGTCGGCGGCGAGCCACCTGTCGTTGGCCGACTACGCGGCCGATTACGTGCTGCCCGCGCGTCACTTGCATCTGACAGGCGTGGCCCCGGCGATCTCAGCCAGCTCGCGCGAACTCGCGTTCCATCTGGCGCGTGAAATGCGTGCCGCCGGCAAGACCATTTCGTTCGACCCGAATCTGCGCCCGACGCTGTGGCCCTCGCGCGCCGCGATGGTCGAAGGGCTGAATGCGCTCGCCGCACTGGCCGACTGGGTGCTGCCCGGCATCGGCGAAGGCGAGATTCTGACTGGTTATACGCAGCCGGACGACATTGCAAAGTTTTATCTCGACCACGGCGCGCGCGGCGTGATTATCAAACTCGGCGCAGAAGGCGCGTACTTCCGCACCGCCGACGATGCCGCCGTGATCGCCGGCCGGCCGGTCGTGAAGGTGGTGGACACGGTCGGCGCGGGCGATGGCTTCGCCGTCGGCGTGGTCAGCGCGCTGCTCGAAGGCAGGACACTGCCGCAAGCGGTTGCGCGCGGCAACCGCATCGGCGCACTGGCGATCCAGGTAATCGGCGATTCGGAAGGCCTGCCGAGCCGCGCCGAACTCGACGCGCTCGAGCTCGCCGATGTGCCGCACGATGCAACCGCGGCTTGAGCGCGGGCGAACCACGCTCAGGGGGCCGCATTCAACGCATTCAAAGCATTCAAAGCATTCAAAGCATTCAGCCATTCAGCATTAGCTAGTTCGATAACAGCAAGAGCGCTCGAACAGCGCCCCATGACCGCCCATCTTTGCTTCGGGAAGCCGTTAGCAACTATCTTGCATGAGACCAGAGTAAGTACTTTGCACCAACTCTGGTCGACCGCAACTGCATGGGACCAGAGTAAGAGCTTTGCATGGGACCAGAGTAAGCGTTAAAGCGCTAACTCTGGTCGACAGCTAAAGCGCTAACTCTGGTCGACAAAGGAGACTCACATGACCTCATCGCTTGCCATTCGCCGCTGGTGGACGATCATGCCGATCGTATTCATCACGTACAGCCTCGCTTATCTCGACCGTGCGAACTTCGGTTTCGCATCGGCTGCCGGCATCAATCAGGATCTCGGCATCAGCAAGGGGCTGTCGTCGTTGATCGGCGCATTGTTCTTTCTCGGCTATTTCTTCTTCCAGATTCCTGGCGCGATTTACGC
This sequence comes from Paraburkholderia phytofirmans OLGA172, assembly GCF_001634365.1. Classification (NCBI taxonomy): domain Bacteria; kingdom Pseudomonadati; phylum Pseudomonadota; class Betaproteobacteria; order Burkholderiales; family Burkholderiaceae; genus Paraburkholderia; species Paraburkholderia phytofirmans. Next base: position 2,101,512 of record NZ_CP014578.1, read on the forward strand.
GGAACGCCGCAGCGTGAAAAAGCTCGTGTTCTGGAGCCTGATCCTGTGGGGCGGTTGCGCGGCGCTGACCGGCATGGTCAGCAATATTCCCTCGCTGATGGTGATCCGCTTCGTGCTCGGCGTCGTCGAAGCCGCGGTGATGCCGGCGATGCTGATTTTTATCAGCAACTGGTTCACGAAGAGCGAGCGCTCGCGGGCCAACACCTTCCTGATTCTCGGCAATCCCGTGACGGTGCTGTGGATGTCGGTGGTATCCGGCTATCTGGTGCATTCGTTCGGCTGGCGTCACATGTTCATCGCCGAAGGCGCGCCCGCGATTCTCTGGGCCGTGTGCTGGTGGTTCATCGTGCAGGACAAGCCGCAGCAGGTCTCGTGGCTCACCCAGCAGCAAAAGGACCAGCTCGCCGAAACCTTGCGCGCCGAACAGGCCGCGATCAAGCCGGTGCGCAACTACAGCGAAGCGTTCCGCACGCCTGCGGTCATCAAGTTGTGCGCGCAGTATTTTTGCTGGAGCATCGGCGTGTATGGTTTCGTGCTGTGGCTGCCGTCGATCCTGAAGAATGGTTCGACGCTCGGCATGGTCGAAACCGGCTGGCTCTCGGCGCTGCCGTATCTGGCCGCAACGATCGCCATGCTGGCGGCTTCGTGGGCATCGGATAAACTCAACCGCCGCAAAGTGTTCGTGTGGCCGTTCCTGCTGGTCGGCGCGATCGCGTTCGCCGCGTCGTACGCGATCGGCTCCACGCACTTCTGGATTTCGTATGCGCTGCTGGTGATCGCCGGCGGTGCGATGTATGCGCCGTATGGGCCGTTCTTCGCGATCGTGCCGGAACTGCTGCCGAAGAACGTTGCGGGCGGCGCGATGGCGCTGATCAACAGCATGGGGGCGCTCGGATCGTTCGTCGGCTCGTACGTGGTCGGCTATCTGAATGGCGCGACCGGTTCGCCCGCGGCATCCTATGCGTTCATGAGCGTGGCCCTCGTCGCCGCGGTGATTCTGACGCTGATCGTCAAGCCGCAGCCACAAGCAGAGCCGCTGAGCAAGGGCGCCAAGCTCGCTACACCGTTGCAAGGAAAATAAGTTGATGAAGAAGATCGTCGCCTGGAAGTCATTGCCCGAGGACGTGCTCGCGTATCTGCAACAGCGTGCAGAAGTCGTGCAGGTCGACCCCGCGCAGCACGACGCGTTTGTTGCCGCGCTGAAAGACGCGGACGGCGGTATCGGTTCGAGCGTGAAAATCACGCCAGCGATGCTCGAAGGCGCGAGCCGGCTGAAGGCGCTGTCGACCATCTCGGTGGGCTTCGACCAGTTCGATGTCGCCGATCTCACGCGCCGCGGCATCGTGCTCGCGCACACGCCGGACGTGCTGACCGAATCCACGGCGGATACGGTGTTCTCGCTAATCCTCACTTCGGCGCGGCGAGTGGTCGAACTCGCGGAGTGGGTGAAGGCGGGCGAGTGGAAGCACAGCATCGGACCCGCGCATTTTGGGGTCGACGTGCAGGGCAAGACGCTTGGCATCGTCGGACTGGGACGGATCGGCGGCGCGGTCGCGCGGCGCGCGGCGCTGGGCTTCAACATGAAGGTGCTGTATACGAACCGCAGTGCGAACGCGCAGGCAGAACAGGTTTACGGTGCGCGCCGCGTCGAATTGGCGGAGCTGCTGGCCATCTCCGACTTCGTCTGTCTGCAGGTGCCGCTCACGCCCGAGACGAAGCACATGATCGGCGCGGCCGAACTCAAGTCGATGAAGCAGAGCGCGATCCTGATCAACGCATCGCGCGGCGCCACGGTCGATGAACAGGCGCTGATCGAAGCACTGCAAAACGGCACGATTCACGGCGCGGGTCTGGACGTGTTCGAGACCGAACCGCTGCCGGCCGATTCGCCGCTGCTGAAAATGGCGAATGTGGTCGCGCTGCCGCATATCGGTTCGGCGACGCACGAGACGCGCCATGCGATGGCGCGCAATGCGGCGGAGAACCTTGTAGCCGCGCTCGAGGGTACGCTCGCGATCAACATCGTCAATCGCGAAGTGTTGAAGAAATGAGCACGACGCCGCCTGCCGCCGCACGCCGCGCGACGATCACCGACGTCGCGCGCGAAGCCGGCACGGGCAAGACCAGCATCTCGCGCTACCTGAATGGCGAGATGAGCGTGCTGTCGCCGGAATTGCGCGCGCGCATCGAGGCGGCCATCGAGCGTCTCGACTATCAGCCGAACCAGATGGCGCGCGGCCTCAAGCGTGGCCGCAATCGCCTGATCGGCATGCTGCTCGCCGACCTGACGAACCCATATTCCGTCGAAGTGCTGCAAGGCGTGGAAGCCGCTTGCCACGCGCTCGGGTTGATGCCGCTGATCTGCCACGCGGCCAACGAAGTCGAAATGGAGCGGCGCTATCTGCAACTGCTCACCACGTATCGCGTGGAAGGCGTGATCGTCAACGCGCTCGGCGTGCGCGAGGAAACACTGCGGCCGGTGGGCGGCGGGGGGATTCCGGCGGTGCTGGTCGACCGTTCGGTGGAAGGGCTGGTCGCCGACATGGTTGGGCTGGACAACCGGGCGGCCGCTGAGCTTGGCACGCGGCATCTGCTCGACAACGGTTTCGACGATATCTGGTTTGTCGTGCAGCCCTTCGAGCAAATCAGCTCGCGGCAACTGCGCGAGGCGGCGTTTCGCGAGGTGATGAGCGGCGAGGGCGGTAAGGGACGTGAGGGCGGGCCTGGCGGTAAGGGCGAAGGCAGCAGGACGGGCGGCAAGGGAAACGGCGACAAGGGTGGCGCGCGGGGGCATACGCTGGTGCTGAACCTCGCGGAGCCGGCGGCGGTCGAACGTGCCCTCGCTGAACTGGATCGCGCAATTGATGCGGTTGGCGGTTCGGGCGGGGCCGTGTCCAGCGCGGCAGATAACGCCGCACGCAGCGCCACGGATAACGCCACGGATAACGCCACAGATAACGCCACAGATAACGCCACCGTTACAGCCGCAGTTCGCGCCATCGGCAAACCCAGCCGCATCGCCTTGTTCGCGGCCAACGCGCCGGTCGCGCTGTGCCTCGCCCTCCATCTGAAAGCGCGCTATGGCGTGGATTGGCAGGCGCGCGTCGCGCTGCTGTCGATCGACGATCCCGAATGGGCCGAATTGACCGGCGTCACTACGATCCGCCAGCCGACCTACGAGATCGGCTACCGTGCGGTCGAGTTCCTCCATGAGCGCATCGAAGGGGTGCAAACCACCGCGCGCGACTGCCTCCTGCCAGGCGAATTGATCATCCGTGCGTCAACTTCGCGCTGATCTGCGATCATTCGGGCTGCGGCGCGCAGCGGGTGCGCGCCGGTCATCGCAAGGAAACTCATGGTTGTTGCACCGCTTACCCTCTCGAGCCTCGCCGTCGCGACGCTGCTGGTCGCCGCTTTACCGTTCCTGATTTACCGCCGTCTGCGCCGGCCGCTCGCGCTCAACCCCCGCGACGCCATTACCGGCATCGCCGTGTTCGCGCTGTTCGCGATGGTGATCGAGCGCGCGCTGAATGACTACGTGCTGCACCGGAACGAAGCGACCGCCACCCTCCTGGCCAATCCGCTGGCCTTCGTGGTGTACGGCGCGTTGGCCGCGGGTATCTGCGAGGAAGTGGGGCGTTTCATCGGAATGCGCCTGCTGCTCAAGCGCGCGGCAGCGAAGTCCGCGTCCGCTGCGAGCACGGGTGACGGCACGGCGCTCACCTATGGCCTCGGTCACGGCGGCGCTGAGGCCTGGCTGGTCGGCGTGCTGGTGCAGATTCAATGGATCCTGTTTGCCGTCTTCGAGAACCGCGGCGAACTGGACGGCTACCTGAGCAATCTGCCGACCGACTCGGTAATGCGCATCCACTTGATCCTCGCAAGCCTGACGCCGCAGACGGCCGGCATTTTCGCGCTCGAACGGGTGGCCGCACTGGTGTTCCAGATCGGCTTGTCGGTATTGATGTGGCGTGGCGTGCGGGCGGGCTGGCGCGGCATCCTGCCGCTCGCGATTGTGTTGCATGCGCTGGTCGACGTGCCGGCTGCGCTGTTCCAGGCGCAACTCGTGCCGCTCGCCGCAGTGGACGGCGTGTATGCGCTGGGGGCGGTGATTGTCGCGGGCTTGCTGTTCAGAACGTTCCGTCGCCCGGCGGTTGCCGCATGAGCCGCTTGTGAGCCGCCTGTGAGCCGCGTGTTACTCAGGCCATCCGTGATTCTCTAACTTTCGGTGTACCTCTTCGGTACACCGTTCAGGCACATCCTTTCGGCACACCTCATGGAAGAAGCTTACCAATACGACTGCGCGAATCCCGAGTTCGAGGAATTGGCTCGCGTCATCAGCGATCTGTTTCCCGAGCAGACACAGTTCATCCAGCGTGCCGGCGAAGACGGCACGCCGACGCTGGCCATTCACTGGGTTGCAATGCGTTTTGGCGCGACCGCGCGCCGCATCGTGATGACCGTGGTGATTGCGCCGACCGCGTTGGCGCGTTATCGCGCGTTGCCGGCGCGGCTGCGCGGCCGGAGTTTCGCGGTGCTGCGGGCGTTTGTAGAAGCGAGCATCGGCTCGCTCGAAGAACAGTACGCGAACGGCGAGGCGGTGCCGCGCGATGTGACGGTGGATCTCGGCGACGAGTTTGCTTAAAACGCTTGACTCAGGACCCGCGGGCCATTGGCTAGATGGCGGGCCCGAATGCGGCTGGGCTTACCGCGGTCAGCCGGCCACGACTCATTGGCTGGGAGTCACAGGCAGCGACTCAATCGGCAAGCCGATAGACCTTCGCGAAGCGTGCGGCCTGCACCACGCCGTAGTCGCCGGGGGCGTACTGCATGATCCAGTCACCGGCGGCGCCGTGCAGCACGTCGCCGCCCCCTGCTGAACGGGCTAGCGAAAACGCTTCGTTCATCTGTTTGGCCAGCACGACGGCCGGACGGTTGCGATAAGCGCCCGGTGCGCCATGCGCGAGGGCGGTGTCTTCCGGCAGATATTTCGCATCGAAGCGTTCGCGCGAGACGACCCAGCGGTCGCCGGTCGAACCGGTGATCAGCGCGTCGCCGCGGACATAGCGGTTCGGCCCTTCCAGGCTCATCAGTTCGCCTTCGGCGGCGGCGAATTCAACGCTCACGGTTTCGTTTTTGACGACGCGCTGAGCGTTGGCATCTTGACTCAGGTCGAGATTTTTGAGTTCGGTCATGAAGCGAGCGGGTGTAGAGAGATAGATAGCCGCGCCGGGACCCGGTGTCTCGACGCCACGTACTCGCAATCATGCCAGATGCATCTGAAGATCGGTTTCTTTTGCCATTGGCGGGGAAGGCGGCGAGCACGGCCGCCAAAAGCAAAAGAACCGGGCGCGCAGCGCAGAAATCCGCGCCGCGCGTCATCAACCGTGCAGCTGACCGCTTACGGCTTCACAGCCGCATCATTCGCTTGCCGGCGCCTTCTTACCGCCGCCCTTGCCATGGTGACGGCCACCCTCAGGGCCACCCTGATGGAACGTTACGTCGGCCAGCTTCTTCTGTTCCGGCGAGAAGCTGTTGTACAGCGGGTCAAACGCATCGACCAGCCTCTTCATGCCGTCCGCATGCGCTTGCGCGATCGTCGCGTATTGCTTCATGTCGTCAAGCGCCGACAGGTTCGTGTCGGCCTTGCGCTGCTGGAACAACTGCCCCATCGTCTGGCCATTGCTGCGCATGACATCGGCGAACGCGTTCCATTGCGATTCCTGCGCCGGCGTGATCTTCAACTGGGTGTGCAGGTAGGCGATGCGGTCTTCGACATTGCGCTCGTGGCCGGCTTTTGCGGCGGGTGCGGAAGCCGGGGTGCCCATCGGCGCCGAAGCCGGCGCGGAAGTTTGTGCGAACGCGCCGCTCATGGCGACTGCGGTGGCCAACATTACGAGTGCTTTTTTCATCGAAACTCCTGATGTCTGTTCGAATTAGGACAAGGCGAGCATGGCGAGCGACCCCACGCACATCGGCATAGCGACGCACGGCGGCCGGCTGCCCGCTTCGCCGTCGCCGCTATTTGTATCACGATATCTCTACAATGCGGCTACGGTACGACAAACGCTTACAACCGAAACGCAATGCGGCTGCGGTACGACAAACGCTTACAACCGAAACGAACAGGAAATAGCGGGTGGACAAATTCGTCAGCATGGAAGTCTTCGTCGCCGTGGTCGAAGCGGGCAGTCTCACGGCGGCGGCCGAGCGATTTGACATTTCGTCGGCGATGGTGGGCAAGCACATCCGCTCGCTGGAAACGCGGCTCGCGACGCGCCTGCTGACGCGCACCACGCGTCGTCAGAGCCTGACCGAAATCGGCCGGCACTATTACGAGCAGTGCAAGCGCATTCTGGCGGATGTCAAGGAGGCGGAGTCTCTAGCCGAGGCAATGGCAGCCGCGCCGCGCGGCGTGCTGAAGGTGACGGTGCCGCTGACGTACGGTGTCGAAGTCTTTGCCCCTGCGATGACCGACTACCTGAGCGCATGGCCGGACGTGAGCCTCGAACTGGATCTGTCGAATCGCGTGATCGACCTGGTGGAAGAGGGCTTCGATGCGTCGGTGCGAATCGGCCACTTGCCGGACTCCAGTTTCGTCGCGCGGCCGTTGAAGCCTTACCGGATGCGCGCCTGCGCGTCGCCGGCCTATCTGGCGCGGGCCGGCACACCGCGCACGCCGGCCGATCTCATGCAGCACGAATGCCTGGGTTTTCTGCATTGGGGCCGCGAGGGTTTGTGGCGGCTAGGCGGCGAGACCGCGGACGAAAACCAGTTGCGCGCCGGACGGTTCCGGGCGAACAACGGCCAGGCGCTCAAGGTTGCCGCATTGCGCGGCTTCGGGCTGGTGTTGCAGCCGGAGGCGCTGCTTGCGGGAGAGATTGCCAGCGGCGAACTGGTGTCGGTGCTGGAAGACTATTTGCCCGAAGGTGCGCCCGTCCACCTGGTTTACCCACGCGACCGCCGTGCAACGCCGAAGCTCACCAGCTTCATCGATTTCGTGATCGAGCGGTTCGGGGTGTGATCGTGCCGCTTCGCCACGCGTCGCTTATCTTGTTCCGCTGCGTTTCCAGCTTCCTGCGTGCCGCTTCCCGATCACTGTTAGCCGCTCATCATTGCGCCGTCCATGGTTCGGGTTCCTTTGCCTGCCGCCCGGTGTGCAAGACGCGCGATAATCCGCTCCACTGCTGACCAACTTCTTGCCCCCCGATGAGACCTCCGCGCCTCGACCAACTCGACGACCTCGACCGCAACCTTGTTGCGCTGCTGCAAGCCAACGCCCGTGAGAGCGTCGCCAATCTCGCTCGCCAACTGGACGTGGCGCGCACTACCGTGATCGCACGGATCGCCCGGCTCGAGCGTAGCAATGTGATCGGCGGCTATAGCGTGCGACTCGGTCAGGACGTGCTCGACTCGAGCATCCAGGCATACGTCGGCATCATCATCGCGCCGAAATACGGGCCTGCCGTGCAGAAACGTCTCGGCAAGATGCCCGAGGTGCAACTGCTATGCGCGGTGAGCGGCGAGTTCGACTATGTTGCCTGGCTGCGCGCCGATTCACCCGATCGCCTCAACGATCTGCTCGACGAGATTGGCGGCCTGGAAGGTGTGGAGCGAACCACCACGTCGATCATTCTTGCGCGCAAGATCGACCGCGGCATGGTGTGATCCTGCTGCCCAATTTTTACGCCGTTTTGATACGTTTTCGACATATCGACTGACTGCATCGTCATAACGTCGAAGGTCATGGTCATAGCGCAGCATTTTGCGCGTATGAACTGTTTTTGCTTCTCCCTAAACTGTGTCTCGAGGGTTCAGCCCGCCGGGCGCAGCGCCTAAGCGCTGCGCACTTCCCAAGCTGGAGACAGCAGATAACAGCAACCATCGTGCATGGGACCGGAGTAAGTGCTTTGCATGGGGCCTGAGTAAGTGCTGCAGCGCTAACTCTGGCCGACAGCTAAAAGCGCTAACTCCGGTCGACAGCGATGCATGGGACCGGAGTAAGTGCTTTGCATGGGGCCTGAGTAAGCGCTAAAGCGCTAACTCAGGCCGACAGCTAAAAGCGCTAACTCCGGTCGACAAAGGAGAAGCGTATGAAAGTAGCCATCGTTGGCGCAGGTTTGATCGGTCACACCATCGCCCACATGTTGCGCGAAACCGGCGACTACGACGTCGTCGCGTTCGACCGCGACCAGAACGCGCTCGATAAGCTTGCCGCTCAGGGCATCCCGACCCGCCGCGTCGATTCCGCCGATGCCGCCGCGCTGCGCGCCGCCATTCAAGGCTTCGACGCGCTCGTCAACGCGCTGCCGTATTACCTGGCGGTGAGCGTGGCCTCGGCCGCCAAGGGCGCGGGCGTCCATTACTTCGATCTGACCGAGGACGTGCGCGCCACCCACGCGATCCGCGCGATCGCCGACGACGCCGACCACGCCTTCATGCCGCAGTGCGGTCTGGCGCCGGGCTTCATCGGTATCGCCGCGCATGAGCTGGCGAACCGTTTCACCGAAATTCGCGACGTCAAGATGCGCGTCGGCGCGCTGCCGGAGTTCCCGACCAACGCGCTGAAGTACAACCTGACGTGGAGCGTCGACGGCCTGATCAACGAATACTGCCAGCCGTGCGAAGCGATCCGCGACAGCCGCACGCAGTGGGTGCAGCCGCTCGAAGGCCTCGAACACTTCTCGCTCGATGGTACCGAATACGAAGCTTTCAATACGTCCGGCGGTCTAGGTACACTGTGCGAAACCCTGTCGGGCCGGGTCGAGTCGCTCGACTACAAGTCGGTGCGCTATCCGGGCCACCGCAAGCTGATGCAGTTCCTGCTGGAAGATCTGCGTCTTGCGAGCGATCGCGATACGCTCAAGACCATCATGCGCCGTTCGGTGCCTTCGACCGCGCAAGACGTCGTGCTGGTGTTCATCACCGTGAGCGGCATGCGCGACGGTCAACTGGTGCAGGAAGTGTTCACCCGCAAGATTTTCGCGAAGACGGTGTGCGGCGTGCCGATGAGCGCGATCCAGATCACCACGGCCGGCGCGATGTGCGCGGTGCTCGATCTGTTCCGCGAGCAGAAGCTGCCGCAAAGCGGCTTCGTGCGTCAGGAGCAGGTGTCGCTGCACGACTTCCTCGCGAACCGCTTTGGCAAACTGTACGAAGGGCAGTCGCTGGATGCGATGGCGACGGTGTAAGCGGAGACTGTCGCGTTGAGGCTCAAAACCGAGGGCCGTGCGACCACGCGGCAGTGACTGCCGCGAGCAACCAGGAAGGCCTCGCAGAAGGCCGCCTTAGAAAAGCCCAGGACGCCCCGCACTGCGGGGCGTTTTGCGTTTCGCGCGCCGGTGCGAAACCGGCTGGCACTACACAGGTAAGCTACACAGGTAAGCTACACAGGTAAGCTACACAGGTAAGCTACACAGGTAAGCTACACAGGTAAGCTACACAGGTAGCGGCGGCAGCATCGCATGCGGCTCACCTACTATGCGTGCAAGCAACGCTTCGTAGTCCGCCTGGGTTGGCGCGGTGTTGTCGAACATCAACAGATCTTCGCAAATCTCGCCGCTCGGCACGAAGCGGCGCTGCCGATACTCGTCCCAATGCGCGAGTTTGTAGGCATCGTTCGGATTGCCGCGATCGACAATGCGCTGATGCGCGATCTCTTCCGATGTGGTGGTCCACACCACTCGCAGCGCCACGTCCGCACCGATACCCAGCCAGGCGCGATCAAAAAGGCGCCGCTCGCGCACTTCGCGCGAGAGTGGCCCGACCACGAGCGCACTGATGCCGAGTTCGAGGTTGTCGCGGGCGGTATCGAGGAGGCCGCGATACTCGGGATCGCGCAGGTGTTGCAGGAAAAGCGGGCTGTCGCGGTCGTTCGGGTCGCCGGTCAGCATGGCCATGGCGGCGGCGCTGTAGCCGCCGAATAGCGTATCTTTATCGAGCAGGCAGAAAGGCGACGCGCTCGCCTGCATGAGCGGGCCGATCAGCTTCTTCGCCAGAGTTGTCTTGCCGGTGCCTGCGTGACCGCAGAAGAAAACCAGATGGGTCACGAAGACGTGTCCTCGGGCGCGGCGGCCGGGGCGCCGGCGTGCTGCGGGTCGCGCGCGAATTTGCCGCCGGCCTCCAGCCACATCACATTGATGATGCCGAAGCCCAACGCGACACCGATGCCGAGAATCCAGGTGAAATACCACATTGCAGTCTCCTTGATCGTATGTCCGGCGAGGCAGGCGATGAAGCGTTGCGCCTGGCCGGTACCGAGAAGCAAACCTGCTGGCAGACAAAACTACCACGCTGCGGATCTGAGGGTAAATCCGCAGTGCGCGGCGCCCACAGCGCAGCGCCTTGCAACGATCATGAAGAAGAACGCGGCAGCGCGCAAGAGGGTGAGCAGACGGTTGGCCGTTCGCCCTGGATGGCGCAATGCGCCTATAACAAGAACAAGAGCAACGCCACCAACAACACGGGAGACCCAGCATGCCGATGCGCCAGCACTTCCACTGCAAAGCCGCGCTGCTTGCGCTGGTGATCGCGTCGCTCGCGGGTTGCGCCTCGACCCCTGCCGAACCCGTCCCGTTCAAGGAGGTGCCGCAAGCGCGCATCGTCCAGCCTGGTTACACGCAGCCCGGCAACGGACTGGTTGGGGTGGACGTACGGCGCGAACGTTCCCGTGACCTTATCGTCCGGTTCCGCGATGCCTTGGTGTATATCGACGGAGAGCAGGTCACCGACCTGATGAACGGCGAGCATGTGGTTTTCTATCTGAGCCCCGGTGTGCATCGCATCGGTGTCTCGACGCAATTCGATCCGGTCGTGGAGATGCGCTTTATGGTCACGGCCGACACGCGCTATACGAACCGCGCGTCGGTCACCTTCGGCGAAGATCACAGCATCGCCTTGCGCAGGGTTGCCCAATAGCGCAGGGGCGCGCCTGACAGCGCCGCGCTGTACGATACGTGTCCAACAATGCCCGCGAATACGGGATGCACGCCGGGCAAGGCCAGTGCGCGCCGCACTGCGCCCGCCGCCGCGGCACGCAAGCTTTAACAATTGCATACATGACGTTCGCGCAGAGCCCTTAACATGGCGGCTGTCGTGTATGCGTTCGTGCAGATCCGCCACTGGGCTTACGCACAGTGCGAAGCCGGCGGGTCTGTACCGTTTTCAAGGTAATCCAACATGCTGATCAATTGCGCCGCCTATCAGGACGGCCGGAAGCTGGCTGACATCGATATCGACAGCATCAGCGACTACGTGGCGCGGCCCGAGTGCTTCGTCTGGGTCGCGCTGAAAGACCCGGGGCCGGGCGAACTGGCCGTGATGAAACACGAGTTCGGCCTGCACGAACTCGCGATCGAAGATGCGCAAAACGGCCATCAACGTCCGAAAATCGAGGAGTACGGCGAGTCGCTATTCGCCGTCATGCATACCGTGGAAATGGACGAAGAAGGCGAACTGCTGACCGGCGAGGTCGACGTGTTCGTGGGGCACAACTATGTGCTGTCGGTGCGCCGCGGCACGCGCGTCGGGTTTCAGAACGTTCGCGCCCGTTGCGAGCGCGAGCCGCAATTGCTCAAGCAGGGCTCGGCGTTCGTGCTGTACGCGCTGGCGGACGACATCGTCGATCGGTATTTTCCGATCATCGAGGCAATGAACACTGAAATCGAAGCACTCGAAGACCGCATCTTCGAGCGCAATAATTCGGCGGCATCGCGCACGATCATTGAAGATCTGTACTCGCTGAAACGCCGTCTGGTGATTCTGCAGCATCACATTGCGCCGCTTCAGGAAGCGATCGGCAAATTGACCGGCGGCCGGATTCCGAGCATCTGCGAAGGCATGCAGGCGTACTTTCGCGACGTCTACGACCACCTCGAACGGATCGTCAAGATCATCGACGGCCGGCGCGAAATGGTTGTGACCGCGGTGCAGGTCAATCTGGGGATGATCTCGCTTGCCGAAAGCGAGGTGACCAAGCGGCTCGGCTCGTTTGCCGCGTTGTTCGCGGTGCCGACCATGATCGCCGGCATCTACGGGATGAACTTCCAGAGCATCCCCGAGCTGCATTACAAGTTCGGCTATCCAGTTTGTCTGGCCGTGATGCTGACCGTGGATCTGGTCTTGTACTGGCGCTTCCGCAAGGCCGGCTGGCTTTGACACGCCGTTAGCCGCCGAACAGGCGGTGCACCGCAACACCGCGAATCGTTGACACCCATTAGCGGGCACACTGAGAATAGGCCTCGCAAACGTTTGCGAATAACTAGAAATACGGCTCGACCGCGAGCCCGACAAACCTTGGAGAGAGGCATGAGCCATCGCATTCGCCGCCGCATGCTGGCGGCCGCAGTTCTCGTCACCGCTACCGCCGCTTTACCGTTTTCTTCCGCTTACGCGCAAACCGTGCCCGCCCATAAGCTGAAGGTCGCGCTGGTGATGAAGTCGCTCGCGAACGAGTTCTTCCTGACCATGGAAAACGGTGCGAAAAACTACCAGAAACACAATGCCTCCCAGTTTGACCTGATCACCAACGGCATCAAGGACGAGACCGATACCGCGAACCAGATCCGGATCGTCGAACAGATGATCGTCTCGAAGGTCGATGCGATCGTGCTAGCCCCCGCTGACTCGAAGGCGCTGGTGCCCGTCGTCAAGAAGGCCGTCGACGCGGGCATCATCGTCGTGAACATCGACAACCGGCTCGACCCGGATGTGCTCAAGTCGAAAGACCTGAACGTGCCGTTCGTTGGCCCGGACAACCGCAAGGGCGCGCAGAAGGTCGGCGACTATCTGGCCAAAAAGCTGAAGGCGGGCGATGAAGTCGGCATTATCGAAGGCGTGTCGACCACGACCAACGCGCAGCAACGCACCGCGGGCTTCAAGGACGCCATGCAGACCGTCGGCGCGAAGGTCGTGTCGGTGCAATCGGGCGAGTGGGAAATCGACAAGGGCAACGCCGTGGCGTCGGCCATGCTCAATGAGTATCCGAACCTGAAGGCGCTCCTCGCCGGCAACGACAATATGGCGATCGGCGCGGTCTCGGCCATCCGTGCGGCAGGCAAGCAGGGCAAGGTGCTGGTGGTCGGTTACGACAATATCAACGCGATCAGGCCGATGCTCAAGGATGGCCGTGTCCTGGCCACCGCCGACCAGTACGCCGCCAAGCAGGCCGTGTTCGGTATCGACACCGCGCTGAAGGCGATCAACGAGCACAGGAAACAGTCGCAGTTGTCCGGTGTGGTGGAAACGCCGTGCGACCTGGTGACCAGGTAAGGGTCGGGCAGCCGGTGCCGGAACCGTGCCAATTCAATAAACGCTCAAGAAACCTGCTGCGCCGCCGTTAAATTCAGAGGTGAGCGTCATGACGCTGGCTGCGCCGCGGGAGGGTGCGTGGCCGACAGCGCCTGAGCATTCCGCGCATTGGGCTGGCGTGACACGTCGCTGTCGTTGGCGGCCTCATGCGAGTGCATCGCGCGAGGCCGCGCCGGGAGCCTCGGAACCAGGATTGCGACGGATTCGTCAGCACCCTGGCGTCTCAAGCGCAGTCGACGCTGGAAGTGTGGGAAAGGCGGTAAAGCATAAGTATTCATGAGTTTGATCTGTCTTCGATGAGGATGTCCGGTGGGTCGTCAGGTGGCGTGGCCGGCGGGAACAACAGGCAGGAGAGCAACAGGTTATGGCGACGATCAAAGATGTAGCGGCCGTGGCAGGCGTGTCGTTCACGACGGTATCGCACGTGGTGAACAACTCACGGCCGGTGTCGGCCGACGTGCGCGCAAAGGTCGAACACGCGATCCGTCAGCTTCACTATGTGCCATCGGCGGTGGCCCGCTCGCTCAAGGCGCGGGCCACGGCGACGATCGGTCTGGTGGTGCCGAACAGCACGAACCCGTATTTCGCGGAGATGGCGCGCGGGATCGAGGATGGTTGCTCGCGCAACGGCTACTGCCTGTTCTTCTGCAATTCCGACGACGATCCGGCCAAGCAGCGTCACTATCTACGCGTGCTGCAGGAAAAGCGGATCGACGGACTGATCGTCGCCTCGGCGGGCGATGACGCGGTGCTGGCACAGACGCTCGCCGACGCCCGGGAGCCGCTGGTCGTCGTGGACCGCAATATCGAAGGCGTGAATGCGGATCTGGTGCAGATCGACCACGAGAAGGGCGGCTACATTGCGACGCGTCATCTGCTCGAGCTGGGGCACGTGCGGATCGGCTGCATCACCGGGCCCGTGAAGACGGCGGTGAGCGCCATGCGGGTACACGGCTTCATTCGCGCCATGACGGAGCGCGGCATCGAGATTCCGGCCGGCGCCATTGTCGAAAGCGATTTTTCGGGGACCGGCGGCCATCGCGCGGCTGGACAGCTGTTCGATACCGTGAAGCCGTCGGCGATTTTTGCCGGCAACGACATGATGGGCATCGGTGCGCTACGCGCCGCGGCAGAGCGCAATATCAGCGTGCCGCACGATTGCTCGATCATCGGTTTCGACGATATCGAACTGGGGCGATTCACCTATCCGGCGCTCTCGACCGTGGGGCAGTCGGTCCGCGCGCTCGGCGATATGGCGGCGCAGACGCTGATCGAACGTATCGCCGGGACGTCGTCGGGCAGTCCTCCGCGCGCACTGGGTCGCCGGCGTGTCGTGTCGCCGCGCCTGATCGTGCGCGAATCGACCGCGACGTGGGCCGGCGCGGCGAGGCGCGATCTGGCGGCCTGATATCGGGCGTTGCGTTGCCGGGCGCGCGCCGAAAGGCTTCGTGTCCGCTCTCCGCACGGACGCGGTCCGTCGGTGCTTTGTAATTATTTCCAATTGCTTACAGCATCTTTCTTCCTACCATATAAGACCTTCAAGTACGCAAACGGAATGCCGTAAACCTGGGTATTAGAGCGCGTAGTCAAATCAGCGCCATGCAGGCAGCCGCCACACGCTACCCCGCGCTGCGCACGCAGTCTCTTATTTGCTAAGTACAGGAACGAGCATGTTGAACAAAGGCATCACGATCAAGGCGCGGATTGGCCTCACGATGGCTTTTCTCGCCGCGTTGCTAGTCGCGATTGGCGTTTTTGGTCTGTTCGGCATGAGCCGATCGAACGCCGCTCACCGGGACACTTTCACGAATGTAATGCCGAGCACTGTCGATATCGGCAACGCCGAACTGTATGCCGCGCGCGAGCGGCTGGCGCTCGACCGGGCGGCGTTCATGATCGGCACGCCGGAAGCGGCGCCGACGATCGAGCGTGCGCATTCGATGCGCGCCACCTCCGACATGTGGTGGAAAAAGTATATGGATCTGCCGCGCGACGCAGAGCAAGACCGTCTCGCGCAGGACGTCATCGCCAAACGTGACGCGCTGCATCAGGAATTGGATGGCTTTGCGGCGGTCATCACGGCGAACGACCAGAGCAAGATCATCGACGGCGCCAAGCGCATGCAGGTGGCGTACAACGATCTCGCCACGTCCGACGATACGCTGAGCAAGTTTCAGTTCACGTCGGCCGAGCAAGGCTACGACTCCGCGCAAAGCAGCTTCGAGATGTTCCGCGTGGTGAGCGCCGGTGCGCTTCTGGTCGGCGTGCTCGCCGCCGTGCTGTCCTACCTGACGCTCAGCCGCGCGATTGGCCGCCCGCTCGACGCCGCCCTCGGTCATTTCGACGCGATCTCCGCTGGCGATCTGCGCCGCCCGGTCGTGGTCACCTCGCGTAACGAAATGGGGCAACTGCTTGGAGGCATCGCCAAAATGCAGCGCAGTCTCACCGAAACGGTGCGCACGGTGCGCAGCGGCAGTGAATCGATTGCGACCGCCACGCGCCAGATCGCAGCCGGCAATATCGACCTGTCCACGCGCACGGAAGAGCAGGCGTCGGCGCTGCAGGAAACCGCGTCGAGCATGGAAGAGCTGACCGGCACCGTCAAGCAGAACGCCGACAACGCTCGCCAGGCGAGTTCGCTGGCGGCCAACGCGTCCGAGATTGCCAACAAGGGCAGCGCCGTGGTCAGCCAGGTGGTCGGCACGATGGGCGACATCAACCAGAGCTCGGCGAAGATTGCCGACATCATCTCGATCATCGAAGGGATTGCGTTCCAGACCAACATCCTGGCCCTGAATGCGGCCGTGGAAGCGGCGCGGGCCGGCGAAGAAGGGCGCGGGTTCGCGGTGGTGGCAGGCGAAGTGCGCAGCCTCGCGCAGCGTTCGTCGGCGGCGGCCAAGGAGATCAAGGAGCTGATCGACACCTCGGTGGAGCGCGTGCAGTCCGGCTCGGCCCTGGTCGACGAAGCGGGCCGCACCATGACCGAGATCATCGGTGCTGTGCAACGCGTGACCGACATCATGGGGGAGATTGCAGCGGCCTCGGAGGAGCAAAGCAGCGGCATCGGCCAGGTGGCGCGCGCGGTCACCCAGATGGACGAGGTGACGCAGCAAAATGCCGCGCTGGTCGAAGAAGCTGCAGCGGCAGCGTCTTCGCTTGAAGATCAGGCCGGCAAGCTGCGTACCGCGGTCGCGGTGTTCCAGCTCGAAGAAAGCGGCTACAAGGCGCCGGTGAGCGCGGCGCCGAAGCGCGCGGCCGCGCCGGTTCGCGCGGCAGAGGCACGCAAAGTGTCACACCCGGTGTCATCCCCCATGTCACACGCTGGCGCGCAGCCCGGCACCGCCAGGACCTCTGCCGCACCCGCGGCAACGCTGGCTGCCGCCGCGCCGACGAGGGCGCCTGCCAAGGCAGCGGCGAGCGCCGGCAGCGATCAGGATTGGGAAACCTTCTGACCGGTCACCGCCTCGCAACATTCGTTCCCGATGAAACATTAGACGGAACCATGCTTGCGCGGATTGGCCGCATGACGATAAAGACCGCGATTGCGCATGCAACTGCGGTCTTTTTTCATACTCTGCGGACTAAGTAGCGTTCACAAGCGTTGTCGGCGCCCTGGCGAGCGCCGTGATCCGGTACATTGACGGGCGCGACTACGGCTTGCATCGGCGACATCGCCGCTTCAGGCAGTCAGCGCGCGGACCGTGAGCCCGCTATCCTAACCGCCGCAACTCAGCGCGGCAGTCCACCCCGCTCAACGCGCCAGCCATAAAGGACGACATGACGCCATACGACCTCGCGCACCGCCTCGTCGAAGCCCGCCGGCAGCATCGCCCGATCGATGCGCCGCCACCCGACAGTCTGCCGCCTGACGCGGCAACCGCTTATGCGATCCAGCAGGCTGTCATCGCAGGCCTCGGCGATTCGACGGGGGCATGGAAGATCGGCGCCAGAGCGCCGGGCGGGGCCGCCGCGGGCGCGCCGATTCCAGCTTCGCTGGTGCTGCCGTCGCCCACGCGGGTGGCCCATACCGGCTTCTTCCGGGTGCTGGTGGAGCTGGAGATCGCCTTTCGTTTCGCCGAGGCAATCGAGCCGCGCGGCCGGGCTTATGCGCGCGACGAGGTGCTCTCGAAGGTCGGTGTCGTGCTGCCAACCATCGAGATCGTCGATAGCCGTTTTACCGAGTGGCCTAATGTCGCGCCGCTCGCGCAACTGGCCGACGCACAGAACAATGGCGCATTGATCACCGGCCATCCGGTTGCCTATGCAGGCCTCGCACGCGGCTTCGATTTCGTATCGCCCGAACTGGAGCTAAGTTTCAACGGCAACTCACTGGTGCCGGAAGCCACCGGCAATCCGGCTGGCGATCCGCGCGAACTGCTAGTGTGGTTCGTCAACCATTGCGCCGCGATGGGTATCACCATCGAGCCGGAATGGACGCTCACCACCGGTTCGTACGTCGGTGCGCACAATGTGGACAAGCCGGGCATTGTGCGCGGCCATATCGACGGTCTAGGAGAAGTGGAGATTGAACTGACTTGAGCGTGCCGCGGCCTGCTTGTAACGGTCAGCTTGTAACCGCACATTACGAAGCACCAAGCACGTGCTTCTGGTCAGCATGGCGAACGAACATGTAACACAGCGCCTGTCGCTGTAGACCAAATGGCGATGCCGCGCGTTGATGAAAAGAGTCGCAGGGTACAGGAAAGCGCATAACGTCCGCGTTCGATGCAACAAAGTGTGTGCATGCAGACAGGTTGTTCGGTAGAGCAGTGAAAGCGTTCGATGAACGAGACGATTCGCGTAACGGAGCATAGCGAACGTGCTGGGCAGCACGGCGAGCAGGGGGCGTTGGAGAGGCCGCAGCGTGGGCCGGCAGTGGCTGCGCATTCGCTGTGTGCGAGCGCAAGATTGTAGGTGAGCGTATCTGTGTTTCCAAGTGAGGAATGTCGGGAGGCGGGTACGGCGCGATTTTCGCAACGTAGTTCGTGAAAAAAAATTTAAAAGGGTTTAGGATGAATTCGAGCGATGTCGTTTCCGAATAGCGCGCCGCGCACGACATCGGTCTAGACTTCGGCGAGGAGGTAGCATGGATATCTACAGCAGTTTCGCGACCCGCTTCGAGAAAACGCGAGAGGATGAACTCTCGCTCGAGGAGTATCTCGCGCTCTGCAAAGACAATCCCGCCGCGTACGCTACGGCTGGCGAACGCATGTTGACGGCAATCGGTGAACCAGAACAGATCGACACTCGCAACGATCCGCGCATGTCGCGTATCTTCGCGAACAAGGTCATCAAGGTATACCCCGCATTCCGTGAGTTCTACGGAATGGAAGAGGTGATCGAGCAGGTGGTCGCCTACTTCCGGCATTCGGCCCAGGGGCTCGAAGAAAAGAAACAGATCCTGTATCTGTTGGGACCGGTCGGCGGCGGTAAATCGTCGATTGCGGAGCGTCTTAAGCAACTCATGGAACGCGTGCCGTTCTATGCGATCAAGGGCTCGCCGGTCAACGAGTCGCCACTTGGTCTGTTCGATTACGACGAGGACGGTCCGATCCTCGAAGAGCAATATGGTATTCCACGCCGCTACCTGAAAAATATTCTGAGCCCATGGGCGGTGAAGCGCCTGCACGAATACAACGGCGACATCCGCAAGTTTCGCGTGGTGCGCCGCTACCCGTCGATCCTTCGTCAGATCGGTATCGCCAAGACCGAACCGGGTGACGAAAACAATCAGGACATTTCGTCACTGGTCGGCAAGGTCGACATCCGTAAGCTCGAACAGTACGCACAAGACGATGCGGACGCGTACAGCTACTCCGGTGGCCTGTGCCTCGCGAATCAGGGCTTGCTCGAGTTCGTCGAAATGTTCAAGGCGCCGATCAAGGTTCTGCACCCGCTGCTTACCGCCACTCAGGAAGGCAACTTCAAGGGCACGGAAGGCTTCGGCGCGATCCCGTTCGACGGCGTGATTCTCGCCCACTCGAACGAGTCGGAATGGAAGGCGTTCCGCAACAACCGCAACAACGAAGCACTGCTCGACCGGATCTTCGTCGTGAAGGTGCCGTACTGCCTGCGCTACGGCGAAGAGGTCAAGATCTACGAGAAGCTGCTGCGCAATTCGTCGCTGGCCAGTGCGATATGCGCGCCGGGTACGCTGAAGATGATGGCGCAGATGTCGGTGCTCACGCGTTTGCAGGAGCCGGAGAACTCCAGTCTGTTCTCGAAGATGCAGGTGTACGACGGCGAGAATCTCAAGGACACCGATCCGAAGGCCAAGTCGTATCAGGAGTATCGCGATTTCGCGGGCGTGGATGAAGGGATGACCGGCGTGTCGACCCGCTTCGCGTTCAAGATCCTGTCGCGCGTGTTCAACTTCGATTCGACGGAAGTGGCTGCGAATCCGGTGCACCTGATGTATGTGCTTGAACAGCAGATCGAGCGCGAGCAGTTCCCGCCGGAAACCGAGCAGAAGTATCTGTCGTTCATCAAGGACGTGCTCGCTTCGCGTTATGCCGAGTTCATCGGCAAGGAGATTCAGACCGCGTACCTGGAGTCGTATTCCGAGTATGGTCAGAATATTTTCGATCGCTATGTGACGTACGCGGACTTCTGGATTCAGGATCAGGAGTTCCGCGATCACGACACCGGCGAGAGTTTCGACCGCGCGGCGCTGAACGCCGAACTGGAGAAGATCGAGAAGCCCGCGGGCATCAGCAACCCGAAGGACTTCCGCAATGAGATTGTCAACTTCGTGCTGCGTGCGCGTGCTGCGAATGCGGGGAAGAATCCCGCGTGGATCAGTTATGAGAAGCTGCGCGTCGTGATCGAAAAGAAGATGTTCTCGAACACGGAAGAGCTGTTGCCGGTGATCTCGTTCAACGCCAAGGGCTCGGCGGAAGAGCAACGCAAGCACGAAGACTTCGTCAACCGGATGGTGACGAAGGGCTATACGCCGAAGCAGGTGCGCTTGCTGTGTGATTGGTATCTGCGCGTGCGCAAGTCGTCATGATGCGCACTGCGTGCCGCCCGCGCGGTCCGACCGCGTGGGCACCTTGCGAGGCGCAAGTTGTATGGACATAGCGTTGTGTTTGCAGACATGCCTATTGCAACGTGCGTCTCGCGCAGCGGAAATTAGTGCAGTTGCATGGGGGGCTGAGTAAGTGCTTTGCATGGAACCAGAGTAAGTGCTAAAGCGCTAACTCTGGTCGACAGCTAAAGCGCCAACTCAGACCGACATGCGGTGCATGGGGTTGGAGTAAGCGCTAAAGCGCTAACTCCAACCGACACGGGAGACCGGGCGTGCTTCATCAAATCATCGACCGCAGGTTAGCTGGTAAGAACAAGAGCATTGCAAATCGCGAGCGCTTTTTGCGCCGCGTTAAGAACTATATTCGTCGCGCCGTTTCGGAAGCGGTGCGCGACCGCAGCATCAAAGACATCCAGAACACCCAGAGCATCACGATTCCGCGCAAGGACATCGCGGAACCGTCGTTCCGGCATGGTCCCGGCGGCAAGCGGGAAATGGTGCATCCGGGCAATTCCGACTACATCCGCGGCGACAAGATCCAGCGCCCGCAAGGGGGCGGTGGCGGAGGCGGGGGCAACCAGGCGAGCAACGAGGGCGATGGGCAGGACGACTTCGTGTTCGAGCTGAGCCGCGAAGAATTCATGCAGTATTTCTTCGACGACCTCGAACTCCCGCGTCTCGTCAAAACTCATCTGATGGCCGTGCCTACGTGGAAAAGCATCCGCGCCGGCTGGGCGGCCGAAGGCACGCCAAACAATATCGACGTGGTCCGCTCGCTGCGCAGCGCGCTCGGCCGCCGCATCGCGCTCGGTGCGCCGCTCGTCAATCAGTTGCACGAGATGGAACGGCAACTCGAAGTGATGAAGGCCGATCCGGACGACCGTCGCGACGAAATCAAACTGCTCGAAGAGGAAATTCACCATTTGCGCGGGCGCATCTGGCGCATTCCGTTTATCGATCCGTTCGATCTGCGCTACGTGAACCGGGTGAAGCAACCCACGCCGTCCAGCCAGGCGGTGATGTTCTGTCTGATGGATGTGTCCGGTTCCATGGACGAACAGCGCAAGGATCTCGCCAAGCGCTTTTTCATCCTGCTGTATCTGTTCCTCAAGCGTAACTACGAAAAGATCGAAGTGGTGTTCATTCGCCACCACACCCGCGCCGAAGAAGTCGACGAAGACACGTTCTTTCATTCGACGGAAAGCGGCGGCACGGTGGTGTCGAGCGCGCTGGAACTGATGCAGAAGGTGATGGACGAGCGTTATTCGCCGACTGAATGGAATATTTACGGCGCTCAGGCTTCCGACGGCGACAATTGGACCGACGACTCACCCAAGTGCCGCAAGATACTTTCAGATGACATCCTGGAGAAGGTGCGCTATTTTGCGTATATCCAGGTCACGCCGGAAGAGCAGAACCTGTGGCTCGAATATGCACAGTTGGCGCTGAGCCAGCCGCACATGGCGATGAAGAAGGTCGAAACCGCGGCTGACATTTATCCGGTGTTTCGGGAGTTGTTTGAGAAGCAGGTAGCGTCTTCATGACAAAACACCTGCACAACGAAGCGCGCGGCTATCACCCGGAGCGCGGAAAAGGCGTGCCGCAGCAGCAACAGTCGGGGCATGCCGAGGCGAAGGCGGACAATACGGGAGCCGCCGCTGCCGGAGCAGTCGACACCGCTGCTGCACGGGGACACACCGGAACGCCCACTGAGGGGCAAAGGGAAGTCCGTATGAACGTAGGCGATAGACGGCCTTTGCCGTGCCCGTCCGACTGGACCTTCGAATTGATCGAAGAGTACGACTCGCATATTGCCCTTGTTGCAGAGCAATATGAACTCGACGTGTATCCGATCCAGCTCGAACTCATTAGCGCCGAACAGATGATGGATGCTTACGCATCCGTCGGCATGCCGGTGAACTACCGTCACTGGTCGTTCGGTAAACACTTTCTTTCCACTGAAAAAAGCTATCGTCGCGGGCAGATGGGGCTGGCGTACGAAATTGTCATCAATTCGAACCCTTGCATCGCGTACCTGATGGAAGAGAACACGATGACGATGCAGGCGCTCGTCATCGCGCATGCGGCCTATGGTCACAACTCGTTCTTCAAGGGCAACTATCTGTTCAAGCTGTGGACGGATGCGCACGCGATCATCGATTACCTCGTCTACGCGAAGAATTACATCGCGGAGTGCGAGGAGCGCTTCGGGCTCGACCGGGTGGAAGAACTGCTCGACTCGTGCCACGCGTTGATGAATTACGGCGTGGACCGTTACAAACGTCCGCAAAAACTGTCGCTGGAAAAGGAGTTTGCGGCCCGCCGCGAACGTGAGGCTTATCTGCAATCGCAGGTCAACGAACTGTGGCGCACCTTGCCGACCCGGCATACGCCGTTGCCGGAGGAAATCGAGGAGCGTTATCCACCCGAGCCGCAGGAAAACCTGCTGTATTTCGCGGAGAAGAACGCACCGCTGCTCGAGCCGTGGGAGCGGGAAGTGATCCGCATCGTGCGCAAGGTCGGCCAGTATTTCTATCCGCAACGGCAAACCCAGGTCATGAACGAAGGCTGGGCCACGTTCTGGCACTACACCTTGCTCAACACGATGTACGCCCAGGGCAAGCTGGAAGACGGCTTCATGATGGAGTTTCTCCATTCGCACAGCAATGTGGTCTACCAGCCGCCGGTCACGAAGCCTTACTACAGCGGCATCAACCCGTACGCGCTTGGCTTTTCGATGATGAGCGATATCCGGCGGATCTGCGAATCGCCGACTGAGGAGGACCGCAAGTGGTTCCCCGAACTGGCGGGCAGCCCGTGGCTGCAGGCAATGCACTATGCAATGCGCAACTTCAAGGACGAGAGCTTCGTCGCACAGTATCTGTCGCCGCATCTGATCCGCGAGATGCGTCTATTCTCGGTGCTCGACGACGACATGCGCGATGCGCTCGAAGTGTCCGCGATTCATGACGACAGCGGATATCAGTACGTGCGCCAGGCGTTGTCGCGGCAGTACGACATGCATCATAGGGAGCCGAATATCCAGGTGTGGGCGGTGAACACGCGCGGCGACCGGAGTCTGACGCTGCGGCATTTCATGAGCGACAACCGGCATTTGTCCGGCGATAGCGATGAAGTGCTGAAACATATGGCGCGCTTGTGGCAGTTCGACGTCTACCTGGAAAGCGTCGATGAGAATGGGACGGTGAGGAAGCGGTACGAGTGTAAGTATGTGCCGCCAGCGATAAGGGTTTGAACGCTTGCGAAGCAACGCAGGAAAAAGCCAGCTCGAAAAGCTGGCTTTTTCTTAAGCGTGTCGCTGTCGACGCAGTGTCACGAAAGTACCGAAAAGCGGTAAAAAAATACTGCTTTCCGGTATTTCAAGTAAAATACCGATTTCCGGTAAAAAAGTACCGAAAAAGGGTATTCGATGCTTGCGGACTTTCTTCTCACGCCTAAACAGCAGCGCATCCTGGGGGCGCTTCTACTGAATCCGGAACGTGCCTTTTCGCTCTCTGAACTATTCGATCTGAGCGGCGGCGGCCGAAGCTCTACCCAGGACTTTGTCGCGAAGTTGCTCGACGGCGTCGTGATCCTTCAGCAGCCTGGCGGACGTGCGCTTTACCAGGCGAACACTCAGCATCCGCTTTACCCGGAGTTGCGACAAATTGCTGTCAAGAGCTTTGCTCTGAAGGAGCCGATCGAACGCGCATTGGCTGTCATCGGCGACAAAATAAAACATGCATTCATCTTCGGCTCGATGGCCGCCGGAACGGCGGGACCTGCTAGCGACGTCGACGTGATGGTGATCGGCGACGCGCGCATCGGCCGCGTGCAGCGGGAACTCGACGTGGCAGGAGAGGCGCTCGGCAGGGAAATCCACGTGAATGTATACCCGGAGGATGAGTGGGAGCAAAAGCGCCGCTCGGATCCCGTGCTAAAGTCGATTGATCAAGGTCCGAAGATCATGCTCAATGTTTCCACTGCCACACACTGAAAAGCTAACGGGCATGCTGAACGCCGGCTACGTTCGCAAGACGCCGTTCACCGCGGCGCAGCATCATACTGGCCAGCGCTTGCCTGGCTAACAAACCCCCATCTTTTCCTTGCAATTCTGTAAAATTCGCGCACGCGCGCTATGGGTGTCATTGCGGCACCTCGTTGCGCGTGTTGTGAAGGCGGCGCCACGACCGCTACCTCCGTTTAAAGACAAGGAAAGACAACAGCATGACCGACCTATCCGACCAAACCGTGGCCACGGCTCACGACGTTCACGACGCACACGACACCCGGCGCCGCATCTTCGCGATCGTTGGCGCCTCATCGGGCAATCTAGTCGAGTGGTTCGACTTCTACGTGTACTCGTTCTGCGCGCTGTATTTCGCGCCGGCCTTCTTCCCGAGCGGCAACACCACCACGCAGTTGCTCAACACCGCCGGCGTCTTCGCCGCGGGCTTCCTGATGCGCCCGATCGGCGGCTGGTTCTTCGGCCGGCTCGCCGACAAGCACGGCCGCAAGACCGCGATGATGGTGTCGGTGTTCATGATGTGCGGTGGTTCGCTCGTGATCGCGGTGCTCCCCACGTATGCGCAGATCGGCGCCCTGGCGCCGGCGCTGCTGCTGGTCGCGCGCCTGTTCCAGGGCTTGTCGGTGGGCGGTGAGTACGGCACCAGCGCCACCTATATGAGTGAAGTCGCGCTCAAGGGCCGCCGCGGTTTCTTCGCGTCGTTCCAGTACGTCACGCTGATCGGCGGCCAGTTGTGCGCGCTGCTGGTGCTGGTGGTCCTGCAACAGACCCTCTCCACCGAAGAACTGAAAGCATGGGGGTGGCGCGTGCCGTTCGTGATCGGTGCGTTGGCGGCGCTGGTCGCGCTGTATCTGCGTAAATCGCTCGAGGAAACCACCACGGCGGCAACGCGTCAACGCAAGGAAGCCGGCACGCTGCGCGGCCTGTGGCTGCACAAAGGCGCATTCCTGACGGTGCTCGGCTTCACGGCCGGCGGCTCGCTGATTTTCTACACGTTCACCACGTACATGCAGAAGTACCTGGTCAACACGGCCGGTATGCACGCCAAGACGGCCAGCAACGTGATGACCGCGGCGCTGTTCGTCTACATGGTGATGCAGCCGGCGTTCGGCGCTTTGTCGGACCGTATCGGCCGGCGTCGTTCGATGCTGTTTTTCGGCTTCTTCGCGACCATTGGCACCGTACCGCTGCTGCACGCCTTGAAAGACGTGACGAGTCCGTACGCGGCCTTCGGCCTCGTGGTCGTGGCGCTGGCGATCGTCAGCTTCTATACGTCGATCAGCGGACTGATCAAGGCCGAAATGTTCCCGCCGGAAGTGCGCGCGCTCGGCGTGGGCCTGTCGTATGCGGTGGCCAATGCGATCTTCGGCGGCTCGGCGGAATATGTCGCGCTGTGGCTGAAGTCGGTGGGCAACGAGTCGATGTTCTACTGGTATGTCACTGTGCTGTGCGCGATCGCCGGCATCGTGTCGCTGCGCATGCGCGATCCTTCGAAAGAAGGGTATCTGCGTCACGAGCCTTGAGCGTGAGCGGTACGCTCGCGCAGCGCGCATGAGCGCTGCGCGAGAACGGCGGTCAGGGGCAACCCGGCCGCCGTTTTTTTTCCCTGTCGGCGAGCACGGCGCATGGTCAAGCCACCACGATCTCCGTTCCCAGCACATGAAGCAGATCGCGCAGCGCCTCGGCTTGCGCCATCTTCGCGTCGCTGCGCAAATGGATCTGCACGGCGCGCCCCGCGATCCCATCGACGGGATGCGCGAGCCACAACTCCACTGCAAGCCCCAATCCTTCCGGCTGATTGACGACGACCGGCTCGATCACTCGCGGCTTGAAACAGGCACTGTCGGACATGACGAATCTCCTCGGGCTGATGACGGTTCGAGACTCATCGTAATCAGCCGCACGCGCAAGACCAAGCGACAAATACGCATTTGCTAATGAGCGGATGCCTGGCAGAAGACGCGCGCGCTCATGGAGCCCGTTGCGGCGAAGGAATCGCAGGCCGCTTCCCGCTACGGCAGCGTCAGACCCGTTCGGATTGATCGGTCACGAGGTCCGTGACGAGTTCTGTCGCAGCAGCGGCGGGCGGGTCAGCGACGACAGCCGGTGCCGCTGCGGCCACAGCTGTCACCGTTGCACGCTGCCGCACGCTCAGAGCCGCGCATGAGAGCATGAGCAGATGATGATAGAGCCGCATGCTGAAGCCATAGTTGTAGGCGAAGAGATGCGTGAGCGCGATCCTCAACCCAGGCATTGCCTGCCGGTTCTTCGCATGAACCGAAACGACGATGGGCGCGAGCCGGCGTAACGCCAGCTTGCGTGACGGTTCCAGTTGCGGCGGCAGTTGCAGCGCCTTGACGAACGCATACGCACTGACGGTCGCGGCTACCGCCGTGCCGCGCGTGCTATGCGAGATCGAGGTCGCCGTCTTCCGATACACCGACACGTATGCGTGCAGATAGAACACATTGCGCGCTGCGAGACAAAGTTCGGTGCCGAACACGAAATCGCAGCACATGCCGTACCGATCCTGGTAGCCGATCCGCTTGACGAGGTCTGCGTTGGCCATCCAGCCGTTGTTCGGGAACATCTGGATCAGCCCGGTCCTGCCTGGCAAAGGCTGCAGGCCTTCAGCGTCCTTCGTGCGGCGAAACGCGGTGTTCAGGCGCGTGCTCGCGTCGAAGTCGACTGTGCCGCTGTGATCGGCCTCGTACTGATCGGCGAACGCCACCTCGAGTTGTGGATGACGAGCCCATAGCGACACGAGCTTTTCGATGCCGTCGGTGGTGAGCAGGTCGTCGTCGTGAATCAGCAGGATCTTGTCGCCGCGTGCACGCTCGAACAGGCTCGCGACATTGCGCCCCTGACCAAGCGGCGGCTGGTTCATCGCATAGCGGATGCGCGGCTCGTTCGCGTAGCGCCGCGCGATCAACTGCCGGGTGCGCGTGTCCTTTGAATCGTCGCCGATCACAATCTCCAGATTGCCGTACGTCTGCGCGAGGCATGAGTCGATGCACTCCACGATCAACTCAGGCCGATTGCAGGTCGGCAGGCAAATGGAAACCTTAGGGAAGGGATGGGGCACTGGGGAGGTGGTGGAGAGGGTGAGCACGGGCGTCTCGTTTCTTATCTGTTAAGGGCGGCAGCCGGTTCGCTTCGCGCACACATTGCTGCATGCAGCAAATTAGTTCATTACAGGAAAAAAATAATCTGTAATAAATCAGAAAGAATATCTGCAGTCTGAAAGGGGTTCGAAGGGGAAAATTTGTACCCACATTTACAAACAACACCTTGACCGCGCCCCACATTCAGCGCACCGTAAAGAAAGAAAACACCACGGGAGCGTGAAATGTCCCTCAACTTCCCGAACCCAAGCCGCAGCTACGACGCCTTCCATCATTGTGTCAATTTCTGGGGCTATGACAACGCGCGCGAAATCGCCTTCACTGTCGACAATTCGGTCATTTCGAATCTGAGCCCGAGCGTAGGCTCTGACGAACCGGCAGTGCTCGCGGCCTTCGATCGTCATCGCGAGCAAATCCTCACGCTCGCTCGCGGTCTGTACGTCGGCGGTCCGCAAAACCGCTATACGATTTCTTGATGCAGCGCGGCGCGGCACGTCCAACCGGACCTGCCGTGCGCCGCCTTGTTCCACAGCCGAAGCAGCGCGGCGCCCACCGGCGCCTCGCCTTGCTTTGTCGCGGGAGTTCCAGCATGGATGATGACCAGGTCAACCTAGAAGAAATCGCCGACAGCAAACGGCGGCGCGAAGCCGCACGCATTGCCGAAAGCGAAAAAACGGCCGCACCCACGGCAAATGAGCCGGGGCACGCCGAGAGCAATGCAGCCGCACCGAAGCAATGGGTCAAGCACGTCACGAAGTGGCTGGGCGCGAAGAGGTCGTTGATGCAAACGCGCCGACCCTTGATGCTCAAAAAGAAACCCGTCGCTCTTTAGGCATTCGGAACGAAAATAACCGGCGCCAAGCCGGTTTTTCTATTTGTGCCGCGCCGCGCCGCGCCGCGCGGCTGGCGCGTCCAGAGCCCGAGCCGCGCGATGGTTTTCGGCAGGGCATTAGCGGTGTTTAGGCGCGACTCAAACCGCCGGTTCGCGTATCGAGCCCGCCGTCAGCGAAACGATGAAATCGAAGAATGCCCGCACCTTGGCTGGCGGATGATGCCGCGAAGGATAGAGCGCATACAGCGGATAAACCGTGTCGCCCCAGTCGGCAAACAGTTCAACCAGTTTGCCATTGGCGAGCAACGACTCGGCGCCGAGTGCGGGAATCTGCGCGACGCCCTGGCCCGCGGCGCACACACTATGCAAGGCGCCGACGTCGTTCACGGTCAAGCGGCCTTGCGGCGCAATCTCGATCTTCTTGCGTCCGCGGTGAAACGCCCAGCTGAACGGGTAACCCGTTAGCGGATCACGGAACTTGATGCACACATGCTTGCCGCTTTCGAGTTCGGCGGGGCTCGCCGGATGGCCATGTCTCTTCAGATACGAGGGCGCGGCGACGGTCAGAATCCGCGTGTCGAGCAGCTTGCGTGCAATCAGCGTCGAAGCCGGCGGGTCGCCGAAACGGATCGCGAGGTCGAAACCGTCGGCAACCACGTCGCCTAGCTGGTCGCGCGTGATCAACTCGAGTTGCAGATCGGGATGCTTGTCGATGAAGCCGCCGAGCCTCGGCCCCAGCACGAGGCGCGAAAGGAACGGGTCCATGTTCACGCGCAAACGCCCGCGAACGACAGTCGCGCCCTGAGCCGCGGAAGCCGCCGCTTCCTCGAGTCCGCCGAGCAGCGGCACGATCTGTTCGTAAAAACGCCGGCCTTCGTCAGTCAGTGTGACCGAGCGGGTGGTGCGGTCGAATAGCCGGATGCCGAGGCGTGCTTCAAGCCGTGCAACCGAACGGCTGACCCCGGATTGCGACATGTCGAGTGCAACGCCTGCCGCCGCAAAACTGCCGCTGTCGACGATTGCCGTCAGCACGCCCATGCCGTTCAGCATGCGCTCGTCAAATGGCATGTGGATATTCCTTTGTCATGCATTAATGCATGACATGCTAACGCGAAATACCGTTTGAATTCATACGCCAGTACCGGGAAACGCAACCTGTCCGAGCGCATCGGCGACGCTGCGTCATGAGTGGAATAACCGTCACGCGCGCGTGTCGGGCAACCGTTTGCCGGCGTGAGAGACGTTATTCAGCGCCCCGCGCCCTGGGTCGCCTGGCCACGCACGTCGCGCGTGACGGGGGCTTCGTCGAGATGACGAAATACCCAGGCCGACACTAGCGTGATGACGCCCACGCACACGAAGCTCAGGCGGAACCCGAGCGCCGCCGATCCCCATTGCGCCGAGAACAGATTCACCAGCCCGCCGCCGATCGAAACGCCCAGCCCGATCGCCAGCATCTGCACCATCGAAAAGAGGCTGTTGCCGCTGCCGGCATCTTCATGCGAGAGGCCTTTGAGCGTGACACTGTTCATCGCCGCGAATTGCATGGAGTTGGCCGCGCCGAACACGGCCAGAATCACGATCCCGACGATGAGTGGCGTACCACGCGTAATCAATGCGAACGCAACGATCGCCGATCCCACGATCACCGTGTTGACGAGCAGGAACGTGTCATAGCCATAGCGGCGTATGAGTGGCGCGATCCAGCGTTTGGCGACGGTGCCGGCAAGTGCGGCAGGCAGCATCATCAGGCCGGAATGCAGCGGTGAGTAGCCGAGCTGCAATTGCAGCAGCAACGGCACGAGGAACGGTACGGCGCTCGAGCCGACGCGGCATACTAGGTTGCCGATCAGACCGACGCTGAAATTCGGTTCGCCAAAGAGCGAGAGTTTGAAGAGTGGATTGTTGCGGCGCCTTGCGTGCGGGATGTAGGCGAGCGCGCTGAGCACGGCGAGCGCGAAGAGACCCGCCGACCATGCCGCGCGGTGCGTCGCGACCGGCGCGTCGACGGCCAGCGAAAACGCGATCATGCACAGCGACAGCAGCCCACAACCGGCGAAGTCGAACGGCGGCGCCTGGGTTTCGCCATGCGCCGGCAAAAAACGCTGCACCGCGTAAAGACCCAATGCGCCGATCGGCACATTGATCAGAAAGATCCAGTGCCACGTGATGGCCTCAACGAACCAGCCGCCGAGCGTAGGCCCGGCGATCGGGCCCAACTGGCCGGCAATCGAAATGAACGCGAGCGCCGACACGTATTGCTCGCTCGAGACGCTGCGCAGGACGGCGAGCCGGCCGATCGGCAACAGCATCGAACCGCCCAACCCTTGCAGGACCCGCGCCATCACCAGTTGGCCGAGCGTATGCGCGCTCGCGCAGCAGATCGACCCGAGCACGAATACGAGAATCGCCACGAAATAGACGCGCCGCGTGCCGAAGCGGTCGGCGAGCCAGCCTGACGCGGGGGTGAGCATCGCCATCGTCAGCGTGTAAGCGACCACGATCGGCTGCATCGCGAGGGGCGCGACGTGCAGGCTGTGCGCAATCGACGGCAATGCGGTGTTGACGATCGTCGTGTCGAGCGACTGCATGAAAAAGCCTGAGGCGACGATCCAGAGCAGCGCCGTCTGGGCAGAGTCCTGATTCATGTTCAATTGAGCTACGGCGGCGGCGGGGCGGACAGACCGGCGGGCCGTGCTCGAAGCAATCGTTGGGGGGATTCCGTCATCATATTGACATCGTGGTCAATCGGGAACCCCGCTAGAGGCATTGACTGTTATCGACTTTGCCGATAACCGGGATCACAATAACCCATGCTCAATCCCATCTGGCTCAAGACCTTCGCAACCGTCGCAGCCTGCCATAGCTTCACCGAGGCGGGGCGGCGACTCGATCTGACGCAGTCGAGCGTTAGCGAACATATCCGCCGGCTCGAACAGAGCGTCGGACGGCGCCTGTTCGTGCGCGACACTCATTCGCTCGCGATGACTCCGGACGGCGAGGCCATGCTCGCGCACGCCAGCGTGATCCTGCAGGCGCTCGCGCGGGCCGAGTCGCAGTTTCGCGCGCCGCGTCTGAAAGGACGCGTGCGGCTCGGCTCATCGGACGACGTTGCGCTCGGGCCGCTGCCCACGGTGCTGGCGGCGTTTCGCAACGCGCATCCCGATGTCGAGCTGGAAATCACAATCGGTATGACCGGCAAGCTGTATGAGTTGCTGGACGCCGGCTCGATCGATCTGCTGGTCGGTAAGCGGCGTCTGGGGGATCGCCGCGGCGTGCCGCTGTTCACGGGGCGGCTGGAGTGGCTGGCACGCACCGGCACACTGGTCGACCTCGGCCAGCCGTTGCCGCTGATTCTGGTCGCCGAGCCGAGCGTGACGCGGGCCGTGGTGCTCGATGCGCTCGCCGAAGCCGGTTTCAGCTGGCAGGTAGTCTGCACGAGCAGCAGTCACGCGGGTTGCATTGCCGCCGCGCGCGGGGGGCTCGGCATCACCGTTCGTCCGCAGTATTTGGCCGCGCGGGGCCTCGCGCCGCCGCTCAACGCGGCCAGTCTGCCGACGCTGCCCTCAGTGGAATTCATCGCGCTGGCCGCTAAACGGCTGAGCCGTCCGGCGGGCACGTTGCTGCAATTGCTGCACGACAGCGATTTGCGCGGTTCGTGGATCGGTGAATGACGCCGCGCGATGCGGCGGTTTCTGAGCCGGCGTTCCGGTTTGGGACGGCGCTGAATGGTGCTATTCAGCACTTAGGATCGCCAGGCACATGCTCTTGCAAAACGCAGGCAAGCGCTTCGATAAAGGAGGACGGCCGCAACCCAAGCGTCCTTACCGCTTGTAATGGCATCGTTGCCGGGCTTCGGGCGATTCTGTATGGTGGGTCATCGACCTATCACACGAGATCCCGAATGACGCCCGCTGCAATCCAGCTTCCGCAACCGATTCGCTCCGATGTCCTGATCGTCGGCGCCGGCCCGGTGGGCCTCTTTGCCGCTTTCGAAGCGGGCGTGATCGGCCTGTCATGCCAGATTGTCGATGGGCTCGACAAGGTGGGCGGGCAGTGCATCGAGCTCTATCCCGACAAGCCGATCTACGATATTCCCGCGATTCCGTCGTGTACCGCGCGCGAGCTGGTCGAGCGTTTGATGGTGCAATGCAAGCCGTTCGACGTGCCGATCCATCTCGAGCAACGGGTCGAGTCGGTCGAGCAACGCGACGATGGGCGCTGGACCGTGCGCACCGACCGTGGCCTCCTATTCGACGTGGCGGCGATTTTGCTTGCCGCCGGCAATGGAGCGTTCGTGCCGCAAAAATTGGCGCTTGCCGAAGCCGTGCCGCTGGAGTCGCGCCACGTGCACTACAGCGTGCCACGCCTCGCCGATTTCGCCGACAAGACCGTGGTCGTGGCGGGCGGCGGCGATTCCGCGCTCGATTGGGCGCTGGCACTGCGCAAGGTCGCGCGGCGCGTGACGCTGGTGCATCGTCGCAACGGCTTCAGCGCGGCGGATTCGAGCGTCGAGTCGATGCGGCGGGCGGTCGAGGCCGGGGAGATGGACTTCATGGTCGGCGCAATTTCGGGGCTCAACGTCGAGGGCGATACGTTGAATTCGATCGCGCTGCGGCATATCGAAGGCGAAACGCAGCTCGACACCGAGCAACTCGTCGTGCTGTACGGATTGGTCGCTGATCTTGGGCCGATCGCGAAGTGGAATCTGTCGATCCACGGTGGCCGCGTCGATGTGGATACGTCCAACTATGAAAGCTCGCGGCCCGGCATTTTCGCGGTCGGCGACATCGCCAACTATCCGAACAAGCAGAAGCTGATTCTGTCCGGTTTTCACGAAGCGTCGTTAGCGCTGCGCAAGGCGTATGCCTACGCCTATCCGGAGAGGAAGCGGGTGCACGTCCATTCCAGTTACGACGCGAAGCTGGCGGAAAAGGTCGGGGCGGTGGGGTGACGCTCCGGGACGACGTGCCGAAGCGTGCCTGAAAGCGAGAAGCCTGGACATTAAGCGAAACATGACAGCGGGCCGGTGTATGCTTTTGCCCAGGCCCATGGACGCTTCTTACTATGAACGAGCTTGACGCCCAACCTGCAGGTGATAAGCATGAAGCCGCCAACGTATCGCCTGCGCGCCGTGTGAAGCCCCCCGTCGAGGTCGATTACGGCTCGCTGGTTCAGTCGATCCAGGACTACGCGATCTTCCTGCTGGACCCGACCGGGCATATCGTCAGCTGGAATGTCGGCGCGCAGAAGCTGAAGGGCTACGCGGCGCACGAGATTATCGGCCAGCACTTCTCGCGTTTCTATACTGCCGAAGCCGTGGCGCGCGGCTGGCCGACTTACGAGTTGGAGCAGGCGGCGCTCACCGGCCGCTTCGAGGACGAAGGCTGGCGGGTTCGCAAAGACGGCACGACCTTCTGGTCGAACGTGGTCATCACGGCGGTGCGCAACGAGGCCGGTGTGCTAACGGGTTTCGCCAAGATTACCCGCGATCTGACTGCGCAG
Source organism: Paraburkholderia phytofirmans OLGA172 (assembly GCF_001634365.1). Lineage (NCBI taxonomy): Bacteria > Pseudomonadati > Pseudomonadota > Betaproteobacteria > Burkholderiales > Burkholderiaceae > Paraburkholderia > Paraburkholderia phytofirmans. The sequence continues at coordinate 2,135,336 of NZ_CP014578.1, forward strand.
CGCGAGTATCTGGAAGCGTTGCGGCAAAGTGAGGAGCGCTTCCGTCTGCTGGTCGACAACGTGAAAGACTACGCGATTTTCATGCTCGATCCGGACGGTTTCGTGGTGAGCTGGAATGCAGGCGCCGCGCGCATCAAGGGCTATACGCGCGAAGAAATCGTCGGCCGGCATTTCTCGACGTTCTACACGCGCGAAGAAGCGGCGGCCGGCAAGCCCGCGCGCGAACTGGCGATCGCAAGGCAGCTCGGCCGTGTTGAAGACGAAGGCTGGCGCGTGCGCAAGGACGGCACGACCTTCTGGGCCAACGTCAACATCACCGCCGTGTATGACGAATCGAACCGGCTGCGCGGCTTCGCCAAGGTCACGCGCGATCTGACCGAGCGCCGTGAACGCGAAGAGCTGGAGCGTTCCGGCGATCGCCTACGCAAGTTTCTCGCCACGCTCGCCCACGAATTGCGCAATCCGCTTGCGCCGGTGCGCAACGCGATCGGTGTGATGCAGCTCGAGGCGGGGGTGAGCCCTACGATGGCGCGCTCACGCGATCTGATCGACCGCCAGGTCGCCCACCTCACGCGTCTGGTCGACGATCTTCTCGACGTCGGGCGCATCATGTCGGACAAGGTCGAGTTGCGCCTTGCGCGCGTCGATCTGGCCGAAGTGGTGGCGCGCGCGATTGAAGCCGTGCGGCCGTTTACCGATGCGCGGGCGCAGCGTGTGGCGACGCACATGCCGGCCGAGCCGCTTATCGTCAGCGGCGACACAACGCGGCTCGTGCAGGTGCTGCAAAACCTGTTGCATAACGCGTCGAAGTTTTCGCCGTCCAGCAGCCGCATCGAGATCGTCGGGCGTATCGAACATCACATGGCCGTGCTGGAAGTGCGCGACCATGGCCGCGGCATTCCCGTACGTTCGCTCGATGCGATCTTCGAGTTGTTCGTGCAGGAAAAGAATGGGCAAAGCCTTGGCGAAGGCGGCCTCGGCATCGGCCTCACGTTGTGCAAATCGCTGATCGAAATGCACGGCGGCAGCATTATCGCGAGCAGCGAGGGAGAGGGCTGCGGCAGTTCGTTCACGTTCAGTTTGCCGCTTGCCGCTGCGCCCTCCGAAGCGCAGCCCGGTCAGGGTGGTGTTGCAGGCGGGGCGGTGTCGCCGTTGCGAATTCTGCTGGTGGACGACAATCGCGACTCCGCCGACAGCCTCGCCATGCTGCTCGAACTCAAAGGCCACGAAGTCCGCATTGCCTATGATGGCGCGCAGGCGCTCGAGGTCGCGCCGCGCCTCGCGCCCCACCTTGCATTGATCGACCTTGCGATGCCAAAAATGGACGGTTACGCCGCGCTGGCGGCGTTGCGCGAGATGCCCGCGCTGGCCGGCACGCTGTTCGCCGCCATGACCGGCTTCGGTCACGCAAGTGATCGCGAACGTACGCGGGCGGCCGGTTTTGACGCCCATCTCGTCAAGCCCGTGGAACTCGCGCTATTCGAAGCGTTGCTGGAACAGGCGGAAGCGCGGCGCCGATAGCGCGGTCCAAACTAAAGTCAAACGGCGCGTTTTCTTCATACAGGCGCGCCATACCCCCTGAAATAGTGAAGCGTGTCCTGGGTGTCGGATGCCTGAGGCACGCCGCTTGCTGTGGATCTGCACGCGCCGCGGCTAATCGAAGGCCGCGCGCATGGATCGAACCGCTTCAGGGAGGTACTGATGCTCGATAGGCGCGATCGTGCGGCCAGCGTGAGTGCGCGGCCACCGGAAAGGATCAGCAGAACCCGCACTCGCGATCCTCAGGCGGCACTCGCCGCGCAGCACGCTGTGCGTTATGCCGGGGCGCTTGAAGATTTTCTGCACCGCACGCGTTTCGATACGGGCGACCCCGCCGCGCTGGGCGATGTTTTGCGCGCGCTGGTCGAACAGGGCTACGACCGTTTGCCCTTCGTGCCGTTGCCCGGGCACGGGCAGACCCTGGCGCGCTGGCGGACCCTGGCCGTGGTGGCGGCGTGCGATCTCGGTCTCGTCAAACTGTTCGAAGGGCATACCGATGCGCTGGCGATTCTCGCCGAGCTGCGCGGCCCCACGCCGCCCATTGGAAGTCGTTGGGGGGTATGGGCCGCGGAGCCGCCTGATGCGCGCGTGCAGGCGAGCAAACGCGCGACGCGTACTGATACTGCCGCGCAACTGTATCTGAACGGCACGAAAGCCTGGTGTTCGGGCGCGGGCGTAGTCAGTCACGCGCTCGTCACTGCATGGATAGATGACGAACCCGTGCTCGCAGCCGTCGCGATGGATCACCCATCGATTTCGATCGACACATCGAAGTGGCAAGCAGTCGGCATGCAGGCAACCGCTAGCGCCGACGTCACTTTCGATCGGACACCGGCCGCGCTCGTGGGCACAGCGCACGCCTATGTGCGCCGGCCGGGCTTCTGGCATGGCGGCGCTGGCATTGCCGCATGCTGGTACGGCGCCGCCGCGCAGATCGGCCGGACCTTGCGCGAGGCGTCCATGCAACGTGCCGACGGACATCGGCTCGCCCACCTCGGCGCGGTCGATGTCGCTTTTGCAGGCGCCGCCGCGGTGTTGCGCGAGACTGCCGCTCATATCGACGCGAACCCACAAGCGGACTCGCAGCGTGACGCCATGCGCGCACGCCTCATCGTCGAAGAAGCGGCAACGGCCGTGATGAATCACGCGACGCGCACGCTCGGCGCCGGTCCGTTGTGCCGCGATGCGCGCTTTGCCCGCGCGCTGGCGGACCTGCCGGTGTTCTTGCGGCAAAGCCATGCCGAAGGCGACCTTGCGGCGCTCGGCGAGTTGACCGTCAAAGCAACGTTCGACGCCAACGCCGCTGCCGGAGGTGCGCCGTGGACGCTCTGACGCGATATAGGGAGGGCCGCTGACATGTCCTCTACGACGGTGTACTTCGATGAACTCTACAAAAGCGGCGACGACCCGTGGCACCTGCGCGAAGGCTGGTACGAGCGCCGCAAGCGTTCGCTCACGCTGGCACTGCTGCCGCGTCCGCGCTATCGCAACGCGTTCGAGCCAGGCTGCGCGAATGGGGAACTGACGGCCGAGCTGGCGACCCGCTGTGACGCGCTGCTCGCCGCCGATCTGCACGAAACAGCCGTGCGTCTTGCACGCGAACGTGTTGCCGGTATGCCGCAGGTGCGCGTCGACCAGCGCACGGTGCCGCACGAATGGCCGACCGACGCAGGACCGTTCGACCTGATCGTCATCAGCGAATTTGCCTATTACCTCGATGCTGCCGACCTCGAAACGCTGGCCGCACGAATCGCAGCATCGCTCACGCCGGACGGCACGCTGCTCGCTTGCCACTGGCGCCGCCCGTTTGCCGAGGCGCTCGAATCCGCCGATGCCGCGCACGCGTTGTTCGATGCTCGCTGCAGCCTGTCGCGTCTCGCGCATCACGACGAAGCCGATCTGCTGATCGACGTATGGTCCCGCGATGCGCGTTCGGTGGCGCAGCGCGAGGGGCTCCTATGATCGGCGTGATCGTTCCGGCGCATAACGAAGAGGCATTGCTGGCGCCTTGTCTTGCCGCGTTGATCGAAGCATCGCGGCACGCCGGTCTGACCAGCGAGTCGGTGCGGATCGTCGTCGTGCTCGATGCCTGCAGCGACTTTTCCAGGGCGATCGCGCGCGCTTACGGTGTCGAGACGTTGACGCTGAAGGCGCGCAATGTCGGCATTGCGCGCGCGACAGGCGCCGACTTTTTGCTGGCCGACGGCGCCCGCTGGCTCGCATTCACCGATGCCGACAGCCGCGTGTCGCCGGGCTGGCTGGTCGCGCAGTTGTCGCTGGACGCGGACGCGGTGTGCGGCTCGATTGCCGTCGACGACTGGACCGCTCATCCGCATAGCGTGCGCGAATATTTTCGCAAGACCTACGTGGACGCTGACGGTCACCGCCACGTGCACGGCGCGAATCTCGGCGTTTCGGCCGAGGCCTATCGACGAGCCGGCGGCTTTCCACCGCTCACATGCAGCGAAGATGTCGCGCTCGTCGACCGGTTGATCGCGACCGGCGCCCGGATCGCGTGGAGCGCCGCGCCGCGCGTGATCACCAGCGCGCGTACGGCAAGCCGGGCACGCGGCGGCTTCGGCGCTACGCTCCTCGCCTGGGCGACATGATGGACACGTTTTTTATGCTATTCAGCGAAGGCGGGAACCTCGATTCGCTGCAAATGGGCACGCGCTCGAAGGAGCGCAAGACCTTACCCGCGACTGCCACGCGAAATCTCTTCACCGGCGCGATGCGGCATGCGCAGCGTCACGGGAATCGATGCGAACGAGCACAAGCCCACCACCAGAAACGCCGGCCAGAAATCCGACCACGTGATGCCCGGATGTCCGTGCAGCACGCGCGAAATCTGCAGCACGATACCGCCCACCGTTACGCCCAGGCCGAGCGACATCTGCTGCACGACGCTGCCGAGACTCGTCGCGCGCCCCACATCGCGGCTGGCGATTTCCGCGTAAGTCAGCGAGTTGAGACTCGTGAATTGCAGCGCGGGGAAGAAGCCGCCGAGCAACACCACGAACCAGATGATCCAGGTCGGCGTGCCGGGGAAAAACAATCCGCATGCCGCGATCGAGATCCCTGACAGCGCCGCGTTCACTACCAGCACCGAACGGAAGCCGAAGCGATGCAGCACGCGCGAGGCGACCGTGCGCATGAACATGCCGCCGAACGCGGACGCGCAGGTGATCAGGCCGGACTCGAACGCGCTCATGCCGTGTCCTTCCTGCAGCATCAGCGGCAGCAGAAAGGGCAGTGCACCGAGGCCGATGCGAAACAGCGAGCCGCCGAGCACGCTCGCCTGGAAGGTCGGCACCTTGAAGAAGCGCAGATCCAGCAAAGGCAATTTCACGCGCTGGGCGTACGCGACGTAGACCACCAGCAGAGCCGCGCCGCTCGCGCACATGCCGAACGCGTCCCGATTCGACATGAGTTCGCCGCCGACCAGCGACAACCCGAGCAGAAGCAGCACCGCGCCAGCCGCCGACAGAAAAAAGCCGATCCAGTCGAGCGGCCCGGGGTCCGGTTCGCGCGTGTTGGCGATATGCCGGTTGGTCAGATAGATACCGAGAATGCCGATCGGCACATTGATGAAGAAGATCAGACGCCAGTGCAGATAGGTCGTGATGAAGCCGCCGAGCAGCGGTCCGGCCGCCGGTCCGAGCAGTGCGGGGACGCTCAGATAGTTCATCGCGCGGATGAAGTCGGACTTGTGCACCACACGGAAGATGATGATCCGCCCGACCGGGACCATCATCGCGCCGCCGACGCCTTGCACGAAACGGGCGAGGGTGAAGGTGGCGAGCGAGTTCGACGCGGCGCACAAGAGCGAGCCGGCCACGAAGATGCCGATCGCGGTGCGGAAAATCGTGCGCGCGCCGAAGCGGTCCGCGAGCCAGCCGCATACCGGAATAAAAACGCCGAGACCCAGCACGTAGCTCGTGACCGCGATTTTCAGCGTGACCGGATCGCGCCCGAAGTCGCGCGCCATAGCGGGCAGGGCGGTGACGATCACATTCGCATCGACGCTTTCCATGAACATCGCGCATGCGACGATGAGAGGCGCAATCAGGGCTTTCTGGACGACGGTCATGAGGGGGGCGGCCGGTCTGCGGCGGATGGTCGCAGGTAAAGGGGGCATTATTGCACCTGTACGGTGCGGATGGTTAATAGCGCACCACCTGATGCCGCCCCTTTTCGAGATTGCGCGGATAATGTCGAATCTTCGTCTCGCGATCTTCAATAAGCGTTTAAAATTCTGCCCCTTGTCGAGCGCAGCGGTCCTCATCAGCACGGCAAGCCAATCGGCAATATCGACCGTTTCATCGGCGCGTATTGCTCCGTCATGCACTCTGTCATGCCGCGAAGCGTGTTCAGCTCAGCTTACCGGCCCAGATTAAAACCCGACGAATCGACTTGCATTGGCTGACACTGTCAACCTTTTCAACACTTTTCCGTTATCCGTTTGTAATCGCCGAAGTAAGGCGACGCCGTGGCAGACGACCCGTCGCCGCGACAGCTCTACGCAAGGCCCGCATTGACCATATTTCACCGATATAACAACAGATTGGACCGGCCAGGCGCGATGTTCGACCGTGCATCGAAGGCGCCTGGCAAGCCGAGCATCCTCTCGCCCGTGCTCGCACTCGTGATTTGCGGGCTGCTGCTGGTCGTCTTGCAACACCTCTCGCAGGCGGTCGACTATCGGTCGGTCATGCGCCAACTGCGTCACCTGACGGCGGGCGAGTGGGCCGCGGCGCTCGGCGCGACCGCGCTCAGCTATATCGCGCTGGTCGGCCGCGACGCGGTCGGCTTGCGCTACCTCGGCGCCGCGGTGCCGCGCGCGGCGCTGTGGATCGGCGCGACGACGGGCTCCGCACTCGGCAATGCGACCGGCTTCGGCGCTTTGACGGGCGGTGCCGTGCGTGCGCGCGTCTATGGGGTGTCGGACGTCACGCCCGCGCAGATTGGCCGCATGACCGTGTTCACGAGCGTTTCACTGGCGCTCGCACTGGTGCTGATGACGGCACTCGGCATGGTGTGCCTCGCCGACCCGCTCGCGAGGATGCTGCATCTCCCGCCGCTCACGCTGCGCTGGAGCGGCGCTGCGCTGCTCGCCGTGCTCGGACTCGCGGCTGCCGCCTGCCGCCGCGAAACGCGCCCAATCCGCACGCGCTGGCAGTGGCTGTCGTTCGATATCCCGGCGCGCCGCGACCTGCTCGCGCAAGTGGCCCTCGCCGTACTCGACGTGGTGGCCGCGGGCCTCGCGTTGTGGGCCCTGCTGCCGCATGCGGACGTCAGCTTCGTGACCTTCATCACTGTCTATGCCGCCGCGATGCTGCTCGGCTTGATCGGTCATACGCCTGGCGGTGTCGGCGTATTCGAAGCCGCGATGGTGTTCACGCTGAACGGCAGCGTGCATACGCATCAGATGGTCGCGGCGCTGCTCGCCTATCGCGCGATTTACTTCGGCGTCCCGCTGATCGTCTCGGCGGCGCTGCTCGCGGGCTTCGAAGGCCGCGCGCTGAAAAGCCGTTTGCCGCTGCATCATGCGGCGGGCGCGTCGAAACTCGCGCCGCTGTTTCTGAGCCTCGTGACGTTCGTGGTCGGCGGCATGCTGGTGATTTCCAGCGCGACGCCCGCGTTCTGGCATCGCATCCTGATCCTGCGCGACGTGCTGCCGCTGTGGGTGCTCGAAAGCTCGCAGATGCTGTGTAGCGTGCTCGGCGTGCTGCTGTTGTTTGTCGCGCGCGGATTGCTGCGGCGTCTGGATGCCGCGTGGTGGATGACCTTGCTGCTGGCGGTGCTGAGCCTTGCGCTGTCGCTGACCAAAGGTCTTGCCTTCGTGGAAGCGGGCGTGCTCGGCATGCTGATCGCGCTGCTGTTGTCCACGCGCCGGCGCTTCAACCGTCATTCGTCGCTGTTTGCCGAGCGCTTTACAGCGGGCTGGCTGGTGTCGGTGGCGATGGTACTCGCGCTTGCCGTGTGGGTGATGCTGTTTGCATTCCGCGACGTGCCGTACACGCGCGACCTGTGGTGGCAATTCGCTTTCGACGAACGCGCACCGCGTGCGCTGCGCGCGACGCTGGCCGCCAGCCTGTTCGCCGCCACGTTCTCTTTCTGGCAGTTGCTGCGCCCCGCGGCGGGCCGGTTCGTCATGCCCGCTGCGCAAGATCTGCAAGACGCGGCGCGCATCGTGCGGGCGCAGGAGCGCAGCGACGCTGGTCTCGCGCTGATGGGTGACAAGAGCTTCCTCTTTTCCGAATCGCGCGAAGCCTTCCTGATGTATGCGAAAAATGGCCGTACGTGGGCCGCGTTGCACGATCCTGTCGGTCCGCGCGAGGAGTGGGCCGGCTTGATCAGCAAGTTCGTTGCGCTCGCTCATGCGCATGGCGGCCGCGCGGCGTTCTATCAGGTGCGCGCCAACGCGTTGCCGCTCTATCTCGACGCCGGCCTCACACTGATGAAGCTCGGCGAAGAGGCCCACGTGGTGCTCGACGATTTCGACCTGAAGGGTTCGCATCGCGCGCATCTTCGCTATGCGCTCAAGCGCGGCGAGCGTGACGGCTTTACAGTCGAAGTAATCGATCAGGCCGACGTGCCGGCGTCGCTCGAAACGTTGCGTGAGATTTCCGACGGCTGGCTCGATAGCCGCGACGCGCGCGAAAAGAGCTTCTCGGTGGCCGCGTTTACCGACGAGTACCTCGCCGCGCAATCCGTGATGCTGGTGCGCCAGAACGGCGAGCCGGCCGCTTTTGTGACCTTCATGACGACCGATATGAACACCGAAGCGACGGTCGGCGTGATGCGGCATGTGGAAAGCGCGTCGCCGTATGCGATGGAGTATCTGTTCACCCAACTGGCGCTGCATCTGAAGCAGGCGGGCTTCCGCTCGCTCAGTCTCGGCATCGCGCCGCTCTCCGGCATGCAGCCGACGCCACTCGCGTCGCGCTGGCATCGGCTGGCGGGCATCGTGTGGCGCTTCGGCGGCCGCTTCTATAACTTCCGCGGACTGCGTGCTTTCAAGAGCAAGTTCCAGCCGCATTGGGAGCCGCGCTATCTCGCGGCGTCGGGTTCGGTGGGCGTGTTCTTCACGCTCGCGGACCTGTCATTGCTGGCAGGAGGCCGGCGTTCATGACCTTGCATCCGTTTTTCAGACTCGCCGTTGCGGCGAGCCTCGTGGTTGGCAGCGCGGCCGCCTTTGCCGCACCCGCCACCGTGTCCGGCGGCCGCTTTGGCGACGTGACGGTGACACAACCGGCCGGCCCCTTGCGCGGCTTCGTGGTGTTGTATTCGCCGGTCACGGGCTGGAGTGCGGCGGACCAGCAAACCGCCGATGCGCTCGCCAAGGCTGGCGCGTTGACCGTCGGCGTGGATACGGCGCGCTATGCGGCCAATCTGAGTGCGAAAAATGAAGCCTGCCATCAACTCGTGGGCGATGCGGAAGCCTTGAGTCATCAGCTGGAACGGCAATCGCAATCGAGCCGCTATTTCGCACCGATCGTCGCCGGCACGGGGCAGGGCGCGACGCTGGCGATGCATGTGCTCGAACAGGCCCCGTCGAATACGGTTGCCGGCGCGGTCTCGGTGGATGCCGAGCGCAATCTGGATCCGCGCTTTCAGCCGTGCCCGCCGGACCCGACGATCATCCGAGACAAGGTGCCGGGTTTCGTCGAAAAGACGGCGCCGGGCAACGGCGATCGCGCGCGACTCGTTGCGATGCTGACGCCGCATTTGCAGACGGCATCGACGAGCGATGACGACGTCTCCGATCTGCCACTGATCGAATTGCCGGCGGCGCATCCGAACGGCCTGATGGCGATTGTGATTTCCGGCGACGGCGGCTGGCGCGATCTCGACAAGACCATCTCGCTCGCCTTGCAGAAAGATGGCGTTTCGGTGGTCGGCATCGACAGCCTCCGCTATTTCTGGAGCGAAAAGACGCCGGCGCAGACGAGCCGCGATCTGGCGCGCGTGATGCAGACCTATGGGGCGCGCTGGCACGCGGAGCATATTGCGCTCGTCGGCTATTCGTTCGGCGCCGACGTGATGCCGTTCGCCTATAACCGCCTGCCTGAAGCGCTGCGCGCGAAGGTGTCGCTGATTGCGCTGCTAGGCTTTGCGTCCGACGCCGATTTCCAGATCCGTGTCGGCGGCTGGCTCGGCATGCCTGCGAGCGATAAGGCATTGAAGGTGCAGCCCGAATTGACGCGTGTGCCGCCCGCGATCGTGCAGTGCTTCTATGGTGAGAACGAGAAGGACACGTTGTGCCCGGCGCTGACCAACACCGGCATCACGGTGATTCGCACGTCGGGCGATCATCACTTCGGCCGCGACTACAACGCGCTGGAGCGGCGCATTCTGGATGCCTTCAGGAAACAAAGCGGCGTGCGTGATTAGTCCGCGTGATTAGTCCATCTGTATGACGCGCGTCGCCAGCGGCGGCGTGCGGCCTTCAGGCGGCACTGCCCGATGTAGCGAGCAGGGATGTAGCGAGCAGGGATTGACAAGGGCAGCCAAGTCAACGAAGATCAACCGCATGAACTGCCTCGACATCCGTATTGCGCTGATTATTAGCACCATTCATCGAATGGTGGGTTAGCGCGCGTCTGATAGCAGTGACATCAACCCGCCCCACGAGGCGGGTTTTTTTATGTCCGCTTTCTGCCTGCCTCCTGGTGATCATCATTGATGACTTGTCCTTGCCGCACAGGAGCTTGCCTTGCCGTTACACGAACTCAATCAGGCGGCCGTTGCCGCTGACAGCGTGGCGTTGCGCCACGACTACCTGAAGAAAACCCTGACCGCGCGCGTCTACGACGTGGCCCGCGAGACCGAACTCGAACGCGCGCCGAATCTGTCGGCGCGGCTTTCCAACCCGGTTTATCTGAAGCGCGAGGACAACCAGCCGGTGTTCTCGTTCAAGGTGCGCGGCGCGTACAACAAGATGGCGCACATTCCGGCGGATGCGCTGCAGCGGGGCGTCATTACTGCGTCGGCGGGCAATCACGCGCAGGGCGTGGCGCTGTCGGCGGCCCGCATGGGCGTGAAGGCGATCATCGTGGTGCCGGTGACGACGCCGCAGGTGAAGGTCGATGCGGTGCGCGCGCATGGCGGGGCGACGGTCGAAGTCGTGCAGTTCGGCGAGTCCTATAGCGATGCGTACGGACATGCCGTGAAGCTGCAGGAAGAACGCGGCCTGACGTTTGTTCACCCGTTCGACGATCCGTACGTGATCGCCGGCCAGGGCACGGTTGCGATGGAAATTCTCAGCCAGCATCAGGGTCCGATCCACGCGATCTTCGTGCCGATCGGCGGCGGTGGGCTGGCCGCGGGCGTCGCAGCGTACGTGAAATCGGTGCGCCCGGAGATCAAGGTGATCGGCGTGCAGACCGATGACTCGTGCGCGATGGCCGCGTCGCTGAAAGCGGGGGAACGGGTCACGCTAAACGAAGTCGGGCTGTTCTCGGACGGCACCGCAGTGAAGCTGGTGGGCGAGGAAACCTTCCGCCTGTGCCGCGAATACCTTGACGATGTGCTGCTCGTGAACACCGATGCGCTGTGCGCCGCGATCAAGGACGTGTTCCAGGACACCCGCAGCGTGCTGGAGCCGGCCGGCGCGCTGGCCGTGGCCGGCGCCAAACAGTATGCCGAGCGCGAAGGCCTCGAGAACCAGACGCTGATCGCGATCACGTCCGGCGCGAACATGAATTTCGACCGCATGCGTTTCGTGGCGGAGCGTGCTGAAGTGGGTGAAGCGCGTGAAGCGGTGTTCGCCGTGACGATTCCAGAAGAGCGCGGCAGCTTCCGCCGGTTCTGCGAACTGGTGGGGACGCGCAGCGTCACCGAATTCAACTACCGCATTGCGGACGCGAAATCCGCCCATATCTTTGTCGGCGTGCAGATCAGGAATCGCAGCGAATCGGCGCAGATCGCCGGCGCATTTGAAGCGCACGGTTTCGCCACCGTCGATCTGACCTTCGATGAACTGTCGAAGCAGCACATCCGCTACATGGTCGGCGGCCGCTCGCCTTTGGCGCATGACGAACGCCTGTTCCGTTTCGAGTTTCCGGAGCGGCCGGGCGCGCTGATGAAGTTCCTGTCGTCGATGGCGCCGAACTGGAATATCAGCCTGTTCCATTACCGCAACCAGGGTGCGGACTACAGTTCGATTCTGGTCGGCATTCAGGTGCCGGAGAGCGAGAACGGCGAGTTCGAGCGCTTTCTCGCGACGCTTGGCTATCCGTACTGGGAAGAGACGCAGAACCCCGTGTACCGTTTGTTCCTCGGGTAGCCGAGCCGTTTGCCTTGTGACAGGTCGAGGTCTCGCTCGTGGGCGCGGCCAACAGGCAACCCACGACGCGCCGCAAGTTCTTGACCTCGATCCGCAAACTGATCGGGGTTTACCTTCATACGGTGCAAAACGGTGCGGAAAATAAGTTGTCGACTGACCAGGCCGCAAGCGCCCTCTGGGCGGGGTTAGCGCGTATTGGCGCTCATCCGCGCCCTTCGAATGGGCGCCCCTTCTATCTCAAAACTAGATACGGCATATCTTCCATATCGCGTTGCGCGATACCGCGCATGATCGTCAAACTGAGCGCAAATCCAACACTGCATTCAGGAGACAACTCATGCGCACCCAAGTTGGCATCATCGGTGCCGGGCCTGCGGGCCTGCTTCTTTCCCATCTTCTTCATTTGCGCGGCATCGACTCCGTTGTGCTCGAATCGCGAACCCGCGAACAGATCGAATCCACCATCCGCGCTGGCGTGCTCGAACAGGGCACGATGGACCTGCTCACCGAGGCCGGCGTCGGCGCGCGCATGAAGGCTGAAGGCGCGCTGCATCACGGCTTCGAACTGGCTTTCGAAGGTAAGCGGCGCCGTATCGATCTGACCGGACTCACCGGCCATTCGATCACGGTCTACGCGCAGCACGAAGTCATCAAGGATCTGGTCGCCGCTCGCGTGGCCGCTGACGGCGCTTTGCTTTTCGGCGTGACGGACACCTCGCTGCATGGCATCGATACCGATCAGCCGTCGATCCGCTATCGCCACGAAGGCGAAGCATGCGAGCTGCAATGCGACTTCGTGATCGGCTGCGATGGCTCGCAAGGCGTGTCGCGCGCGTCGATTCCCCAGGCATTGCGCAAAGACTATGAACGCGTCTATCCGTTCGGCTGGTTCGGCATTCTTTGCGAAGGGCCGCCTTCATCGGATGAATTGATTTACGCGCGTCACGAACGCGGCTTTGCGCTTGTCAGCACGCGTTCAGCGAACGTGCAGCGCATGTATTTTCAGTGCGATCCGAAGGACTCGGTCGATAACTGGTCCGACGACCGAATCTGGACCGAACTGCACGCACGCGTCGATTCGCACGACGGCCAGAAAATCGTGGACGGCAAGATCTTCCAGAAGAACATTGTCGGCATGCGCAGTTTCGTGTCGGCCACCATGCAGCATGGCCGGCTCTTTCTCGCCGGCGACGCCGCGCATATCGTGCCGCCCACCGGTGCGAAAGGCATGAATCTCGCCGTCGCCGACGTGCGTGTGTTGACCAAAGCGCTGAGCGCGTTCTACGTCGAAAACCGCACCGATTTGCTGGACAGTTACAGCGAAACCGCGCTCAAACGGATCTGGCGTGCCGAGCATTTCTCGTACTGGATGACGAGCATGATGCATCGCATTGAAGGCGCATCGCCGTTTGAACAGCAGTTGCAGGTGGCCGAGCTCGAATACGTGACCACGTCGCGTGCGGCGGCTACCGCGATGGCGGAAAACTACGTGGGCGTCGCTGCGGTATAAGGGCGCGTGAGCGGGCCGTGGGTTGCTGGGCGCGGAACGGGAGAGGCTTGGTCAAGCGGCAAATCCCGCTGCGCGGCGATACCCCGCCCACGGTTTTCTTCGGTGCGTCTGTATAGCCAGCGTTTATAGAATGTGCGTCCGGGATTTTTTGATCAGGCGAATCCCGCCGGGCCCGGCGCACGCCGGCAAACGCTTGATGGGCGGGACTCTGCCATTGTCGTGTCAAAAGCAACAGTGAATTCAGGAATGGAGGATTTACCCCCGCCTGATCCGCTCCTAGACTGCTCTCATCTGCTGCACCACGTGTCACATCTGCAGCACGTACAAGTCAATCTCTAGAGGTGGTTTCATGAAATCGCTTATCAAAGCTGTTGCTATTGCCGTTGTTCTTGGCGCTCCGATCGCTTCGTTCGCACAATCGAATCAGCCGGCCCCGCAAAACACGCAGGGCGCGCAGACGCAAGTTTCCGAACAGCAGCAAGGCGCTCGTCAGGCAGATACCAGCGGTTATGGTTCGGGCAGCCACGGCACGTGGCAAGCGGGTTATGGCAGCGATACGACGGTCAGCTCCTATTCGCCGCCGATCCATAACGCGCGTTAAGGGTAAAACGAAATACGCGGATCATCGCGGGGCTGTTCGACTCGTTCAATATCTGCGAGTCGCCCCTAAGAGGCCGGTCATCGGAGCATGTTCGATGGCCGGCCTTTTTTCGTGTCCATCAGGCGGCTATTGCGTGCGCAACAGGGTCATCTCGTTGCGCAACAAGGCCCGAAGGTCCTCGTCAGTCGGCCGCGTACCCCAGTGCCGCGCGCCGGCGACCGATGCAATCGCGATCCACGAGTGAGGTGGAAACCATTCGCGAAGCACGGCGCCGTCCTGACGCAAACACAATTGGCCGGTCTGTTCGCTGTATTCGGCGGAAATGACGGTGCCGTCGATTTGTGCCGTTACACGCCGTGGATCGTTGCGTAGCAAATCGTCGCTCCTGTAAAAGGTATGGCGCGAATGCCTGCGCGAGCCGGCCGCGTCAGTGACGCGGCCCCGGCATTAGTGATCGCCCCGGCCGTGATCATCGCCATGGTCGTGCCAATCGCCGTGATCGCCGTGATCGCCGCCGTGATCGTGCCAGTCGCCGTGCGGGCCGTCGCGATAGCCGCGCGCGTCATGCCATTCGTGCTCGTGATGGTGCTCTTCCCACTCGCGTCGCTCCCAGTAGCGGTGGCCGTCGTAATAGCGTTCGCCGTACCAGCCGGGGCTCACCACCACCACCGGCGGAGCGGGCGCGTAGACAGGCGCAGGCGGGGCATAGACCGGCTCGGGGGCGTAGGCCACGCCTGGAATACCGATGTTCACGCCCACGTCGACGTGGGCCAGCGCGACAGAAGATGCGCCGATCCCCAGACCTGCAACGATCGCGATGGACAGCCAGCGGCTTCGTGAATTGCTCATGTTTATTCTCGGGTTTTACGATTGAGTGTGGAGTGCGCCGCGTGGGCAGCGCTTAGTAATGGTCGTGATAGTGGTCATGATCGTGATAACCGCCCTCGGGGACGAAGATGCAACCGCCCAATGCACTCCCGAGGGTGACAGCCAGCAGGACCAGCGCGAAAATTCGTTTCATGACGTTGCCCTCCTTTTGCGTCTGATCGAACTCTACTGAGCGGCTGGATTACCGGTGTGTTCGTGTGTAACAGGACGTGTCGATCTCTTCACATGTCGGCCACATTCATGACCCGGTGTGAAGCCACGGTGGAGCGCTGCGACGAGCCGTTCCGCTGGCGCGAAACCGGCGGGCAACCCGTTGAGCGCGCTATGGAAAATCTCGGGCCTGCGCGCATCCGGCGTGCTCTTGCAGGGCGATGCGCGTGCGTATGAACAACTGGAATATGCGCGGCGCGACCCATCTCTGTGCGTATGCAGTACGGATACATTCAGTTGCAGACTTGGGATGCACGTCGGCGCCACGCTCCGCCGATCGCACTTTCGACTGGACCGCTGCTGCGTTATCGATGCGTTACGGCCGCATGCGCATGGACGAGATCGTCAGCCACGGCATCAGCTTTTCTTAAGGTTGGATCCGTAGCATCCTGCGTGAATCCGCCCGGGATTTGTGTATCCTCGGCGCAATACGCTCTCTCCATTCAATGACTTCACTGCGGCTAAAACATTCTCATGACCATGCGATCGGACCAGGCTAATTTCTCACGCTATGCATCAGGCTATGACGGCGTAGCCAAGTTTCTTCACTGGCTGGTGGTCTTATTGATCGCTGCGCAGTTCGTGATCGGTTGGACTATGCCGGATATCCATAAGGGCACGCAGCCAGACGGTCTGATCGCGTGGCATCTCGGCGTGGGGGCAGCACTGATTGCAGCGGTGGTGGTGAGAGTCGTCTGGCGTCTCACGCACGCGCCAGTACCTGCGTCGCTTTCGCCTTTCCTCCGTTTCGTTTCGCACATCACGCACGGTCTCCTTTATCTCGCGCTGGTGGCTGTGCCCTTGCTGGGATGGGCCAATGCGTCTTCGCGCGGATGGTCCGTCAAGCTGCTTGGCGTGCTGCCGTACCCCAGCATCGCGCCGGTCGGCTCGTCGGTGGGGCATGCAATGGGCGACATCCATGGCGTTCTGGCCTGGGTGTTGTTCGCGCTGATCGCACTGCATATCGCGGGAGCGTTGTTTCATCGCTTCGTGCTCAAGGATCAGACCATGCAGCGGATGCTGCCGTGACCCGTTAGCGTGCGTTAGCCGCTTGTTACTCCGCGTGTTTTAACCGCCTGTCGCCCGCATGCCAGCTGCTTTCCGTCGACGGGCGGCTCGCGGAGCGATTCGAGGAGCGAGTTGCAAAAAGTCCGCGAACGAGCGCTCGCGGACCAGGCACTGCGATCAATCAGGCGGCCGAGCGAGGCCTGAAACCTCGCCCTGGAAGCCTGACAGCCTTCGGCGTCTTAAACCGCCATCACCGAAACGGCCTTGGTGACCAGATAGGCTTCCATCGCTTCCGGTCCGCCTTCCGACCCATAGCCCGAATCCTTCACGCCGCCAAACGGCATTTCCGGCGACGGCGTAGCAGGCTGGTTGACCCACAACATGCCGACTTCCATCTGTTGCGACAGCAGATGCACGTTGCGGAACGACTTCGTGAATGCATAACCCGCGAGACCATACGGCAGACGGTTCGCCTCGGCGATCGCTTCTTCGAGCGTGTCGAAACCGCGGATCGCGGCGATCGGGCCGAACGGCTCGTTGTTGAACACGTCCGCTTCGAGCGACACGTTGGTCAGCACGGTCGGCGCGAAGAAGTTGCCTTCCGAGCCCACGCGTTCGCCGCCCGTCTCGACCCTGGCGCCGGTCTTGCGCGCGTCGTCGAGCACCTTGCTCATGGCGCTCAGACGGCGCGCATTGGCGAGCGGCCCCAGGGTGGTGCCTTCGGCCAGGCCGTCGCCGAGCTTGAGGCCTTCTGCGTGCTTGACGAGCGCCGCGGCGAATTCTTCGCGGAGGCTGTTGTGCACCAGGAAGCGCGTGGGCGAGATGCAGACCTGGCCGGCATTGCGGAACTTCGCGCCGCCCGCGGCCCTGACGGCCAGCGCCACGTCGGCGTCTTCGGCCACGATGACGGGCGCATGACCGCCCAACTCCATCGTCGCGCGCTTCATGTGCGTGCCGGCGAGGGCCGCCAGCTGCTTGCCGACCGGCGTCGAACCGGTGAACGTGACCTTGCGGATCACCGGATGCGGAATCAGGTAGCTGGAAATCTCCGCCGGGTCGCCGAACACGAGGCCGACCGTGCCGGGCGGCACGCCGGCTTCGACGAACGCCTGCAGCAGCGCCGCCGGCGACGCCGGGGTTTCTTCCGGCGCCTTGACGAGGAACGAGCAGCCGCACGCGAGCGCCGCGCTCAGCTTGCGCACCACCTGATTGACCGGGAAATTCCACGGCGTGAAGGCGGCCACCGGGCCGATCGGTTCCTTGAGCACCATTTGCTGCGCCGCCAGATTGCGCGACGGCACGATCCGGCCGTAGACGCGGCGGCCTTCGTCGGCGAACCACTCGATGATGTCCGCCGCGGCCAGCACTTCGACGCGGGCCTCGGCGAACGGCTTGCCCTGTTCCAGGGTCATCAGGCGGGCGATGTCGGAAGCGCGCTCGCGCACCAGCGCGGCGGCCTTGCGCATGGTGGTGGCGCGTTCGTTCGCCGGAATCTTGCGCCAGGCTTCGAAGCCGCTCTGCGCGGCGGCCAGCGCCCGGTCCAGATCCGGGATGCCGGCGTGAGCCACCTTGCCGATCGCCTTGCCGGTGGCGGGATTGATGACGTCGAGGGTTTTGCCGCTGGCGGCGTCGCACCACTCGCCGTTAATCAGAAGTCGGGTATCGCTATAGCTCGAGGTGGCCATGTGAGTTCCTGTAAGTGGGGCAAACGATAGGTCGCGCGCACGGGCGTACTGGGCTGAACCTGTGCGGCCAAGGATAGACTGTCGTTACCAATCATCTTATCTGATTGCGCGCGATTGCATCGGCGGCGCGCCCACGGTTGGTGCGCGGCACGGGCCTTGCTGCTCCGGATGCCGCGGTGAAGAAACGCCTGGCTGAGCGGCGCCGCGCAAACAGGCGTAAAGTCAAGCAACAGTCGCAGGAACCGGCGAACGACGGCGAATGCAACCCAATCAACCAAGGTGCAAACGAGGAATCGACATGCCAACTGGTACAGTGAAGTGGTTCAATGACGCGAAGGGCTTTGGCTTTATCACACCGGACGACGGTGGCGAGGATCTGTTTGCCCATTTCTCGGAAATTCGCAGCGAAGGTTTCAAATCGCTGCAGGAAAACCAGAAGGTCAGCTTCGAAATCAAGCAGGGACCGAAAGGCAAGCAGGCGGCGGATATCAAGCCGGTGTGAAGGCAGCTGCCGGTCCGCACGTGCAGATGTGCGGGCCGGCAGCGTGTTTTCGCCATCCATTCCGGCGGGCTGGACTGGACGACACGTTGCGCGCCGACCCGCTTCGGCACGGCAATTGTCATGTGTTTCGTGTATAAGATGCGGGAGCGCAAACGGAGCGAAGCGCAGTATTAACCATTTAGAACAACACCGGCCGGAAGTATTCTTCTTAAGGTTTCCTTCAGCTTTGCTCCGTAGTATTTGCGCGATTCGCAGTGCCCGCGCGCATCCCCGCGGGCAATAGTTCTGATAGTTTTCCGATAGAAAACTGAAAGCGCCGATCAAAGGCTTGCTGGAGCATCCATGAAAACCCTGTTCTTGCAGGCGCCGTCGTACGACGGCTTCGACGGTGGCGCGGGTTCGCGCTACCAGGCTAAACGCGAAGTGCGTTCGTTCTGGTATCCGACGTGGCTCGCGCAGCCCGCCGCACTCGTCCCCGATAGCCGTGTACTCGACGCCCCCGCCGACGGCCTGTCCGTCGAAGCATCGCTCGATATTGCGCAGCAATACGATCTGGTGGTCATCCACACCAGCACGCCGTCCTTTCCCACCGACGCCCTGTTCGCCGAAGACCTGAAGAAGCGCAAGCCTTCGGTGCTGATCGGCATGGTCGGCGCGAAGGTCGCGGTCGATCCGCACAATTCGCTGACCGCGAGCGAGGCGATCGATTTTGTCTGCCGCGAAGAATTTGACTTCACCTGTCAGGAAATCGCCGAAGGCAAGCCGTTCGCCGGGATCAAAGGCCTGAGCTATCGCGCCGCCGACGGCTCGATCGAGCACAACGAAGCGCGCCCGATCCTCGAGAACATGGACGAGTTGCCGTTCGTGGCTCCCGTCTACAAGCGCGATCTGAAGATCGACAACTATTTCATCGGCTACCTGAAGCACCCGTACGTGTCGATTTACACGGGCCGTGGCTGCCGCTCGAAATGCACGTTCTGCCTGTGGCCGCAAACGGTGGGCGGCCATCGCTATCGCACGCGCTCGGTCGAGAACGTGCTCGAAGAAGTGAAGTGGATTCGCGACAACATGCCTGAAGTCAAGGAGATCATGTTCGACGACGACACCTTCACCGACTTCAAGCCGCGCGTCGAGGAAATCGCCCGCGGCCTCGGCAAGCTGGGCGTGACGTGGTCGTGCAACGCGAAGGCGAACGTGCCGTACGCCACGCTGAAGATCATGAAGGAAAACGGCCTGCGCCTGCTGCTGGTGGGCTACGAGTCCGGCGACGACCAGATTCTGCTGAACATCAAGAAGGGCCTGCGCACCGACATCGCGCGCCGTTTCAGTGAAGATTGCCGCAAGCTCGGCATCAAGATTCACGGCACCTTCATTCTTGGGCTGCCCGGCGAGACGCAGGACACGATCCAGAAGACCATCGAGTATGCGAAGGAGATCAATCCGCATACGATCCAGGTGTCGCTCGCCGCGCCCTATCCCGGCACGACGCTCTACAACCAGGCGGTCGAGAACGGTTGGCTGGAAGAGAACAAGGTCATCAACCTCGTCAGCAAGTCAGGGGTGCAACTCGCGGCGATCGGCTATCCGCATCTGTCGCGCGACGAGATTTACCACCAGCTCGAAAACTTCTATAAGCGCTTCTATTTCCGCCCGTCGAAGATCTGGGAAATTCTGAGTGAGATGCTCACGAGCTGGGACATGATGAAACGGCGCCTGCGTGAAGGCGTCGAATTCTTCCGCTTCCTGCGCGCCCACCAAGCGTGAGCGCCCTGCATCTGCTCGCCGTCACGCTGGCCTATGCGTGTGCGGCGGGTGCGGTTTTCGGCATCGCCTACACGGTGCTGGCGGGCGCCCTGATCGGCCGGTTCTTCGCGAGAGCGGTGTCCGAGCCGACCAGTTTTCCGCCGGTCACGATCGTCAAACCGTTACACGGCAACGAGTGGGCGTTGCTCGCTAACCTGTCGAGCTTCTGCCAGCAGGACTATCCGGGTCCCGTGCAGTTCCTGTTCGGCGTGCACGATTCGGCCGACCCCGCCTTGCAGACCGTCGACGATCTGCGCCGGCTGCATCCGGAAGCGGATATCACCGTGGTCGCGGATGCACGCCTGTACGGTCCGAACCGCAAGATCAGCAACATCCTCAATATGCTGCCGCAGGCCCAGCACGACGTGCTGGTGTTCGCGGACAGCGACGTGAGCGTCGGGCCGGATTATCTGCGCAATGTGATCGGCGAATTGCAGAAGCCTGGTGTCGGTCTCGTCACCTGCGTCTATCGCGGTACGCCCGATCCCGGTTTCTGGCCGCGCATGTCGGCCAAGGCCACCAACTACCAATTCCTGCCCGGCGTGGTGACCGGGCTTGCGCTTGGCCTCGCGCGCCCTTGCTTTGGGCAGACCATCGCGATGCGACGCGGCACCCTCGAAAAAATCGGCGGGTTCACACCATTTGTGAAGCATCTGGCCGAGGACCATGCGATCGGCGAAGCGGTGCGCATGATCGGCGAGAAGGTGGTGATTCCGCCGTTCACGATTTCGCATGCCTGCGTCGAATCGAGCGCGACGCAACTGATCGCGCACGAACTGCGCTGGAGCCGCACGATTCGCAGCATCGATCCGCTCGGCCATCTTGGCTCGGCGCTGATTCATCCGCTCGCTTTCGCGCTGCTCGCCATTGCCTTCTCGGGGGGCGCGCTGTGGTCGTGGCCGCTCGCGCTGGTCGCCGTATGCGCCCGGCTCGCACTGAAACTGCTGTCCGATCGCGCGTTGCGGCAAGCCCATCGTGATCTGTGGCTGTTGCCATTATGGGATATCGTATCGTTTTCGATTTTCGTTGCGAGCTTCTGGTCCTCGCGCGTGATCTGGCGCGGTTTCAGTTTCAAGGTGGATGGCGACGGCCTGTTGTCGGCCGAGCAAGTCGGAATGACGGATGAACAGCAGGTTGGGTAAGCAATGATGCGCGGGTATCTGGAAGAGGGTGGCGAGGGCAATGCAGCGGGCTTGACGCGCGCGAGAGAGGTGGCCGCGTGATGAAGCATCTCGGCCGCCTCGCCGCGCTTGCCGGCTTGCTGGTGTCGCTATGGCTGGTCTGGCAGGACAATCCCGGCGCCGTGCTCGGCGCACTGCGCGCGGCAGGCGCTGGTCTCATTCTGGCGGCCATCGCGCACGTGCTGCCGATGATCGCCAATGCCTGCGACTGGCGCTCGCTGATTCGCGGCGCGAACCGGCCCAGCATCGCCAATATGCTGCATCTGGTCTGGGTGCGTGAATCCGTCAATTGCATGTTGCCGGTGGCGCGTATCGGCGGCGAGGTGGTGTCGTTCCGGTTGCTCAAGCGCTGGGGTGTGCGGCCGTCCACGGCGGTCGGCAGCATCATTGTCGATATGCAGCTCACGGTGATCAGCCAATTGCTGTTCACGATGGTCGGCATCGGTTTTCTGTTCGCGCATGCGCACTCCGACACGCTGCGGCTCGCCGGGCAACTGGCGTGGGGCGTGGTGGTGCTGACGCCGATGCTGGTGCTGTTCGCACTCGTGCAGCATGCCAGCCCGTTCGAGCGCATCACCCGCGCGCTCAATCGAATGACGAGCGGCAAGCTCGCCGCGCTCGTCGGACAATCGGCGCAGATCGACCAGGTCATCAAGCTGATCTGGCGCCGGCGCGGCGTGGTGCTGCGCTATCTGTTCTTCTGGCAACCGCTGCAGTGCTTCCTGACGTCGCTGGAAATCTGGCTGGCGCTGTACTTTCTCGGCGTTCACGTTACGCTGGTCGAAGCTGTGGT
The DNA here is from genome assembly GCF_001634365.1 of Paraburkholderia phytofirmans OLGA172. Lineage (NCBI taxonomy): Bacteria > Pseudomonadati > Pseudomonadota > Betaproteobacteria > Burkholderiales > Burkholderiaceae > Paraburkholderia > Paraburkholderia phytofirmans. Next base: position 2,157,347 of record NZ_CP014578.1, read on the forward strand.
CATCGAATCCCTGATCCAGGCGATCAGCAGTGCGGCTTTCTTCGTGCCGGGCGGTCTGGGGGTGCAGGAGGGCGGTTTCATTCTGATCGGAGGCGCGCTGGGCCTCGATCCTTCGACTTGCCTCGCGCTCGCCGGCGCGCGGCGCATTCGCGATCTGCTGATGTTCGTGCCCGGACTCATTGCGTGGCAGTTTGCCGAGTCGTCGAATCGCGAGCCGCAGCAGGTGGAGCGCGCGGGGCGGGCGGCCGTGGGCGAGGCAAGCCAGCGCTAGTGCGGCTGGAACGAAATACTTCCCTTATCCACCAGACTTGACGATGGCCTTTGCGGCAGCCTCATAGACGCCCTCGGCAGTACCCTCAGTCCGCCCCCGCATAGGCAGGAAACGACACTTGCACCGCGAGCCCGTGCTCGCCGATGCCCGTGCCCAGATGCAGGCTCGCACCGAAATGCTCGGCGATTCGCGCGACGATCGAGAGCCCGAGTCCGCTGCCGGTAGCCTGATTGCCGGTGGCGCGGAAAAACCGGTTCGTGAGGCGCGCGAGATCGCTGGGCGCAACGCCGGGGCCGTCGTCGCGCACGGTGAGCTGCACCCGGCCGACTTCATGCTGCACGGCGACTTCGACGCTGCCGCCGGTGCGCCCATACTTGATTGCGTTATCGAGCAGATTGTCGAGCAGGATGCCCATCAGCACGGGCTCCGCGTTGATCTCGGCGCGCATGTCGCCGGTGAGCGTGACGCGAATGCTCTTCTGCTGCGCATTGCGTTCGTTGGCAAGCAGCGCGTCTTTCGCCACCGCAGCGGGTCTGAGCGGCGCGGTGGAGAGTTTCTCGTGGACATCCAGGCGCGCGAGCAGCAACAACTGCTCCGCGAGCCGCGCGCTGCGATCGACGCCTTGCACCACGCGCTCCATCGCAATACGCTGTAACGCCGTGTTCGATTCGGCCAATGCGACTTGCGCCTGCACCTTGATGGCCGCAAGCGGCGTCTTCAGCTCATGGGCGGCGTCGGCGGTGAACGCGCGTTCGCGCTCGATGGAGTGCCGTAAGCGCGACAGCACCAGATTGATCGCGTCGACGAGCGGGCGCACCTCGGTCGGGGCCCGGCCGATGTCGACCGGTTCCAGCCGGTTGATGTCGCGCGCGCGGATAGCGCCCGAGAGCACCTTGAGCGGCGCCAGGCTCCAGCCGATGCTGAACCACACCAGTATCGCCAGCACCGGCAGCGCGAGGAGCGTGGGGCGGGCGATCCGGCTCGCGACGCCGCTCACCAGGTCGCTGCGCGTATTGGCCGGTTCGAACACGCGCACTATGTGGCCGAGCGCCGTGTCGCGCAAGGTGAACGTGTGCCATACCTGACCGCCGAGCGTCATGTTTTGGCCGCCGCTGGCAGACGGCACGGGCAGATCCCACGCTTTTAGCGCGTGCAATTGCGGGCTGCCGGCCAGCACGTCGCCGTTCGCGCTGCGCACCTGAAATAGCGCGTCGCGCGGTAAGGAATCGTCGTCGTCGCTGTTGTTCGCGCCGGGTTCACCGCCTTTTTCTTCTTCGCGCACGTCGATGCGAGCGTTGGCCAGCGTGGTCAGATTGCGCTGGTCGAGCAGCGCGAGGATTTGCGCGAGCTCGGCGAGGCGCGCCTCTTCCCATTCGCCGACTTCGCGCGTGGCCTGGCGGTAACTCGACATCAGCGCGATGCCCCAGATCAGCGCGATGCTGGCCAGCACCAGCAGCATCAGGCGGTGGCGTATCGATGCCGACATTACGCTTTCTCCACCACGTAGCCGATATTGCGCACGGTTCTGATCAGCTTGGCGCCGAGCTTTTTGCGCAGGTTGGACACATGGACCTCGATCGCGTTACTTTCGATTTCTTCCTGCCATCCATACAAACTCTCTTCGAGGCGCGAGCGCGACTGGGGAATGCCCTGGTTGGTCAGCAGTTGCATCAGGATCGCCCATTCACGCGAGGTGAGCGGTACGCGCATATTGCCGATTTCGACGGTTTGCGCGGCGGGATTGACCGTCAGATCCTGATAGCGGATCAGCTCGACGCTGCGCCCTTGTGCGCGGCGCAGCAGGGCCCGGCAACGGGCAATCAGTTCGGTCAGGTCGAAGGGCTTGCCGAGATAGTCGTCGGCGCCGGCTTCGAGGCCGCCGACGCGGTCCGCCACCGTGCCTCGCGCGGTCAACACCAGCACCGGCACGTCTTTGCCGGCATCGCGCAGCCGTTTCAGCAGTTCCATACCCGATACCCTGGGTAAGCCGAGATCGAGCAGCACCAGCGCATAGGCGGTAGTATCGAGGGCGAGACTGGCCTTGTGGCCGTCGCGTGCCCAATCGACCGTGAAGCCGGCCTGACGCAGTCCCGCTTCGATGCCGCAGCCGATCAGGTCGTCGTCTTCTACGAGGAGTACGCGCATGGGAAAGAGATTCCGTTCGATGTTTATTGCATGGCGGCGGCCGTTTTTAAGCAAGCGCCGAGCCGTATACCTGAAGTGTAACGATCATGGTCACGACTCGCTTTATACCGCTTTCTTCCTTAAGGTTTCCTTCAGCTAGAATCGCTACTATCGCCCCCAGAAACGTTACTGTCGCGTGGCCGACAAGCGCGCGCGAAACTACGTCATGTTGTCAGATCATCGCAGCTTAATCGTAAGCACATCGACGGAATGGACGGCAGTCCTTCTTGTGGCACCTTTTGCCGGCACCGTTGCTCATGCTTTTTGCCAGCGAATTTGCCAGCGAATTTGCCAGCGAATTTGCCAGCGAATTTGCCAGCGAATTTGCCAGTGCTTTTGCCGGCGAGCCGCGCCGCTGCGCGTCGCCGTGCGTTCCATCGGGCCACGAGATCACGCCATGAAGCCAGTCACCATCGACATGCTGCGAGCCCATCTGATGGCGGCTTCACTCACGGCCATGGGTACCGAAATGCTTGCCCTGCTGGCACCGCTGGTCTTGCCGGTTTCCCAGGCGTTCTTCAGTTCCACGCGTTTCCAGTTCCTTGCGCTCGCGCTGATTGCGAGCGGCGTCGTCATGATGCGCCAGTTCGCGCACACCGCTTTCGACCTCGCCATTCAGGGCCGCCACGCAACGCCGGCTGGCCGGCCGGTGTTGATTGAAGTGGATTGTCCGCGGCGCTGGTTCGTCGTTCTTCATTTGCGTTTTACGGGCAGACCGTTCGTGCTGGCCGGGCACTGACGGACGCAGACCATGGCGGCGCACGCATTGACAGTATGCCAATGGGTCCTGTTGTCCGGCTGCGTGTCGGCTTCAGTCTATGCGATGTTGGCAGCGGTGGCGATGCCGTTCTTCGCGCTGCGCCGCGGGACGCGCGCGAGTGTTGCCGCCCGGCCTTCGCATCCTCTGGCTCCTCCTCTGGCTCCTTTTGCGAAAGTCGGCGTCAGCGTGCTCAAGCCGCTGTGCGGTGCCGAGCCGCGTCTCTACGAGAACCTCAGAACCTTCTGCGATCAGCGCCACGAGCATTTCCAACTCGTGCTCGGCGTGTCGTCGCCGGACGATCCCGCCATCGCCGTAGTGCGCCGTTTGCAGGCCGCTTATCCGATGCACGACATCGAGCTCGCGGTCGATACGCGCGTGCACGGCAGCAATCTCAAAGTCAGCAACCTGATCAACATGGCGGAACGGGCGCGTCATGACGTGATCGTGATTGCGGATAGCGACATCGCAGTCGAAGCCGATTATCTCGACACCGTGGCGGCGCCGCTCGCCGATCCGCGCGTGGGGGTGGTGACCTGTCTGTACGTGGCGCAAGGCGTCGGCGGTTTCTGGCCGCGGGTTGGCGCGCTATTTATCAACGAGTGGTTCGCTCCGTCGGTGCGGGTCGCACATGCGGCGGGGTCGCGCCGCTTCGGTTTCGGCGCAACCCTCGCGTTGCGCCGCGCGACGCTCGAACGCATCGGCGGTTTCGACGCGCTGAAAAACTGTCTCGCGGACGACTACTGGCTTGCCGAACACGTGCGCGCGCTCGGGCTTCGCACGGTGCTTTCGCGCGTGATGGTGGCCACCGATGTCATCGAGCCGACGTTTTCCGCCTTGTGGCAGCGTGAGACGCGCTGGCTGCGCACGATCCGTTCGGTGAACCCGCTTGGCTTTGCGTTTCTATTCATCACGTTCCCGACGCCGTGGCTCCTTGTCGGCGCATGGCTCACCGGGCGCCTCGCGAACGGCCCGTTCGACGGCATGCACCTGTGGGCGGCGCTGGCGAGCGGCGCCAGCACGGCGGCTGGTTTTGCCGCACGCATGCTGCTGCATCTGCGTTCCGCGCGTCATGACCGCACTTTCTGGCGCGACTTGCCGCTCGTGCCGTTGCGCGATACCTTGCTGGCATTTCAATGGTTCGCGGGCGCGTTTGGCTCGCATGTGGTGTGGCGTGGCGCACGCGTGCCGGTCGAGGCTTCTGCGTCGGCCACGCACGGTGCGGCGTTGCGCGTGATGGATGTCATGGAGACGTCGGATGGCGGCTAAGCCACGCGGGCTGATCGTCACCGCTGACGATTTTGGTCTGCATCCACGGGTGAATCTGGCTGTCGAGCAGGCACACCGGCACGGCGTGTTGACAGCCGCGAGCCTGATGGTCGGCGCGCCTGCCGCGGACGACGCGGTGGCGCGTGCTCGCGCACTCCCGGCGTTGCGGGTTGGCCTGCATCTGGTGCTGGCCGACGGCGACGCGGTCACGCCGCGTGCGGGGATTGCCGCATTGCTCGACGAGCATGGCCGCTTTGGCGACAACATGGTGCGGGACGGGGTGAGGTTTTTCTTTTTGCCGCATGTTCGCAAACAGCTGGCGCGAGAGATTCGCGCGCAGTTCGAGGCGTTTGCGAAGACGGGGTTGACGCTCGATCACGTCAACACGCACAAGCATTTTCATTTGCATCCGACGGTGCTCGGGTTGATTCTGGAGATCGGCCGCGAGTATGGGATGCGGGCGATGCGTTTGCCGTTCGAAGTTGGCGCGCCGCTGTGGTTGAGGCCATGGATTTCACGGGTGCGGGCGAGGCTGGACCGGGCTGGGATCGTGCATAACGATTATGTGGTTGGGATTACTGATAGTGGGCGGATGGATGAGGCGGTATGGCTTGCCACGCTTGCCGATTTGCCCCATGGGGTGGGGGAGATTTATTGTCATCCTGCGTTTGCCGGCGATCGGGTTTTGAGTCATGGGATGCGGGATTATCGGCATGTTGAGGAGTTGCAGGCGCTCTTGTCGCCTAGGGTCGCTGATGCCATTCGGCGTTTGGGTGCCCGGGTGGGCGGGTTTGGGGATGTGTTGAAGGTTTGAGGTTTTTTTTGCCTGCGCGGGGCGGACATCTGCTTCTCTTTGGCGCAGGCAAAAAACCCTCATTTCAAATAGCCTGCTTCTTCATCAACAACTTCAACACCACAGGCAAAAGCAACAACACCAACGGCAACTGCACAATCAACCCGGAAATAATGGCGACCGCCAAAGGCTGCTGCATAGCCGCCCCTTGCCCGAGGGCAAACGCCAGAGGCAGCAGCGCGAGAATAGCTGCAATAGTGGTCATTGCAATCGGCCGCAACCGATTCCGCCCAGCCGCGATCAGCGCCTCCTCAAACCCAACACCTTCATCCCGAATCAACCCCTGCAGCTCCGATACATAAAAAATCGCCACCTCAGTCACGATACCGATAATCATCGTCATCCCCATCATCGCGGAGATATTCAACTCGATACCGGTGATCCACAACCCGATAAACACCGCGCCCGCGGCCAGCAACGGCATCGCCATCACCGCCAGCGCAACGCGGAAGCGCTCGTACAAAAACAGCAGCAACCCAAACACCAACGCAATCGCAGCACCAAACACGGTCAGCAAACCCTTGAAAGCAATCTGCTGTTGCTGGTACAAACCACCCAACTCGTAATAGACGCCAGTCGGCAACAAGCTCTTGTCGCTCAGCGTCTTCTGTACATCCGCGATCGTCGAGCCCAGATCGCGACCATCGATTCGCGCCGTCACGGCCACCATCCGCTTGAGATTGTCGCGGCTGATTTCCGGCTGACCAGTCACCGCCACCTGATCGGCGACTCGATTCAGCGCGAACAGATGGCCGTCCGGTGCGCGAATCTGCAACTGCCCCAGTTGCGTATCGGTCAGCTTCAAGGCACCGGCCACGCGTACCCGCACGCCCACTGTCTTCGGTCCGCTCTGGAATTGCGTCGCAATGTTGCCTTCCACCATGTCGGACGCGGCCTGCGCAATCGACTGCGGGTCCATGCCCTCGGCCGCCGCGGCCTCCGGCCGGATGTGCAATTCGAGCGCGTCGCCTGCCGGGTTGATGCCGTCGTTGACGTCCACCACGCCCTGAATCTTGCCGATCTGCGCGGCGACCTTGCGCGCGGTGGTGTCGAGTGTGTTCTGGTCGTCGGAGTAGATCTTGATCTGGACCGGCTGCGGCACCGCGGTCAGGTCGCCGATCAGGTCTTCCATCAGTTGCGCGAGTTCGATGCTCACGCCGGGCACCTGCGTCTCGACCTTCGAACGGATCTCTTCCATCACCGTTTCGATCGGCTCACGGCCACCCGACTTCAGCCGCACGAAGAAGTCACCCTTGTTAGGCTCGTTCAGGTCGCCGCCGAGACCGGCGCCGGTGCGGCGCGAGTAAGTCGCGACGTTCGGATTCGCGCGGATGATGCCTTCGATCTGCTTCATCAACCGGTCGGTTTCGGTCACCGACGTGCCCGGATTGGTGTGATAGTCGAGCACGAAACCGCCTTCGTCCATGCTCGGCATGAAACCGCTGCCCACCCGCGTGAACGCGAACGCAGCCACCACGATCAGCGGCAGCAGGCCGAGCAGCACGAGAGCCGGGCGCGCCGTCACGTGTTCGATCAGAAAGCCGTAACGCCGGTTCATCCATGAGGCGAAGCGGGTTTCCTTGTGCTCTTCAGCGTCTTTGGGCTTCAGCCAGCGGTCGCACAGAATCGGCACCGCGAGCCAGGTGACGAGAAATGAAATGAACAGGGCGCTTGCCATCGTCACCGAGAGCGCCTTGAAGAACGCGCCCGTCACGCCCGACAGAAACGCGAGCGGCACAAAAATGATCAGCGTCGCCGCCGACGACCCGGCAAGCGGCCGCGTGAATTCAAGCGCCGCCGTCATCACGCGGCCATGAAACTTGTGCGCCCCGCCTTCGCGCATGCGTCGCACGATGTGTTCGATCATTACGATGGCGTCGTCGATCACAAGGCCGACCGCGGCGGCCATCCCGCCGAGCGTCATGATGTTGAAGCCCATGCCGAACACGTCGAGCAGCAGGATCGTCGCGGCCATCACAACCGGCACCAGCGCGACCGCAATCGCCGTGATCTTCCAGTTGCGCAGAAAGGCAAATAGTGTGAACGCGGCCAGCACCACGCCGATCATGATCGCGTCGCGCACGCTGGTCGCCGAGGCGATCACCAGTTCGCTCTGGTCGTACCAGTTCGAGAGATGCACGCCGGCCGGCATCTGATGCTGGAAGTCGGCGAGCTTCGCGCGGATCGCCTTGGCCATTGCCACGCTGTTCGCACCGGGTTGCTGGTAGACGTTGAGCAGCACCGCGTCCTGGCCGTCTGCCGTGACGCGCATCCATTGCGGCACGACGCCCTGATGGACTGTCGCGATGTTGCCGAGGCGGATTTGCGTCGCGCCGTTGGCCGACACCACCACGTTGCGCAGTTCGTCGAGTTGCGTGATCGTGGAGTTGGCAATCACGAGGTACAACTTGTAGTGATCCTCGATACGGCCGGTGGCCATCAGCACGTTGCTCGCGCCGATCGCTTTCGACACGTCCGGGAGCGACACCTTGTAGGCTGCGAGGCGCGCCGGATCGATCGCGACTTCAAATTCGTCCTGCGCGCCCCCCGTCACTTCGACGCGCGCCACGCCTTCCACCGACGACAGCAACGGCCGCATCTGGAACTGCGCGAGATCGCGCAGCGCAGACAACGACTGCTGTTTCGACGTCAAGCTATACGCGAGCACCGGGAACACGGTCGGGTCCATGCGCCGCACCTGCATCGAGGTGCCCTGTGGAAGCGTCGCGAGGATCTCGCTGATCGCCGACTGCGCCTGCAACGTGGCTTGTGCCATGTCGGTGCCCCAGTCGAAATTGATCGAGATTTCCGCCGATCCGCGGCTCGTAGTCGATTCGACGTCGCGTACGTTCGGCACGCGCCGCAGCGCCTCTTCGACCGGCATCGTGACTAGCGTGGCCATCTGTTCGGCGGGGCGGTCGCCCGCGTCGAGCGAGACGACGGCGCGCGGAAACGCGACGTTCGGGAACAGCGAGATCGGCAGGCGAAACGCGGTCAGTGCGCCCGCGATCGCCAGCAGCGCGATCACGAACAGCAGCGAGCGCCGGTGCTTCTGCATCCATTGACCGAAATTCATCGCGGCGCGCCTCCAGTAGCCCGCACCGCCATGCCGTCCGTCAACTCATAGTTGCCGCTGACGACGAGGCCTTCTGCGCCGTCGATCGGACCATCCACGCCGTAGCGGTCGCCGTTTTCGACCTGCGTGAGCACCGCCACGCGGCGCGCCTTGTTTTGCGGCGTGATCTGGAATACGTATGCGCCTTTGTCGTCTTTCAGCACGGCGGCACGCGGCACGACCCAATGCGTGCCGCTGCGAGTCGCGATATCGGCGCTGACATGCGTGCCCGGAATGAACGCGCTCTGTCCGAGCGGGACGTTCGCGCCGATATTGACGAGCTGGCTTTGCTGATCGACCGATGCCCCGACCAGCACCACGTGACCGTCCACCGCGGCCTTCGCGAGCGAGGTGGACAGGCCGTGCAGCGTGACCGTGTCGCCGGCACGGATAGCGGGGACGTCAGACGGCTCCACGCCGAGCATCACGTTCGCGCGCGCATCGCGGCCATTACCGCCGGCCAGTTGCAGGATCGCGGCGCCGGCCTGCACCTGATCGCCCTGGGCCGCCGATACCTGCAAAACGACGCCGTCGATCGGCGCCGCGATGACTTTGTTGCCGCTCGCGACCCCCGTCTGGTTCTGCGCGGCGAGCGCCTGCTGCGCGTCCTCCGCGGCCTTGCGGGCGGCGGCGAGTTGCGATTGTGTGGCAAGCCCTTGGTCGTACAGCGATTGCGTGCGCGCGAGTTCGCCTTGCACCAGCGTCACGGCGCTTTTTGCCTGGGTGGTGGCGAGCACCGCGGCCGGGTCCGCTTGCACGACGAAAAGCGGCATGCCGCGCGTCACGCTCTGGCCGGCTTGCACGCGCATCTGCACGATACGCGCGAGGTACGGCAAATTGACCGTGGTCAGGTTCGACGCGGATGCCGCGACGATGCCATAGGCGCGTACCGGCTGCGCGATGACGGTACGCTGCACCCGTACGGTTTGCACGGATACGACGGCTTGGTCGGCGGCATCGTCGCCGGCGGACGCACTGGCTGCGCTGGCCGCATGGACGGCGGCGCTCATGAGCGCGACGCAGGCAAGGGAAATCGCATATGAGGCGATGCGCGGCCGCCGTGCCGACAGTGGGCTATTTCGCATGAGTTTCGGTGAAGTTCTGTGCAGAGGAAAAGGCGTCGGGGATCGTGCTGCCGAGCAGCGCCTGCAAGCCGACGCGTTGTTCGGCGAGCGATTCGCGCAGCGCGGCGACGTCGACACGTTTGGTGAGCGCGGCGCTTTCTGCATCGGTATAGGCGCCGAGCACGAGGTTGTGCTGAGCGTAGGCCGCGGCCGCATGTTGCGCGGCGCGATCGACATCGGGCAGCGCGGCTTCGGTCTGCTGCAACTGCCGCGTGAGAATCACGCCGTCCGCACGCAGATGGGCGACATCGGCATACGCCTGGTTCAGGCGCGACTGATATTCATCGCGCAGGCGCTGACGTGTCGCTTTTTCGATCGCGACGTTGCCCTGGTTACGATTGAAGATCGGCAGGCTCAGATTGATCTGGAAGCCGCTGGTGTAAATGTTCGAGGTGTCGCGCGCGCGGACGAAACCTACGGAGAGGCTTGGGAACTGGCTGAGAATCGCCGCGCGGTATTTCTGCTCCTGCGCTTCATAGCCCGCTTGCAGTGCGATCAGGTCCGGGCGGCGTTGGGCGAGTTTGGCCAATGCTGCGTCGAGCGTCGCGTCGGGCAGTTCGATCGCGTCGTCGCTGCCGGCAAGTTGCAACTGCACTTCGGGTGAGAGGCCGAGCAGCGCGTTCAGATCGTGATGAGTCTGTTCCGCAGCCCGTTCGGCGTCGGTGTACTGCTTGCGTGCGTCGCTGTATGCGGTGAGCGCCGCGGTCAGCGTGTCGTCGGTCAGATTGCCGTCGCGGTGCGCTTCGGCCATGCGCTCGTAGCGCGTGCGCGCGAGGTCGCGCTGCTGTTGCAGCAGCGGCAGCGTGTCCTGCTGGAAGCGCGTCTTGATGAACAACTGCCGCGCCTGGGCGACGATCTGCCATTCCTGCCACAGCAGGCCGAGATCGGTCTTGGCCACCGTCGCGTCGGCGGATTGTTTGTTGGCGCTGCGCAGCACGATCGCCATCACGTCGATGCTCAAACCATAATTGAACGCGCGCGTGAAGCCTTCGGCGCCGGGATAGTCGCTCGCGACGCTCAGTTGCGGGTCGGGCAGCAGTCCGGCTGAATAAGCCTGCGCCCGGGCGATGCCGAGGTCGTCGCGAGCCAGCTTCAGGTCGGGATTGTTCGCCACCGCCAGCATGGCGACTTCGTCGATGTCGAATCCGTCGGACGGATCGAAACGATGCGCGGCCAGCTCGGGCAGCGGCATGGTCGACGGATCGATCTGGATGCGTTCGAGCGAACGGGCCGAGGTCGACGTATCCTGCGGCGCGAGTGGTTCGCGGTGATACCACGCGCATCCGCCGAGCAGCATCGCGCAAATTGGCACCAGCGCGCGCAACCGTGCTGCGGGGGCGGCCGCCGATCTGGCCGCAAGCGAGGCGGCCAGACCGACCGGTCGCCTCGCTGCTGAGCAAGCCGCTGAAATGGCCGCTGCGGCGGCGTTGAAAACGGGCAAATCCGGCTCCTGAAAAAAAGGTGAGGCAGCCGCGAGCGGACGTCGCAGAACAGGTGCCGATTCTGCTCATGGAGAGCTTAAGGAACGCTTAACCGGAATTTAAGCGTCCGATAAGCCTCCCTTCAGCGTCGCCTAAGCTTCTCTTAAGGAGGACATAAGGAAGCGTTAAGCTAACGGGCTGGACAATGCCGGCAAACTGGAGAGAGGAGAGACCATGCGTCTGCTACTCGTCGAAGACGACGACATGATTGCGGAGACGGTATTGGGCGCAATGCGCCGTTCGGGCTACGCGATCGACTGGGCCGAAGACGGCCGCGCGGCAGAGTTGTCGCTGGGTAACGGCGTCTACGACCTCGTGCTGCTCGATCTTGGCTTGCCGAAGAAGGACGGCATCGACGTGCTCAATGCCTACCGTAAGAGCGGCGGTGCCGCGCCGGTGATCATCCTGACTGCGCGCGATGCGGTCGACGATCGGATTCGCGGCCTCGATGCGGGCGCCGACGATTATCTGATCAAACCATTCGACCTCGACGAGCTGGCCGCGCGGGTGCGCGCGCTGTTGCGGCGGCGCACCGGCCAGAAGCAACCCATCTATGCGCACGGCGAACTCACACTCGATCCCGCGGCACACGAAGTCACCAAAAGCGGCGCAGTGCTGCCGCTCGTGCCGCGCGAGTTCGCCTTGCTGCAGGCGCTGATCGAAGAACCCACGCGCGTGTTCACCAAGGCCGAGCTGGAAGAGAAGTTATACGGCTGGGGCGAAGAGGTGGGCAGCAACACCATCGAAGTGCACGTGCACAGTTTGCGGCGCAAGATCGGCGCGGAGCAGGTGGTGACCGTGCGCGGCGTGGGCTACCGTCTGAAGAGGTGCTGATGACGTCGATTCGCCGCTGGCTGCTGGGCTGGCTGATTTTCGGGCTGGCCGCGGCTTCGGGCGTGGCGGGCTTCGGCATCTTTCACACCGCGCGCGAAGAAGCGAGTGAACTGTTCGACTACGAGCTGCGCACGGTGGCGCTGTCCTTGCCATCGAACCTGGCCGGTGCGAGCGACGGCGAGCATCGCAATCCCGACCTGGGCGATCTGGCCGACGATCGGGTCGTGATCGAGATCTGGGACCGGTCTGGCGAGCTCATTTATCACTCGATGCAGGCGCCGGTATTCTCGCGTTTGCCTGCGGGCTTCAGCACGGTCAAGCGCGGCGAGAATCATTGGCGCGCGTTCGGGTTGGAACAGCGCGACCGTTATATCCAGGTTGCGCAGCCGATCTCCGTACGCGAAGACCTTGCGCTGCAACTGGCGCTGCATACGTTGTGGCCGCTCGGTGTGCTGGTGCCGGTGACGATCGTGCTGGTGCTGTTGGTGGTGGCAAAGGGGCTGGCGCCGATCGGCGGGCTGACGCGCGCGCTGACGACCCGGTCGCTCGATTCGCTGGAGCCGCTGCGTCTTGACGGCACCGTGCCGGTCGAAATCAAGCCGCTGGTGGGAGCGCTCAATGATCTGCTGCAACGCCTGAACGTTGCTTCGCAGGCGCAGCGCACGTTTATCGCCGATGCCGCGCATGAGCTGCGCTCGCCGCTTGCCGCGCTGAAGCTGCAACTGCAGGCGGCTTCCCGCGACGGCTCGTTAAAGGGCGAAGGGCAAACGCTGGAGCGCGTCGAGGGGCGGGTCAACCGGATCATTCACCTGGTGCAGCAGTTGTTGACGTTGGCGCGTGAGGATGCACATCCGGTGACGTCGATGGTGTCGGTGAGTTTGCGCCGCATCGGCGAGCAGGCGGTGGGGGATTTTTCGCTGCTCGCGGAGACCAAGGAGATCGATCTCGGGCTCGAGTGTGAAGACGCCCGTGCGGACTACGATGCTTATACGGTACTGGCTGAGCCGCATGGGATGAGTGTGTTGCTGGGGAATCTGATCAACAACGCGATCCGGCATACGCCGCGGGGCGGGCGTGTAGATCTGATTCTGAAGCGCTCTGGCGAGCGGGTGGGGTTTGACGTGGTGGATAGCGGGTCCGGGATACCGGAGGCTGAAATCGAGCGGGTTTTCGATCGGTTTTATCGCGGGGAGGAAGCCCAGGGCGAGGGCAGCGGGCTTGGGCTGGCGATTGTGGCGCGGATCGCCGCGCGGCATCAGCTTGGGCTTTCCTTGCGGAATAATGTTGGGCGGAGTGGTTTGTGTGTTTCGGTTTTTGGCCTGACGGCGTTGGGCTTTCCTTGAGCCCCAGCCCCTATTCATCGACTTGCTGGCCGCCCACATCACCTCGCCGAGCACAATGTCGCCAAATGGCGCGCCTGCGGATCGAATCCAACACGTACCTGTTTAGGGCGCACTTAGCGTTTTCCATCCCTTGCAACCTGAATTGCGGCGCACCATGATTCATTCAGACCGCACTTCTCGCGGAATGGGAGAAAAATCATGGCGAGCTACCAAAAAATCCTGTTGTGCTACGACGGCTCGCGCGAAGGCCGCAAAGCGTTACGTTGCGGCGCCGACCTCGCGTTGGATCTGAAGGCGGAAACGCACTTATTGTCAGTGGTCGACATGCGCTCGACCATTGCGCAAAGTGCGGGCCTGCTGACCGATGTGGCCTGTGGCAGCTTCGAAAAAACGGCCCGCGACATCCTGCAGGAAGGGGTGGACTGGCTCACCGAACGCGGCGTGACCGCGCAAGGGCATTTTGCGTTTGGCCATCCGATCGATGAGATCGCCAACCTGGCGAACGAATTGCATGTCGACCTCGTGGTGGTCGGCCATCGTTGCCGCACCGGTCTGGCACGATGGTGGATGGGTGCGGGGAATACCCCGCTGCTGGATCGGGTCTCGTGCAGCATTCTGGTGGCGTGCTCGTCCGCGCAGGAGCAGCAGCAAGCGGCGGCTTGACGCACAGCGGTGGTGGGGCGCGCACTGGGCTGAAAGGGCCACGTGGGCCGAGCGGTCGTTCGATCAGGGCGACCGCGTCGGTCAAACTATGATTCGCTCAAGTCGATAGCGCCTGCCAGACGATCACTCGTTCAGATTGACCGCGGCCAGCTTCCATGTGAACAAGCCTTCGCGCCGCAAGATCGCCGAGTAACGCGCGTCACCGGCGCCATGCTGATAGGTAACGACGAATTCGTTCAGGCTGCGATAGCCCGCAGTGGTTTGCGGTGGTTGCGGTGGCGTCGCGTTGTTCTCGTTATTAGCTGTGCCGTTGGCCGTATTGCCGGCAACAGGGGGCGCGGGTTCCGGTGCGGGCGCCGCTGAGACCGGCGGAACAGGCGGCCGTTCGCCCGGGTTGCCGCGCGGCGGCATGCCGTTCAGCAATGCCGCAACGCCGTCGGGAGTCGCATAAGCGTCGACCAGCGGACCAATCAATGCCGCGCCGATCATTGCGCCAATCGTGGCGAACGGATTGCCGCTGCCATGCGCGTCGAGCCGACGTGTTAACAAACCGGTGACCTGCTGCTTCAGGCTCTCGCGCAATGCGGGAAAGTCGACGTATTCATTGACGGTTTGCACATCACGCGCATCCGCCGCGCGTTTAAGGTTATTCAGCGCCATGTAGGGCGACGCGTAACCGAACCCCAACAAGGCAATCACCACAATTGCAATCAAAGCGACAATCAGCGGCCGGATGCCGCTGCGTCTCGTGCGAGTTGAAACTGCCATCGGGTGGGATTCTCCATCAGGTGTGATCTAACGTGGACCGCGGCCACGCGAAAACGATCCCAGACGATGCCATATCCGAGAGGCCGCGGGCGGCCGAAAGACCTTAGGCCGCGCTTCGCACGCCGCATGCCGCTGGCCGCTCGCCGCACAGCCGCACAGCCGCAGTGGAATGCAGTGCACGGGCAGTGCAGCCGCAGTGCCGCTTATGATTCGAACACCGCGCCGTGCACATTGGCCTCGTCGGCGATGCAACGATCGATCATGCGGCACACGGCGTCTACCGTGCCGACCATGATCAGCCGTGACGGCCCGTGATAGACGCGCACCGGCGCGCGACGCGCAGGTTCAGCCGTATTCAGCCCCGAATTCAACGACACGCGAGCAAAAGCCGGCAGCGAGGAGGGCAAGCCCGATACGCCGGCCGGCGTGTCGAACAGCGATGGAGTACTCGCCGAGGACGCCTCGATCAGTGAGCAGGGCACCAGTTTGCGCAGATGGCGCAAACGACCGAACTGGCGAAAAGGCAGCAGGCGGGCAAGGCGTTCCATGAGTCTCTCCAGGCGATTCAACGTTAGGGCAGCTTTGGGGTGGAGCACGAGCGGGGGTTAGAACTCACCCGGGCGGATCAGCCCGACGGCGATACCCTCGAGCGCGAACTCCGCACTGCCGGTTTCAACGAAGATGTTGTCGTAGTCGGGGTTCTCGGCGATCAGCTCGATACCGTTCGGCCGGCGCTTCAAGCGCTTGACCGTCACCTCGTCGCCCAAGCGCGCGATGATGATCTGGCCGTCTTTGGCTTCGCTTTTCTTCTGCACCGCGAGCAGGTCGCCGTCGAAGATGCCCGCGTCGCGCATGGACAGCCCACGTACCTTCAGCAGATAGTCCGGCTTGCTCGAGAACAGCGCCGGGTCGCACGCGTAGTGCTGCGAGATATGTTCCTGCGCAAGGATCGGGCTACCCGCTGCAACGCGGCCGATCAGCGGCAGCGACAGTTGCATGATGCTGGCGTGCGGCAGCGTGAACTGGTACGGCGAATCTTCCGGCCCCGCCAGCAGACGAATGCCGCGCGATGCGCCGGCCGCGAGTTCGATCACGCCCTTGCGAGCCAGCGCCCGCAAATGTTCTTCTGCCGAGTTGGCCGAACTGAACCCCAGCTCGGCGGCGATCTCCGCGCGGGTGGGCGGAAAGCCGGTGCGTTCGATGGCCCGGCGGATCAGATCGAAAACCTGCTGCTGTCGTGCGGTGAGTTTGGTCATGGCGCTACTGTATGTATGAACAGGTGACTGTATTTTTATACAGTATTCCGCGCAATTCAAGCTTTACTTTAAGTTCGCGGCCCGGGGTGGCGTTCCAGCGTCGGAAATGGATGTCTTAATACCCATTTTCGTGCTGCAACGCCTTATCTGGCCGTCATTACCACTTTTGCGTATTAAAAAATGAAGAAACATTATTATTAATGATGAAAGCGCTTCGATAGACTGCCCTTCGAGTTGGCGCTCATGTGCACGTGACCGCGACGCAAAACAACACCACGCTGTTTCAGCGGACCACAACGCGGAGAAAGTTGGCATGAACCATCAAGGCACGGGGCTGGCAGGCAGGACCAGACAACTCATCGCGGCGCTCGCATTGGGCGCAGCCGGCACGATCGCCGCGCTCGGCGTCACGAC
Organism: Paraburkholderia phytofirmans OLGA172; assembly: GCF_001634365.1. Lineage (NCBI taxonomy): Bacteria > Pseudomonadati > Pseudomonadota > Betaproteobacteria > Burkholderiales > Burkholderiaceae > Paraburkholderia > Paraburkholderia phytofirmans. Next base: position 2,173,679 of record NZ_CP014578.1, read on the forward strand.
ACAGGGGCATGCAGCCGAGACGACGCTGCTGAACGTCTCGTACGACCCGACACGCGAGCTGTACCAGGACGTCAATCAGGCATTCGGCAAGGAATGGAAGGCCAAAACGGGCGAGACGGTCACCTTCAGGCAGTCGCACGGCGGCTCGGGTGCGCAAGCACGCTCGGTGCTGGACGGTTTGCAGGCGGACGTCGTGACGCTGGCTCTTGCCTACGACATCGACGCGCTGGCCAACAAGGGTTTGCTCGACAAAGGCTGGCAAAAGCGTTTGCCGGACAACGCCTCGCCGTACACGTCGACGATCGTGTTTCTGGTGCGCAAGGGCAACCCGAAGCACCTCAAGGATTGGGACGATCTGATCAAGCCGGGTGTGTCGATCGTCACGCCGAATCCGAAGACATCGGGTGGCGCGCGCTGGAACTACCTGGCCGCATGGGCCTATGCCGAACATCAGCCGGGCGGCAACGATCAGAAGGCCAGGGAATTCGTCGGCAAGCTCTATAAGAATGCCGGCGTGCTGGATTCGGGCGCGCGCGGCGCGACCACCAGCTTCGTGCAACGCGGAATCGGCGACGTGCTGATCGCGTGGGAAAACGAAGCGTTCCTGTCGCTGAAGGAATTCGGTCCGGACAAGTTTGAAATCGTCGTGCCGTCGGTGAGCATTCTGGCCGAGCCGCCGGTTGCGGTGGTGGACAAGGTCGTCGACAAGCACGGCACGCGCAAGCTGGCCGAAGCGTATCTGAACTTCCTGTACAGCGAGCAAGGTCAGGAAATCGCAGCGAAGAACTTCTACCGCCCGCGTTCGAACAAGGTGCCGGCCGAGCTGACCTCGAAGTTTCCGAAGCTGAAGCTGTACACGGTGGACGATTCGTTCGGCGGCTGGGCGAACGCGCAGAAGACGCACTTTGCCGACGGCGGCGTGTTCGATTCGATTTACTCGCCGCAGTAACGGCCACACAGCGCGGCACACGGCGGGACGAGATACGCAGTAAGACGTCGCAGTTAGACGTTGAAGTTAGACATGTGAGTCACACCTCGCCATTAAGCGCGCCCGCCCGGCGCGCTTGTGGCCAGCCAGGCGGCCGAAAAAAGAGCCACCGGCATCAACCCTGAAAGAGTACTGAGCATGACGACGCTGACCTTCCGAAAACCGAGTGCCTTGCCCGGTTTCGGCCTGACACTCGGCATCACGGTCGCTTATTTGAGCCTCGTGGTGCTGATTCCGCTTGCGGCGACCTTTCTCAAGACCGCGACGCTCGACTGGGCTCAGTTCGTGCGCGCGGTCACGTCGCCGCGCGTGCTCGCGTCGTATCGCCTGACGTTTTTCTCGGCCCTCGGCGGCGCGCTGATCAACGCCGTGTTCGGTTTTCTGGTCGCGTGGGTGCTGGTGCGTTATACGTTCCCGTTCAAGCGCATCGTCGATGCGGTGGTCGATCTGCCGTTTGCTCTGCCGACGTCCGTGGCCGGTATTTCGCTTGCGGCGGTGTATGCGGGCAACGGCTGGATCGGGCAGTTTCTCGAACCGCTCGGCATCAAGATCGCCTTCACGCCAGCCGGTGTGCTGATCGCGCTGACCTTCATCGGCTTGCCGTTTGTCGTGCGGACCGTGCAGCCGGTGCTCGAAGAGTTCGAGCGCGAGCAGGAAGAAGCGGCCGCCTGCCTTGGCGCGTCGCGCTGGCTGACGTTTCGCCGCGTGGTGCTGCCGGCCGTATTCCCAGCCTTGCTGACAGGCTTCGCGCTGGCCTTCGCGCGGGCGCTCGGCGAGTACGGCTCGGTGATTTTCATCGCCGGTAACGTGCCGATGAAATCGGAAATCACGTCGCTGCTGATCATCACCAAGCTCGAACAATACGATTACGCCGGCGCCACCGCCATCGCGGTCGTGATGCTGGTGGTGTCGTTCCTGATGCTGTTGCTGATCAATACGCTGCAGTGGTATCTGCAGCGCCGGACGGGCCGTGGCGGCGCAGGCCCGGCGCCTGCCGTTGCCAGCGTGGCGGCGATCGGTGTCGGCGGAGGTGTGCAATGAGCCGCAACTCCCTGAATGGTGTGGATGCCGCTGCTGTTGCCCTGGCGCCGCGCGCGCCGCTCAATGTCGCGCGCCGGCCCGATCCGGTCACCGAGCCGCCCGTCGTGCGCTGGATTCTGACCGGCGTCGCGTTGCTGTTTCTCGCGCTGTTCCTGGTCGTGCCGCTCGTCGCCGTGTTCTATCAGGCCTTGAACAAGGGGATCGGCTTCTATCTGGAATCGCTTGCCGACCCGGATGCGTTGTCGGCCATCAAACTTACCGTGATTACAGCTGCCATCGCGGTGCCGCTGAATCTCGTATTCGGCCTCGCCGCGTCATGGTGTATCGCCAAGTTCGACTTCCGCGGCAAGGCATTGCTGACCACGTTGATCGATCTGCCGTTCTCGGTCTCGCCGGTGATTTCCGGCTTGATCTACGTGCTGATGTTCGGCGCGCAAGGCTGGTTCGGCCCGTGGCTGCAAGACCATAACGTGCAGATCATCTTCGCGGTGCCGGGTATCGTGCTGGCGACGATCTTCGTCACGTTCCCATTCGTCGCGCGCGAACTGATTCCGCTGATGCAGGCGCAAGGCAACGACGAAGAAGAAGCCGCGCACGTGCTCGGCGCTTCGGGCTGGCAGACCTTTCGGCGCGTCACGCTGCCGAACGTCAAATGGGGCCTGCTGTACGGCGTGATTCTCTGCAACGCGCGGGCGATGGGCGAGTTCGGCGCGGTGTCGGTGGTGTCCGGCCACATTCGCGGCCAGACCGACACGATGCCGCTGCACGTCGAAATTCTCTATAACGAATACAACTTCTCGGCGGCGTTTGCCGTGGCGTCGGTGCTGGCCTTATTGGCACTCGTGACGCTCGGTCTGAAGTTGCTTGCCGAGCGCCATATGTCGGCGGAACTGTCTGCCGCGCGCGATGTGCCGGCGTATGCGGGGCCTGTCACGCCGGCGTCCGCTTTACAGCCCGCTCCACAGTCCGCTTCACAGTCAGTCAATACAACGCATGTGTCGAAGAGTGCAGTCAAGCACCCGCTCAAGCAAGGAGAGCTGTAATGGGTATCACCGTTCGTAACCTGCAAAAGCGCTTCGGCGATTTCGTCGCGCTCGATAACGTTTCGCTCGACTTTCCGCCGGGTGAACTGGTTGCGCTGCTCGGGCCGTCGGGTTGTGGCAAGACCACCTTGCTGCGTGTGATCGCCGGCCTCGAATACGCGGACGGCGGCCAGGTCGTGCTGCAAGGCCAGGACGTCGCGACGGTCGGCGCGCGTGAGCGCGAAGTCGGTTTTGTGTTCCAGCATTACGCACTGTTCCGTCACATGACGGTGTTTGAGAACGTCGCGTTCGGCCTGCGCGTGAAGCCTCGTAAAGAGCGGCCTTCGGAAGCGGTGATTCGCGAGAAGGTGCATGAACTGCTGAAGCTCGTGCAACTCGACTGGCTCGCGCAACGGTATCCGTCGGAATTGTCGGGTGGCCAGCGGCAGCGGATTGCTTTGGCACGCGCACTGGCTGTCGAACCGAAGGTCCTGCTGCTCGACGAACCGTTCGGCGCGCTGGATGCGAAAGTGCGCAAGGAATTGCGCAGCTGGCTGCGTCGGTTGCATGACGATCTGCATATCTCGACGATCTTCGTCACGCACGATCAGGAAGAAGCACTCGAAGTGGCCGACCGGATCGTCGTGTTGAATCGCGGGCATGTGGAGCAGGTGGGCAGTCCACAGGACGTGTACGACCATCCGCAAACTTCGTTCGTCTATGAGTTCCTCGGCGCGGCGAACCGTCTGCATGGCAACGTGAATGCGAGTGGCTTCGTGGTCGACGGCGCGGCGCTGCCGGTCGCGATCAAGGCCGATTTCAGCGGGCCGGCGTTCGCGTATGTGCGGCCGCACGATTTGCAGTTGTACCCGCAAGCGTCTGGCCACCGCGAAGGCATTGTGGTCGACGTGCGGCGCGTAGTGACGCTCGGCGGCTCGGTGCGTGTGGAACTGGCGGGCCGTGAAGGGAGTGTGCTCGAGGCGGAACTCGACCGCGAATCGTGGCGCGATCTGCAACTGGCGATCGGCGATGGCGTGACGGCCGTGCCGCGCGCGTTGCGCGTATTTCCGGCGCAATGAGCGACACCAAAACCGACACCCAAAGCAGCGTAACAACACTCGGCGTTTCAATCAAACTCTAATAACTCAACTCTGGATCAACCGGAGACATACAGATGAACTTTCAGCAATTGCGCTTTGTGCGCGAGGCCGTGCGTCAGAACATGAATCTGACTGAGGTGGCGAACGTGTTGTACACGTCGCAGTCGGGCGTATCGAAACAGATCAAGGACCTGGAGGACGAACTCGGCGTCGATATTTTCATCCGGCGCGGCAAGCGTCTGACGGGTCTCACCGAGCCGGGCAAGGCGGTGCATCAGCTAATCGAGCGGATGTTGCTGGATGCGGAGAATCTGCGCCGCGTCGCACGCCAGTACGCCGATCAGGACAGCGGCCACCTCGTCGTGGCGACGACTCACACGCAGGCGCGTTACGCGCTGCCGAAGGTAATTCGTCAATTCACCGAGGTGTTCCCGAAGGTGCATCTGGCGCTGCGCCAGGGCAGCCCGCAACAGATCGCTCAGATGATCATCAACGGCGAAGCGGACATCGGCATTTCGACCGAGGCGCTCGACCGCTTTCCTGATATCGTCACCTTCCCGTGCTATTCGTGGCATCACGTCGTGGTGGTGCCGAAGGAGCATCCGCTGGTCGGGCGCGAGAACCTGACGCTCGACGAGATCGCCGAATTCCCGATCGTCACCTACGACCAGGACTTCACGGGCCGCTCGCACATCGACCAGGCGTTCGCGAAAGCGGGTGCGCTGCCCGACGTCGTGTTGACCGCAATCGACGCCGACGTGATCAAGACTTACGTCGAACTCGGCATGGGCATCGGCGTGGTGGCGGCCATGGCTTACGATCCGAAGCGCGACACGGAACTGGTCGCGCTGGATACGCAGCACCTGTTCGAGGCGAGCACGACGCGGGTTGGCTTGCGCAAGGGCGCGTTCCTGCGCGCGTATGCATACCGGCTGATCGAAATGTTCGCGCCGCAGTTGAACGAAGCGGAAATCGCCGCGCAGCTGCGCGAAGCGGTTTGAGGCTTGCGCCGGATCGGCATGGTTCGGCACGGGGCACGAACGGCGTCGCGTGAATTCGTTGCGGCGCCAGCGCGAACTTCATGCGGGCTGCGGCTGGCCGTGATGCAAACGCCGCGCAAACTCGTGGCGCACAGAGCGCTGGCCTCATCCAGTTCCGAAATCAACGGACATCCGTTTTTTCACGCATGGCGGCGCGCGGCGCATCGCTTACAATCGCCGCCATGAATACTTCGACTTCTTCCTCCGCCACGCCTTCAGACGAAGGCGCCACGCCGCCGCTGCCACGCATCGCCGTGCTGGCGACCGGCGGCACGATCGCCGGCGCGGCCGCGGACGCCACCAACACATCGGGCTACCAGGCCGGTGTGGTCGGCGTCGAGCAATTGCTGGCCGTGGTGCCTGCCTTGTCCACGGTGGCGCGCATCGCGCCCGAGCAGATTGCCAGCGTCGACAGTAAAGACATGGAAATGTCGCTGTGGACCACGCTCGCGCAACGCATCAACACGTTGCTCGCCGACGATGACATCGACGGCGTGGTGGTCACACATGGCACCGATACACTCGAAGAAACCGCTTATCTGCTGCATCTGACGATCAAGTCGGACAAGCCGGTCGTGCTGACGGCAGCCATGCGCCCGGCGTCGGCGCTGTCCGCCGATGGTCCGCTGAATCTGCTGAACGCCGTGACGGTTGCGGCGCACACGGGTTCGCGCGGGCAGGGCGTGCTGGTGGCGTTCAACAACAAGATTCACAGCGCACGCGACGTGGTCAAGACGAGTACATATGCAGTCGATGCCTTCCAGTCTCCGGATATCGGCGCGCTCGGCTGGGTGCAGGACGGCCGCGTCGAATTTCAGCGCAGCGTGGTGCGTCCGCATACGCTCGCGACCGAATTCGTGATCGGCGCGAAGTGGCCGCATGTGGAGATCATCGTGAGTTACGCGGGCGTCTCGCGCATTGCCGTGGATGCGTTGGTTGCTGCTGGTGTGCGCGGTATCGTCGTGGCGGGCACGGGTAACGGCTCGATTCACGCCTCGGTGCAGCAGGCGCTGGCCGATGCCGCTTCGCAAGGCGTCGCGGTGGTGCGTGCGTCGCGCGTGGGTTCAGGGCATGTGATGCGCAACGGCGCGGCCGCCGACGACGCACTCGGTTTCGTCAGCGCAGGTTCGCTGAATCCGTACAAAGCGCGCGTGCTGCTGATGCTGGCATTGGCCGCGGGCGGGACAGGGCCGGTTGCGTTGCAGAAGACTTTCGATACGTACTGATTGATGTGGCGCGGGCGGCCCGGTTCAAAGTCAGAACCGTGTCCCGCACATGAAGCTTGAATGACAACGCGGCGCCCAGGTCATCGACCCGGGCGCCGCGTTGTCGTTTCAGCTTAAGGTTGATCGCTATCGGCGGAAACAGGCGAGGCCGGCAAGCAGTTAGGCCGCGAGATCCGGAGGCAATTTCCCGCCGTTCGCCGCCAGCGCTTGCATCACCTGTTTGTGCAGCCAGATGTTCATGCTCGCCGAGTCGTTCGTGTCGCCGCCGTACTTCAGTTCCTGTGCGAGCTGCTTGCGATGCTCGAGGCTGCTGTCGACACCGAGCGCTTTCAGCGTGTCGACGATCGACGTGCGCCAGTTCAACGTTTGCCCGCTCTCACTCACGAACTGGTCCATGACGGCAGCGACGTCGACGTCGGCCAGCGGCGCGGGCGCCGGTGTAGCCTCCGGTGCAGCAGCTTGCGCCGCTGCCGGATCCGGTGTCGGCTCAACCGCAGGCGCAGGCTGGTCGGGCTTCGCTTTGCCGAAGAGCTTGTTTACGATGTCACCAAAGATGCTCATTCTGAATCCTTTGCAGATGGGTTACCGGCGCAAGCACATTCCGCTCACGGGTTGAACACTGGTTGGGAGTCGGGCGAATGAAGCAGAGCACATGCGCTGCAATGATCGGCAAGCCGCACGTGATCGCTGATGCGCCTGCAACCAGACTCAACGAGTGTAGGAGAAAAGCGCGGACCGATGTGTCAAAAAAGGTCGTGCCGCGGGCGCGCAGTTGCAAGCAAATGCAAGCAAATGCAAGCGGACTTGCGAGCACACGTGCGAGGAGACCTGCAAGGAGAGATGCTGGCAGGCGGCATGCATGATGCAGCCGCTGCGAGAGATTGGCGGAAAACGCATAAGTTTGAAATCCGACAGCCGGACACCCGACGACGACGTCTGACCGACCAAGGCTTCCCCGGCGCCGCCGGGTGCCGCTGCGGACCCCACTTGCCGCTCTCAGCCCAGAGCGGCACGATTTGCCCGTTCCGCCGACGATGCTTCACGACGGTCCGGGCGCCCCACCTGCGATTGCCATGACGTTGACGGTGCAACGATCACGGCAGTCTGTGTCCGTTTGCTTCAGGCCGCCTTGGCTTCGCTACCCGGCGCTTGCGCGACTTCGTAGTTCGCCATGATTTCGAGCGCGCGCACCATGGCCGAGTGATCCCATGCCTTGCCGCCGTTCGCCGCGCATACGCTGAACAGTTGCTGCGCGCTTGCCGTATGGGGCAGGGCGATACCCAGCTTGCGTGCGCCGTCGAGTGCGAGGTTCAGATCCTTCTGGTGCAGCTCGATGCGGAAGCCCGGATCGAACTTACGCCTGGTCATACGCTCGCCATGCACTTCGAGAATGCGCGACGAAGCGAAACCGCCCATCAGCGCCTTGCGCACACGTTCCGGATCGGCGCCCGAGCGCGATGCGAACAGCAGCGCTTCAGCCACCGCTTCGATGTTCAGCGCGACGATGATCTGGTTTGCGACCTTGCAGGTTTGACCTGCGCCGTTGTCGCCGATCAGCGAGATATTCTTGCCCATCAGTTCGAATAGCGGCAAGGCCTTGGCGAAGGCCTTCTCCGGGCCGCCCACCATGATCGTCAGCGACGCTTCACGCGCGCCGACTTCGCCGCCGGACACCGGTGCATCGAGGTAGTCCGCGCCCAGCGCGTTGATCTTCTTCGCGAAGGCTTGCGTATCGAGCGGCGAGATCGAGCTCATGTCGATCACCAGCTTGCCCTCTGTGAGGCCGGCGGCGACGCCGTCGTCGGCGAACAGCACGTTGGCGACGTCAGGCGTGTCCGGCACCATGATGATGACGATATCGGCGGCCTGTGCCACTGCGGTCGAATTGGCGACTACGGTGGTCGTCTTGCTCAGATCTTCCGGCACCGGGTACGCGCCATTCACGAACAGCGTGTGGCCGCCCTTGATGAGGTTGCGCGCCATGTGCGCGCCCATGATGCCGAGGCCGATGAAACCGATCTTTGCCATGTGTCTAAATCTCCAGTGTTGTTTGGGGTCCCGCAGGGGGACTTCCTTCGGGGCGTGGTGTGCCTGATGTGATCAATGAGTCGATCAGGCAGCGGCGTGGGCCGCGCCGCGGGTTTGCCCGGCCACGCTCTGCAGCCAGCCGAGGCCGGCGGCGGTGGTCGTGCGCGGTTTGTATTCGCAACCGACGTAGCCTTCGTAGCCGAGCGAATCGAGCAGGTCGAACAGGAACGGGTAGTTGATTTCGCCGGTGCCCGGCTCGTTGCGGCCGGGGTTGTCGGCCAGCTGGATGTGCGCGATCTGCGGCAGATTCTTTTTGATCGTTGCCGCGAGTTCGCCTTCCATCCGTTGCATGTGATAGATGTCGTATTGCAGGAACAGATTGTCCGAACCCACCGCGCGAATCACGTCGAGGCCTTCGCCCGAACGGTTCAGCGCGAAGCCGGGGATGTCGTACGAATTGCACGGCTCGACCAGCAGCTTGATGCCGGCTTTTTTCAGTTCGCCCGCGGCGAAACGCAGGTTGTCGACGATCGTCGAGCGTGCCTTGTCCGCATCGACGCCGACCGTCGGAATGCCAACGAGGCAATTCAGTTGCGGCACCGTCAAAGCCGTCGCGTATTCGATCGCACGGCCGACACCTTCCTGAAACTCGCCCACGCGATCCGGCAGGCACGCGATGCCGCGTTCGCCCGCTTCCCAGTTGCCCGCGGGCAGGTTGTGCAACACGAGCTTGAGACGGTTCTGTTCCAGACGCTCGCCCAATTCGGCGATCTGATACGGATACGGAAACAGGAATTCAACGGCGTTGAAGCCCGCCTCCGCTGCTGCCGCAAAGCGGTCGAGGAACGGGACTTCGTTGAACAGCATGGTGAGATTCGCTGCAAATTTCGGCATGGTGCTTTTTTGTCTCGCTGGTCGGTCAGTGGAATAACTTCATGAGGCGGCTCAGGGGTGCCGAGCCGCGCTCATGTGATGCTCATCGGGCCAAAGCGCGCGCATTGGAGCGCCCGTCAAAGCGTCTGAAAGTTCAGTCGAGCATGCTGATTGCCGTCGGCGCGTCTTCGCGCCTCTCGGCCAGATCTTCGAACTCGTTGATCGCGTCGATCTCGGTGCCCATCGAAATGTTGGTCACGCGTTCGAGGATCACTTCGACGATCACCGGCACGTTGAACTCGGAGAGCATCGCTTGCGCTTTCAGCAGCGCCGGCTTCAGTTCTTCCGGCTTGAACACGCGGATCGCCTTGCAACCCAGGCCTTCGGCAACCGCGACGTGGTCCACGCCGTAGCCGTTCGTTTCCGGCGAGTTGATGTTCTCGAAGCCGAGTTGCACACAGAAGTCCATCTCGAATGCGCGCTGTGCCTGGCGAATCAAACCGAGGTACGAGTTGTTCACCACCACGTGCACGTACGGCAGCTTGAATTGCGCGCCGGCTGCCAGTTCTTCGATCATGAACTGGAAGTCGTAGTCGCCCGAGAGCGCGACGATCGGCCGTTGCGGGTCTGCTGCGCGCACACCGAGCGCTGCCGGAATCGTCCAGCCGAGCGGGCCTGCCTGGCCGCAGTTGATCCAGTTACGCGCCTTGTAGACGTGCAGGAATTGCGCGCCGGCGATCTGCGACAAACCGATCGTGCTCACGTAGCACGTATCGCGGCCGAACACCTGGTTCATCTCTTCGTACACGCGCTGCGGCTTCATCGGCACGTTGTCGAAGTGCGTCTTGCGCAGCATCGTCTTCTTGCGTTGCTGGCAATCGGCGACCCATGCGCTGCGGTCCTTCAGCTTGCCGGCGGCCTTCCACTCCTTCGCCACTTCGACAAACAGTTCGAGCGCGGCTTTCGCGTCCGACACGATCCCGAGGTCCGGTCCGAACACGCGGCCGATCTGCGTCGGCTCGATGTCCACATGCACGAACTTACGGCCCTTGGTATAAACCTCGACGCTGCCCGTGTGACGATTCGCCCAGCGATTGCCGATGCCGAGCACGAAGTCGGAGGCGAGCATCGTCGCGTTGCCGTAGCGGTGCGACGTTTGCAAGCCGACCATGCCGGCCATCAGCGGATGGTCGTCGGGAATCGCGCCCCACGACATCAGCGTCGGAATCACCGGCACGCCGACGGTTTCGGCGAATTCGACCAGCAGGTCTTCAGCGACTGCGTTCAGCACGCCGCCACCCGAGACGATCAACGGCTTTTCAGCGTCGTTCAAAAGCTTCAACGCGGCTTCGATCTGTTTGCGGGTCGCTTTCGGCTTGTAGACCGGCAGCGGCTCGTACGTGTCGATGTCGAATTCGATTTCGGCGAGCTGCACGTCGATCGGCAGGTCGACCAGCACCGGACCCGGACGGCCCGAACGCATCAGGTGGAAGGCCTGCTGGAACACGCGCGGCACCAGCGCCGGTTCGCGCACCGTGACGGCCCACTTGGTGACCGGCTTGGCGATCGATTCGATATCGACGGCCTGGAAGTCTTCCTTGTACAGACGTGCACGCGGCGCCTGGCCCGTGATAGCCAGAATAGGAATCGAGTCGGCCTGAGCGGAGTACAAACCGGTGATCATGTCGGTGCCGGCGGGGCCCGAGGTGCCGATACACACGCCGATGTTGCCCGGCTGGGCGCGCGTATAGCCTTCGGCCATGTGCGACGCGCCTTCGACGTGACGCGCCAGCACGTGGCTGATGCTGCCTGCCTTGCGCATAGCCGAGTAGAACGGGTTGATTGCTGCGCCCGGAACGCCGAATGCGGTGTTGATGCCTTCTTTTTCGAGCACCAGCACGGCTGCGTCGACGGCTCTCATCTTGGCCATGAATGTCTCCTGAATGTCTTGGATGGGCGAATCGGTGGGGTAACGAATTCGCTGACGGATTTGCAAACCAAAAGGTGTTGATCGAACTGTAGGCTTCACCGAAAGGTTTGATAAGATCAGTCCAGGTCGCTTATTTCGAAACAAAAAGTATGGAATGGCGCGTGGCTTTGCGCGGCTGGGTCGGGCGGGTGCGGAGCGCGACGCCTGGGGCGCGGCGAGCAGAGGGAGGCGGGAGCCGCGATCCGGAAGCTGGCCCCGTGAAGCCGAAAGCGCTGAACCCCGAGCCGTTGGCCCCGGGGCGCGAGAGGAGACAAACATGGACCGCTTCAAACAAATCGAAACTTTCGTGCGCGTCGCCGACGCGGGCAGTCTCGCGGCGGCCGCGCTGGAAGAGGGCGTGTCGCCGGTGATTCTCGGGCGCCGCATCGACGCGCTGGAAAAGCGCCTCGGCGTGAAGCTGATGTACCGCTCGACTCGGCGCCTCGTGGTCAGCGAAGACGGCGCGGCGTTTCTCGAGCGCTGCCGCGGCCTGCTGACCGAATGGGACCAGGCGGAAAACGAACTGAGCGCCGGACGGCGCGCGGTGAACGGCCATTTGATCGTGTCGGCGCCGGCCGCGTTCGGGCGCAAGCACGTTGCACCGCTCGCGCCGGCTTTTCTCGCCGACAAGCCGGAGTTGCAAGTGTCGTTCAACCTGACCGACCGCGTCGTGGATCTGGTGCGCGAGGGTTATGACCTGTCGATCCGGATCGGCGGCGTAGTCGATCCAAATTTCGTCGCGGTAAAGCTGGCGTCGAACCGGCGCGTGGTCTGCGGCACGCCGGACTATTTCCGTAAGTACGGCAAGCCGAAAACGCTCGAAGATCTGCCGCAGCACAACTGCCTGGCGTTCAACCTGCAAGGCGGGCAGAACCGCGGCTGGTACTTCCGCCGCAACGGCAAGCTGGCGACGGTGCGGGTGGGCGGCACGCTCGACTGCAACGACGGCGAGCTGCTGCATCGTTGGGTATCCGAAGGGCTCGGGCTCGGCTGGCGCTCCACGTGGGAAATCCAGCAGCAACTGGCGCGCGGCGAGCTGGAAACCGTGCTGGACGAATTCGCACTGCCCGACTACGACATTCTGGCGGTCTATCCGCAGCAGCGTTATGTGCCGGCCAAGGTGCGCTACTTCATCGATTACCTGAAAGAGGTGTATGCCAGCGAGGATTACTGGAATCGCCCCACTTACTAGCACTAGCGGCTTGAATATTCGGATTCAAGACGCAGGCGGGAATAAACCCGGCACGTGACCGGTTATGCGTAATGAGCGAGTGAAAGCGAGTTACACAGCCTGGCTGCAACCTCCTGGAGGGCCGAGGTGGTCCAAACCGATTCAGACGCCGCCCGCGCGCACGTCAATGCCGACGCCGATGCAGCAAGGAGCCGCCGTTTTCAGGAACTGGCGCTGCCGCACCTCGACGCCGCGTACAACCTGGCGCGCTGGCTGTGCGGCAACGCCAACGATGCCGACGACGTGGTGCAGGAAGCGTTCATGCGCGCGTTCCGTTTCTTCGATACCTTCCGGGGCGACTCGGCGCGGCCGTGGCTGCTCGCGATCGTGCGCCGCACCTGGTACACGGAGTGGCGGCGGCGCGCGTCGTCGCACGAGACGGTGGAGTTCGACGACACCATGGACGACGCCACCTTCGAAGGCTGGAGCGCGGGCGGCGCGGATCCGCAGACACTCCTGATCCGCAACGAGGATACGAAGCTCGTGCACGATGCGCTCGCGCAATTGCCGGTCGAGTACCGCGAGGTGCTGATCCTGCGGGAGCTTGAAGAAATGGGTTATCGCGAGATCGCAATGGTGGCCGACGTGCCGATCGGCACGGTGATGTCGCGGCTCGCGCGGGGCAGGCGCAAGCTGGCCGCGCTGCTGACGGCGAAGCAAGGGGGGAGCCGGTTCGCCACGCGCCACGATGCCGGGCGCATGCACGCCATCCACGGCTTCCGTCACGCCACTCCGGGCGGCCTCCAACGGCCGTCCGCCCAACAACCCCGGCGCAAGCGCCGCCGGCTTAGCTCAGGAGACGCCAGATGGACTGTAACGAAGCGCGGCCGCTCCTCGATGCGAACGCCGACCACGAATTGCCCGCGCCAGACGCTCAGCGCGTCCAGCAGCACATCGAGCGCTGCGACGCCTGCCGGCGCGAAAGCGAAAATCTGCATACGTTGAGCGAATCGCTGCGCGCGGCTCCTTATCACCGCGCGCCGGCGTCGCTGCGGGCCCGGATTGTCGCGGGACTGCCTGGGACGGACGATGCCATTGCCACGACGACGCAGGTTCCAGCCGGCGCGACCGTTAAACCTCCGCCGCGTCAGCGGCGCTGGCTCGCGTGGATCGATAGCTGGCTGAACGGCTGGCGTGGTCCGCAGGGCGGCTTTGGCGGCCTGGGCGCTGCCGTTGGCTCGAACAGACTGATTGCGCAAGGCTGGCTGGCCGCGCTGGTCGTCGGGCTGTGCGCCGTGGCCGCGGGCGTCACGCTAAGTCTGCGCCGCCCGGCGGAGTTCGCGCCGTTCGCCGACGAACTGGTCGAGAGCCACGTGCGCGCGCAGGTGTCGGGGCGCGACATCGACGTGATTTCGACGGACAAGCACACGGTCAAGCCGTGGTTCAACGGCCGGCTCGACTATTCACCGCCGGTCGAGGACCTCGCGGCGAGCGGCTTCGCGCTGGAGGGTGGGCGGCTGGATTACCTCGCGCATCAGCGGGTGGCCGTGCTGGTGTACCACTACCGCAAGCACGTGATCGACGTGTACGTGTTTCCGGAGGCCGGCACCGGCGGAACGGGCCGCAGCACGGACGGCGCGGCCCCCGCGACGCTGGCCCGCGAAGGCTATTCGATCTCGCACTGGAACGCAGAAGGGATGACCTGGTGGGCGATCACGGACGCCGCGCCGGATGCGTTGAGCGGGTTGGAAGCGGCGCTGAAAGCCCGCCTGCAAGGCGGCGAGCGGACTGAGGGCGGCTAAAAGCAGCTGCGATCAGCGTTTTTAGCCGCCAGATCGCGCTGCAGGAGACACACGACGGCCTCCGGCGCGTTCGGGGCTTTGCCCGCCGGTTTCGATCGCCTTTTTGGTCACCGTAACCCACGGCGTCAGCCGCGACCACCCGTTAGCCCCTAAACCCTTGAAAACACACCCGATTCACGTGCCGCATTAACGGGATATCTTGCAACCCGGCCCCAATCGGGTTACACTCTTTGGCTTCTCACTTGCCACACCGGTTCCGACGCCCGGGTGGCTTTAATCCACAAGTCCCAAGGAGTGTGTATGCGTCATTATGAAATCGTCTTTATCGTGCACCCCGATCAGAGCGAGCAAGTGCCCGCCATGATCGAGCGTTACAAGAGCACGATCACGTCGCACGGTGGTCAGATCCACCGTATCGAAGACTGGGGCCGTCGCCAACTGGCCTACATGATCGAGAAACTCGCGAAGGCTCACTACGTCTGCATGAACATCGAATGCGACCAAACCACGCTCGACGAGCTGGAACACGCATTCAAGTTCAACGACGCTGTTCTGCGTCACCTGATCGTCAAGATGAAGAAGGCCGAAACCGGCCCGTCGCCGATGATGAAGGAAGTGCAGCGCGAAGAAGCCAAGAAGTCGGCTGCTACGCAACCGTCCGAAGCGCAGGCTTAAGACACACAATTTAAGCTACCAGATCAAGCGTCGCTCTCGTCAAAGGCTTCATGAACCGGCTGCAACTTACGGCCAGCGTCGTCGAACGCGAACCGGTGCGGTATACCCCCGCCGGCGTTCCGATTGCAGGCTGCACGTTGCACCACCGCACGGAAGTCGTCGAAGCCGGCATTGCCCGGCAAGTCGAACTGACCATGCAGGCGGTAGCCGCAGGCGAGGCGAGCGGTAAGCTGGAAGGCTGTCAGATGGGCGTGGAAACGCTCTTCACAGGCTTTCTGGCGAAAAAGCACCGCAACGCAAGAACACTGGTATTTCACATCACAGAATTGCAGGACATTGGAAAGGACTGAACATGCCCCGCCCGACTGGTAAGAAATTCGACAAGCGTCGTCAGCAACAAAATCCGCTCTTCAAGCGCAAGAAGTTCTGCCGTTTCACGGCCGCTAACGTCGATCACATCGACTACAAGGACCTCGAAACGCTGAAGGACTTCATCGGCGAAAACGGCAAGATCACGCCGGCGCGTCTCACGGGTACGAAGTCGCACTATCAACGCCAGCTGGACACGGCAATCAAGCGCGCACGTTTCCTCGCGCTGGTGCCGTACACCGACCAGCACAAGGCCTAACCCGACGACGCGATAAGGAGTATCCGAATGCAAATTATTCTTCTGGAAAAAGTCGTCAATCTGGGCAACCTGGGCGATATCGTGAAGGTCAAGGACGGTTACGCACGTAACTTCCTGATCCCGAACAAACAAGCTCGCCGCGCAACGAAGGAAGCCCTGGCTGAATTCGAAGTTCGCCGTGCTGAACTGGAAAAGATCGCCGCTGAAAAGCTGGCTATCGCTCAAGCTCAAGGCGAAAAGCTGGCAGGCTCGACGGTTCAGATCAATCAGAAGGCTGGCGTCGACGGCCGTCTGTTCGGCTCGGTGACGAACGCGGACATCGCTGATGCACTGGTCAAGCAAGGCTTCGCAGTGGAAAAGGCGCAAGTGCGTCTGCCGGAAGGCCCGCTGAAGCTGGTTGGCGACCACGCTGTTCAGATCTCGCTGCACACCGACGTTCTCGTCGATGTCAACGTGGCTGTGATCGGCGAACACGTCTAAGCATCAGTTAGCATCTGCCAGGTTGTTACTGGCAAAAGGCAGGGGCCGGGTGACCGGCCCCTGCCTTTTTTGTTGCCCGTTTCCGATGTATCGAAGTATCGGTTTTGATTTCCCTCCGCGCGCATTTACCCGATAATTCCTCTCCATGAACGCACCGTCCAAAGATCCCCAAATCGAGTCGCTGAAAGTCCCGCCGCATTCGATCGAAGCCGAGCAGTCGGTGCTGGGCGGCCTGCTGCTCGACAACGCGGCATGGGACCGCATCGCCGACTTCCTGTCGCAGAGCGATTTTTACCGGTACGACCACCGCATCATTTTCGAGCACATTGGCAAGCTGATCGCGGCGACGCGTCCGGCCGACGTGATTACCGTGTACGAGGCGCTCGGCACCTCGGGCAAGGCGGAAGAGGTCGGCGGTCTCGCCTACCTGAACGCGCTGGCGCAGAACACGCCGAGCGCGGCCAATATCCGCCGCTACGCGGAAATTGTGCGCGATCGTGCGGTATTGCGCCGCCTCGTGTCCGTGGCCGACGAAATTTCCGCCGACGCTTTCAATCCGCAGGGTAAGGAAGTCCGCCAGTTGCTGGACGAGGCGGAATCGAAAGTGTTTTCGATCGCGGAAGACGGTGCGCGCGGCACGCAGGGTTTCCTGGAGATCGGGCCGCTCCTGACCGAGGTGGTCGAGCGGATCGATACGCTGTATCACACCGCCAATCCGAGCGACGTGACCGGCACGCCGACTGGTTTTGTCGACCTGGACCGCATGACCTCCGGTATGCACGGCGGTGAGCTGATCATCGTGGCGGGCCGCCCGTCGATGGGTAAGACGGCGTTTTCGATGAATGTCGGCGAATATGTGGCGGTCGAGTACGGCCTGCCGGTCGCCGTGTTTTCGATGGAAATGCCGGGCTCGCAACTCACCATGCGTATGCTGGGCTCGGTCGGCCGGCTCGACCAGCACCGCATGCGGACTGGGCGCCTGACCGACGAGGATTGGCCGAAGCTCACGCACGCGGTGCAGAAAATGAGCGAGGCGCAGATTTTCATCGACGAAACCGGCGGCTTGAACCCGATGGAATTGCGCTCGCGCGCGCGTCGGCTGTCGCGCCAGTGCGGCAAGCTTGGGCTGATCATCATCGACTACTTGCAGCTGATGAGCGGTTCGTCGTCGGGTGAAAACCGTGCGACCGAAATCTCGGAAATCTCGCGTTCGCTGAAGAGTCTCGCTAAAGAACTCGACGTACCGGTGATCGCGTTGTCGCAGCTCAACCGCGGTCTCGAACAGCGCCCGAACAAGCGGCCGATCATGTCCGACTTGCGTGAATCCGGCGCTATCGAACAGGATGCGGACGTCATTCTGTTCATCTATCGCGATGAGGTGTACAACCCGGACAGCCCCGACAAGGGTACGGCGGAGATCATCATCGGTAAGCAGCGGAATGGTCCGATCGGCCCTGTTCGGCTCACGTTCCACGGCCAATTTACGAAGTTCGACAATTTTGCCGGCGCGCAGAATTTCTACAGCGAGTAAAGGGGCAACGGCTGGGATAAGGGCTGGGTCTGTCGTAACGACGCTTTCAAAAGTGCGGCATCGATCCCGGAACGGTACAATGTGGCGGTTTTATGTCAGTCATAATGTGACCAATTTTCGGGATCCCAATGTTCGGTCGTTTCATGCCCACCGAGGGCAAGTTCTTTGAAATTTTCAATGCGCACGCAACGTGCATCGTCTCGGCAAGCCGGGAACTCGAGCTGCTGATCGACAACCTGCAGGACGCCGAGACCCACAAGCAAAACGTGCAGAAGGCCGAAAAGGCCGCTGACAAGCTCACGCACGAAGCCATCGACCTGCTGCACAAGACCTTCATCACGCCGCTCGACCGCGACGAGATCCACAAGCTGATCACCACGATGGACGACATCCTCGATTTGATGGAGGACGTCGCCACCGCTATCTCGCTGTACGACGTGCAGGCGGTGACCTCCGAAGCGAGCCAGTTGGCGCATATCTGCACGGCCACCTCCGAGCGTGTGCAGTTCGCCGTCAGCCTGCTATCGGACATGAAGCAGGCGAGCCAGATCCTGAAGGCGTGCGAGGACATCGACCGTCTGGAATCCGAAGCCGACCGCGTGCTGCGCTCGGCGATGTCGAAGCTTTTCCGCGAAGAAGACGACGTCAAGACGCTGATCAAGCTGAAGGCTATTTACGAACTGCTCGAAACGATCACCGACAAGTGTGAGGACGTGGCGAACATCATCGAAGGCATCGTGCTGGAAAACGCATAATGCAATCGATACAACTCGCTATCTGGGTCGTCGCCGGCCTGGTCGCCGTCGCGCTGATTTTCGACTTCATGAACGGCTTCCACGACGCGGCGAATTCGATCGCCACGGTCGTGTCGACCGGCGTGCTGAAGCCGCAGCAGGCCGTGGCTTTCGCGGCGGCGTTCAACGTTGTCGCGTATTTCGTGTTCCACCTGAAAGTGGCGCAGACGGTCGGCAAGGGCACGATCGATCCGCATATCGTCGACCACTACGTCATTTTTGGTGCACTGGTCGGGGCAATCGGCTGGAACATCATCACGTGGCATTACGGTATCCCGTCCAGCTCGTCGCACGCGCTGATCGGCGGACTGGTGGGGGCGGCGCTGGCCAAGTCGGGCTGGGGTTCGCTCAATTTCGACGGCCTGATGAAGACGGTGGCCTTCATTTTCATCTCCCCGCTGCTCGGTTTCGTACTCGGCTCGTTCTTCATGCTCGCGGTGTCGTGGATCTACTTCCGTACGCCACCGAGCAAAGTGGATCGGCGCTTCCGGCGCTTGCAGCTGATCTCCGCTGGACTGTACAGCCTCGGACACGGCGGTAACGACGCGCAGAAAACCATCGGCATCATCTGGATGTTGCTGATCGCGACCGGCTACGCTTCGTCGATCGCGGACGCACCGCCGCTGTGGGTGATCGGTGGCTGCTATCTGTCCATGGGTATCGGTACGTTGTTCGGCGGCTGGCGCATCGTCCGCACGATGGGCCAGAAGATCACCAAGCTGAAGCCGGTCGGCGGTTTTTGCGCGGAGGCGGGCGGGGCGATCACGCTGTTCACGGCGTCGTGGCTCGGTATTCCAGTGTCCACCACCCATACGATTACCGGCGCGATCGTCGGTGTCGGCGCCACGCAGAAGTTGAGCGCGGTGCGTTGGGGGGTGGCCGGCAACATCGTCTGGGCGTGGATTCTGACGATTCCGGCTTCCGCGGCGCTCGCCGCAGCTGCCTGGTGGTTCGGCCACCGCTTCCTGTAAGCGCGCGCGGACCGCGAGGCTGTCAAACGGCCAGGCTGTCCGCGCTGTAAAGCCGCTAAAGCTGATAAAGCTGATAAAGCTGATAAAGCTGATAAAGCTGATAAAGCTGATAAAGCTGATAAAGCTGATAAAGCTGATAAAGCTGATAAAGCGCGCCGCTCAGATCAGCGGCGTGCTGCCTCCATCCATCGGGACGATTGCGCCCGTCACATAGCTCGCGCGGCGGCTCGCCAGAAACAGCGCGACATCAGCGATTTCCTCCGGTTTTGCATAGCGTCCGAGCGGCACTTTAGCCTGTCCGCGCGCTAACGCGTCCGCGCTGGCGATGCCTTGCTGCGACGCTTCCAGTTTGACCGCTTCCTCGACGCGCTCGGTCAGTGTCGAACCCGGATTGATTGCGTTGATACGGATGCCGTAGCGCGCGTAGTAGTGGGCGAGGCCGACGGTGGCGAGCATCAGCGCGGCATTCGCGGCGCCACCGGCGATATGGATATCGCTCGCGATCTTGCCGCCCATACCGATGATGTTGACGATCGTGCCGGGTGCGGCGCTGTCGCCGGCCTTCACGCGCTCGGCCATGCGCCGCAGCACTTCCTGCTGCGGGTAGATGTAGGGGAAATACTTGGCTTCCATGGTCGCGCGGAACGCTTCGGCGTCCAGCGTTTCCGGGTCATAGCGGCGGGCTGCGCCGGCGCTGTTGATCAGCACGTCGATGGGGCCGACCGCAGTGGTGACTTCCTCGACGATGTCCGCGGCACTGTGTGGTTCGTGCAGGTCGGCGCGGGTCCGATGCACGTGCAGGTCTTCCTGCTTCAACTGTTCGTAAGCGCGCGCGAGATTGGCGGGGTCGCGCGAAACGATTGCGACTTTCGCACCCTCGAGGGCGAACGCCCGGGCGCAGGCGAACCCGATCCCTTTGCTGCCGCCCGTGATCAACACTACCTTGTCTTTCAGCCCGAGATCCATCGTCATCACCCGCTGTCGGAAGAATATCGATGACGATAGCAGATCGGCAGCGCAGCGGGGATGGACTGGCTCGAGGTGCGGGGGCCGCGCGCCGGCACGTGACTAATCCTGGGCGGCAGGGCCACGAGCCACAAGCCCGCGCCGTTAGAAATTGCCGTTAGCGAAGCGTGCGATCGGGTCGTCGGTGGTTTGCGTGGGGGCAGGGATTCCACGCGACGCCGTCGAGGCACGCATGATCTGCACGTCTGCGTTCCCATCGGCTTGCTGAGCTTGCTGAGCTTGCTGAGCTTGCTGAGCTTGCTGGGCCTGCTGGGCCTGCTGAGCCTGGCGCGCGGCGACTGAAACGGGTGGGGGCGGTTCGAATGCATCGGCAGCGGCGTCGATCGGATCCGGCGCACGGGCGGCGACCGTTGGCGGTTCAGAGCGCGCAGCCGCCGTCTGCTGATTCGTAGTGCCTGCGGCGGCGTCGTACGCACTCGCTTGAGTGGCTGGCAAGGGCACCGGAGATACAGCGCCTGCCGCACGCGCCTGCATCTTCCCGACGCTCATGCCGGGCGGAGGCGGTTCGAACGGATCAGCTTGTGGCGCGGGTGTCGGCGCAGCAGCCTGATAGCTCGGTGTGTCGAACGGCGCCGGTGTCGCCGCTGGCGCTGCCACGCGACGAATGCCGTCGAAGCGCTTGGCCCAATACGGATTGGTGAGGTAGTCGAGCCGCACGGTGCCGCCCGTCGACGGCGCGTTGACGAAGCGCAGCTTGCCCACATAAATGCCGACGTGCGAATGCGCATGCCCGGTGGTATTGAAAAAAATCAGATCGCCCGGCGCGATCTCATCCGGTTCGATGGATTCTCCGCGGCCGCTCATATCCGCAGTCGTGCGCGGCAGATCCACGGAAGCGGCGCGTGACACCACGTAGCGAACTAATCCGCTGCAATCGAAGCCGCTATCGGGCGTATTACCACCCCAACGGTACGGAATGCCAACCAGACTCATCGCCTGAATGGAGATTTCCTCGCGGCCGATGCTGTGGTCGACGAAATTCGGGAAGCCCGGCGGCGGCGCATGATAGGCGCCGTTCGTGACCACGACCGATGAACCTGTCTCGCGCGACGTTTTTTGCGGCGCGCCGGCGCAAGCGGCGAGCAGCAAAACGGTCAGAAGCGAGAAAGCGAGTCGGCGCATGAAAACAAAGTGAGCGGTAAGGGCGGACGATTTCGGGATGGTAGCCCGGCGAACCTGGCTCAGGCAAGAATTCCTGACAAATTACTTGAAGTTTGCGCGCTAAGTGTGGTTGGAGCGGAACGTGCGGCCAATGAAAAAACCGCGTCCGGAGTGCTCCGGACGCGGTTTCATGGCAAAACAAAACTAAGGCGTTGAAGACTTAAAGAATTTCCGACGCGTAATCCGCGAGGCGCGAACGCTCGCCGCGCGCCAGCGTCACATGCCCGCTGTGCGCCCAGCCCTTGAAGCGGTCGACCACGTACGTCAGACCCGAGCTGCCTTCCGTCAGGTAAGGCGTATCGATCTGCGCGATATTGCCCAGGCAGATGATCTTCGTGCCCGGACCGGCGCGCGTGACCAGCGTCTTCATCTGCTTCGGCGTCAGGTTTTGCGCCTCGTCGATGATCAGATACTTGTCTACGAATGTACGGCCACGCATGAAGTTCATGCTCTTGACCTTCAGGCGCGAGCGGATCAGTTCCTGCGTGGCGGCGCGGCCCCATTCGCCGGCGGCGTCGTCGGTTTTCTGCAGGACTTCGAGGTTGTCGTCGAATGCACCCATCCACGGCTGCATTTTTTCCTCTTCCGTACCCGGCAGGAAGCCGATGTCTTCACCGACCGGCACCGTTGCACGCGTCACAATGATCTCGTTGTAGCGCTTGTCGTCGAGCACCTGAGCAAGGCCGGCCGCGAGCGCGACCAGCGTCTTGCCGGTACCGGCCTGACCCAGCAGCGTGACGAAGTCGATCTCCGGATTCATCAACAGGTTCAGCGCGAAGTTCTGCTCGCGATTGCGCGCCGTAATGCCCCACACGTTGTTCTTGTGGTGGCCATAGTCACGCAAGGTTTGCAGCAGCGCCGTCTTGCCGTTCAGTTCGCGCACCAGCGCATGAAACGTCGGCTCGCCGTTCTGCGGCTCCAGATAGACGAATTCGTTGACCAGCATCGAGGCGCACAGCGGACCCGTCACACGGTAATACGTGGTGCCGGTTTTGGTGTCCTGCCAGCTTTCCATGCCCTTCGCGTGCTTGGTCCAGAAATCCTGAGGCAACGCGCGGATGCCCGAGTACAGCAGATCGCTGTCTTCGAGCACCTGGTCGTTGAAGTAATCTTCTGCGGGTAGACCGAGCGCATGCGCCTTGATGCGCATGTTGATATCTTTCGACACCAGCACGACCTGGCGATCCATCCGGTCGCGCTGCAGCGCACGTACCACGCCGAGAATCTGGTTGTCGGCCTTGCCTTCCGGCAGGCCTTCGACCGGCTCGATGGCGGTGAGCTTGGTCTGGAAGTACAGGCGCCCGGATGCCTCACGGCTGCCGAGACGCGCCAGCGAAATACCGTCCGACATGTTGCCGGCGTTCGCCACCAACGCGTCCAGCGTGCGGCTCACCTGGCGCGCGTTACGCGCGACTTCGGACATGCCCTTCTTGTGGTTGTCGAGTTCTTCCAACGTCATCATCGGCAGATAGACGTCGTGTTCCTCGAAACGGAACAGGCAGCTTGGATCGTGCATCAGCACGTTCGTGTCGAGCACGAAGAGCTTCTGGACTTCGAGCGGGCCAGTGGACGCGCCGCGCTTCTTGCTGGTGCCACGCGTGCTGGGTGCTGCGGCTGCGGGCGTGCCTGCGGCCGGGTCTTTCGCGCTTGGCGTGCGCGCGACGACCGGCTGCGATTTGGCGGCGGGTGTGGCTTCAGCCGCTGGCTCGGTTTGCGGACGCGCAGCGGGCACCGGTTGCAGCAAGGCGGCGGTCTGCTTCGATTTGCGGCTGCGGGGCGCCGGTGCAGCTTGCCCGGCGGCGGACGCGGACGCAATAGAGGAAGCCGGCGAGGCCGGCACGGGCCGCAAAGTGGTCGCCGCATTGGCGGCATGCGCCATCGGCGTGGCGACGTTCGCGCGGCCGTAATCGGCCGACTCCGCGGATTCCCCTTCGACTGCCTGTTTCTTCACGGCGGAGCGCGCCGGCGTGGCGGCTTTGGCCTTGTATTCGTCAGGCGGCAGGAGATTGCCGAGCTTGCTGGGGGGGGTAGGCAAAGGCATGGTTTCCCTCGAAATAATCGGGTCACATTTCGTGCGCCGCCTGTCGCATTCTGCTGGTGCCAGTGAGTGCGCACGCAGTTTGCGCCCGGAGGCGCGCATTCGGTCTAGAGATGCCGGTTCGCCTGGTCTTCGATCGGCTCCTTAACGGAAGCGCGTGGCCGAGTGAACGAACGGCCGCGCGCAATTAAAAAAGCCGCCGCCCCGGCGTACGGGACAAGCGGCTCGCCTTCGGTTATCGCGTTGCGCCTCATAACTTCCACGGACCCGGAAAAACGGCCGTCAAGTCTGGCGCAGTTACGAAAAGTGTGGGGTGGACAGGCACTCATTGGAACCCAATATAACGCGCCTCAAAGCGCTTGTACAGCCTCCAGAATGTCATCGACATGCCCTGGCACTTTCACGCCGCGCCACTCCTGGCACAGCACGCCTTCGGCGTCGATCAGGAACGTGGAGCGTTCGATCCCACGTACTTCTTTGCCATACATTTTCTTCAATTTCATGACACCGAAGAGCGTACACAAGGTTTCTTCGGGGTCCGAGATCAACGGAAATGGCAGTTCGAGCTTTGCCTTGAAATTGTCATGGGAACGCATGGTGTCACGCGACACACCAACAATCTCCGCGCCGGCCTTCTTGAACTTCGGATACAGATTGCGAAATTCCAGGCTCTCGGTTGTGCAGCCCGGCGTGTTGTCCTTCGGATAAAAATACAGCACCACCTTCTTGCCCCGCAGCTTGGACAGCGTGATCTCGCCACCGGTAGCGGGGGCGGTAAAGTCGGGGATGGGTTGGTCGACTGCGATGGGCACGAGGTTCTCCGGTTGTAATGGCCGACGTCGCAGTACTTGCACTTGCAACTGCTGCGGCGCAGGCCTGGCATCGAGGGTTCTGGGGAGGGCGACTGGCGCGTGGTGGCCGCTCGCGCGGCGGCCGGGCCGTCACGGCCGGCTGTAGCCTGGCCAGTCAGAACTGGACAATCAACTCGCCGGAGCGGCCTGGAATTTCGCCCCACGTAACAGGGTACGATGGCAGCGTGCTGCGGTCTAGCGTGGCGTAGTAATCGCCCATGGTCGCGAAGCTATGGCCTTGCGCGCGCCAGCCCTCCAGCAGCTGTTCGAAAATCGGCGCAAGCTTTTGTCCTTCGAGTTCAGCGTGCAGCGTGAACACCTGATCATGCGGATTGTTTTCGGTGTGCTTCAACATCCACGCGGCGACGTTGTGCTCATCGACACCATCCACGCCGAGCACTTCGTCGAGCGTGGGCAGCGTGGTGGGCATCTGCACGTGCGACAGCTGCCGGCCGCCGACCACCGGCAGATACGGCGAATGGCCGCGCCCGTCGGACGCGTAGTGCATGCCCCACGCGTCGATCTGCTCGAACGCGTGACCGTTCATCTGCCAGCCGGCCGCACCGTGCGTGACGGGCGGCGTGCCGAAGATCGCGACGAAGCGGTTGAAGCTTTTCTGCATCTGCTTCTCGGTCCACTCGCGGTCTTGCGAACGCACGTTGTCCTGCCAGTAAACGTGGTCCCACGTGTGAATGCCGCATTCGAAACCGGCTTCATGAATCGCGCGCATTTCCGCGGCGCTTTTCACGCCGATGTCCGGCCCCGGCAGCAGCACGCCGTACATCAACTGCTTGATGCCGTAATGTTCGACCACCGACGTGCGCGACACCTTCTTCAGAAAGCCCGGCCGCAACACGCGGCGCATCGCCCAGCCGGTGTGGTCGGGCCCGAGGCTGAAGAGGAAAGTGGCACGCGCCTTGAAGCGGTCGAAGATGCGAGCAAGATTCGGCACGCCTTCGCGGGTGCCGCGCAGCGTGTCGACGTCGATCTTCAGGACGATACGAGCCAAGGATCAGGCCTTATTGCTGTTCGACGAGGGCGCGCGCTTCGGCGACGTGGCCGCGATACGCTTCGAAAATCTTGCGCAGCGCTTCGTCGAAGGTCGACTTCGGCGCCCAGCCGAGTTCCTGCATCGTGTTGTCGATCTTCGGCACGCGGTTCTGCACATCCTGATAGCCCGCACCGTAGTACGCGCCCGAGGACGTTTCGACCAGCTGCACCTTCTTGGCCAGCTCGGCGTATTCCGGGAATTCGGCGGCCAGCGTCAGCATCTTGTGCGCGAGCTCGCGCACCGAGAAATTGTTGGTCGGGTTGCCGATGTTGTAGATCTTGCCCGTGGCGACACCGTCCTTGTTCTCGATGATCTTCATCAGCGCGCCGATGCCGTCGTCGATATCCGTGAACGCGCGCTTTTGCGCACCGCCGTCCACGAGGCTGATGTTCTCGCCGCGCACGATATGGCCGAGGAACTGCGTGACCACGCGCGAGCTGCCTTCCTTCGGCGTATAGATCGAATCGAGGCCCGGGCCGATCCAGTTGAACGGACGGAACAGCGTGAAGTTCAGGCCTTCCATGCCGTAACCCCAGATCACGCGGTCCATCAGCTGCTTGGAGCACGCGTAGATCCAGCGCGGCTTGTTGATCGGGCCGTACGACAGTTGCGATTCTTCCGGATCGAACTGCTCGTCCGTGCACATGCCGTAGACCTCGGAGGTCGACGGAAACACGAGGTGCTTGCCGTACTTGACGGCCGAACGCACGATCGGCAGGTTCGCTTCGAAGTCGAGTTCGAACACGCGCAGCGGCTGCTTCACGTACGTGGCGGGCGTGGCGATCGCGACCAGCGGCAGGATCACATCGCACTTCTTGATGTGATACTCGACCCACTCCTTGTTGATCGTGATGTCGCCTTCGAAGAAGTGCATCCGCTCATGATTGACGAGGTCGCCGAGACGTTCGGTCTGCATGTCCATCCCGAAGACTTCCCAATCGGTCGTTTCAAGAATGCGTTTGGACAGGTGATGGCCGATGAAGCCGTTCACACCCAGAATCAGGACTTTTTTAGCGAAACCTTCGGTTTTCATGAATGACGGGGAGTTTGGATGAGCTGGGCGAATTCGGCCGGGGTGATAACGGTTTCGTTGCCGTCATGCTGGTGCCGCAATTCGTGGATGGCGATCGAGCGACCGTCGCCGCATATCGCGAAAACGGCATTATCGCTTACGTGCAGGCCCGGCGGCAAATCCGAGCGAAGCGCGCCGGGCGCAGCCAGGCGCGCACGGGCGATGATGAAACGGTGACCTGCGATATCGGTAAACGCGCCGGGATAGGGCGGCGCGACCGCCCGGATCAGGTTGTAGACTTGCTGCGCGGCTTGCGTCCAGTCGATCCGGCCGTCTTCAGGCTTGCGCCCGCCGTAGTAGCTGCCGTGCGACAGATCGTTCGGCAGATGCGGCGCTTCGCCCGCGAGCAGTGCCGGGAGCACGCGCCACAGGGTCTGCTCGGCGGCCACCGTGACCTTGTCGAACACTTGCGCGGCGGTGTCGTCGGGCAGGATCGGCACCGGCGTTTGCGCGATGATCGCGCCCGCATCGGGCTTGGCGGCCATTTCGTGCAGCGTCGCGCCGGTTTCGGTTTCGCCGTGGATGACCGCCCAGTTGGTCGGCACGCGGCCACGGTACTTCGGCAGAAGCGAGCCGTGCATGTTGTAAGCGCCCCGTGCGGCGAGCGCCAGCAGATCGACCGGCAACATGTGGCGGTAGTAAAACGAAAAGATGAAGTCCGGGCGCGCGGCGCTCACCGCGGCGCGCAATTCCGGGCTTTTCGGATCGGCCGGCGTGACGACGGGAATGCCGTGCCCGGCCGCAACCGAGGCGACACTGCTGAACCAGATGTTTTCGGTTGGGCTGTCCTCATGCGTCACGACCAGCGCCACCTCGACGCCACGCGCGAGCAGCACCTGCAGGCAGCGCACGCCGACGTTGTGATACGCGAATACGACGGCGCGCGGCTTCATGGATTCGGGCCCTGATCGACCAACGGCGCGGCTTGCACGGCCTGCACCACCGTCTGACGCGGCGCTTCGGTCACGGTGGCGCCGTCGCGCTGCTCGAGAATCGTTTGCACCAGGTAACGCGGACGCGCGCGCACCTGCTGATAAATCCGGCCGATGTATTCACCGAGCAGGCCCAACGCGAAGATGATCACGCCAAGCAGGAAGAAGATGACAGCGAACAGCGTGAACACACCTTGCACTTCCGCGCCGATGATGAAGCGGCGAATCAGCAGCAGCACGAACAGCGCGGCGGACCCGAGCGACAGGATCACGCCGATGAACGACAGCCATTGCAGCGGCACGACCGAGAAGCCGGTGACCAGGTCGAAATTCAAACGGATCAGGCTGTAAAGCGAGTACTTCGATTCGCCGGCAAAACGCTCTTCGTGCGCGACTTCGATCTCGACCGGATTCTGCGCGAAGGTGTATGCGAGCGCCGGAATGAAGGTGTTGATCTCACCGCAGCGATTGATCGTGTCGATGATGTGGCGGCTGTACGCGCGCAGCATGCAGCCCTGGTCGGTCATCTTGATGCGGGTGATGCGCTCGCGCAGACGGTTCATCGCGCGCGAGGCCTTGCGGCGCCACAAGCTGTCCTGGCGTTGCAGGCGGATCGTGCCGACGTAGTCGTAGCCTTCGCGCATCTTGTTGACCAGCTTGGCGATTTCTTCCGGCGGATTCTGCAGGTCGGCGTCGAGCGTGATGACGATCTCGCCGCGCGATTGCTCGAAGCCCGCCAGAATCGCCATGTGCTGGCCGTAGTTGCCGTTCAGCAGAATCACGCGGGTCGTGTCGGGCCGCGCGCGGAACTGCTCGGCGAGCAGGGCGGCGGATTTGTCGCGGCTGCCGTCGTTGATGAAGATCACTTCATAGCCGGTGCCGAGCGCGTC
Source organism: Paraburkholderia phytofirmans OLGA172 (assembly GCF_001634365.1). Lineage (NCBI taxonomy): Bacteria > Pseudomonadati > Pseudomonadota > Betaproteobacteria > Burkholderiales > Burkholderiaceae > Paraburkholderia > Paraburkholderia phytofirmans. Next base: position 2,202,039 of record NZ_CP014578.1, read on the forward strand.
GAGCGCCGGGTAGAGGCGCGCGAACAGCGCGGCCAGCCCGGCTTCCTCGTTGTACACCGGGATGATGATCGACACTTCCGGTGCGACGGCGCGATGTTCCGAATAACTCATTTCCGCTTATTTTCCGTATTGTTCGCAAATTTCGTTGACCGCGCGGCAGACCCGCTCCACGTCGCCCTCGTTCATCAGCGTGAACAGCGGCAGCGTGACGGTGGTGGCGCCGAAGCGCTCCGCGTGCGGGAACATCCCTTCCTTGAAGCCGCGCGCACGGTACAGCGAGAACAGGTGAATCGCCGGATAGTGCACGCCCGAACCGATGCCGCGTTCCTTCAACAGGCCCATGAAGCCGGCGCGGTCGATCGACAGCTTTTCGAGCGGCAGCGTGATCTGGAACATGTGCCAGTTGCTGTTCTCGAAGTCGGCAAGCGGCAGGCCGATGCCCAGCTTGAGCGCCGCGCCGCCTTCGAGTCCAGCGAAATAGGCGCGCACGAGCTTTTTGCGCTGTGCAAGGAAACGCTCCAGATGCGGCAGCTGACCGAGGCCGACACGCGCGGCGACGTCCGTCAGGTTGTACTTGCCGCCCAGCACGTCGCAGTCCATGCCGTCGAAGCCGGTGCGGGTGATGCCTTGCAGGCGGTACTTCTGGGCGAGGATCGCTTCTTCCTCGTTGTTCAGCACCAGGGCGCCGCCTTCGATCGAGGTCAGATTCTTGTTCGCGTGAAAGCTGAACGAGACCATATCGCCGAGCCTGCCGATGCGCTCGCCTTTCCACGTCGAGCCGAACGCCTGCGCGGCGTCTTCGATTACGCGCAGCTTGTGGGCGCGAGCGATGTCATACAGCCGGTCCATGTCGACCGGCAGCCCCGACAGGTAAACCGGAATAATCGCCTTGGTGCGCGGCGTGATGGCCTTTTCCAGCAGGTCCAGGTCGATGTTGCGGGTCACCGGGTCGATATCGACGAACACCGGCGTCGCGCCGACTTCATAGACCACATTGCTGGTCGCGACCCACGAGGCGGGGGTGGTGATGACTTCGTCGCCTTCGCCCACGCCCGCGATACGCAGCCCGATTTCGAGCGTCGCGGTGCCGGAATTGAACGTGCGCACCGGGCGGCCGCCGCAGAACTCGGACAACGCCGCTTCGAACTTCTGGTTCTGCGGGCCGGTCGTGATCCAACCGGAGCGGAGCACGTCGACGACGCCCTGAATCGTTTCTTCATCGATCTCAGGTTTGACAAACGGCAAAAACGGGACTGGTGACTGGCTCATGAATGCTTCGCTCGATTGAAAGGGGCACAACCCGGAGGGCGCGAAGTAGATCACAAACTACGCGCAAACCCAAGGCTACGGCTAAAAAAGGGCGCAACCGCCAAACCTACCACGGCCAACCTTACGTTTTACTTAGCCGGCGACGGTGCCCGGCTTAGCGCATCTGTTGCCGCCGGTATTGTCGCTGCGCTTGCACCGGTGCCGGCAATAAACGGTAATAAATCGTGCCCGGCGCAGCGCGGCCGGGGCATGGCGCGCCTAGCTGCGCGCCACGACGACGACGCCGATCAGGATGACGCCGATCCCTACCAGCTTCTGTGCCGACAACACTTCGCCGAATAGATACCACGCCGCGAACGCGTTGACGACGTATCCGAGCGACAACATCGGATAGGCAATCGACACGTCCACCCGCGAGAGTCCGACCACCCAAACGCCCACGCTGATCACGTAGCAGGCCAGCCCGCCGATGATCGGTGGCTGCGTTGCGAGCCGGAAGGCGATGGGCAGGATGTTCGCACGGGAGAAATCGAAGTGTCCAACGGCATTCGTTCCGGCTTTGAGCAGCAATTGCGCGCCGGCGTTCAACGTGACGCCGGCGAGGATGCAAAAGAGGGAAATCGGGTTCATCGAACGGTCGGTTCCTCAGATGGGGTCATTGTTGTGGTTTTTCCACTGGCGCGGGTGCGCTCTGTGCTGCTGCACCGGATGTGGGCGAGGGCACCGCCACGGGCTTCACCACCACCACCCGGCGTGAGTCGCGCGCGATCACCTGCATCGGCAGCCCCTCTTTGAGCAGCCGGTCGTAAGTCGGCGGCGGGATCAGCGCGAGCGCATAGCGCTCGGCCTTCCAGCGATCGATCCACGCGTCGATCGACGGCACCCATTTCTGCGGTTCGACGGACACGCCGAACGCCAGTTCGTCGGGATGTTCGACCATGATCATCGTGTGGTCGACATAGAACGGCAGCGTGTGGTCGAGCACGCCGACCGAGTAGAACGGCGTATCGGCCGGCAACTTTGCGATCTCGGCCTTGATCGCGGGCGCGAGCGGCGCGCCGGAGCTCAGACGGCCGAACACGTCGTGACCCGTGCCGGCAATCGTACCGAGCAGCAGCCACGCCACACCAAAGCTCGCGACGGCGCCGAGCGTGCCAGCGCGGCTGCGGCGGTTCAGCCACAGCGCGGCCAGCGTAAGCACGAAGGCGACGCCGAGTGCCGCCAGCACCCAGGTGCGGTATTCGACATACAACTCAGTCGGGTTGCGTGCATTGCCGAAGCGCGACATGAACAGCGCGGCAAACGCGGCTACGACCAGAAACAGCGCATAGCCGGCCAGATGGCGGCGCAACTGGTCGCGTGTGACGAGCGGCAGATACATGCCGACGATCAGGGCGATCGGCGGGGCGATCGGCAGCGTGTAGGACAGGAGCTTCGAGTGCGATGCGCTGAAGAACAGGAAGATGAACGCGGTCCACACCAGCATCAGCGTGACCGGCGCAAAGCCGTTCGGCTGGCGCGGCAGGCGCCACGCGTGGCGCACGCTCTGGAAGGTCACCGACAACCACGGCAGGAAGCCGACCAGCAGCACCGGCACGAAGTAATAGAACGGCCCCGGGCGGTTCTGTTCAGGCGTCAAATAGCGCTTGAACTGTTGAACGATGAAGAAGAAGTTCAGGAATTCCGGGTTGCGCTGCTGCACCAGCACGAACCACGGCGTGACGATCGCGAAGAACACGATCAGGCCGCCGATCAGATGCAGGCGCTTCCACACGGCCCAGTCGCGTGCGGCCAGGGTGTACAGCACCAGTACCGCACCCGGCAGGATGATGCCCACGAGTCCCTTGGACAGCACCGCCAGCGCCATCGCCCCCCAGCAGACCCACATCCATGCCCGCACGTTGGCGGTCGGCAGGCTGGGGCGCTGCGCCAGCAGCAGCGTGCAGAGCGTCAGTTCCATCCAGAACGACAGGCCCATGTCGAGCGTGTTGAAGTGGCCCATCAGGTTCCAGTACGGCGACGTAGCCAGCACGATCGCCGCGAACACGCCGGTCGCCGCGTTGAACACGCGCGCGCCGGTAAAGCCGATCAGCAGCACGCCGGCAAAGCCCGTCAGCGCGGTGTAGAGCCGCGCCTGCCATTCGCCGATGCCGAACCACGCGAACGTCAGCGCGTTCGCCCAGGTTTGCAGCGGCGGCTTCTCGAAATACTTGTAGCCGTTGTAGCGCGGCGTGATCCAGTCGCCGGTGACGAACATTTCGCGTGCCATTTCGGCGTAGCGGCCTTCGTCGCTCGGCAGCAGATGGCGCCAGCCGAGCGGCACGAACCAGATCACGGCGAGGGCCAGCACCAGCAGCAGGATCGTGGAGCGATTGAGCGGTAGCCTCGTCGGCGTATCGTTCATGGATTTCAACCTTTTTGGCGACGCCGCGCAGGCGGCGTTGCGTTGTTGTTCGGAAATGGCGATTGGTGCGTCGAGGGAGCCGGCGGCCGTTACGCTTCGATCAGCAACGCGGCCGCGACCTTGCGGCCCTCGGCCATCAGAATGTTGTAGGTGCGGCAGGCGGCCTTGAAGTCCATCGTTTCGACGCCGATGCGTTTGGCGGTGAGCGCCGCGATCAGGCGCGGATGCGGGAAGCGCAACCGTTCACCGCTGCCGAACACGACCACTTCGGGCGCGGCGTCCACCAGCATCGCGAAGTGTTCGGCGCTCAGGTCGTCGAACGAGGAGACGGGCCATGGGATGACGGGCGCGTCCGGCAGCACGAGAATGCTGCCCGAATGGCGCACCAGATTGATTTCGACATAGTCGGCGCCGTAGCCGGTGACGGTATTGAGGGCGCCGCTGGAATCCTGATGTAATTTCAAATTCGTTTTCCGAAGTCGTCGTGAGACATCATGCGTGTTGGCGGCCTGACCGGGCAGAACGGAATCAGGGCCGCTTGACGCGAGTGGGACACGCGAATGGCACAGAAGCGGCCGAAAAGGCTTGCCGTTGCGGTTGGTGCATTGCGGAAGCAGGCCAAAATCCGCTAAATTATAACTTTTTAGCCGCCTTGCGGCGCCCCTCGCTCAAGTGCCACCTCATGTGCTGTCATAAGCCGCGCTGAGAACATGAGCGAGGCCTATCGGCTACCTGCCTTGGTTTTGCCCGCTTTTCGTCGGATTTTCGACTGTTTTTTATCTGCTTTGGGTCTGCTTTTTGGTCTGTCTGGCTGCTGCGCCGGCGCAATCCGCCGGACGCGCGCCTAGCCAGCCCGGAAAGCCGGCCCAATCCGCGTCTGGCGGCTCGATCCGTGTCCGGCGGGCCTGCCGCGTCATAATCCCCCATATCGGCGGACTTGCCGGGGTCCCGTTTTTTCGCCCCCGCTGGTTCGCCCAAGCCCATCAACAGGATGAAGTGCCCGCCGTGAAACCGATTCTCAAATCCAACAAGTTGTTGAATGTCTGCTACGACATTCGCGGGCCTGTCCTCGAACATGCGAAGCGGCTCGAAGAAGAGGGCCACCGCATCATTAAGCTGAACATCGGCAATCTCGCGCCGTTTGGCTTCGACGCGCCGGATGAAATCATCCAGGACATGATCCTGAATCTGCCGGGTTCGTCCGGCTACTCGGATTCCAAGGGCGTGTTCGCCGCGCGCAAGGCGATCATGCATTACACGCAGCAAAAGGGCGTGCATGGCGTCGAACTGGACGACATCTACATCGGCAATGGCGCCTCCGAACTGATCGTGATGGCGCTCCAAGGCCTCCTGAACGATGGCGACGAAGTGTTGCTGCCCGCACCGGACTACCCGCTGTGGACCGCCGGCGTCAGCCTGTCGGGCGGCACGCCGGTGCATTACATCTGCGACGAATCGAACAGCTGGATGCCGGATCTGGACGACATCCGCGCGAAAATCACGCCGAACACGCGTGCGCTCGTCGTCATCAATCCGAACAACCCCACCGGCGCGCTGTACTCGGACGAACTGCTGCTCGGCCTGATCGAGATCGCCCGCCAGCACGGCCTCGTGATCTTCGCCGACGAGGTCTACGACAAGATCGTCTACGACGGCAAGAAGCACACGTCGATGGCCGCGCTCTCCGAAGACGTGCTCACCGTCACATTCAACAGCCTCTCGAAGAGCTACCGTTCGTGCGGGTACCGCGCCGGCTGGATGTTTATTTCGGGCCTGACCGGCGAGAACCGCCGCAATGGCAAAGACTATTTCGAAGGGCTCGGCATTCTGGCCTCGATGCGCCTATGCCCGAACGTGCCCGGCCAGTACGCGATCCAGACCGCGCTTGGCGGCTATCAAAGCATCAACGACCTGATCCTGCCGAGCGGGCGCCTGTACAAACAGCGCGAACTCGCGTATGACATGCTGACGGCCATCCCCGGCGTGAGCTGCGTGAAGCCCGAGGCGGCGCTGTACATGTTCCCGCGCCTCGATCCGAAGATTTATCCGATCCAGGACGACCAGCAGTTCATCCTCGACCTCCTGCTGGAAGAGCGCGTGCTGCTGGTGCAAGGCACCGGTTTCAACTGGAAAACGCCGGATCACTTCCGCGTTGTGTTCCTGCCGAACGTGGACGACCTCGCGGATTCGATCAACCGGATCGCGCGCTTCCTCGACGGCTACCGCAAACGCCACACGGCTTGAGATGGACGGCGCGCCCGGCACGCGCCGCGGCCAGCCCCAGTTTCCTTTTAATCATTTACTCGAAAACACACGCTGCATGGAACCGATCAAAGTTGGACTGCTGGGCTTCGGCACGGTAGGCAGCGGCACCTTCACGGTACTGCGCCGCAATCAGGAAGAAATCAAACGCCGCGCGGGCCGCGGCATTGAGATCGCGCGCATTGCCGTGCGCAATCCCGCCAAGGCGGCCGCGGCGCTCGGCAGTGAAGCTGGCACCGTGGCGCTGACGGATGATTTCAACGCGGTGGTCGACGATCCGTCGATCGATATCGTGGCGGAAATGATCGGCGGCACGGGCGTGGCGCGCGAGCTCGTCCTGCGCGCGATCAACAACCGCAAGCATGTGGTCACGGCCAACAAGGCGCTGCTCGCCGTGCATGGCACGGAGATTTTCGAAGCGGCGCGCGCCAACGGCGTGATGGTGGCGTTCGAAGCGGCGGTGGCGGGCGGCATTCCGATCATCAAGGCGCTGCGCGAAGGGCTCACGGCCAATCGCATCCAGTACATTGCCGGCATCATCAACGGCACGACGAACTACATCCTCTCGGAAATGCGCGACCGTGGGCTCGACTTCGCGACCGCGCTGAAAGCCGCGCAGGACCTGGGTTACGCCGAAGCCGATCCGACCTTCGACATCGAAGGTGTGGACGCCGCCCACAAGGCGACGATCATGAGCGCGATCGCGTTCGGCGTGCCGGTGCAATTCGACAAGGCCTACGTCGAAGGCATCAGCAAGCTGGCTGCAATCGACATCAAATACGCTGAAGAACTTGGCTACCGCATCAAGCTGCTCGGCATCTCGCGCCGTACGGACAAGGGTATCGAATTGCGCGTGCATCCCACGCTGATTCCGGAAAAACGCCTGCTGGCGAACGTGGAAGGCGCGATGAACGCGGTCGTCGTGCACGGCGACGCGGTTGGCTCCACGCTGTACTACGGCAAGGGCGCGGGCGCGGAGCCGACGGCCTCCGCCGTGGTGGCCGACCTGGTCGACGTGACGCGTCTGCATACGGCGGACCCGGAGCATCGCGTGCCGCATCTGGCGTTCCAGCCTGACAGCCTGTCGAGCACGCCGATCCTGCCGATCGACGAAGTGACGAGCGGCTACTACCTGCGTCTGCGGGTGGCGGACGTGACGGGCGTGCTGGCCGACATCACGCGCATTCTGGCGGATAGGGGCATTTCGATCGACGCGTTGCTGCAGAAGGAATCGGAGCAGGTCGATGCGAACGGCAAGGGCGAAACCGACATCATCCTGATTACGCACGAAACGGTTGAAAAGAACGTCAACGCGGCGATCAAGACGATCGAAGCGCTGAAGACCGTTGTCTCGCAAGTCACGAAGCTGCGCATGGAAGCGCTGAACTAGGCCGAACTATGAACTACCTCTCTACGCGCGGCGCCGGAGCCGGCGAGCGCCATACGTTTTCCGAGATTCTGCTGGGCGGTCTAGCTAAAGATGGCGGCCTGTACCTGCCCGCCGACTATCCGCGCGTCACGGCTGACGAACTGACGCGCTGGCGCACGTTGCCGTACGCGGATCTCGCCTTCGAGATCCTGTCGAAATTCAGCGACGACATTCCCGCCGAGGACCTGCGCGCGCTGACGCGCAAGACCTACACGGCCGAGACGTACTGCAATGTGCGCGACGACGAAAGCGCCGCGCAGATCACACCGTTGAAAACGCTGGGCGTTGAGAACGGCGCGCCGCTGTCGCTGCTGGAACTGTCGAACGGTCCGACGCTCGCGTTCAAGGACATGGCGATGCAGTTGATCGGCAACCTTTTCGAATATGCGCTGGCAAGGCACGGCGAGACGCTGAACATTCTGGGCGCAACGTCGGGCGACACCGGCAGTGCAGCGGAATACGCGATGCGCGGCAAACAGGGCATTAGCGTGTTCATGCTCTCGCCGCACAAGAAGATGAGCGCGTTCCAGACCGCGCAGATGTACAGCTTGCAGGACCCGAACATTTTCAACATCGCGGTCGAGGGTGTGTTCGACGATGCGCAGGACATTGTGAAGGCGGTCTCGAACGACCACGCGTTCAAGGCGAAGTACAAGATCGGCACGGTCAACTCGATCAACTGGGCGCGCGTCGTGGCGCAGGTTGTGTACTACTTCAAGGGCTACTTTGCCGCGACGAAGTCGAACGACGAGCGCGTCTCGTTCACGGTGCCGTCGGGCAATTTCGGCAATGTCTGCGCGGGTCACATTGCGCGCATGATGGGTCTGCCGATCGAGAAGCTGGTGGTGGCCACGAACGAAAACGACGTGCTGGACGAGTTCTTCCGCACGGGTATTTACCGGGTGCGCAAGGCGGCTGAGACGTACCACACGAGCAGCCCGAGCATGGACATTTCGAAGGCCTCGAACTTCGAGCGTTTCGTGTTCGATCTGCTGGGCCGCGACCCGGCGCGCGTGCTGCAACTGTTCCGCGACGTGGAAGAGAAGGGCGGTTTCGACCTCGCGGCGAGCGGCGATTTTGCACGCGTGAAGGAATTCGGTTTCGTGTCGGGCCGCAGCAGCCACGAGGACCGTGTGGACGCGATCCGCGACGTCTTCGAGCGCTACGACACGATGATCGACACGCACACGGCTGACGGCCTGAAGGTGGCGCGCGAGCATTTGCAGGCGGGCATCCCGATGATCGTGCTGGAGACGGCGCAACCGATCAAGTTTGGCGAAACGATTCGCGAGGCGTTGCTGCGCGAACCGGAGCGCCCGGCTGCGTTTTCGGGTCTGGAATCGCTGCCGCAGCGATACGAAGTACTGCCGGCGGACGTGCAGCGCGTGAAGGACTTCATCGCCGCGAACACAGGCGAGTAACACCGGGCGCATCGGGCTCGACGATGTCGCGCTCGATCGACGAACGAGATTGGTTTTGGGAAGTACCGCGACGGCGCGCGCAGCGCTGCGGGAAGTATGACTGCCTGGTCACTCACGCTGAATGTGCGAGGGCACGGATTCCAGATGCACCACCGCCGGCACGCAGTGCCTCGCCGCATGTCAGGAGCATGTTGCAACACGCTGCTACAATCTTGTCTTTCTCGATTGATTGTGCGCTATGGGTTTCGAACAACTCGCTGAATTAAAGAAGCAACTGGCGGCGGCACGCGCCGAAGCTGCACCTGCGGCCAAGCCCGTCGCCAAGCCCGGTGCGAAGCCTGCTGCGAAGCCCGCGCGCAAGCCGCCGCCGCCGCGCCGTGCCGCGCCCGCTCACAAGCCGGCCGCCGAGGCCAGGCCAGCCGCAGAGGCCAGGCCCGTGCCCGACGCAAGGCCAGTGGACCCGGTGGTGAAATCGATCGGGAGACTGCAAAAGCGCTTCCCCAATGTATTCCCGAAGAATCCGGCGCCCAAGCTGCCGCTCAAGGTCGGCATCTTCGAGGACCTCGTGGCTCACGCGAAGGAACTGTCGCTGAGCGAAGCTGAACTGCGCGATGCAATCAAAACCTGGTGCCGTGGCAGCCGCTACTGGAAGTGTCTCGTCGAAGGCGCCGCGCGCGTCGATCTGACGGGGGGCGAAGCAGGCAAGGTGACGGCGCAGGAAGCCGCCGGCGCGCAGCGTCTGCAGGCGCATCGTGCAGGCAGGGGTGCGGCGAAAGCGGCAGCTTCGTCGGCTGAGGCGTCCGCCAATGCTTCGTCGGATTCGTCCGCTTCCGGCGCCGCGGTCGCTTCTGCTGACGCAGCAGAACACACTGAGGCCACCCCGCAAGCTGAGGCCACCCCGCAAGTTGGCGCGCAGAGCCAGCCGCAGGCTACTTCGACAGACGCCCCAGCCGCTGTATCGGCAACGCCGCCGGCAGCGCCGTCGGCCGCCGCCGAAGCATAAAGCGGCCCGCCGCCCCGTCTAGGGGTGGCTGCCTTGCGCCGCCGCCAGCCGGCCGCGCACGAAGCCGACGTGCTCGCGCAGCACATAGAACGCGTCGGCGTATGCCAACGGCATACGCAAGTGGTTAAGCGACGCCTCGATTTGATCGAGCTCCGCGAAAAGCTGCTTGCGCTCCTCCTCGGTCGAGTCGGCGAGCGCGCCGCGCTCGATCGCAATCAGCGCGCCGTAATAGCGATAGATGCGCGAGCGCACGCGCCAGCGGTACAGCGCCGGGATCAGCCGCATCGCCGGAAACAGCAGAACCGCCATCGGCAGCAGCAGAACGAGCGTGCGGTCGCCGATGCTTGCGAGCCAGAACGGCAGCGCGCGGTATAGAAAACTCTTGCCGGTCCTGTAGTAGCGCTGCGCGTCTTCGCTGATCTGATATTCATGGGCAACCGGCTTCGGAAACTCCCCCGCGTGCTGCAACAGCCCTGGCATGCCATGCACCTCCTGTGCAGCTTCGATCAACAAGTCGGAAATGGCCGGATGCAAATTGCTCCGGGCCACGAGTTCGACCGTTGGACTGATCAGATGAATGGTCTCGGGCGGAATTCTGCGCTTGAGATCCAGCACGCCGGGCGGCAGGTCGAGCTCCTCGAGATAGGGAAAGAGACGCGTATACGCGGTGGCTTCGTCGAAATTCATCGCGGAGATGCCGGGCACTTTCAGGAGCCGCAGCATCAAGCCGCGCGTGGCCGAGTCGCCGTTCAGGATTGCCGCGTCGACGTCGCCCGCCACGAGTTGCGTGGCGGCCTGCAAGCCGTCGCTCGGCACCAGCACGGTGGCGCCGCCGGGTTCGATGCCGTTTGCTTCCAGCAGTTTCAGCGCGAGGCGGCGCGTGCCGCTGCCTTCGCGGCCGATTGCAATCCGTTTGCCTTCCAGTTCCGAAAGCTCGCTGATACCCGTGCCGCGATAGAACACCACCACCGGAATATAGAAGACGCTGCCGAGCGACATCAGCGATGACGTATCGAGCCCATCGGCCACGCCGCCTTGCACGAGCGCGAGATCGACATGCTGTTTCGGGTCGAGCAGACGATGCAGGTTCTGCACCGAGCCGTCGGATTCCAGCACGTTCAGCGTAATGCCGTTGCGGGCGAGGATCTTCTTGTACTGATCCGCGGTGACGAGGAACGAACTGTCGTGCGGGCCCGCGCTCATTGTGATGGTTTTCGGCGGCGCCGGATCGACCAGCCAGACGATCAGCGTGACCGTCACCACGACAAGCGTGGCCACGATGGCGTAAGACAGGGTGTGATCGCGCCACTCCACATGCGAATGATCGCTTGGCAAATGCGGGAGACGCGGACGCTGCTCTTTCATGGACACTCCATGCCGGTAGCCGGGATCAGGCATTGTCCACTGTCCGTGGCGCAAACGTGAAATGTCCGGCATAAGCGGTGCATTGCGCGTCGGGATGCGTGGGGCGCCATGGCATAATTCGCGACAGTTTCCAATCGTGTCGCCGGGCGCAAATTGAGTCGGTTCCATCAGAAGATCGGCAGTTGGCTGGGATTGTTTGCGATCCTGATGGCAACGCTCGCGCCTACGATCTCGCATTCGCTCGCCGGGCGCAGTGGCGGCGAAAGCGGAATGCAAGGCGAGCATTGCTCGACGCCCTCGATGGCTTCCATGCCGGCGATGGCTTCGACGGACATGGCTTCGACGGACATGGCTTCAATGGACGCCGTGGCATCCATGCCCGCGATGCAGCACGAGGCATCGAATCCACCCGCCAGCAAGCACGCCCAGGACGCCGCCATGTCCGACGGCGACGCCTGCGGCTATTGCAGCCTGCTTGCCCACATGCCGGTGGTGCCCAGCGTCGAAGCGCTGTTCTTCGTCACCGTCCGCGCGCTTGAGCATTCCGTCGCGACCCGCTTCGAGAGCGTTCAGCGCGTTGAACCGCTCACATTTGCACAGCCGCGCGCCCCGCCGTTCGTATCCTGATTCGAGTCACACCGTTGCGATGCCGTGACTGCATCGCGATGCCGCCGCACGTCTTGCCGACGTCGCGCGCCGGCATTGTCTCGACCCATGAACAGGATGAACCATGCAAACCCCAGCAACGCGCAACGGGAAACCGTTGTGCGCGGCGTCGCTCGCCGCGGCTGCCGCCAGCGTATTTCTATTCGCTCCTTCATTCGCTAGTGCCCACGCCATTGCGGGTGATCGCGTCTTTCCGTCGACGATGGCCGTCGACGATCCCGGTGTCGGCGACGAGGCCAACCTGCAATACGGCCACCAGCGCGTGCCCGGCGATAACGGCGATCAAAGCATCAACACCTTCGATTTCGAATACGACAAGCTGATTACGCCGAGGCTGGCGGTGTCCATCGACGACACCTATACGATGCAAAACAATCCGAAGGCGCGTGGCTTCGACAATTTCGGCGTCGGCTTGAAGTACCTGCTGTACGTCAACGATGAACACGAGTTCATGACCTCGGTCGGCGTGAATGCCGAACTCGGCGGCACGGGAAGCCGCGCGATCGCGAACAACTTCTCGACGATCTCGCCAACGCTCTATGCGGGCAAGGGGATGGGCGATCTTCCCGCGCCGCTCGCCTATCTGCGGCCGATCGCGATCACGGGTGAAGCCGGGCCCGCCCTGACCACCGGCGCGGGACAGCCGAATGCGTTCAACTACGGCTTCACGGTGCAATACAGCTTGCCGTATCTGCAACAGCACGTGCATGACGTCGGCTTGCCCCAGCCCTTGGCGAACGTCATTCCACTGGTGGAAATCCCGCTCTCCAGAAGCCAGGGGCAGACAACCGGCACAGTCAATCCAGGCTTCATCTGGATCAACCGCTATGGCCAGTTCGGCGTTGAAGCGCAAATCCCGCTCAACCGCGCAAGCGGCTCGCACGTGGGTATTCTGGTGCAGGCCCACGTCTTCTTCGACGACGTCGCGCCGACGACGATCGGCAAACCTCTCTTCCAGTAAAACAGGAGCCAGCGATGAACAACGATCGACAGGGTTGGGTGCGTGCCGCGGCGAAGTTGCCGATGCTGATTGCCGGGCTTGCTTTCGCAAGCGCTGCCTTTGCGCATGTGTTTCCGCAGAAGCAGGAGCCGGGTGCCGGCGCGACGGTGGCGCCGCCCGCGCAGATCAGGATTGTCTTCGACGGGCCGCTCGAGCCGGCCTTCAGCTCGCTCACGGTCACCGACGCGGGCGGCAAGCAGGTCAATACGGAGAAGGCCGTGGTTGATGCTCATAACGCCGCGGCGATCGCGGTGCCGCTGCCGCCGCTGGCAGCCGGTCACTACACCGTGCATTGGGTGGCTGTCGCTTCCGACGGGCATCGCACGCATGGCGATTATGCGTTCGATGTGAAGTAGTCCGAGCTAGTGAGTGACGCGCTGCATCAGCGTCGCCCGGATGCTGATGCATGGCGCTTACGCGGGCGACGGCATGAACCCTGAAAGGCTATCGTCAGAGAATTGCAAAAGGCGCGACTATCGGCGCCAATCCGCTGCACCCTGTTTCCTGATCAGGTTACGAAACTGGGGTATTTCGTATCGCTGAACTATACTCGATTAAGTTTTTCGGGCTCATCACGGTGGGCACCCATCCCCAACAATACATGCAGCAAATTAGATCCTTTTAACCGCATTGTGCGGAATTATTACCGATCGATTGCTGGACACGTGACTGCCGTGGGGCACTCGCCACGTATCTTTGCCTGACCTAAAAAGAACGTGGTTCGCAGTGGAGACACATCATGGCAGAAGCAGACAACGTCCCCTATGGGCGCAAGACTCAGCACGCGCCGGCGCTCAAGGAAGTGCACATCATCTGGATCACCGCGGGCCTCGGCTGCGACGGCGATTCGGTGTCGATTACCGCGGCGACTCAGCCGAGCATCGAGGACGTGATTCTCGGTGCGATCCCCGGCTTGCCGAAGGTGCATTTACATAACCCCGTACTGGCGTATGAAAACGGCGACGAGTTTCTCAAGCCGTTTCACGAGGCCGCGCGCGGCGAACTTGAGAACTTCGTGCTGGTGATGGAAGGGTCGATTCCAAACGAACGTATCAATCGCGAAGGATATTGGGCCGCATTGGGCACCGACCCCGATACGCAGGAACCAATCACGATTCCGCAATGGCTCGACCGGCTTGCGCCGCGCGCGCTGGCCGTCGTCGGCGCGGGCACCTGCGCGACCTACGGCGGCATTCACGCCATGGAAGGCAATCCGACCGGCTGCATGGGCCTCGCCGATTATCTCGGCTGGGACTGGAAGTCGAAAGCGGGCCTGCCGATCGTTAACGTGCCAGGCTGTCCGGTGCAGCCGGACAACTTCATGGAGACGCTGCTCTACCTGCTTTATCAGCTGGCGGGTCTCGCGCCGATGATTCCGCTCGACGAGGCACTGCGGCCGAAATGGCTGTTTACACGCACCGTTCACGACGGTTGCGATCGCGCGGGCTCGTACGAACAGGCGATCTTCGCCAGCGAATACGGCAGCCCGAATTGCATCGTCAAGCTGGGGTGCTGGGGACCCGTCGTGCAGTGCAACGTGCCCAAACGCGGCTGGATGGGCGGCATTGGCGGTTGTCCGAATGTGGGAGGCATCTGCATCGGCTGCACGATGCCGGGCTTTCCCGACAAGTTCATGCCGTTCATGGATGAGCCGCCGGGAGCGGTGCTGTCGTCGAATCTCATCAAGAGCTATGGTCCGCTGATCCGCAGCCTGCGCAAGCTGACCAACAACACGCTCAACGACGAGCCGAAATGGCGTCACAACGGGGCGAAACTCACGACCGGCTACCATCGCTGATCTGGCGGCGCAGTTGGCGGAATTCGACTTGTCAGCAGGGAGAAGGTCATGGCCGTTAGTACCGCACCTGAAGCGACCGCAAGCACCCAGGCAGCGCCGGGCAAGCTGGTCGAAATGAACTGGGATCCGATTACGCGGATCGTCGGCAGTCTGGGGATTTACACCAAGATCGATTTTGCGAACCGCCGCGTGGCGGAGTGCTACAGCACCTCGTCGATCTTTCGTGGTTACAGCATTTTCATGAAGGGCAAAGATCCGCGCGACGCGCACTTCATCACGAGCCGCATCTGCGGGATCTGCGGCGACAATCACGCGACCTGTTCGGTGTACGCGCAGAACATGGCGTACGGCGTGAAGCCGCCGGCGATTGCCGAATGGATCGTCAATCTGGGCGAAGCGGCCGAATACATGTTCGACCACAACATCTTCCAGGACAACCTGGTGGGCGTGGATTTCTGCGAGAGGATGGTCAAGGAGACCAATCCCGGCGTATGGGACAAGGCGCAAAAAACGCCCGCGCCGAACGCGGACAAGCACGGCTATAAAACCATTGCGGACATCATGACCGCGCTTAATCCGTTCACCGGCGAGTTCTATCGCGAGACCTTGATGGTCAGCCGCTATACGCGCGAGATGTTCTGCCTGATGGAAGGGCGTCACGTGCATCCGTCGACGCTCTATCCGGGCGGTGTGGGTACGGTGCCGACCATTCAGCTATTCACGGATTACATCACGCGTTTGATGAAGTACGTCGAGTTCATGAAGAAAGTCGTGCCGCTGCACGACGATCTGTTCGACTTCTTCTATGAAGCACTGCCGGGTTACGAAGAAGTCGGCCGGCGCCGCGTTCTGCTCGGTTGCTGGGGTTCGTTCCAGGACCCGAACGTGTGCGACTACAACTACAACTCGATGACGCAATGGGGCCGCGGCATGTTCGTCACGCCGGGCGTGGTGGTGGACGGCGAACTGGTGACGACCGACCTCGTCGATATCAACCTGAACATCCGCATCCTGCTGGGCAGTTCCTTTTACGACGACTGGGATCACGAAGAAACCTTCGTCAAGCAGGACCCGCTCGGCAATCCGGTGGACCGCAAGCATCCGTGGAATCAGACCACGCTGCCGCGTCCGCAGAAGCGCAAATTCGACGGCAACTACACGTGGGTGATGTCGCCGCGCTGGCTCGACAAGCGCACGGGCGACCATCTCGCGCTCGATACCGGCGGTGGACCGATCGCACGCTTGTGGGCCACCGCGTTGGCGGGTCTGGTCGACATCGGCTACATCAAGGCGACCGGCCACAGCGTGAAGATCTATTTGCCGAAGACCGCGCTCAAGCCCGAAGTCGAATTCGAATGGAAGATTCCGAAGTGGAGCAATGCGATTGAACGCGATCGCGCCCGCACCTATTTTCAGGCGTATTCAGCGGCGGCCGCTTTGTACTTTGCCGAGCAGGCGCTGGCCGAGTTGCACGCGGGGCGCACCCGCACGTTCAGCGACTTCACGGTGCCGCAAGAGGGCATTGGCTGCGGCTTCCATGAAGCGGTGCGCGGCGTGCTTTCGCATCACCTCGTGATCCGCGACGGCAAGATCGCCAACTATCACCCGTATCCGCCTACGCCTTGGAACGCCAATCCGCGCGATATCTACGGCACGCCTGGGCCCTATGAAGACGCGGTGCAGAACACGCCGATCTTCGAAGAGAACGGGCCGGACAAATTCAAGGGCATCGACATCATGCGTGCGGTGCGCAGCTTCGATCCGTGTCTGCCGTGCGGCGTGCATATGTACGTCGGCAATGGCAAGACGATCGATACGTCGCACTCGCCGACCTTCGGTGTGATGCAGGGAGCGCACACGTGAGCGGCGAACGCGCGGTCGCCGCCCAGCAACGCCGCATCGACGAACTGATTGCGGCGCTGGAAGCGCTCGACGATCCGCGCGCGCGTGAGTCTGCCAAGGAACTGCTGCAAGTCGTCCTCGATCTGCATGCGAACGGCCTCGCACGACTGATGGAGATCGTGGCGGAGGCGGGCGTGATAGACGACGCCATGGTCGCAGCGTTCGAGCGCGACGCCGGCGTGTCGGCGTTGCTGCTTTTGCACGGTTTGCATCCGCAGGATCTGCCGACGCGCGTGTCGCGCGCGGTCGAAAAGATGCGCCCCTTGCTTGGCGCCCAGGGCATCCAGATCGAACTGCTGGACGCGGCAGAAGAGGCCGTGCGTGTGCGAGTCGCAGGCCGCCTGCAGGGCAAGCACAACTCCGTGGGCGAATTGCAGCAGGAAATCGAACGCTCGATCTTCGAAGCGGCGCCCGAAGCGATGCGTGTCGAGATCGCCGGTCTGCCGGACGTCAATGTGCATGAACTGCGCTTTGTGCCGCATCGAACGGAGGTAGCGAATGATGTGGCAAATGAGGTAGCAAGCCGGACCGAGGCCGGCGCACAATGACACCCGCCGCCACGACACGCGGCTGGGTCGCGCGGCTGCGCCATTTCGTGCGCAAGGCCGACGACATGCAGTGCGAGTTGTGCGGCCTGCCGCTTCTAGCCGATCATCCCCATCTGTTCGAAACCGCCAAACGGCAGTTGTATTGCTGTTGCCGTGCTTGCGCGCTGCTGTTCGGCAGTCAGCAGAATGCGCGCTATCGTCCGGTGCCGCGCGAGGCGCATTATCTCGACGGCTTTCGCATGAGCGATGCGCAATGGGACGCGCTGGCGATTCCCATCGATATCGCTTTCTTCTTGCACGATAGCCAGGCACAGCGTGTCGTCGCGCTGTATCCCGGACCCGCCGGTGGCACGCAATCGCTGCTGGACTTGCAGGCGTGGGACGAACTGGTCGCCGGGAATCCGTTGCTCGCGCAACTGCAACCCGACGTCGAAGCGCTGCTGGTCAACCGCAGCGAAGGCGCGCGCGATTATTACCGCGTGCCGATCGACCAGTGTTACGCGCTGACCGGCGTGATCCGTGCACGTTGGCGCGGACTGTCTGGCGGCAAGGAAGCGTGGGATTCGATCCATCGTTTCTTCGCCGCGCTGAAGACCCATGGCCGGGTGCCGGAGGGCCTGCTCCATGCCTGATCTCGGGTTCACTGTCGAGTTGGCGGAAGTCGTGCCGTTCGCCGCAGCGCCGCTGCTGACGTTCAGGCTCCGTATCGTCAATACGCCGGCGCAGGAGGAGATTGCGAGCATTACCCTGCAATGCCAGATCCAGATCGAAGCGACCAGGCGCCGCTACGTGCCCGCCGAACAATACGGACTCGATGACCTGTTCGGCTCGCCGCCGCGCTGGGGTGAAACGCTGCGCACGCTGCTATGGACGCATACCACGGCGATCGCACCGCCGTTCACCGGCGAATGCACGCTCGATTTGCCCGTGCCGTGCAGCTACGATTTCAATGTGGCCGCAACCAAATATTTTCACGGCCTCGAAGAAGGCGAGATTCCGCTGATGCTGCAATTTAGCGGCACGGTGTTCTATCGCGAGGCAGGCGGCGCGTTGCAGGCCGCGCCGATTCCGTGGCACAAGGAGGCGGCGTACCGGCTACCGGTTGCGCTATGGCGCGACATGATGACCCGCTACTACCCGAACGGCGCGTGGCTGTGTTTGCACCGGCATGTGTTCGATCGCCTCTCGCGATACAAAAGCAGACGGGGTCTCACGAGCTGGGAGCAGGCGGTGACGAGCCTGCTCGACGGCGGCGAGGAGGACATATCGTGAACGCGGTCGAAAGCGTGGTTCAGGCGGTGCTGTACGAAGGCTACATGCTGTATCCGTACCGGCCGACCTCGGTCAAGAACCGGCAACGCTGGACCTTCGGCGGCGTGTATCCGCGCGCCTATGCCGAGGCATCCGGCAGCGATCCGTGGGTGACGCAGACCGAGTGTCTGCTGCGCGGCGACCCGCGCACCCGCGTGGCTGTGCGGCCCGGTTTTCTGCAGGTGATCGAACGGATGGTGCTCGACGTGGCGGAGGGGGCCGCCGCGCGGCCGGAGTCGGGTGAGCCGGCCTGGCGCAGCGTGCCCGTGCTCGATGTCGGCGAACGGCGCTATACCCCATGGCAGGAAGCGGCTGAGCGGCACATCGCCGTGCCGGTTCTGGTGGTCGGCGAATTGCTTGACGCACCCATGCAGATTGCATTCTCGTTCGACGCTGCCAGCGAGCTCGAACCGCTCGCCGACAAGCAAGGCACGCTGCGCGGCGCACTGCGCCGTACCCGGGCTGCGCTGCAAGGCCACGTCGAATTGAGCGCCGCCAGCGTGGCGGCCGGGGTTTATCGCGTAAAGGTGCGCATCGTCAACGAGACGCCGCTCGACAATGCCAGCGGCCTGAAGCGGGATGCGGCTTCGCTGTATGCGCTGGTGTCCTGTCATACGGTGTTGACCATCGAGGGCGGCACGTGGATTTCGTCGATCGATCCGCCCGCCGACCTGGTGGAGGCTGCTGCCGCGAGCCGCAATATCGGCGTGTGGCCGGTATTGGTGGGCGATGAACAACAGCCCGACACGATGCTTGCCTCGCCGATCATTCTCTACGATTTCCCGCAGATTGCGCCTGAAAGCGCTGGCGATCTATTCGACTCGACGGAGATCGACGAGATTCTCACGCTGCGCATTCTCACCATGACCGACGACGAAAAGCGCGAAATGATCGCCACCGACGAGCGCGCGCGTGCCTTGCTTGCACGCACCGAAAGCCTCGGCGTCGAGCAGATGGAGAAGCTGCATGGCACCTTGCGGCAGGTGCGCGCATTCGATGCGGCAAGCGTCGGCGCATTTTCGCCGCTGGCAGCGCCCGCCATGCCGGTGTCGCCGTGGGCGGAACTCGACGCGCGGCCGCATCTTGCTTGCGTGCGGGTGGCGGGCGTCGAGATTCGGATTGGCGATCAGGTGCGCTTGCACCCACGCGGCCGCGCGGACATCTTCGATATCGCGCTAAGCGGCATGCTTGCCACGATCGAATCGATCGAGCGCGATTTCGACGATCACGTGCACGTTGCCGTGACAGTCGACGACGACCCCGGCAAAGACTTCGGCATGCAGCGCATGCCCGGCCATCGCTTCTTCTTCGGCCCGGACGAGATCGAGCCGCTGGTCAACACGTCGCGTCCGTCCCGTCATAAAGGAGGCCACGCATGAGTGCGGTTCTGGTGGCGGGCATCGGCAATGTGTTTCTCGGCGACGATGGCTTCGGCGTCGAAGTGGTGCGCCGTCTGCGGGAAAAACTGGCGGCCGGTGAGTTGCCGGCATTTGCCGGCTGGGTGAGCATCGCGGACTTCGGGATTCGCGGCATCGATCTTTGCTATGCGCTGCTCGATGGCGTGGACAGTGCGATTCTGATCGACACGATGCAGCGCGGTGGTGCCCCGGGCACGTTGTATGTGATCGAGCCGTCTGTTGAAGAACCCGTTGGCGGCGAGCCAGGCGATCCGTATGCGATGCCGATCCTGTTGTCGCCGCACGAAATGGATCCGGTCAAAGTGCTGCAAACGGTGCGGATGCTGGGCGGCGGTTGCGAGGACGTCGTCGTGCTCGGTTGCGAGCCGCAAGACTTCGGCTTCGAGAACGGCGACGAAGGAAGGATGGGATTGAGCGGCACGGTGGCTGCGGCGGTCGAGCAGGCGGTCGAACTCGCTGTGACGCTTGTGATGGCAAGGATGGAGCGGTTGTCCGCACGGGCCGCTTGAGCGATCGGGCCGTCAGCCGGTCGAGTGGGCGTCCATACGCGCTGCCTGAGTGGCCAAGTCGCCAGACGACTGCGCAGCGAGGCGGTGGGCCGTCACGGATATGGTGTGAAATAACTGAAGTGGGAGGCGTCATGAAAGGCTTTCTGAAGTACCTCTTGTTGCCGGCTTTGGTGCTCGGTGTGCTCGCGAATATGAAGGACATCAAGCGCTATATCCGCATCCGCAACATGTAGACGGTAACAGCCAGGGAGGTGGCCATGAACATGCATACACAGCCTGCCGGACAGTCTTCGCCTCCACGCCCTGCGGTCCCCGGACCGGTCGGCGAGGAAATTCGTGTGCGCGGACTGGTGCAAGGCGTCGGCTTCCGGCCGACCGTGTGGCGGCTCGCGCATGCATGCGGCGTGGTCGGCGACGTGCGCAACGATAGCGACGGTGTGCTGATTCATGCGTGGGGCGATGCGTGGACGCTGCAACGTTTCATCGAAAGCCTGAGCGCCGAGTGTCCGCCGCTCGCGCGCATCGACGCGATCGAGCGGCATCAGCTGAGTGAAGCGGCCGAGGCCAGCGATTTCCGGATCGTGGCGAGCGTGACCGGCAATGTGCAGACGGGCGTCACGCCTGACGCGGTGATCTGCGCGGACTGTGCCGCCGAGATCGCCACGCCGGCGGACCGGCGTTACCGTTATCCGTTTACGAACTGCACGCATTGCGGCCCGCGCCTTTCGATCGTTCAGGCCATTCCCTACGATCGCGCCAATACGACCATGGCGGCGTTCGACCTGTGCGACGCATGCCGCGCCGAGTATGAGGATCCCGCCGACCGGCGCTTTCATGCGCAACCGGTCGCGTGTCCGGTATGTGGCCCGCGTGTCTGGCTGGAAGGCCGGCACGGAGCGCGTGCTGACGGCGACGATCCCTGTCGCGCGGCAAGCCTGCTGTTGCGCCACGGCTCGATTGTCGCGGTCAAAGGGCTGGGCGGCTTTCAGCTTGCCTGCGACGCTTGCGATGAAGCCGCGGTGGCGCGTTTGCGTCAACTGAAACGGCGCGAGCGCAAACCGTTTGCGCTGATGGCGCGCGATCTGCAGGCGATACGCCGCTATTGCACGCCCGCCCCAACAGAGGTGGCCCTGCTGCATAGCGCGGCCGGACCGATCGTCATTCTGCAAGCCGACGGTGCGCAGTGCGTCGCGCCAAGCGTTGCACCGGGGGTGGGCACACTCGGTTTCATGCTGCCGTCTACGCCGCTGCATCGCCTGCTGATGGAGTCGATCGACTCAGCGCTCGTGGTGACCAGCGGCAATACCAGCGACGAGCCGCCGTGCATCGACAACGCGGATGCCCGCGCGCGTCTCGGCCGCATTGCCGATGTGTTTCTGATGCATGACCGCGATATCGCACGCCGGGTCGACGATTCGGTGGCCCGCGTGGTGCAGGGCGAACCGCGCGTGTTGCGGCGCGCGCGTGGCTACGCGCCGGCGCCGTTGCTGTTGCCGGAGGGTTTTTCCGAAACACCGGCGGTGCTGGCAATGGGCGGTGAGCTCAAAAACACCTTCTGCCTTGCACGCAATGCTCAGGCGATCGTCTCGCACCATCTCGGCGATCTGGAAGACGCGTTGACTTATGCGGACTACCGCCGTTCGGTGGCGCAGTATCTGCGCCTGTTCGACCATGAACCGCAGACGGTGGCGCTCGACTTCCACCCCGAGTATCTGTCGCGCAAAATCGGCTACGACCTTGCGCAAACGTGGCAGGTTCCCGTGGTCGAGGTTCAGCATCATCACGCGCATCTCGCCGCGTGCATGGCGGAAAACGGCGTCGCGTTCGATGCGCTGCCGATGCTCGGTATCGCACTCGACGGTCTCGGTTATGGCGACGACGGCACGCTGTGGGGCGGCGAATTCATGCTGGCGGATTATCGCGGCTTCACGCGCCTCGGCACATTCAAGCCGGTCGCGATGCCCGGTGGCACACGCGCCATCGAAGAACCGTGGCGCAACGCTTATGCGCATCTGATGGCGGCATTCGATTGGCGTGGTTTTACGCGGCAATACGCCGGGCTTGACGTGCAGAAGTTCCTGAGCCGCCGCCCCCGTGCCGCGCTCGATACGATGATCGCGCAACGCGTCAATAGTCCGCTGGCAAGCTCCGTGGGCCGCCTGTTCGATGCCGTGGCGGCGACGCTCGGCGTGTGCCGGGAGCGCGTGCTTTATGAAGGGCAGGCGGCGATCGAGCTTGAAACGCTGGTCGATCGGCATGCGCTGCAAGACGACGGCGACGCCGACGCGTATCCGTTCGAGATCGTCAGCACCATGCCTGACGGTTTGCGTTGCATCGAGCCGCGGCCGATGTGGGAGGCCTTGCTCGACGACGTGTTGCGCGGTACATCCGTGCCGGTCATCGCGGCGCGGTTTCACAAGGGGCTGGCCATCGCCATCGTGCGCATGGCCGAGTGCCTGGCCGACCTGCTGACAGGCTCTGTCGATGCGCGCAGCGTGGCATTGTCCGGCGGTGTTTTTCAGAATCGCATTCTGTTCGAACAGGTAGCCGGGCGGCTCGGCGCAACGGGTTTTCGCGTGCTGACGCACCGCCAGGTGCCGGCCAACGACGGCGGTCTGTCGCTAGGGCAGGCGGCGGTAGCGGCGGCGCAGCAACGCCACGGCTTTTGAAGGCGGGTGTTTGAGTCGTCAAGCAAACATAGTGATGCGGAAGTAGCGGCGCAAAAAAGCGGGTTAAAGGGAGAGCAACATGTGTTTGGGCATCCCAGGACAGATCGTCGAAGTGACCGACGCGGCGAACGATCTCGCGCTCGTCAACGTCGGCGGCGTGCGGCGCGTGATCAATATCGCCTTCGTGATCGACGAGGGACGGCCGGCGAGCGCGTGCGTCGGCGAATGGGTGCTGGTGCACGTGGGCTTTGCGATGAGCCGGCTCGACGAGCAGGAAGCCGCACGCACGCTGGCGTTATTGCGTGAACTGGGCGTCGCGCAGGGCGAGATGGAAGACATGGCCGAGACAGGCGAACTGCGGGGCGGCTTGCGCGACGGACTGCGCAGTGCGCCATGAATGCGTGATCGGAAGCTAACGGAGACCGGCATGCCCGAACATGAATCGCTGCAGGCGTTGTATCCGTTCCTGCACGGCGCGCGCCAGGACGCGGACAAGCTCGACGCGGCGTTGCTCGATTCCGTGCGTCTGAAAGCGCAGGACAGCGTCGACACCAAACGACGCTTCTTCGACGAAAACGGTCCGGCGGTGGTGCGGATTGCCCATGCGATAGCCGAAATGTACCGCCGCGACGGCCGGCTCTTCACCATGGGCAATGGCGGTTCGAGCTGCGATGCCGCGCATATCGCCGTCGAGTTTCTGCATCCGGTGACCACGGGCCGTCCCGCGCTGACCGCGATCAATCTGGTGGCCGACGTGGCCATGATGACGGCGGTCGGCAACGATGTCGGCTTCAGCCATATTTTCGTGCGGCAACTGGTGGCGCAAGGACGGCGTGGCGATGCGCTGATCGGCGTGTCGACCAGCGGCAATTCCGACAACCTGCTGACCGCCTTTACGAAAGCGAAAGAGATCGGCCTGCTGACCATCGGGCTGTCGGGCCACGATGGCGGACGGATGGCGGCCAGCGCCGCTGTCGACCATTGTCTGGTGGTGCGGAGCGACAGCATTCATCGCGTCCAGGAGACCCATGTCGCGATCTATCACATTCTGTGGGACCTCGTGCATACGCTGCTTGCCGACGACCGCGGCGGCCTCGCCGGTTCGGCCGGCCTTGCAGGTTCAGCGCAAGGAGGTGCGCCATGAAATACGTCGACGAGTTTCGCGACCCGCACAAAGCGAAAACGCTGGAGAAAGAAATTCGCGCGCTGGTGTCCCGCATCGAGCGCGCCAAACAACGGCCGCTGCAAATCATGGAAGTGTGTGGCGGCCACACCCATACGATTTTCCGCTATGGCATCCAGCAATTGCTGCCCGATGCAGTGGAGTTCGTGCATGGTCCCGGTTGCCCGGTGTGCGTGCTGCCGATGGGCCGCGTCGACGATTGCGTTGCGCTGGCCGAGCGTCCGGAAGTGATCTTCACGACCTTCGGCGATGCGATGCGGGTGCCGGGTTCGAGGAAGAGTCTACTGAAAGCGAAAGCCGACGGCGCCGACGTGCGCATGGTCTATTCGCCGCTCGACGCGTTGAAGATCGCGCAGTTCAACCCCGACCGGGAGGTCATCTTCTTCGGACTCGGCTTCGAGACGACTATGCCCAGCACCGCGATGACGGTCCTGCAAGCGCAAGCGAAACAGATCCACAATTTCTCGCTGTTCTGCAATCACATCACGATCATCCCGACTATCAAGGCGATTCTCGATTCGCCCGACTTGCACCTCGACGGTTTTCTCGGCCCGGGGCACGTCAGCATGGTGATCGGCACACGGCCCTATGAGTTCATTGCGCGGCACTATCGCAAACCGATCACGGTGGCGGGATTCGAGCCGCTCGATATATTGCAGTCGATGTGGATGGTGTTGCGGCAGATCGAAGAAGGACGCTGCGAGGTGGAGAACCAGTACGGCCGGGTCGTCACGGAAGACGGCAATGCGCAGGCGTTGTCGGCGGTGACGCGCGTGTTCGAGACGCGCGAGTTTTTCGAATGGCGCGGACTCGGCTCGATCGATCATTCGGGTGTCCGGGTCCGTGAGACGTTCGCCGCCTTCGACGCGGAGCGCAAGTTCGATGTGCCGAACCTGAAGATCGCCGACCCGAAAGCATGCCAATGCGGCGAGGTGCTCAAGGGCGTGATCAAGCCGCATCAATGCAAGGTGTTCGGCACCGCCTGCACGCCGGAGTCGCCGCTCGGCTCGCTGATGGTGTCGAGCGAAGGCGCATGCGCGGCCTACTACAACTATGGGCGCATCGATACGTCACGGATCGACGAACGGCGCGTTGCGCGGCAAAGCGTGAAATCAGCCGGTATGTTGGCGCCAGTGAGCCTCGGCGCAGACGGCGTGGCCGCTGAATCCGAGTCCGTGCCTGGTCTGATAGACGATGCGATCGCTACGCCGGCCATGCGAGGCCATTCATGAACGACCGGGCGTCCGATCCTTTGCAGGCCACGGCACGTCGCCGCGTACGAGACGTCTCGGTCAATCTGGCGCATGGCAGCGGCGGCCGCGCGATGCGCGATCTGATCGAAGACGTTTTCGTGTCGACCTTCGACAATCCCACGCTCGCCGCGTTGGAGGATCAGGCTGTGTTCACGCTCGCCGATCTCGCCACGCATGGGGACCGTCTTGCCTTTACGACCGATAGCTACGTAGTCGATCCGCTGTTCTTTCCAGGCGGTGACATCGGCACCCTGGCCGTGTCGGGCACGGTCAACGATCTGGCGGTGTGCGGCGCGACGCCTTTATATCTCTCGTGCGCGATGGTGATCGAAGAGGGTCTTGCCGTCGATGTCTTGCGGCGTGTCGCCGCGAGCATGCAGCGGGTCGCGCTCGAAGCGGGCGTGGCGATCGTGACCGGCGATACCAAAGTGGTTGAACGCGGCTGTGCGGACAAACTTTTCATTAACACCGCCGGCATCGGCGTGGTGCGGCGCGACGTGTCGATTTCGGCTCGCCACGCGTGTCCTGGCGACGTCGTGATCGTCAACGGTTATCTCGGCGATCACGGTGCGGCGATTCTGGTGGCGCGCCAGCAACTCGCACTGGAAGCCGATGTAGAAAGCGATTGTGGTCCGCTCAACAGCCTGATTGCGGCGATGCTCGACGCGTGCCCGCGGATTCATTGCTTGCGCGATGCGACTCGCGGTGGCGTCGCGACTGTGTTGAACGAATTCGCACGGAGTTCGAACGTGACGATACGGTTGCGTGAAGCGGACCTGCCGTTACGCGAGCAGGTCAAGGGCGCGTGCGAGATCCTCGGCCTCGATCCACTGTATCTGGCCAACGAAGGCAAGCTGGTGGCCGTGGTGCCGGCCGATGCCGCCGAGCGGGTGCTCGCAGCTATGCGTGCGCATCCGGCGGGGCGTGAGGCGGCCGCAATCGGCACGGTGGAAACAGGCGAGCTGGGCGCGGACGGTCTCGTCGTCATGCAGACGGCGTTTGGCGGGCAGCGCATCGTCGATATGCTGGTGGGCGAGCAATTGCCGCGCATCTGCTGACCGCTGGAGGAGCGCGCCATGCATGAGTTGAGTATTGCCAACAGCGTCGTCGAGATTTGCGCGGAGCAGGCCAACGGCGCGCGGGTCAGAAGGGTGACGCTGGAGATCGGGCAATTGTCGGCAGTGATGCCGGACGCGATCAGGTTTTGCTTCGACGTCTGCGCGAAGGATACGGCGGTGGAGGGCGCGACCCTGGAGATCATCGAGATTCCTGGGCAGGCACGTTGCCTTGCGTGTGGCGAGACGCTCGACATCGATGTGCCGTTTGGGCAGTGCGAATGCGGAAGCGACAATCTCGAACTGATTTCGGGGCAGCAGTTGAAGATCCGGCAGATGGAGGTGGTGTGATGTGTACGACATGCGGATGCTCGAATACGCAGGGCGCGGCGGTGACCGATCTGGATGCGGAGGAGGCAGACCAGGCGCAATCGCAAGCACAGGCCACACAGGATGGCGTTGCACCCGGTGCGCGTGAACCGGCATATCGGCGAGTGAGCGAATATGAGCAGGGCCATGCACACCCGCATCCGCATGGCCACTCGCATATGCATGGCCAACCGCATTCACACGACTCGCAGCATCCGGGAGACCACGCGCATTCGCACGGCCACTCGCATCCGCATGGCCCCTCGCATTCGCACGACCACGAGCATTCGCACCTCCACGAGCATGAGCATTTGCAGGACGGCGTAGTCGAGCACTCACATGCGCATGAGCATTCGCAGGACGGCGACCACGCGCACGAACATACCCATGCTCAAGAGAGCGCACATGTCACGTCGATTACGTTGGAGCAGGACATTCTGGCGAAGAACCAGTTGCTGGCCGAGCGCAATCGCGGCTGGCTGGCGAGCCGTTCGATTCTTGCGCTGAACCTGATGAGTTCGCCCGGCGCGGGCAAGACCACTTTGCTTGAACGTACGATTCACGATCTATGCGAGACGTTGCCGCTAACGGTGATTGAAGGCGACCAGGCGACGCTCAACGACGCCGAGCGCATTCGCGCCACCGGTGCGCGTGTGGTTCAGATCAACACGGGGACGGGTTGTCATCTGGATGCGGAGATGACGTCGCGCGCGCTGACGCAACTCGATCCGCCGATGCATTCGGTTGTGGTGATCGAGAACGTCGGCAACCTGGTGTGTCCGGCGTTGTTCGATCTTGGCGAAGGAGCCAAGGTGCTGATTCTTTCCGTCACGGAAGGTGAGGATAAGCCGATCAAGTATCCGCATATGTTTCGGGCTTGTTCGTTGTTGTTGTTGAACAAGATAGATCTGTTGCCGTACCTGCGGTTTGATGTTGAGCGGTGCATCGGGTACGCGAGGAGGGTCAATCCGCGGATTGAGGTGTTGCAGGTTTCCGCGCAGAGCGGGGAAGGGATGGAGGCATGGTATGCATGGGTTCGGGGGCCCGGCTGGGCGGGTTTGCGGTAGTCTCGCTGCCGCGCTCGATGCCGACTAACATGATGACGGGCATCCGGACTCGATGCATATCCGGACTGGGTTATCCGATCGACGTTGGGGTGGGGCCGTGACCATCCGCAAGCTGTGGATTCGCGCACTGGCGTTCTGCCTGGCGGGCACGCTATTGGGAAGCGGGGCCGCATTGGCAGACGAGGTCAAGGTAATGATTTCGGGCGGGTTTGCGTCGGCCTATCGCGAACTGGGCCCGCAATTCGAGGCGGCGACCGGCCGTAAGCTAATCACCGTCTGGGGGCCCGCCGTAGGTACGGCATCGAATGCAATCCCTGTGCGGCTTGCGCGCGGCGAGTGGGCCGACGTGCTGATCGTGGTCGGGTATGCGCTCGACGAACAGATCAATGCCGGCAAGGTCTTGCCTGACAGTAAGGCGGACCTCGCACGCTCGGCAATCGGTATGGTGGTTCGCGAAGGGACGCCGAAGCCGGATATCAGCTCGCCCGACGCATTGCGGCGAGCGCTGCTCGCAGCGAAGTCGGTTGTCTATCCAGACAGCCCGAGTGGCGTCTATGTCGGTGGCGAACTGTTCCGGCGTCTTGGCATCGCGGGGCTGATGACGAGCAAGAGCCGCATGATTCCAGTCGTGCAGGTCGCCGATGCCGTCGCGAATGGAGAAGCTGAGATCGGACTTCAGCAGGTCGTCGAACTGTTGCCGGTGAAGGGGGTGACGGTGGTTGGCAGTTTGCCCGCAGAAGTGCAGAGGTATACGGTGTTCTCCGGGGGCATCGCCACCAATGCGAAAAATCCGGAAGGCGCGGCGGCGCTGATCCATTTTCTGTCGTCGCCGGACGCGGCGCCCGCGATTTCGAGGACCGGGCTCGAACCGCTTTCGGCGACGCCCGCGCAATGAGCGAAAGCGCATGAAGGTGTTTCTGGACGCGTCGCACGTGCAGATCACGTCGGTCGAGCATAGCCACTACGCGCTCGACGACGCGTTTCGCGCCCAGGGAGTGGGCCGGCATATCGCGCTGGATCGATCAGGACGAGGGCAACGTGTGGGTGCGCAATCTGATGGCCGATATCGTGCGGCGGTGCGGCGGCTCGACGAGCGTTGAGATGGGGGCCGCCGCACGCCGCTCTTCAAACCCGTTTGAACAACTCCCGCGCTAGCGAGCATAGCAACGTAGTAGTCGGCGACTCGTCCTGCAGGCGGCGGCTCATGATAATCGGCGAAGCGATATTGACGCCTGGAAGCGGCCGGTACACCACGCCATGCGCGCGCAAGCCCTCCACGCTTTGCGGCACGAGACACACGCCGACTTGCGCCGCGACCAGCCCCAGCGCGGTT
Organism: Paraburkholderia phytofirmans OLGA172; assembly: GCF_001634365.1. Lineage (NCBI taxonomy): Bacteria > Pseudomonadati > Pseudomonadota > Betaproteobacteria > Burkholderiales > Burkholderiaceae > Paraburkholderia > Paraburkholderia phytofirmans. Next base: position 2,231,273 of record NZ_CP014578.1, read on the forward strand.
TGCAATTCCCTCACTTCATGAATCGCTTTGGGTTCCAGCGCATGGTCATGCATTGCCGATAGCTGCTGGTCCGCATAGCTCGGCCGCGGCGTGCTCGGATAGACGATCAGCGTTTCCTGCGCGAGCGCGGCAAGCGTCAGCGGTTTCTTCTGGCGTGCGAGCGGATGGTCTTGCGGCAATGCGGCAATCATCCGTTCTTCGACGAGCACTTCGCGCGCCAGTTGCGCATCGTCGAAACGCAAGCGGCCGAAGCCGACGTCGATACGGCCGCCTTTGAGGGCGGCGAGCTGCTCGATCGTGAACATTTCGATCAGCGACAACTCGATATGCGGCGCAGCTTCACGAAACGCGCGGATCACGGTGGGCAGCGCGTCATAGAGCGTGGACGGCACGAAGCCGATCACGATGCGCTCGGCCAGTTGCGCGAGGCGTCGCGTGAGCGGGGCGAGTTCGTCGGCTTCGCCGATCAGGCGCTTCGCCTGCGCATAGAAAATCCGGCCGGCTTCGGTCAGACGCAGCGGCCGCGAGCCGCGCTCGAATAGCGCGAGGCCAACGCTTTCCTCGATCTGCTGGATCTGGCGGCTGAGCGGCGGCTGCGTCATATGCAGGCGGTTAGCTGCCCGCGTGATGTTCATCTCTTCGGCGACCGCGATGAAATAGCGGAGTTGGCGAAGTTCCATGCATACCCCTAAGGTATGGAAGTAGTCGGAATCGGTCTTGGACTGCTTCGCGGGTTCTTTCTACTATGTGCTCTCAGGAATGCAGGTCAGGAGGTAACGAATGATAGCAACACCCGTGAAGATCGAGAGCGTGGAGACGATTCTCGTCGATGTGCCGACGATTCGTCCACACCGGCTTTCGGTTGCGACGATGAACTGCCAGACGCTTGTGCTGGTGCGCATCCGCTGCGCCGACGGCGTGGTCGGCGTGGGCGAGGGCACCACCATCGGCGGCCTCGCGTACGGCGAGGAAAGCCCGGAGAGTATCAAGGTCAACATCGATACGTACTTTGCGCCGCTGCTCAAGGACATGGACGCGACCCGTCCCGGCGCGGCGATGGCGAAGCTGCGCGCGCTGTTTCAGGGCAACCGCTTTGCCAGATCGGCGGTTGAAACCGCTTTGTTCGATGCCCAGGCGCAGCGTCTCGGCGTGCCCTTGTCGGAGCTGTTCGGCGGCCGCGTGCGCGATTCGGTGGACGTGGCGTGGACCCTCGCGAGTGGCGACACGACCCGCGATATCGACGAGGCCGAACGTGTTTTCGAAGCGAAGCGGCATCGCGTGTTCAAACTGAAGATCGGCTCGCGTGCTGTTGCAGACGACGTTGCGCACGTCGTGGCCATTCAGAAAGCGCTGCAAGGACGGGGTGAAGTGCGGGTCGACGTGAACCAGGCATGGACCGAATCCGAAGCGATCTGGGCCGGCAAGCGTTTCGCCGACGCCGGAATCGCACTGATCGAGCAACCGATCGCCGCGGAAAATCGCGCGGGCCTCAAACGTCTGACCGATCTCGCTCAGGTTCCGATCATGGCGGATGAGGCGTTGCACGGTCCGGCCGATGCCTTCGCCATCGCCAGCGCGCGCGCGGCCGATGTCTTCGCCGTCAAGATCGCGCAATCGGGCGGTCTGACTGGCGCCGCGGATGTGGCGGCGATCGCACTCGCGGCCAACATCGACCTGTACGGCGGCACGATGCTCGAAGGCGCGGTGGGCACGATCGCCTCGGCGCAGCTATTCAGCACCTTCGGCGAACTGAAGTGGGGCACTGAACTGTTCGGGCCGTTGCTGCTGACCGAAGATATTCTCACTGAACCGCTGCGCTACGAGAATTTTGCTTTGCATCTTCCATCAGGACCTGGTCTCGGCATCGCGCTCGACTGGGACAAGATCGATCGCTTGCGGCGCGATACGCGCAAGGGCGCAAGCGTCACCACGAACTGACGGTTCATCAGTTAGCTGCCAAGACCATTAAACGAAGGAGATACCCCATGAACAAGCAAGCCATCGACGCGCTGTTGCAGAAGATCAACGACAGCGCCACCCATGAAGGCAATCCGCGCACGAAACAGATCGTCAACCGCATCGTTCGCGATCTGTTCTACACGATCGAAGACCTCGACGTGCAGCCGGCCGAATTCTGGACCGCGCTGAATTATCTCGGCGACGCGGGCAAGAGCGGCGAGTTCGGTCTGCTGGCCGCGGGCCTCGGCTTCGAGCATTTTCTCGATCTGCGTATGGACGAAGCCGAAGCGAAGGCGGGGATCGAAGGCGGCACGCCGCGTACCATCGAGGGACCGTTGTATGTGGCGGGCGCGCCCGTGTCCGAGGGGCATGCACGACTCGATGACGGCACCGATTCCGGTCAGACGCTGGTGATGCGCGGCCGCGTGTTCGGCGAAGACGGCAAGCCGCTGGCCAATGCGCTGGTTGAAGTGTGGCACGCGAATCACCTCGGCAACTATTCGTACTTCGACAAGTCGCAGCCGGCCTTCAATCTGCGCCGCTCGATTCGCACGGATGCCGAAGGCAAGTACAGCTTTCGCAGCGTGGTGCCGGTGGGTTACTCGGTGCCTCCGCAAGGGCAGACGCAGTTGCTGCTCGATCAGTTGGGCCGTCATGGGCATCGTCCGGCGCATATTCACTTCTTCATTTCGGCGCCGGGCTTCCGCAAGCTGACCACGCAGATCAACATCGACGGCGATCCGTATCTGTGGGACGATTTCGCGTTCGCCACGCGCGACGGCCTCGTGCCGGCCGTCAAGCAGGCCGAGGGTGCGGAAGGAAAACCCTATGGCGTGGAGGACAAGTTCGCGCTGATCGATTTCGACTTCACGCTGTTCACCGAGCGCGACAGTTTGCCGGGCGCGGAAGTGGAGCGCCCGCGCGCGGAAGCATAAAGCGCTGACGCCTGAAAGGCACAGACGTACCGCATGAATCTATCGACCCTGGCTGCGCGGCGAAGTTTTCCGGCAAGCCAGGGTTTTGTATTACCGATCAGAAAAGGAGCACAAGCATGCTGTTTCACGTTGAGATGACTGTCAACCTGCCGCCCGACATGGACGCCGAGCGCGCCGCGCGTTTGAAGTCTGATGAGAAAGCGATGTCGCAGAAACTGCAGCAGGAGGGCGTGTGGCGGCACCTGTGGCGCATCGCCGGCCGCTACGCGAATATCAGCGTGTTCGACGTGGAAAGCCCCGCGCATCTGCACGACGTGCTGAGCCAGTTGCCACTGTTTCCGTATATGGATGTCGAGGTGCGCGCGCTGTGCCGGCATGCATCGTCGATTCGCGACGACGACCGGTAAGTCGTAGGCGCTTGCATTTGAAACGGGTTGTACTTGCATTCCGTCGCCGCGTTCTCACATCGATACGCGCTCGCACCCGGCCGTGTCCAGCGTGTTGCGTTGCAGATCGCGGTGCTGGTCGTGCGTCCCGACGCGAGCGTACCGAATCAACTTGCGAATTCACTTTTTTGCGATAGAAGTTCTCTATATATTCGGACGTCGAAAGATGGACGCTGATACTGGATGACTTTTATGGGGCTCGCGGTGATATCTGATCCGTGCCTGGTCAGCATCCGATAAATCATTGTTTATTGGCCGGACGGTGAATGGCAACCCAACTGAAGACGAATTCCCGACATCGCAGCATGCGTTATGGCAAGGGAGGCGCACTTTCTCGACGCGTGAGCGGTTTGGCCGTTGGTGCATTGCTGACCCTGTCGGCTTGCGCGGGAACCGGACTGCCCGATGACCCATTTGCCGGAGAGGGCACGGCGATGGCGATGGTGCCGATCAATCATACGGACCGTTACGCCGTTAACATCTTTATCGACAAGTACTGGGCGGGAGATGCCGCTGACCATGCGGGTGGCGGAGCCGCCGCCTGCTGCTACCCGGGTCTTAAGGATTGGAGCCAACCCGTCACAGTCACGTGGACGTGGGGCACCGAAGAGGATCCGAAGACCAAGGCCATCACGAAGCGCCGCGAACAGCGCACGATGGTTGCCCGCTTCCCGGCAAGCGGCCCGCACAGCGATCACGATCCGATGAAGGATGACGCCTACGTCTGCGTGATCCTGCGTGACCTCGACAAGGCAGAACTTGCGTTCTCGCCTACAGCTTCAGGCTGCGCTGATCAGTAACTCTCAAATACGCGCTCGCACCCGGTCGTGCCCAGCGCGTTGCGTTGCAGATCGCGGTGCTGGTCGTGCGTCCAGACGCGAACGTACCGAATCAACTTGCGAATTCACTTTTTTGCGATAGAAGTCCTCTATATATTCGGACGTTGAACGATGGACGCTGATACTGGATGCCTTTTATGGGGCTCGCGGTGATATCTGATCCGTGCCCGGTCAGCATCCGATAAACCTTTGTTTATTGGCCGGACGGTGAATGACAACCCAACTGAAGACGATTTCCCGACATCGCTGCATGCGTTATGGCAAGGGAACTGGACTTTCTCGATGCGTGAGCGGTTTGGCCATTGGCGCATTGCTGACCCTGTCGGCTTGCGCGGGATCCGGACTGCCTGATGACCCATTTGCCGGAGAGGGCGCGGCGATGGCGATGGTGCCGATCAATCATACGGACCGTTACGCCGTTAAGGAAGGTCTGCAAAAGTCCTGGCATTGCGTTGCTGCTGAGCTATCCTGGAAGCAGAGCCAATTAGGTGGGGAGCAGTGTAATGACGCAACTTGGTCTTGGTCTGGATCTGTCAACGAAGCGCACGCGCAAGCGGGAATTTCTCGATGAGATGCGACGCGTTGTGCCCTGGTTGAAGCTGATTGCGCTGATCGAGCCGCACTATCCCACGGGCAAAACCGGTCGGCCGCCGTTCCCGATTGCGACGATGCTGCAGATTCATTTCATGCAGCAATGGTTCGGTCTGTCAGACCCTGCCATGGAAGAGGCACTCTATGACGTGCCGCTGTATCGCGAGTTCGCGGGTCTCGACGGCGGGATGGTCCGCTTGCCGGATGAAAGCACGATTCTCCGGTTCCGCCATCTGCTGGAAACGCACGGTCTGGCGGTGCAAATGCTGGCGCTGGTCAATGAAATCCTGACGGAGAAAGGCCTGATGCTTAAGGCTGGGTCGGCAGTCGACGCCACCCTGATCGCCGCGCCCGGTTCGACAAAGAATGGCTCCGGCACGCGCGATCCTGAAATGCAATCAACGCAGAAAGGTGGCAACTGGTACTTCGGGATGAAAATGCATATCGGCGTGGACGCCGATTCGGGCCTGGTCCATACGGTCATTGGAACGGCGGCCAATGTTCACGACATTACCGTAGCCCAGACGTTGCTGCATGGTGAAGAAACGGATGTGTACGCGGACGCCGGATATCAGGGTATCGAAAAGCGTTGTGAGCCTGAGGCGGTGCGTTGGCATGTTGCAATGCGACCGGCAAAGCGCAGGAAACTGGATCTGAGTGATTCGTTGGACGCGATATACGATCAGATCGAACGCCTGAAGGCGGGTATTCGGGCCAAGGTCGAACACCCGTTTCGCATCCTCAAGCGGCAGTTCGGTTACATGAAGACGCGCTATCGTGGTTTGCCGAAGAACATCGCCCAGATCACCACGCTGTTTGCTTTGGGCAATTTATGGATGGCTCGCAGAGCTTTGCGCAAAGCTTGAAACACCGGGCCGATGAAGGCCATATGTCTGGTTGGAGCGCTCCGGAGCGCGGAAAACCCCTCGCAATCAGCTCACCAACAAAGATCTGAACGCCGAGGTTGCGCTCGATGTGAAAGGTAACGCTTCAAAGCTAGTTGTGCAGAGCTTCCTTAACATCTTTATCGACAAGTACTGGGCGGGAGACGTCGCCGACCATGCAGGTGGCGGAGCCGCCGCCTGCTGCTACCCGGGTCTTAAGGATTGGAGCCAACCCGTCACAGTCACGTGGACGTGGGGCGCCAAAGAAGATCCGAAGACCAAGGCCATTACGAAGCTCCGCGAACAGCGCACGGTTGTCGCCCGTTTCCCGGCAAGCGGCCCGCACAGCGATCACGATCCGATGAAGGACGACGCCTACGTCTGCGTGATTCTGCGTGACCTCGACAAGGCAGAACTTGCGTTTTCGCCCTCCAGATTGGGCTGCGCCGACAAGTAACCCACGACTACAGGAGAGCCAATGACTGTTCGCCAAGCCGGCGCACCAATTGCCGACCAGGAATTCAAGCTGGCCGCCCGTCAGGGCGGAGACAAGCTCATTGGTGAACTCTTTCGCCCGGATAACAAAGACGGCCCGCACTCTTTCAAAGACGCCAAATGCCGCCTGTATCCCAAGCTCAGCTTCTTCTTCGACGGCACCAATAACAATCTGGAGCGGGACACTCCACTTAACCGGCTGTCGAATGTGGCCAAACTCTATCGCACCGCTGTCGACGACCGGCAAAAACGAGGCGCTTCGCCAACCTACATTCCAGGCGTTGGCACACCGTTCAAGATTCGTAAGATCATGGGCTACACCGACACACTCGAGGATGATCAGGGCGGCATGCTCGGACTCGGGTTGGGCGCCGGTGGCGACATGCGCATCAAGTTTGCGCTCGCCGAGTTTTCCCAAATCCTCGAACGCGAGTGGAGTCCACCTTCATGGAAATACATGCAGTTCATCAGCCTCGCCATCTTCGGCTTCTCGCGTGGAGCTACTGAGGCGCGTGCCTTCGTGCGAAAACTGATTGAAACCCGGTGCGAGCGCACCGATGGTGGCTTGCGGTGGAAAGCGCCGGATGGCGAGCGCGTGCCGCTGCGTATCAGGTTCATGGGCCTGTTCGATACGGTCGCGTCGGTCGGCGGACCCGCACTGCATCTCGATTGGGGCGCGGAACTGGCGATCCCGCCCGAAGTGGAGCGGTGCGTGCATTACGTCGCCGCGCACGAGGTAAGACAGGCATTTCCACTCGACTCCGTGCGGGTAGACCGCGCCTATCCCGCCAACTGCGAGGAAGTCGTCTACCCCGGCGTGCATTCGGACGTGGGCGGCGGCTATGCACCCGACGAGCAGGGCCGCAGCAACCGGCTGTCGCGCATCCCGCTGCGCCATATGCTTGCCGAGGCCCTGCGTGCTGGCGTACCGCTGCGATTGCCGGAGCAGTTGACGCTAGACTTTCGTGAGGATTACACACTGCCGGACGACGATCCGGTGGTGAGCCTGTATCGCGGCTACATGGCGGCCCTGCCTGCTGCGAGCGGCAGCGACGTGGAATCACTGATCCAGGCCCATCGCCGTCTGAACTTTCAGTGGCGCAGCATGATGACCCGGCAGTCCACCGACACGCGCGTACTCGGGCAGCTCTATGGCAAGGTCAGTCGGACAGCCTGCGCGAGCGTGCCACCCGCCACCGATAGCGATCATCCCGCCTGCTCGCCCAACAGGTGGGTCTATGACGTCCCGCCCCGTCCTGAAGAACAGGCGCGGCAACTGCTTGCCGAGCAGCGCCGCCTCGTGCAGCGGGTCGCGTTTCTGCGCAACCCCGTCGATCCGCGCGCCGGCAGCCGCGACTGGCCGCCACCGGCACCGCGTCCACGAAGCGCCTATGAAGAACAGATTCTTGCTGCGTGGGATGAGCAAAACGCAGTGCCATCCGCGGTGGACGGATTGCTGGCGGAATACGTGCATGATTCGGTGGCGCACTTCACGTCGTGGCCGTGCGCGTTGTACGACCCGCGCGGCATTTATTGCGACCAATCCAGCTACTTGGCCGACAATCGCGGCATCCGCCAACCTGGGGGTGCCGCTGCGGCCTAGCCATCCGCCAACCTGGCGGTGCCGCTGCGGCCTAGCTGCGCTGCCCGGTGAGCGGGCGTGTCGTCGATAACGTGGCAGAGAGTCCGCGCGGACGCTTTCGAGGTCAGCGGACAAGCGCAATCCGTATCAACACGTGCCGGATGATGCGCACGTCGAATGAATCGAGCGCGTTCGATTCGCCGTTAGCCGCCGAAGCGGGCTCAGCGGCGCAACGTATATCCGGCCGAACATAACGTCGGCCATCTGTTGTTAGAGCTGTTGTTAGAGCTGTTGTTGGAGCTGTTGTTGGAGCTGTTGTTGGAGCTGTTGTTGGAGCTGTTGTTAGAGCTGTTCATCGAGCCGTTGATTGAACCGTCACGGCTACGCCCGTCAACTCCACAGCAAACAACGCATCCAACAGATTCGACCCCGGCCGCCCGGCGAGCCGCGTGAGCGATTCGATCATCTGCACCTGGCAATCCTGAAGCGGAATCATCCTGATCCGCCGCGATTCGTTAAATTCGGCGCGCGCGATCACGCCCACCCCCATGCCTTGCGCAACCGCTTCCTCCAGCGCTTCACGCCCGTCCACATACATCACCGGTTCGACCTGCAACGACTCGCGCACCAGTTCGATCTCCAGCAACTGCTGCGTGACCGATTGCGGCTCGCGAAAAATCATCGGCTGCTGCACGAGTTCCGCGTAGCTCAGCTTGCGTTTTTTCGCCACTGGATAGCTTGCCGGCACCATCGCCACCAGCGGATCGCGCCGCAGCACGCGCGACTCGAGCCGGCTATGCACCTGCGGGGCGGCGGTAATGGCGGCATCGACCGCGCTCGACAGCACACGCTGCATGCAGTCCGCGGCATTGGCGATCGAGAGCGTCACGACGATCCCCGGATGCAGCTTGCGAAACGCGCCGATCAACGCAACCGCCAGATCGGGCGCGTCGGCGACCAGCGAGAGCGAGCCGGATTCGAGCCCACCCGCCGATTCGAGCAGTTGCCGCGCGTCGCGCTCGCAACTGAGCATCTGCCGCGTCACGCTGAAAAGGCGCAGACCGAGTTCGGTGGTTTCGACGCCGCGCGGGCCGCGCTCGAACAATTTGACGCCGAAGTCCTGCTCGAGCCGCTTCACGTGATCCGACACCGCCGGCTGCGTAAGCGACAGCGCCTGCGCCGCCCTGGAAAACCCGCCATGTTCCGCGACCGCATGAAACGCCCGCAATTGCGCGTATTGCACGTTTGCCTCGTCGATAGATAAGTTTTTACGATACCTTCATCAATTATATCGATTTTACCGATGGGCAGCGTTTCTGTACTGTGTCAAGCACCGAAACAGCGATATCGGAGATTCCGAACATGGAAAGCGCGATCGACAGTTCCCCGGCAGTGTCCGCAATGCCGTCAACCGTGACCTGCACCGCGCCGGCGAGAGGCGAGCCGTATCTGTTGACCCCGGGACCGCTGACCACGGCGCTCTCGACCAAGGAAGCGATGCTGCGCGACTGGGGCTCGTGGGACGGCGACTTCCGCGCAATGACCGCCCAGCTGCGCCGCAGCCTGCTGGAGATTGCCGGCGATACCGCGGGCGAGTACGACTGCGTGCCGCTCCAGGGCAGCGGCAGTTATTGCGTCGAAGCGATGCTCGGCAGCCTGATTCCGCGCGACGGCCACGCCTTGGTGCTGGCCAATGGCGCCTACGGCAAGCGCATTGCGACCACCCTCGGCTATCTCGGCCGTGCCTGCACGGTGCTCGACAAGGGCGACTACCTGCCGCCGCGCGGCGCCGAAGTCGAAAGCATGCTGGACGTCGATCCGCGCATCACTCACGTAGTCGCGGTGCATTGTGAGACCAGCTCCGGCATTCTCAATCCGATCGAAGAAATCGCCGCCGCCACCGCGAAAAAAGGCCGCAAGCTGCTGATCGACTCGATGAGCGCATTCGGCGCGGTGCCGCTCGATGTGCGCCAGATTCCGTGCGAGGCCTTCGTGTCGTCGGCGAACAAATGCATCGAGGGCGTGCCCGGCTTCGGTTTCGTGATCGCCCGCAAGCGCGCGTTGCAGGAGGCCAAGGACCGCAGCCATTCGCTCTCGCTCGACGTGTACGACCAGTGGGACGTGATGAACCGCACCGGCCAATGGCGCTTCACGCCGCCGACGCATACGGTGGCTGCGTTTATCGAGGCATTGCGTCTGCATAAGCTCGAAGGCGGCCAGGCCGGGCGTCTCGCGCGTTATGCGAATAACCGCGACGTGCTGGTCGCGGGCATGCATGAACTCGGTTTCGAGCCGTTGCTGAGCGCGCGTTGGCGCTCGCCGATCATCGTGACGTTTTTCGCGCCGGCGCATCCGTCGTTCAAGTTCGAGCGCTTCTATGAATTGATGAAGGAGCAGGGTTTCATCATCTATCCGGGCAAGCTGACCGTAGTGGACAGCTTCCGCATCGGCTGCATCGGTCAGGTGGATGAGCATGTGATGCGCCGCGTGGTGCAGGCCTGTGCGCAGTCGTTGCAGGCGATGGGCGTCGACCACGCCGCGCCGCCGGCGATGGCGATCGAAGAACGCAAGACGCTGGCCGAAGCGGCGTGAACAGGGCGGCCTGGGCGCGTGGCGCGTGGGCCGCGCATCGGTGATGCACGGATCAAGTCTTGGCCCCACAAGCAGTCGTACACAGCCATATATACGCGCGGCGCGCCGCGCGCGCTTTACAACCTCCTGAGTATCGAAGTAAATGAAACACGTAAAAGCAGTGATTTTCGACTGGGCCGGCACGGTGGTCGACTATGGTTCGTTGGCGCCGATGGGCGCATTTGTCGAGACGTTCGAGCAGTTCGGCGTGTCGATCACGATCGACGAAGCACGCGGCCCGATGGGTATGGCCAAGCGCCCGCATATCGCCGCGTTGATGGCGCTTCCGCGCGTGTCGCAAGCATGGGCCGACAAGTATGGCCGCGCGCCGGGCGAAGCGGACATCGACGCGGTGTACGACGTTTTCGTGCCGAAAAACATCGCGGTGGCCGCGAGCTACAGTTCGGTGATTCCGGGCGTGGCGGACGTGGCGAGCGCGCTGCGCAGCGACGACATCAGGATTGGCACGACCACCGGCTATACGCGCGAAATCATGGCCGAGATCGTGCCGGGCGCGGCGGCCCAGGGTTTTTCGCCGGATAGTATTGTGTGCACCGGTGACACGCCGGAAGGGCGCCCGTCGCCGTACATGATCTACAGGACGTTGCCGGAACTGGGTGTGTGGCGCGCCAGGGACGCGATCAAGGTCGACGACACCGAGGTCGGCATCGAGGAGGGCATCAACGGCGGCACGTGGGCGGTGGGTGTCGCCGTGAGCGGCAATGCTTTTGGCATGGCCGAGGAGGATGTCAAAGCGTTGGCGCCGGATGAATTTGCATGGCGGCGCAAGGCGGCGATCCAGAAGTTGCAGGCCGCCGGGGCGCATTACGTGATCGATAGCGTTGCCGATCTGATGCCTGTCGTGCGTGAGATCGATGCGCGCCTGGCGCGAGGCGAGCGGCCTTAAGTTGTCGACGCGCGGGCTTCGGTGGGTCTCACCGTGCTGCGCGCGGCGTCGAGCACGATCCGCTCACCGTCCCTGACGAATTGCTCGAGCCGTCACGGCGTTGCCGCGATCAGCTTCAGCCCGGCGGGCAGCGATTCGCCGAACACCCGGCCTTCGTCGGCGTCATCGAGCTCTACGGTCTCGCTGACCATCGTGATCCACGCGCGCGGCGCATTGGCCGTTTCGAGCCTGCGCACTACCGTCTGGCGCAACGCCTCGGGCAGGTCGCGCGAGCGGTCGCCGGTCATCCGGGCGATCTGCACGGCGGCGAATGCCGCGGGGTCGACCTTCTTCCAGTCGAGCGCGAGGATTGCGTCCAGCCACTGTGCCGCGATGTCCGGCGGCACGACGCTATGCGCGCTGCCATAGAACGGCCGCCGCGCGCCGATGCGGCCGACCGCCCACCAGCTCTGATGGTTTTCCGCGGGCTTCTTCAGCCGCGTGAGCACGGACTCGCCGAGCTCGATCTTGCGTTCGACCGGAATGCGTTCGAGCGATGCAGCGAGCCGGACCATGTCGGTGAAGCCGGTTTTCGACACGTCGAACGGCAGCTTATGGCGCGATTGCGCGGCTGTTTGCAGATAGGCCATCGCGTCGAGCACGCGCAGCTGCGCGCTTTCGTCGAGGCCGCCCGCGGCGCGGCGCCATAGCGTCCACCATTCCGACCAGACCTGGCTGTCGTTGACGTACTGGATGCCGTCGTCGAAGAGCGACCAGAGTTGCGCGACGCGCCATTCGTCGAGCGGATAGCCGAAGCCCGGCCGTACGCAATAGCCGGCCAGATTCAGCCACAAGCGTTCGTGGTCCGCCGAGCGCCGCCGGCGGCGCGCACGTTCCCATAGCGCACCGAACAGTTCGCGCAGCAGCGCGCTGTTCCAACCCTCGCGCGCGCCGAGCAGCTGTTCGAGTTGCGAACGCAGGCGTTTGACTTCCTTGGGGTCGACCTTTTGCGCGCGCGAGCCGAAGCAGCGGTCGATATGGTCGATGGCTTCGCCGAGCGCGGGGTGCCGGGCTTGCGCCGGATCCGCCGACAGGTTCGCCTGGGCGCTCGCCTCGGCGTCTGCGTGGCGCAACTGGAATTCGAGCAGCCAGCGCTGCGCCGGATTGTCGAGCTCGATGCAGTGGACTTCGAGCGTGCCCACTTCCGTAAGGGAGGTGGCGATCTGTACCGCGGTTTCGCCACGCACCGTGCTCGCGCCGCGTGCTTGCACGATCGTCGCGATGGGTGGCAGCCGAACGAAGTCGCCTTGCGCAAGATTGGCAAGTTCGCCTGGTTGGTAGAGCGTGTCCGCGCTTGAAGAGGCCAGGTGAAAGCGCACAGGGTGTCCGAGGCGCAGTGCGAACGTGCGGTCTTCGATCCGGATCTCGTGGCCTTCTTCGGTGCCGCGCGGCAGCAGGCAGATGCCGCGTTGCGCCGGTTCGGCGTCGCGTTCGCCCGCGCCGGTGTCGTCCAGCACGAGGAAGTAACTGCGCGCCGAGCCGCCGCCGATTTTCGGCGCCTGGCCCGCGCGGGCGAGCGCATAAGCGACCGCGCCGCGCGCCACGGCGACGTCCGGATTGTCGTTGTGCAGAACATTGAGCGGCTCGCCGCGCCATGTGCCCAAGGTGCTGGACAGGCGCTGCGTGAGCGCCTCGGCGCGAAACACGCCGCCGTTCAGCAGCAGCGTGTCGGGTACCGGCAAGGACTCGTCCTGAGCTTCGGCTGTATCGGAGGAATGCGCGGAGGAACCGGCAGAGGAATCCAGCGCTTTACGCGACTGCGCTGCGAAACGGCTCAGAAACGCCGCGATATGACGCGTCACTGCCGCATCGGTGGCATAGGGCAGGCCGAACTCGACGATCGCACCGCGCGGCCTTCCGGGCCGTTCGTGCGATGCCACCGCCGGAAAGAATCCGTCGACGATGATCTGTTCGACTTCCTCGCGCGTGACCTGCGCCGTGCGCGCGCCGCCGATCAGCTTCGAGCCCGCGCCGAGCAGCGTGATCGAAGCGGATTCCGGCGCGTGCGGGCCGAGCAGTTGTTCCTTCGCGCCGCGGCAACGTTCGACGAGTTGCGACAGACTCGCCGCCGACAAACGCTGGCGCTCGTTGCCCGCTTGAGGCAAACGCGCCTCGACCCGATGCGCGAGCGCGAGATCCATGTTGTCGCCGCCGAGCATCAGATGGTTGCCCACGCCGATACGCGTGAGCTCCGGCTCGCCGTCGCGCATGCGGACTTCGATCAGTGTGAGGTCGGTGGTGCCGCCGCCGACGTCGCAGATCAGCACGAGCCGGGTGTCCGACAGTTCAGTTGCAAGGCTGTCCCGATGATGAAACAGCCAGTCGTAGAACGCGGCCTGCGGCTCTTCCAGCAGCCTTAAGGTGGGCAGGCCCGCCATCCGCGCCGCTTCCACCGTCAGCGCGCGCGCGCCTTCGTCGAAAGAAGCGGGCACCGTCAGCACGACGTCCTGCGCTTCGAGCGGCGCATCCGGAAAGCGCTGGTTCCAGGCCGCCCGCACGTGCGCCAGATAGCTCGCGCTGGCTTCGACCGGCGAGACCTTGCGGACATCGTCCGCGGCGCCCCACGGCAGAATCGGCGCGACCCGGTCCACCGACGCGTGCGACAGCCAGCTCTTTGCACTCGCTACCAGCCGCCCCGGCACCTGGCCGCCGAGCGTACGCGCGAGCCGGCCGATCACGACCGGCTGATCTACCTGGCCTGGCGCGCTAGCGTCCGAGCCATCGGCCGCGCGCCAGGGCAACTGCAAATCGCCCGTGCTCAGCTCGTCAGGCGCGGCGTGATACCGTACTGAAGGCAGGAGCGGCCGCGCGGCGACTTCGCCGAGACTCACCAGCTGATCGATCTCGAACACGCGAATGTCCTGCGAACCCGCCGCGGGATCGCCCGCCGCGGGATCGCCCGCCGCGGGATCGCCCGCCGCGGGATCGCCCGGCGCGGCATACGCCAGCACCGTGTTGCTGGTGCCGAGATCAATGCCGACGCGGTAGCGCTTCATCTCGGTCATGCATTGGCGCTGCCGCGCACGTCGAACTCGACCTTCCAGCGTTCGTCGGTGCCGCGCGGTATGGCTTCGAGTTCGAGCGTACCGGCCTCCGTGACGCGCGCATGGAGTTTGACCGGCACGACTTCACCGGCGGTGCGGCCGGCGGACGGCAGCGTCGCCTGGATTTCTTCGAGCTCCTGCAATTCCTCCGGGCCCCAGAAGTCGAGCAGCGTGCCGACCTGATCCTGACGGCGCACCGACGAGCCGAAGAAGCGGAAGTGCACCGGCTCGCCGACGACCAGCCCGAACTCCTGCGCCGGCAATTCGGCGTCCGTGCCTTCCTCCATGCCGAACGGTGCGACGCACAGCGCCTGCACCGGCGGCTCGAGACCGGGGACGGCGGGCATCGCCGATTCGATGGCGATGTAGTACGCGCGTGCGGTGCCGCCGCGAATGCGCACGCCCTGGCCGCGCCGCACGTAGCCGTAATAGGCCGCGCCGCGCGCGACGGCGAGATCGAGATCCGCGCCTTCGAGCAGGCGTGCTTGCGGCGCGCCTTCGGCGCTGAGCCAGCCATGGAGCGTGCCCATGATCCGCTCGACCAGCAGCGGCGACTTGAACACGCCGCCGTTGAAGAGCACGGCGGTGGGATGCAGGAAGGTCGCACCTTCCGCGGTGGCGATCTCGCGCAAGCCTTCGAGCTCGGCGAGCGCACCCACCTGACGGCCGAGGAAGGCCGCCAGATGCCGCGTGATGCCCGCATCCTGCGCATACGGCAGGCCGAGCTGCGTCAGGCCGGCACGCGCGCGGCTCACCGGGCGCGCCGCGCTGTCGACCTGCGGGAAGAAGCCTTCGAGAATCGTCTGGGTCAACTCCGCACGCGTGAGCTCGGTGCGGATCGAACCGCCGATCAGCTTCGAACCGCGGCTCGGCACGACGAGCGGCACGGTATCCGTCGACGGGTCGCCAAGCTGCGTTTCCTTCGCCGAGCGGCAGGCATAGGTGAGGGCGCGCAGTTGCCACGCGTCGGCCTGGGTCCCTTGCGCTGCAAGCTTGCGCGCCACGACGTGAGCAAGCGCGAGATCCATGTTGTCGCCGCCCAGCAGAATGTGTTCGCCGACCGCGACGCGATGCAGTTCGAGATTGCCGTCGCGCTCGACCACGGCGATCAGCGAGAGGTCGGTCGTGCCGCCGCCCACGTCGACCACGAGAATGATGTCGCCGACCTTGACCTGTTTGCGCCACTGGCCGCCGCTCTTCTGAATCCAGCTATACAGCGCGGCTTGCGGTTCTTCGAGCAGGGTCATGCGGCCGTAACCGGCGGCCTCGGCGGCTTCGGCGGTCAACTCGCGCGCGGCCGGATCGAACGACGCGGGGATCGTCACCGTGATGTCCTGCTGGCTGAACGGGGCGTCCGGATGCGCGTGGTCCCACGCTTCGCGCAGGTGCGTCAGATAGCGCACCGAGCTTTCGAGCGGCGAGACGCGTGCGACTTCAGGCGGTGCATCGTTCGGCAGAATTGCCGCGCGACGGTCGACGCCTGGATGGCACAGCCAGCTCTTGGCGCTCGACACGAGCCGGATCGGTGTGGCCGCGCCGCGGCTGCGGGCGAATTCGCCGACCGCGAATTCACGCTGGCCGGTCCATGGCAGGTACAGGTCGCCCGAGGCGAGTTCGTCCGGGTGCGGCAGGTAGAGGAAGGAGGGCAGCAGATCGAGGTTGTCGATCGCGCCGGGGCCGGTGAGTTGGGCAATCGGCAGCACGCCCTGGGCGGTCTTTTCGCCGTCGCTGGCCGTGGTGTCCACGTAGGACAGCGCGCAGTGCGTGGTGCCCAGATCGATACCGATTGAAAAACGCGCGTCGCTCATAGCTCCACCTCGGCCGGTGCGATCACCTTGGCGTTATGGCTGCCGGCCAGTTTCGGCAGACGCACTTCGTCGACCCGCCAGCCGCGATGGCTGATGCTGCCGTTAAACGGCGCCTTGCCGACGACGTTGCCGGTCAGGCGAATCGAGGTGGCGTCGAAACCTTCGGCCAGCGTCACGCGGCTGCCTTCGGCTTCGTCGCGCACCGGACGGATCGTGAAATGCTCGCGCAGCGTCGCGCGGCAGCCCGCGTGCACGAGGCGCGCGGCGGCGCCGATGTCGGCGTCGCTATAGCCCTTGATGTCTTCTTCGACGAAATCGATGAAGCGCGCGTCGCGTTGCAGCAGGCCGAGCAACTGGAGCGCGGCGTCCGGGCTCGCTTCCTTCAGCGTGGGCGCCGGCTGAGGCGCGGGGGCCGGTGCCGCGACAGGCGCGGGCGTGGCGGCGGGAGGTGCGGCGCTCGCGGCAGCGGCGCTGCCCGCGGTGCCCTTACGCAGGCGCAGCACTCCGGCGGCGAATTCGCCATCGCCGAGGATGCCGAAAAACGTACTCACGGCAAGTGAAATCCTGCCGAGGAAAGAGGGGGTCGAATCGTTCATGAATGCTCCTGAGGGGCTCTGTTAAAGGACGAGCTGTCCTTGCTGTGCCGCATGCGGCGGGCTCCACTTGCCAGATTGGCGTGCTGGGCCGTTGTCATGCGTCATTGCGAGGGTCGGCGGCAGGTAAGCCGCCAAAGTCTGATTCATCCGGTCGGCGGCGCGTTCTACACGCGCAAAACCCGTATTTTGCCTTGTCGCGCGCCCGAAGCGGGCAAAGCCGGCAATTCTAGCGCTCCACACGCTATCAAGCGGAAAAATCAGTCGATGCCGACCGCGATGCCTTATGTCTTTGGCAACGTGGATTTTCCGCCACGACTGCGCGGCTTCGGCTCTATACCCACGCGGGGATCGCGCGCGAGCACGAGTGCCGTCATTCTTGCCGCGATGGTTTCAAATGCCGGTTCGTCTTGCGGCACATAAAGCCACTTTCCGGGTACCGTATGCGGCCGCAAGGCACGGTATTTCATTCTTCCATTCGCATACCATGACGGAAAGGCCGCGCAAATTTGCACTGTTCATGCTCAGACCCATGCACTATACGGTTCATTGGGAATCGGTCCGGGAGTCAACGTGAGAGAAGCCGGCGTGTAAGCCGATGCGAGGCGCGCCGCATATGGCCGCCATGATAGTCGGCCTGATAGGGCTGAGCGCGCTGTCCGTGTCGATCACCTGGGTGGCCGCGGTTGTCGTCGATTACGACATGGCTGGTCTGAGCCCGGCTACTGGCACGACTTCTTTGGCTACTACTATCCGAGCGCCGGGTTGCTGCATCCTTTGCACGTATTGCAAACCGTGTTGCTTGCCGGGCAGGTTGACAACCCGTCCGGCCTCCCTTCATCGGGCGGTCGTCAGCATCAGAATGTAGGTGATCGTCGACACAACGATGACGCACACGCCGGCCATGACCTTTGTGTGGTTGAACTCGACGAGGCCAAACACGCAAATAGCGATGCCGAAAACCGCCATCAAAGTGCCGATGGCCGCAAGGAGGACGCATACCTTGTTTCCCGTCGTTTCCTCCGGATTTTCACTCGCTTCCACCTGATCGGGTTCCATGTGGAATCCTTGCGCGACACGAGCGCGCGGCCTTCAGCCATCGATAACCGGCGGGGGAGATTGTTCAGGCAATCTGGCGCCCCTGCGTACCGGTACATTCATTGTAGAAAGTCTGGTTTACACATCAACACGCGTTGCGCCTACAGCAGTCGGATGACGAGTTAGGACTGGATGCCGGCGACAACCGGCTTTTCGATCGCCGGCAGTTCGAAACAGAATGCCGTGCCCGTTCCCGCGCGCTCGAGCAGACGTATCTGGCTGTGCAATTGCAGCATGCGCAAGCGTCGGCACCACGCTGTTGCTGGCGGCTTATGCGGCCGGCGCAGCGCAGGACAAGGGAGTTTCTGGATCCCGGTGTGCAAGCATATGCGCATACATTCGGCTAAGCTGAGACGGACAGCGTGAGTCGATCACGCTTTGAAAGACTGACACCCAGAGGTCCCGAAATGGATCGTCAGCAAAAGCTTGCCCTCGTCCGCCGAGCGTATGCGCGGCGGCTCATGGCCGCAGCCGGCATTGCAAATCCGGGCGTCGAGGCGGCATTCGCCGCTGTCGAACGAGAACGCTATCTGGGTCCGGGGCCGTGGCCGATCCTGCGTTCCGTCGGCTACATCCCCACGCCTGACGCCGATCCTGTCCATCTCTACGACGATGTTCTGATTGGCATCATTCCGGAACGTGGCCTTAACAACGGCATGCCGTCCTACCACGTGCCGCTTCTCGCAAGCGCCGGCATTCGAGCTGGCGATCACGTGGTCCATATCGGAGCGGGTGTCGGTTACTACACGGCCATCATGGCCTGTCTCGTTGGCCCCGCCGGCAGGGTCACTGCCATCGAGTTCGATGCCGGCCTGGCGAGGCGTGCGGCTGTGAATTTCTCGACTGCGCGGAACGTTCAGGTTCTTCAGGGCGACGGATTCTCGATGTCCTTTGATTCTGCTGATGTGATCTATGCCAACGCGGGCGTAACCCATCCCGCCGACATCTGGCTCGATCGTTTGAACGACGGTGGCAGGTTGATTCTCCCCCTCACGGTGGAGAGGACCTGGCTTCCTGGTGGCGCGACCCCGATCTCTCCATACGGCGCGGTATTTCGAATTGAACGCGATGGGGATGAATATTTCGCCGCCTGGATCTCCGCGGTCGGCCTCTACCCGTGTGAAGGAGGGCGCGACGACGCGTCGGAAGCCGCGCTCGACGCCGCCTTTCAAAAGGGCGGCTGGCGTTCTGTGACACGCTTGTATCGCACCGGTGATTTGCCAGATAAGCGATGCTGGTTGCGTGGAACCCGGTGGGCCCTGGCCTACGACTGATCGCCTTATAGTCGTGGCCTATCATCGGCATTGCAATAATCGCCTTCTGTTGACGGTAAGTCGCACCTATATTTTGAGTTGCAGTAGCTTGGCCGACGCGAGCCAACCTCGCCCAGCGCACACCACAACACCCGTCATCGGACGAAGAGCATGCGCGTCGGGTAATCGACAGTGGCGCACCCAAAGCGCCCACTATGATTTCCGGACTACCCTGCCTGCGCGGATCGGCAATGCATCATAGAATCCAGACGCCGTAGCAGAACACGTGGTGGGTATGTCCTCTCAAGGAGATAACGCATGTCAAACGAAGCAAAGTGCCCGTTCAATCATGCCGCCGGCGGCGGCACGACGAATCGTGACTGGTGGCCGAAGCAACTACGGCTGGACCTGCTCAGCCAGCACTCCAACAAGTCCAACCCGTTGGACAACGGCTTCAACTACGCCGAGGCTTTCAAGAGCCTTGATCTCGCTGCGGTGAAGAAGGACCTCGCGGCGCTGATGACCGATTCGCAGGACTGGTGGCCGGCAGACTTCGGCCACTACGGTCCGCTATTCATCCGCATGGCCTGGCACAGCGCCGGCACGTACCGTATCGGCGACGGCCGCGGCGGCGCCGGGCGCGGCCAGCAGCGTTTCGCGCCGCTCAATAGCTGGCCGGACAACGTCAGCCTCGACAAGGCTCGCCGCCTGCTGTGGCCGGTCAAACAGAAGTACGGCCAGAAAATTTCCTGGGCCGACCTGTTGATCCTCACCGGCAACGTCGCGCTCGAAACCATGGGCTTCAAGACCTTCGGCTTCGGCGGCGGTCGCGAGGACACCTGGGAGCCGGACCAGGACGTCTACTGGGGCGACGAAAAGACCTGGCTGGGCGGCGACGTCCGCTATGGCAAGGGGGCAGCCGGCAAAGACGAAGGCGTGATCGTGGCCGACGAAGCATTGCACGGCAGCGAGGTCAGCCGCGACGACAATGGACGTGTCCTGGAAAATCCGCTTGGCGCCGTCCAGATGGGCCTGATCTATGTCAACCCGGAAGGTCCGGACGGCAAGCCTGACCCGCTCGCCGCGGCAGTCGACATCCGTGAAACCTTCGCGCGCATGGCCATGAACGACGAGGAGACGGTCGCGCTGATCGCCGGTGGCCACGCCTTTGGCAAGACGCACGGCGCCGGTCCTGCCGACAACGTGGGGGCGCCACCCGAGGCCGCCGGTCTCGAGGACCAGGGGTTGGGCTGGAAGAACAGCTTCGGCGCCGGCAAGGGCGGCGACACGATCTCCAGCGGTCTGGAAGTCACCTGGAGCACCACGCCGACGAAGTGGGGCAACGGCTACCTGGAGAACCTGTTCAAGTACGAATGGGAACTGTCCAAGAGCCCCGCCGGCGCCAACCAATGGGTCGCCAAGGATGCCGGCGACACGATCCCGCACGCTCACGATCCCTCGAAGAAGCTGCGGCCGACGATGCTCACCACCGACCTGTCGTTGCGCTTCGACCCCGCTTACGAGAAGATTTCGCGGCGTTTTCTGGAGAATCCCGACCAGCTCACCGAGGCCTTCGCCCGTGCCTGGTTCAAGCTAACCCACCGCGACATGGGGCCGCGCGCCCGCTACCTCGGTCCGGAAGTGCCGGCCGAAGAACTGCTCTGGCAGGACCCGATCCCGGCGGTCAACCACCCGCTGGTCGATGCCCAGGACATCGCTTCGCTCAAGCAGAAGGTCCTGGCATCGGGGCTGTCCATTTCGCAGCTGGTCTCGACAGCCTGGGCCTCGGCGTCCACCTTCCGCGGTTCCGACAAGCGCGGCGGCGCCAATGGCGCGCGTATTCGCCTCGCTCCGCAGAAGGACTGGGACGTCAATCAGCCCGAGCAACTGGCCAAGGTGCTGAAGGTCCTCGAAGGCATCCAGAGCGAATTCAACGGCGCACAGTCTGGCGGCAAGAAGGTTTCGCTGGCCGACCTGATCGTACTGGCCGGCAGCGCCGGCATCGAGAAGGCGGCAGAGAAGGCGGGCCGTCAGGTAAGCGTGCCTTTCACGCCCGGTCGCATGGACGCTTCGCAGGACCAGACCGACGTGGAATCCGTGGGCGCCCTCGAACCGGTCGCCGATGGCTTCCGAAACTACCTCAAAGGCAAATACAGCGTTCCGGCCGAGGCGTTGTTGATCGACAAGGCGCAATTGCTGACCCTCACCGCCCCCGAGATGACTGCGTTGATCGGCGGCTTGCGTGCTTTGAACGCCCATGCCGGGCAGAATCAGCACGGCGTGTTCACCGACCGGCCGGAAACGCTGACCAACGACTTCTTCCGCAACCTGCTCGACATGGGGACGGAATGGAAACCGGTTTCGGCAGCCGGGGACATGTTCGAGGGGCGTGACCGCAAGACCGGCGAGTTGAAGTGGACCGGCAGCCGCGTCGATCTGGTGTTTGGTTCGCATGCTCAGCTGCGGGCCTTGGGCGAGGTCTATGCAAGCGAGGACGGGCAGGAGAAATTCATCCGCGACTTCGTCGCAGCCTGGGTCAAGGTGATGAACCTCGACCGGTTCGAACTCGCCTAAGCGGGTGCGAGGTCCCGTCGGGGCTGTGGCCCTGACGGGACTTTGCCTTCGCACGCTGGCGGATTATGTCCAAAAGGAGAAAACCAAATGTCACGATCCATCTCGCAGCGCGCCTTCATGGTGTTCGGTGGTCTAGCCTTGGCAGGTGCATTGAGCTTGGCGCAAGCGGCACCGGTCTCATTTGACGTGCCGTTGACGGGTGCCCAACAGGTTCCGCCCGTGCAGACTCCAGGCCGCGGCAGCGCCAACCTCACGTACGACTCCAGTACGCGGGTCGTTACCTGGAACATCAGCTTTAGCGGATTGTCGAGTCAGGCCACGATGGCGCATTTCCATGGGCCCGCCCCGGCCGGCACAAACGCCGACGTGAAGATCTGGCTCTCGCAGAAAGGCAGCATGGAGACGACGAGCCCGTTCAGCGGTCAGGCCACGCTATCCCCGGACAACGCCAAGATGTTCGAAGCCGGCGACATGTACATCAACGTTCATACCAAGAACAATCCGAACGGCGAAATCCGCGGCCAGGTGGTGCCGCCAAAGAGCAACTGACGCGACCATCGAAGCGGCACCCTGAGATCAGGTTCGCGGCAAGCTCAGAGATATGCCGCGAGCAGCATCACCACGGCAGCGCCTACGCCGAGTGGCAGCAGCGCGAGCAGCGCTGGTGTCTGTCGCGGTGCGTCGATGGACAAGGGCAAGAGCTTGTAGCCGGTTAGCATTGGACGCAGCAGGTTGTGTCCCTTCGCTACCGCATAGAGAGCGATCACGAGCACGTGCAGCATCACCGCAGCGAGCAGCACGTACCAAACAAGCCCGTGCAGTGTCGAAATCGCATTGGCGAGCCACGCGGGCACCACTTCGCTCAACGGCCCTTCGTCGGCAATGTCGTTGTTGACGTAGAGCCCGCTCAGTGTCTCGACCAGCAGCAACGCGAGCAGCAGCAGGACCATCCAGCCGCCGGCCGCATTGTGGCCCACCTGCACATCCGGCTCGCGGCGAAACAGGTGGCGCAAATGGCGAAGTGCAGCCGCGGGCGACGCCACGAAACTGCGAAAGCGCGCGGTCTCACTGCCAAAGCAGCCCCATAGCAGCCTGGAAACAACCAACGCGAGCAGCGTCTCGCCGACCCGGATGTGCCAGTCGATCCAGTTCAGCTTCAAGGTGACATAGGCCGCCGTGACCAGCACCACCACCAGCCAGTGAAACAGTCGCACCGGCGCGTCCCAGACCAGCACCGGGCGGCGGACAGGCTGTGCCGGCCGCGTGACAGTCTCGTGAGCATCCATGTGTCGTGCCTCCTTCTGCAAGCGGCTGGAAGAGACGCAGGCCCGGCCTGCACACCACGCCGAAGAATAGCAACTCGGTGACGCAGTAGTTCATCATGTTCCGTACGCCAGGCCCCGCAATCGCGAGCGCCGGCAACGCGCAGAACCTTTGCGCCATATTACCGTCTCCATCCTGTCCTCGTCGGCCTCAGGATGGCCCTGCCAAACGTGCGTCATTTTAAAATCCTTAAATATGACGCAGAACCTGGCGAGTTCGAACCGCGCTGCCTTCCCCGACATCAAACCGACGCGTACCCTTGTGAAGCGCACAGGGCAGAGGGCTGTACAGGAGTGCGGACCTGCCAGGCCGGTGTATCGGCAAACGCCCGGGGTTACAGGTCGATACCACTAAGGGTGCATCGGCTGGTGCTGTCTTGACGCCAGTCCCATGAAGGAGCATTCAGCATGTTGAACTACCCTGCCGCCTATCAATCCACCAAGGGTTCCGCACTCGACGTCGACAAGGCGTTCTATCAACGCGTCGCCTCACAGCACGACACCCGTACGCTGATCGAATCGATCGTCGTGCCGATCCGCTCGGGTCAGGCGTGGACCGTGGAAGCCGGCCAGATATTTCGCATCGTGACGATCGAAGGTCCGCAGGTGGCCGACCTGAATATCTGGAGCCTGCACAACCCGCGCGAGCGTATGTGGGCCGCGCGCACGCGCCAGTTGCAACAGGCGCACGTGAGCACGTTCGACCGCCTGTGGTCGACGCTGCCGTTCCTGCGTCCGATGGTGACGATCACGGACGACAGTCTCGCCGACTACGGCGTCGACGAGCATGGCGGCCGCGTTCACGATCTGCTCGGTACGCGGTGCGATCCCTATGTGAACCGGATGCTGACCGGTGAGGATTTCCATTTTCACTGCCACTCCAACCTCACACGCGCGATTGCTCCGTACGGATTGACCGAATACGACGTGCACGACGTGCTCAACGTGTTCCAGTGCACCGGCCTGAATCTGGAAGACAAATATTTTATGAAAGCATGCCCGGCAAAGAAGGGCGACTACCTCGAATTCTTTGCCGAAATCGACTTGCTGTGCGCGCTGTCGACCTGTCCGGGCGGCGATCTCTCGGTGCCGATGTGGGGGCCAAACGCGCGTGATCCGCTGGAGGTGTGCCGGCCACTCGGCATCGAGATTTACCGGCTGGCGCCGCAAATGCTGGATGGATGGGCGCCGCCATCCGTCGCTGCGTACAAGGGGCAACATGGAATGCTGCTGCAGCAGCCGAAATGGAAATGCGGTTGTTGATGATCGACTGTGCCGACGAGCGGCACGGCGTCTTCGCCCTTAGCCAGAACTCCAGCAGATGCGCCGCTGCCTCGGTCGGCTTGACGCTGCGCGCCTCACGCTCGAAGAGTGTCGTACCCAGCGCGTCCTCCAGCAGCTTGATCTGCCGCGTGATCACGGACGGCGACGTATTGATGTGGTCCGCAGCGCAGGCCGGCTTTGCGGTGACATTTGTTCCTCTCGCGCAAAATAGTTTGTCCATAGCGGGTGTTTGCTCGGCGCGCGAATACACCTAGATTAGGCACCTATCGGAGCCACCGGCCCCGTGGGCAAGAAAGCCCAATCCAATATTCGAGGTATTCCATGAGCACGTCGCAAAAGGTCGTAGTCGTTACTGGTGCATCGCAAGGCATTGGCGCGGAGACCGTCAAAGCATTCCGCAAGCTTGACTACCGCATCGTCGCAACGGCACGCAGCATCAAGCCGTCCGAAGATCCCAACATCGTGACGGTGGCGGGTGACATCGCTGACCCAGCGACGGCGCGTCGCGTAATTGCAGAGGGCGTGGCCCGCTTCGGCCGCATCGACACGCTGATCAACAACGCCGGTGTCTTCATCGCCAAGCCGTTTACCGGTTACACGGCTGAAGACTACGCTGCGGTGACGGGCGTGAATCTGAACGGTTTCTTCTACATCACGCAGTTGGCGATTGCTGAAATGGAGAAGAACAACAGCGGCCATGTGGTCAGCATCACGACCAGCCTGATCGACCACGCCATCGACGGTGTGCCGTCGGTGCTGGCGTCGCTGACGAAGGGCGGTCTGAACGCAGCCACGAAGTCACTCGCAATCGAATACGCGAAGCGCGGCATCCGCGCGAACGCGGTTGCCCCTGGCATCATCAAGTCGCCGATGCACGCCCCCGGAACGCACGCGGCACTCGGCGCACTCCACCCGATGGGCCACATGGGCGAGATGAGCGACATCGTCAACGCGATTCTTTACCTGGATGCGGCGCCGTTCGTGACGGGCGAAATTCTGCACGTCGACGGCGGTCAGAGCGCTGGGCACTGAAGCAACACGATATTTCTAATGAGCCAGAACCGGACATTTCTATAAAGCTACTACAATCTAAAATGTTGATTCTTGGCACCTATGGCGTGGTGTTGCGTTGGTTTTGGTTTTTCATATTTTGTTATATTTCAACGGGTAAGGCGACCGACTTATCCACAGGATATCCACTTTTTCAGGGGTTTCGTGTTGCGTGACCGGAGCACGGGCATTTGTTGCGTCAATGCTCATCCGAGAACGCAACAGGGTGAGGCGCGGCGACGTGATGCCGCCAGAGTCAGTGTTGCGTTCCCGCCGGTCCCTTGCTTCCGATCTAGGGCCGGCTTTTCGGTTTCACACCCAGTTCCCACAGTATGTCGATGTTCCTGAGATACGTAGCGACGTTCTCGGCCGAGCTGTGGATGATCGAATGTTCGTGGCCGTCAGCGCTGTCGACTTTCGCCGACCATGGGTCTTCCAGACTC
The DNA here is from genome assembly GCF_001634365.1 of Paraburkholderia phytofirmans OLGA172. Lineage (NCBI taxonomy): Bacteria > Pseudomonadati > Pseudomonadota > Betaproteobacteria > Burkholderiales > Burkholderiaceae > Paraburkholderia > Paraburkholderia phytofirmans. The sequence goes on from NZ_CP014578.1 coordinate 2,257,050, forward strand.
TGGCAGATGTCGTTGATATCGTCGTGATACTGCTCCAGGGTTTCCGGGTCCCAGCTCCGCACAACATCAGGGGCCAGCAGCACCGAGAGCGTACCTTTCCGCTCGCCGATATACCGTACCGGCGCGAGCAAGCCACTGATGTAAAGCACCATAATCGCGTCGATCACGCGATCGTCATGATCCTCATCCCAGATGATGGCGAAGTCGAGGAACGCGCAACGTTCGAGCCGGTTCATGAACTCGTTGTGCCAGACCGGTGCCCGCAGAACAGAGTAATGGGTTCCCCGGCCGAGATTGCCCACGGGGCGCGTTTCATCGTGCAGGGTCTGGAAGAAGGGGCAGTAGGACATGTAACACTCCTTTCGGGAGAGAAGCGGCTTCCGCCGCGAAGCTCGGCCATTTCGTAGCCGAGGCATCATCGATACCGTAACAACGGAGGGCCTCGCTATTCGTCCTCGAAGTCGACGTAGGCGACGTCGATCTCCCGAATTTCCACGAGCCTTGATGCTCCTATCGTGACCAGCTCGGGGTCGAACAGAACGATGTTCGAGCCGCCAGGCGCCATGGCACTTGGGTACCGAATGCCATCATATAGGCCACTTTTCCGGATGCGCTCGACCAGTTTCTGGCAGGGGAGGTACTCGTGCTCGTCGTCTGTACGACGCAATGGTCGCGACAGTTCCTCCCCAAACGCTCGAAGCAGGTGCTCCAGTTCCAACTCGTATCGAGGAACATCATCGGCAAACGGGTTCGATGGGCGCACGGGTTTGTTCAGATCGACCAATCGAAGGCTTCGGACAGCGTGGACCTCGGCAACCGAAACCAGTAGGCCGCGCGCGGGCCGAACCTCGGCAATCGCTGTCGGTTCTTGATCGGCGACGTAGAGCACAACTTGACGTAACCGGTTTGCTCGCCCTGGCTTCGCTTTGCCTGCCGGCGGGGCACCGATGCCAACGCCAGCGTGGGGTTCAATAGTCCCGCCAATTTGCGTAAAGCCGAGGCGCGCTCGATACAGGATGGCTCCAGGGAGGACGTCGGCTTCTTGTCGGCCCAGTTCTTCGTCGAACAGCATCGGCATACGAGGTTTTCTACGTGGGTGCTCTTTGACCGCCGCACAGTACTCGTTCCATTCATCGAGCATGGTGGGACCAGTCCACGATCGACGATACAGCTCGTGCGCCCGAACTGGCGACTCGCCGCTGTCGTCGTCCCAGCCCGTTGCCAGAATGTCTTCGAGCAGGCCCGCTGCTCCATCAGAGCAATACAGGCCATCCTCGAACACTTCGTAATCCCACTGGATGGCATAGATGAGCATCTCGCCGCTCGCGTCATCGCTGGGAGCATACAACTGCATCAGATTCCTGAACGGCTCGTAGAGAACGTCGATATCGATAACCTTTACGCCGCTGGCCCCGCAGTAGTCGCAAGCGCCAATGCCGTTGCTTCGATCGCGGGCATATTCGCGCACCCATTCATGCGCGAAGCATTCCGGGCAACACTTTTTCGCCATCACAATGTCGCATCCTCACCTGTAGCGACTTGCATTTGAAACGGGCGTGCTTGCGTTCCATTGTCGCCTGCTCACATTATCTGCAACCTGCACAGGAGGGCGTTGGCGTTGGCCCGAAACGGCTAGATTTCGCCACGTCAGCCACGGAATTGCCTTCACTTACAGGATGTCTGCCCTGCATAGGTAACACACGTTGGACCATCATTGTCCTGTTGCCGTGCCCGCTGCGTCTGCTGACCGGAGTTCCAGGCCCGCATGCTGCTGTCAAAGAGCGTTTCATGAGGCTGCTCTTGCTGCTGCCGCTGCTCCTGCAATAGTTGTCGCGCCATCTCGTTCCCTTGCTGCTGTTGCAAGAGGGCCTGATCGTGCATCTCATTACGCTGCGTAGCGTACGCGTCGCCCGGTACGTACTGTGCGTGAGCGGTTGATGCGGCAGCTAGTGCCAGCATGGTCAATGCAATGTACTTGTTCACGATCGTCACCTCGCGCCCGCGTAGACAAAGGGGCTCAACTAGCATAGCAGACGGGACTTACGAGGCCACATGCGCAGACAGACAGCCGAGTGCATCGAGGAAAGAGGGGTGCCCTCAAGAACGGCTGAATGCAGGCATGGATGCAGATAATCCGAGCACGCGCATTCCGTCAGTTGCAGTTATTTCGAGCAGGAAACCGCGTCGATTGCAAGTACGGCCGGTTTCAAATGCAAGTCGCTACATCTAGTGCCTGCTATATGGCCCCTCGCTCAACGCCGCTTTCTTCTGCCGTCTGTGGAAGCCGGCTTTGCCCGCATTTCGGACGTCATCGAGGACACTGTCGCGGCAGGAACCGCGCCAAGCTTGTCGAGTCTATCGCGTGCCTCGCGATACTGCTCATAGAATTTCGCCCACTTGCTGAAGCCACCGAGTTCGCCGACGGCACGCAGCATGGCGAGGTGGGAGGCGGTAAGCAACTGCACGGTGGCCTCGAGCTCTGCAATCCGGATATCCTTGTCGGCGAGCGAGGTCGCGGTGTCGGAGCCGGAACGCTTTGCGACGCGGCCGCGCCAGCGCCGGTATTCCGACTGGCGCTGCTGATACTCGGCAAGCAACCTGCTGCGCAATTCGCTGCGGGTAATCGACGATGCCGCCTTGATGGACGGATGCAGCCGGGCAACGGCGCGCGCCGTGATGTCTCCGTCGTCGGCCAGCAACGTCTCGAGAATCTCGCGCATCTGCTCGTCACCAGCCAATGCCGTTTCAATGGGCTCAGTCATCAAGTACTCCACGTGGTCGGGGCAGTGAGAGGTCGACGCCATCGGGGAAGGGGTGTTCGCCCGGCGGAGTCGCGAGCAGCTTCTGTACGCCAGCCAGCCGTTTTTCCGCATGCTCTAGCTGGTTTTTCCAGCCGATACTCGTCGAAGGACGAGCTCTGATCGTCTCCAGTGCCTGCTTGAACGTGCCCTCGAGCCGGATCAGATTCTGCCGATGTTCCGGCAGGTCAGTCGCCGAGAGATGCCGGCAGTCAGCGAAACACTCGAGATGCTTGGGGCAGGGGTCGACTGTGAACGAGTTCAGGCAGTGCCCGTACGGGGTCGCATGGAATCCGTCCGCCTCGGCGCGCAGGTATTCGTACGCAGCCGCGTCGCCCTCGGTGGCCTGGATACGCAGGAAGGCACCGACGATCGGCCCGCTGGCCCTGCCGTCCTTGATGAGCCTGGCTACGGTGCTGGCTTTCTCGCCGAGCATGATCTCAATGTCCTGCGGAATCTCGATCTGTTCGAGATCCTCAGCCAGGCTGCGATGATCGTACTCGTAGCTCTGGGTGACACTGCGCCGGTTGAAGCGCTTCGAGATGATCGTATCCGCAACACCTAGGCGGAACAGTTCGGTGTTTTGTAGATGACGCAGCATGTGCGACTCGATCTTCAAGGCCCGGTCTTCATCGGTCTGGCCATATTTTTCGAACAACGATGGCAGGTTCTTCGCGTCGCCGAGCGCCTGTCCGATGAACGTAGGGTCCGGGCGGTTGACCGCCATGTAGCGCGCCACGTCGCACAGGCCATCGTTGCGCTCTTCGGCGAGCGAGCGCTTCGGCTGGAGGAACAGGAACTCCCACGGTTGAACGGACCCAACTGCCAGCGGCAGGGGAGTGAGGTCGGATACCTTCGTCGGCGTCGTGAGCCGGATGTGTTCCTCGAGCTCGCCGACGTGCAGATGCGTCGCATGCCATTCCATCCGATCGAGGAGTTTGACCGGCGAGCCGTCGCCATGGCGGAAGCACAGACTGGTCTCGCCCTCAAGCATCGCTGTTTTCAGGCGATTCCCGAACTGATAGACGGCCATGTCGAGAGTCAGGTCGCCACTGCGCCGCCGTTCATGCTGGTATTCGTGCAGTTCAGCAAGGACCGCGGGATCGAAGCCATCCCGATAGCGTTCGATGAACGGTTCCCGTTCAATTTTCAACCAGAACGGGTTGCCCATGAGGCGTGTATAGATTTCAATGACGGGCACGACGCTGTCGAGCGAATACCATGGCAGCAGCCGGCCCGTTTCGCATTGCAGCTTCAACGTCGCACGCAGTGGCTCCGTGATCCGGGCCACGTGGTCGAGTGTCTCTGTCAACAGCGTCCGGAACATCTCGGGCACGGGCTGGGTCTCTTCACGCAGCACGCGGCTGTCGGTCTCATCCTCCTGCTGCTTTTCCGCGAAGTGGCGCAGCATCAGGGACGTCGAGATGCCGCCGGATTCGCCGGCTGGCCGTCCCTTCGAATCCATGTACGTTCGCTCCCGCTTCCAGTCAACCGGCAACAGTGCGACTTCACCTGCACGCATGCCGGTCACGATCAAGGAGCGCATCGCGGCGAACCGCAGATCGTCCATGAACGTTCTCGGCTTTTCAGTCATCACGATGCGGGTCAGCTCCCAGAACGCCCGACGCTCCGGCAGACGCTCGCCACGCTTGCGGGCCTCGAGATCCTCGCGAAGCTCTTCCTGCGACCAGGTATGTTTCGCCTTGATCGCACTTTTCATTTTCATGCGCGGAACAGAGAGGGACGAGTACAGTGGACCGGCGTCGCAGATGTGCTGGGCATCGAGCACTGTCTTGATGATGCCGACCACCAGGTCTCCCAGCTTTCCTGTGGCCTGGATTGCTTTTCCGACACGGATCGCCAGACGCAGATCGTCGACGGTCAGTTGCCAGGGGTCCTTTTCCACGCACGTTGCAACCACCCGTAGCGGCCGCGCGATGTTTTGCATCACGTGTCCGGTAGTGTTCCGCTTGAACAGCAACTGTTCGGCAACGGCCGCCTTGATCAGATCCTGCCACGCTGACGATAGCGGGCGTCGGGGCAGCGGCGTCAGGCCCCGCTCTGCGCGCTCCGTGTTTACGATCGCCAGTGCCTTCGCATCAGGTCCCAGGTCTCGCAGGTAATAGGTCGGCGGCGGTACGTCGCCGGCAACGACGGTGAGGTTCCATCCGACGCCGTCGCATGCGGCGCCTGTTTCGTCGAGAGGCATGCGCCATGACAGGCCTTTCTCATGGGCCAGCGTTTTGCCCAGATCGATGAACGCGGAGTAGTGTGGATTCATCGGTTGTCGGCTTCCAGTTCCTCGATGACTGTCTGTATCTCGGCGATCGTGCGCTGCAGTTGCAGATAGGCAGGCGACCTGGTGTCGCCGCGGGAACTCTGGTCGAAGAAGATCACCACTTCGCGCATCTCGGCCAGCACGCGCTCATGCATCGTCTTGTCGTGCAGGGGCATGAACTTCCTGCATCCGTAGCACGACGTGACCGGGTTGTAGGGGCAAGCGGGCTGACCAGATTTGCAGCCGCCGATACCGGCGATCGGAATTCCGTGAGGCACGCCGGCAATCTGTTGCTCCCCTTTGAGTTGGGTGAGCTCTTCCGGGGAGATGAACCGGTCGTGCGCAATCTTCGCCACACGCCGGTATATGTCCGACGCACCGAGCGCCCGGTTCACCCGCTCCGCGTGGGTGGCCGATGTCGCGTAGTAAACCAGCCCGGTCTGCACATGCGAATGGCCCATGAATTCAGCGAGCTCCTCATGACTGGCACCGGCGTCAACGAGTCGCTGCGCCGCGGTATGACGAAGGTCCATAGCGCAAGCATCGTCGCCGATCAGGATTTCCACGCGGCGGGCAATGCGAGATCCGGCTTCATGATTGGATTTGACGCCGAAGACGCGATCATTGGCATCGCGCCCCTGAGAGTCTGCATACGCAACCAGCGCGATGAACAATATCCCCCATTCCTGTTTCACACGACGGACCATCGGTCTCTTTCGAAGCTTCCCCTGTTGCTTGACCATGAGAAACGTGAGATGCACGGTCGGCTCGCCACTGTGTTCCAGATCCCATATCCGTACGTCACGCATCGTCAGCATCGCGATCTGAATCGGACGCATGGCAAACTGGTAGGAACAGAGCACCATCGCCGCATCGCAAAGTGCCTCGTATGGAAGACTTGACCAGCCGCTTGTCCTAATGAGATTCGACGTTTCATCCAGATAGCGCACAATCGCGGCTTCCTCGTCAACGGACAGAAACACATCGCCTGATCGCACACGGGCATACTTGTCTGTTGCGGGGCCGGGCAGGCAAGCGCTGACATAGGCCAGATATGACTCGGACCAGCCATACAGGCGATGCCGGCATAGCAAACGCAGCACGGCCTTGACGAAACGATAGGCGTGAACGACTAACTGGCGGCCGCGCAGCGTCATCCATATCGTTGATATGCGGGTTGGTCCGGCTTCGACGATGCGTTCGACATCATGAACATCAAGATGCATTGCTGCGTTCAGAACATTGAAGCAGGTCGAGATATGCAGGTCTTCACCCAGCAGGAAGACCAGCAGATGCTTCTGGAGGGTGCCGTACGAAGAAGGGTACCGACTAAGATCAAGCCGGAACAGTCGACCATTGATGTGAAGCCCGAGGATATCGGCCTGGCGGACTTCGGGCACGGAGCGCAGCGTGTCGTCGAAGTCGTCGTAGTAGCGCACGACCGGCGGCAGTTCTGGCAACGACGACACCATGCTTTCAAGCACCGATGGCTCGATTCCCAGGTGAGTCTGGGACGACGGAGCTTTTTGCATGTTCAACGGCCCTGTGGAAGCGCGCGCAACACAGCCACACGATCATCGAATTCGTCGTTCCATACGCTCGCGAGCCGGTTTTCAAAGACGGCCCTGGCATAGCGCGAAGGCATGTCTGATTCTTTTGACCAGCCGAAGAACGTGCGCATCTTCTGTAGTGCTTCGTCCATCGCGTCGCCTCGCTCCAGTAACTGGTGAAGCCTCAGCACAGCGCAGGTGTGCCGGAGGTCGTGACAGGTAACCGATTTTTTCCCGGTGCGATCGTGCAGTTCCTGCAGCACCTCGGCTGGCAATGCCTTCGATATCAACGTAAAGATCTTGGTCAATGACTCTGTGGACAGAGGACCGCCAGTCTGGGCATTAAGCATGAACGAATGGGAAGGTCGCCCCCGGTAATTGTCGCAATAGGCCTGCACGAGGCGCGCCGTCGCATCGCTTACCGGTATCTGCCTGATCGAATGAAGCGTCTTGATGCTCGGTTTCGAGTAGCGGCTATCGCCGTCTGCTTCTTCATACCCATTCTGTCGGACGTTCAGCCAGTACCGTGTCCGATCAAGCTTGCGGTCATGGCTGCTTTTGATGGCATCCGCGGTCAGCAGCAAGAGTTCGCCCCGGCGCAGTCCCTGATGGAGCATCAGCACGAATGCAATGAAGACCCGCCAGCGCGTCTGGGAACGTCGGAACGGATTGGCATCCGACTCCGGATCCAGTATCTGATAGAGGCTTTCGACCACACAGGCAGGCAGCGATCGAACCATCTCACTTCGGCCGCCTTGCCGTATGTGAAGCTGGCTGTAAAGCGTCGACAGGCGATGGATCCGCGCTTCGATCTGCTGCATTTTCGCGTCGGCAGATTTCGAAAGCCATGTGACCACCGATGTTACGAAGGTCAGTCCGGTCTGCCACCGATCCTCGTTGCTGCTGGTCGCCGCAGGCTGGTTGCGCAGGCTGACAAACCACGATTCGAGAATGTCCGCGAGCTGGGCGTCGTCGAGACTGGACAGCGCATCATCGAGCGCATTCGCCCGGAATGACCGATCAGCGTGTTCATACAGGCTCTCGATGTACCGCAGCCGCATCGTCTGCGTAGACGTCGCCCATTGTGACGCAGCGACGACCAGCCAGACTGAGGCCCAGTATCGAGGAGCGTGATTGCTGTCAGCCAGCAAGACGCCTCGAAGCGAAAGCGGCACGGCCTCGGCGCTGATCTGAACGAACATAAAAACCCTGCAACCAGAACACAACACCGAAACCTACCATAAGTACATGTAGCCGTTGCGGTATCTAAGGCTTGAACGCTGTCCAACATGCAACACCCTAAAACATACCAACAGTGTTGATAATTTATCTTATGTCAAATTACAAACGCAGGAAGCGCCATCCGAGTCCCGCAACAGATTTCCTTCCCCTCGCCGCCTAAACCGCCACGTCCCCTCGGCTACACGCTCCGGAGCGATTCCGCACGATTGACGTCGGGCTTCCACGCGTTTGTTATCCTTTTTAGGGATTTTGGCCCGATTCTCGTTGCCGGCTTCATAGTCGTGGTGAAAATTTTAAGGATATCCACGCGTTTTCCGCCCATTTGGGGTTCATTCCGCAGCATTCTGACCGGAAGATGACTAAGCGCTGGCGACGAGTCCGCGTCTTTCGCGCCGGATCTGAGACGGCGAGTTGACATAATTTGTATCCCCGTGTCGACAAATGTATGCAGCCCGTCAGACCTATGGCTGTTGACGTCGGCTGTAAGCCCTTGAGTCAGCTGCGTACGCTGATGCATTCGCGACGTTAGTCTGCTCGGCGTTAGGTTGAATCGGCGTTTCCATTCCGCACGCGCTTATGCGCGCACAGCTGGTCCCCCCACCAACGGGTTAGGCCTGTCGAAGAAGACTTCTCCAGCAGCGGGCATTATTCGCCGCCCGCAACAACTCTCGAAGACCGTCGGGCGAGACGACTGTCGTATTCACGCTGAGGGACCGGCATCAACAGGTCGGCAACTGATACACCGAGAATCGTTGCAATTGGCTCTAGGTTCCCTACGGCTGGAACACTTACCAGCAGTTCGAGTTCGGTTACATACGTTCGAAAAAAGCCAGCGGCTTCCGACAGGCGCTCCTGGCTAAGCCCGATGCCTGCACGAAGTCGAAATATATGACACGCAGCTCGTACAGCCGCTTCCTGACTCGACACTTTTTGCTGTTTCTCACCGGCGGAACGTACAAGGTCAACGACATCGAGATGCAGGACGCTGGCCAGTCTGTCGAGACTTGAGAGCCGGAGGTTGCCCGATTTCCGTTCAATCGTCGCAATGTGTCCTCGCGAGAACCCGGTTGCGTCGGCAAGATCCTGCTGTGTCAGGCCGAGTTCCTGCCGCTTCGAACGGACGGCGTCACCTAAATGGAGTGTGCTCTTGGCAATCTTTTTCGGCATATGGCCGAGAGGATCGCCGAGAGCGTTTCTTTTTTCTAGATAGTAAACAGATTCACCTTATGTAGATTCACTTGAAATAGATTACAATACAAATCCGGTTAGGCTTCCCGTAACGCGATGCTGGGGCTTGTTCGTTCGCCCGCTCGAGGGAATGTTTTGTATAGGCGGTTCGCGCGACGTGTGCCGAACAGAGCGGCGCCTTTAGTGATTGCACTCGCAAGTCCTTTCAGGAGGTATCGTGACCGAGCCCGAGCATGAACCTGACACGGCGCGTACGGTAAAGACGGCCTTTGAACTCCCGCTACGTACCCTGTTTCTGATTGACCTTGTTCTTGACCCTGCAACGATTGTCAATGAAGCAGCATCGGTTCGAGTCATCCTGTCGACGGGTTCGGGCGTGGTGAAGATGCTGACGGCCACCGGCGCGACCGCTGCCCAGGTTCACGTTCTGCATAGCCACGAACGGATCATTGATGAGCCATCGGTATCCAGAGTGGCTGATTTACACGTTTCCGACGACGGAAAACTTGTGTATTCGCTTGAGTCGGGCGAGCAATTTCTGGTAGACCGCGATTCCGAGCCAGTCTTGTTGCTCCCGCTGTTGCCTGCCACCGGCGAAGCACGGGGCGTCGTGGACACGGCGGCTGACGCTTGATCTCCAGGGCGGCTATGGACTGGGTGGGAGCGCCGTGCTGCGGTCTACATGGCAGATTAAAGAGGCGGTCTCGCAAACTGGCGACCAGATCTTCTTCGAGTGGGAACGGCGCGGATGAAATTTTGCTGGCGCCGTCTTCGACGCATCACGGGCAATGGAGAAAATGGATTGCAGCACCCGCGTTCCGCCCGTAACAATCGAAGAGGTGGAATACCTCGCAAACTTCTGTTCGACGTGTGCCGTCACCTGAAACAAGCCGCGGACATGGCGACTCAGTGCGTACCAGTCTGTCGATGCGGCATCGGCCCACTCGTGCGTTACGAAGTTCAGTCGGTCCGTGGGTGCATTCGAATTCCGCCCGGCGTAATTCCCGGAACCGGGCGCTGCTTACTTGCGATTTCACATTTCCGTCGCTTTCCAGTCTAACTGATGGCGGCTAACGGTTTGACGGTGACGCTCATCATCCTCTGCATGCAGATAGATGCTGGTGGTGTTCAATGAAACGTGGCCAAGGTTGTCGCGGATCAGCCTGAGGTCGACTCCGCCGTCGGCCATTCGGGAACCCGCTGTGTGGCGCAACCAGTGAGCAGAAGCCCGTTCGAGTTCTGCGGCACTGCCGTGATAGTCTGGTCCCCGGGACCTCAGCCACTTGGCCGTCCCTTCGAAAATCCCCTTGACTGCATCATGTAACGCAGATCGACTCAGATTTCGCATCTTGCCCCCGCGAGGCACGACGAGCGGCGTTTCCTCTCCATGCCGAGGCAACTGGGACAGACCGTTCACTGCCCGATAGCGCGATAGCTCGATGATCAGCTCGGGCGAAACCGGCACGATCCGCTCCTTGTCGCCCTTCCCCAGCGTTACCAGCCACCACTGGTCCTTTCCGTCTGGCGCGAGCCTTCGCATGAACTGTCCCATCTGGCCGCCGGCAACTTCGGAAATCCGCATGCCCTGCAGATAGAACAGGGTGATCAGCCATCGGCTGCGCGAGTAGTAAGCCTTCTGCAGATCCGTATCCTGCGGGAGCTGCTCAACGAAGCGTTTCACTTCGTCCCACAGCGAGACCGGAAGATACCGGCTGACACGCGGCGCGGTTCTTTTTCCCCGCTGACGCAGCAGCGCCATCGGGTTGCCACGCAGGTACCCTGCACTCACCAGCCACGTGAACATCGCGTTCAGGATGACCAGCGCCTGACGCTGACTCGCTGGCGACAACGGTCCGTTGAACGGCCGCCAGCGCTCGTCGCCGCGTGGATACTTTCCGCCACTGGCGGACACCCAGCGGCTGGCCGGCCGGGGGTCAACAAGAAACGCCTTGAACATCAGCAGATCCTCGTGCGTGAGCGATGACAGTGGCTTGCCGAGCTGCACCACGGACCACAGCAGCAGCCGTTCAGCTTCCTTGCGATAGCTGTCGAACGTGGTCTTCGTGTCACCGTGATTCGACAGCCACGCACGGACCGCGTCCAGATCGTTGCGTGCGGACAGCTGGGATCCTTCGGCGGGCGCGCGGTTCGTGCCCTCGCGCCCATTCAGGTGCTCCGGGACGACGAGCGATTCCACGGGCTGGACGGTGGCGATTGTGGCGCTGGACACGATCGGGGCTCCGTTCTGGGTGTGACGCGACGTTGGTGTGCCGATTGCAACCGGCACACGACATTATAACAGTAATGTCGTGTATCAGGATTCGAATGTAGTAAACTTATCGTTATACGTTGTATTATCAACATATCAGATCCCACAGGACACTCGCCTTCGCCATGTCCCTCGAAACCGACATTGAAGCCGTGCGCGAGCGCGCTAATGACACGCAGGCGCTGTATCGCGAGGTCTGCGCGCTGCTGTTCTTCCGCTACGGCGAAACACCGTAAGCGATCAGCGAAGCACGTCCCTCCCGCAGACTTGACCTAGACGTTTTTTTCGTGCTCCCGCTTGCCCAGCTTCCAGGGTAGCAGCGCCTCGTAGTCGTCGGCGCTCTTTGCGTAGGGCAGCGCCTTGAACAGATCAGTCAGGTAGCGGTAGATGTCGACGCGATTGGCCTTGCACGACTCAACGAGCGAATAGAGGTTGGCACTCGCTTTCGCCCCGCCCACCGTGTCCGCGAAGAGCCAGGAGCGGCGGCCTACCGTGAAGGGTCGGATTGAATTTTCGCAAGGGTTATTGTCGATGGGCCACGCTTCGTTCTCGACATAGCGGTTCAGCTTGGGCCACTGCCCGGCCAGGTAATTCAACGCCTTGCCCAGCAAGCCCTTGGGTGCAGTCGTCTCGAGGTGATGATCCAGTAACGCTTTGATTTGCGCGAGCACCGCGCGGCTATAGCGTCGGCGCAGCCGCGCCCGCCGATGCGGTTTTTCGCTGGCACGCGACTCCGCCGCGTACAGCTTGCCAATCAGATGGATGAACTGCGTCGCGGGTTGATGACGGCCACGCGCCTCTTTGGGCAAGACCGCCTCGGCTTCTACGAAGTAGCGGCGGCAATGGGCCCAGCATCCTAAATGCACGAGTTCGTTCGCGCTGGCGATCGCGTTATACGGCTCATAGCCATCGGTCATCAGCACGGCGCCACGGCGCATGCCGACCCACAGGTCCGCTCCCAGCTGTTTGCTGCGCCCGGGCGCATAACTGAACAGCCGCACCGGCGGCCCGCTGCCGTTCATTTGCGCCCACATGTAACTCTTCGTCTGCGGGGCCCGTCCGGGCTCCTTGAGAACCTGCACCGTGGTCTCGTCGCCAAACACGATCTCGCTGTCCAGCAGATGATCACGCATCAGGTTGATGACGGGCTGCACCGCTTCGCCCAGGCGCACCACGCTGGCTGCCAGCGTATTGCGCGAGATATCGCCGCCGAAGCGCCGCAGCAGTGCAGCGATTCGATACAGCGGCAAGCCGTCCACGAACTTCGAGATGACGAACCACGCCAGCGCCGCTTCAGTGAACAACCCCTTCGGGATGATGCGCGAGCGCGCCGGCGTGGCCTTCATGCCTTGATCACAGCTCGGGCACGCATACTTCACGCGCTCATGACGGATCACCCGCACCTGCTGCGGAATGATGTCGAGCTGCTCGCTGACCTCGACGCCGATCTCCACCCGCACGCTGCCGTCGTGCGGGCAGATGCGCTCCTCTTCAGAGAGTTCGTAGCGGATCACCTCGCGCGGCAAGGCCGGATCGAGCGGCTTGCGTCCGGACTTCTTGCGCCGGTGGCCGGCCACCGGCGTGCTGTCGACTTCGTCTTCCTGAGCCGGGAGCGTCGCCGCCGTCGGCGCCAGCGCTTCCGCCTCGTTCAGGAACAGATCACGCTGATCCGCGCTGCGTGCCTCGCTCTTCGCCCCGAACAGCCGGCGCTCGAACGCCTTGAGCTGCTCCTTCAGAAGATCGCGCTCGACCTTCGTTACCCGCAGTTCGCCACGCAACGCGTCGCGTTCAGCAAGCACCGCATCGCGCTCGGCGATGAGCGCGGCGAGTTCCTCGGCGGTGATCGAAGCGGGTTGAACAGAAGCGCGTGTCATGGCGTAACCATAGCGAATCCCGAGGCGCCGTGGGTTTACGTAAATTTGTAACGTCGCCGTCCTCTGTCGCGTCTGAGCTACACCCCAGCGAACGCCATCAGCTGACACGGGCATAGTGCCGCGCCGGATGCTTGCGTATCGCCGCCAGGTCGATGCCCTCAAGAAGCCAATGAAGTTGCTCTACCGTCAGCTCAAGTACGGCCGCTTCGCGTGGCCATATAAAACGGTCAGCCTCGAGGCGCTTCAACATGAGCCAGAAGCCGTTGCGCTCCCACATGAGTAACTTGATGCGATCGGCCCGCCGGTTGCGAAACACATAGACGGCCCGGGCGAACGGATCGAGTCCCAGCGCCTGCTCAACCAGGGCCGACAGACCCGTGATGCTCTTGCGGAAATCCACGGCGTCGCGATGGACGTACACCTTCAGGTCAGCGTCGAGCCGGAACATCGCAGCGCCCCAGCGTTTCGATCATCACCGACACCAGCGTCGCGTCCTGTCCGGCACACTCGAGCCTGAGCGTGATGCCGTTGGGCAACTCCGCCATCAGTCTCGATGGCGCCGGCGTGTATGGCAATGCACGGTCAGGCTCTGGGCGCGTCGGCGCGAGCGTGACATGCTCAGGCTTCGTGTGGACGCTCTCGATTCGGTCCACCGCGACGACCGGCACAAACGCCGGCATCGCGCTTCCTGTCACGGTCGTCGCAACGTGCCCGCCTTGCTCCTGCTGATGCTGGCTGATCCATTTGCGCAGCAGGTTCGCATTCAACTTGTGCTCCAGCGCCATCCTTGCAACCGATACGCCAGGCTGCAAGCACGCCTGTACCAGTTCACGCTTGGCCTGTGGATCGAAGCGCCGGCGGCGCCCGCCTCGCTCAAAGCCTGCTACCAGGCGCTCGTTCAGATCGCTGCTGTCTGCTGCCATAGTGTCCACCTCCGATTTAAGTGGACACTATCGTCGCCTCTCCGGGCGCGTGGCGATAGGGCGTCAATGAACGATCGCTTACGAAACACCGACCGCAAACCGGCTTTACCAGCTGGTTCGCAAGGGCAGCATGAGCGCGCCGGCCAAAGCCCTGCGTGAGTTCTGGATTGAGGTGCGTGACAGGACGCGGGTCGACGTCGGTCAGCCAGATCTGCCGCCGGAGGTGGCGACGGCAGCTGGCGAACTGGCGGCCACCCTGTGGCGCCTGTCGACCGACGCCGCAAATCGAGGGCTGGACGTGTTCAGGCAGGACGCGGAACGGGATATCGAACTCGCGCGGGAGGAGGCGTGCCGGGCGGACAGCGCGCGTGCGGCCGCGCTACTCGCAATCGACGAGGCCGCGGCGATTACAGCCACAGACAGGCAGCGCATCGCGGGGCTTGAGGAACGTCTGGTCGAGCAGCAGACCGCGAATGCCATGCTGCGCGAGCAACTGACGACAGCAAGAAGCGAAAGCAGCGCGGCAGCGACCGCGCTCGCCGATGCGCGGCGCGACTTTGCTGGCGAACTTGAAAAGTTGCGCCACGCACTGACTCAAAACGAGCAGCGGCTGGCCGCGGCGGAAAGGCGTGCGCTCCTCGAAATCGAGAGTGAGCGCGCGGCCGCTACCCGTGCGCGGAAAGATTTTCAGGCCGCAAACGAACGGCTGCTCGAGATTGATGCGGCGCATCGTGCTGAACGTGATAGTTTGCGCGACAGCCTGGCGAGCTTGAAAACCGAATTGGCCGCCACGGTAAGGGATAGCGCAAGCGTACAAGAACAGCTGGCTACCAAGGAAGCCCTGCTCACGAACCAGATTTCGGCTACAGAATCCCTGCGTCAACGACTTGAAACGCTGTCAAAACGTCTGGAGACGGGGCGCAGTGCAACGCCCCGCTCTGCCCTACGGCCGCAAGTTGTCCCGGTTCGCCGAGCCCGTCGGCATGTCGACCTTTCGAAACTCCCATTTCCCAAGCGAAACGCCAGTGGTCAGTGAGATATATTGGAGCGACTGATGGGCGCCGCCGAGGCTGTCATCGATGGCGGGGTCGTCCGAAAGAAGAACTGGAGATTGCTTAACCATTGGTCTTGTTGTTGCGTTCTCTTGACGTCTTAACTGAGGGGTACGTGATTCTCTGACGATACGTAGGTGACACGGTATGCGCAGCAACTGTGTCAATTCGATAACCGTTCCATCGGAACAATCTCATCCGGTTCGAACCACCCGCACTCTTGGATTCTCTGTTGCGCGGCCGTCGGGTCCTTGGCCCAAAGCACCAAGGCGAGGCTCTCCTCGGCGCGGCTGCACGTCACGTAGAGCAAGCGCAAGGTTCTGTCGATAGTGGTCTCTTTGCTATCCGCCGCGTTATTCAGGTCTGTTTCGCTTAGCTGGGCACCCCCGAATACCTTGTCATAAGAGATTAGGAAACCACCGGCGTCCTCGTCATCCATGACGACCATGACGTGCTTGAACTCGGACCCCTTGACGACTTGGTGCGTCGCCAGATCGGCACCACCCGAGAGATAGCATTGATATCGTTCGACCTCACTCCACTTGCAGGCAAAGAGCGCATGCCAACCTCGCTTTCGTCGATCCTCCTTCGGCTCACTCGATTTGTTCTTCGGAGCTGCCGGTGGTTCCGAGTTGTCCAAGTACGCTCGAATCAACGGAGCACCGGACTCAAGTAGGTTGGCGTTGACAATGGTCGCTAAAACTTCGCGCACGGTGGAGCCCTTCTTGGAGCACATCCGCGCAAAGTCGGCGACAGCATGATGCATATTCGCAAGTGCCGTTCGGCGTTCCCCAGTTTCATCGGGGAGGCGTTCCAACATGCCGTTGCGACGAAGGACGTTCATCGAGGCAAACTCATCTACCGTGTCGTCGTCGCGGGCGCAATGAGCGTGGTCAATCACTGGGCCAAGGAGCAATCGGGCTACCGCAGGCCCCGTGTTCTCACCGTTGCCTTGCGGGGCGGCGGCATCTTTGTCGAGGAGCTCCATTGCGATGTAGGCATCGTAGAAGTCGCCCCGTCGCGCCGCCAATTTGTGCTCGAGCGCGAGCACTTTGTAGCTGCGCGAAGCGAGAAGCCAAGACGGCGAGCCTGTGACGCCGGCCATCAGCTGCGCGCATGCGGCCTCCTTGACGAGCTTCTCTTCTGGGCTGAGGTTCGTATCTCCAACGAAGATTCTCACTGTCCCGCCTGTCTTCTCTTCACGGGGATGTTGCGCGACGCCCGTCTTCGGTTGCGTTCGCCCTTCGACATCCGCATCCCAGATTTTGTTGATAAGATCAACAATGCGTCGCTGGCTGCGGTGGTTCATCTGAAGTGCGGGTTTCGCCCACGCTGCCGGGATCTGCGAGGGCAAATCGTCGTGTCCGTGCCCGTAGATCCGCTGTCTGTGATCACCAATCAGACCGAGCGTGATCCTGCCGGGTCGACTATTTGCAAGTTCGAAGAGTGCGTCGAGAACGCTTTTCATCGTGTCCTGCGATTCGTCGATGAGGATGAGGGGATGTCGATCCTCTAGGATCCGCTGAAGGGTCGGACGATGCTTGATGAGCCACGCGGCTACGTCTAGCACCTGCGTGTGTTGCAGCGCACCCTGGCCATACGTATTCCGATCAGGGTGATAGATGAACCTCGCAGTCGAAGCAATTTCCTCGATCTTGGCCTCGCGCTCTGCAAATTTCTCCTTATCTCTATCACTTACGCCCTTGGCCTTGTTTTGGGCTTCTCGTATTGCCTCTTCAAGTTCGGCACGTTCGATGGCAATACGCGCTTCTCGAATGTCGTCGTCGAAGCCCGCGATAAGCTCCCAGCAGAATGAATGGATGGTCGACACCGCAGTCAAATAGTTTTCGCCGAGCCGTCCGTTGACCACGGCCGTCGCATTTTTTGTGTACGTGACGACGCGAACTGATTGACCTCGAGTTCTGAGGCGCAGAGCATACTGGCCGCCGTTGTCATGCGGCACCACGCCCGTGATTCGTCGAAGCACTTCGACCAGCGTGCGCGTCTTGCCCGAGCCAGCGCCCGCAAAGAGAAAAAAACTACGCGCCGGTACATCCGTAATGTAGCCGCATATCTCTTGCACGACATTCGCATCGCGATCATTGCCTTGTGGTTGCACAACTGAGCTCACATTGTCTCTCCGCTCGTCGGCGTCAGGTGGGTTTGAAGCCACGTCAATGCGTCCGCTATGTACGCTGGGCACGTGATAGGTTGATTTGCATTCAACTGTTCGAAAATCGTCGCTGCAAAGTCCCCCTTGTTGAAGCTACCGTGGAGCAATTTGTGAAGCGCCTTTAACAACTCGGCATGATCTGGATGGTCGGCCACCAGTGAGATTAGTCTTCCGAGTGTGCCGATGTGTTCCTTCTCTTTCCCAGTCTTCGGGTCGATCTCCTTTCCTAACGCCTTGAACCAAATGAGGTTGGACAAAACCAAAGAGTCTTCGAAGGAACTAGGCCATCGGTTGCTAGCCTCCGCGACAGGAAGCTGCCAGGCGAAGCGGACCTTTACGCCGTTCGGTGACGCCCACTGTAGGTCCTCAGGCTTCGGCGTTCCATAAGCCTGAAATTCCGCGAGCTTTGGATGCCAGGAGGTGAGCGTGGCATTTCCGCATTCAAGGTCCTCTTGGTCTTCGATGTGAACCGCGACTTTTACAGTGCGGCCCTTCTCATTCTCTGTTGGTTGGACAGGGTCAAGATCCGTGATGATGACAGTGGGGATTCCGAGTCGTTCAACCAACGGCTGAAGGCGATGCGCGTGACTTCCCCCGATATCGAGGAAAGATACATACCTCTGGCTGAGCTTCTTGAAATAGCGCTCGATGAAGAGCGGGATCAACATGCGCTCAGCGGTCCCTTCCACGAACACTGCGGCATCCGCGAACAAGAGATCCGTGTGTTGCACCTGAAAGTACCGTTCGGCAAAAATCTGCGTTTCCGTGTCGTTGCCGAAAGCGTCACCTAGATTGACTACCTCGGTGCTGGGCATCGTGCCCTCACCTTGTTTGGACAAGCGGCGCACATAGCGAAGGCGGGCGAAACTATCCGCGTGTGCCAAGTGACTCGAGTGGGTACTAATCAGGAGCTGGCTGCGAAGGTTGCTGTGCTCAGCGGCCTTCGGACAGATCAAGCCATGCGCCTTTTGGGGAAGAATCCTCTGAACCTGGACATGTAGGTGCGCTTCCGGTTCTTCCAGCATTACGAGGTGAACGGGAGCGGGCGCGCCTTGAGATGGATTCAACCGCGCTGTACGGAACGACACCAGCTGGAAGCTTAGCGATTGAAGGTTTTGATACCCAAGGCCGATGGAGTGCTCAGGCAGTAACTCGTCGACAGCTTTTTTATCCAAGCGATACTGGACTGCCGTACCGTGTGCAAGGAGGTCTGCGGTCTGGATGCGCGTTCGGAAGAGTATTTCCTGCGGATCATACAGACCTGGGTACCCAAGCACCTCGACGTCCTCCATGGAAGGCTTGAGGGCCCTATATATAGTGTCGTCAAAGTCCGCTTGGGCTTTGGCGATTGCCGTGGCCAATTCCTCGGGTTGCCGGGTACCGGGCGTGCCAACGTTTAAGTGCTGCCGCGCAAACTTCAGAAGTTGGCCTGTAAACAGACCGGGGCGAGCGCCGACCGACTCGGAACGGGCTTCGTCTTCCTCCACGCCCAGTCCACGTTGCGCAGCAATAAAGTCCACGCGGATAAGACGTCGCAGGTGCTTTAGATCCACCGGTTCTGTATCGGGTTGTAGGGCTTGCACCTCGTACGGAGTCGCTCCTCCTTGTGGCCCTTTCGCCGGATCCAAGCGATAAACGACAACCCGGCGCGCCAAGTCATTCGACTGACGCAGCCAGTAGTCCAGCAGATCGATAGGCCAGGCATGTCCATCCTTCAGTTTGCTAACGGGGGCTCGAGCCTCCCGATAACGCCACGCAAGCGACTGTAACTCGTCTATCGTGGATGCAGGTTCGAGCCTCAAGCGAATGCCGACCGGGCCACCCGACCACTTTAACGAGGTGATGAACGGGGCCACATGGTTATATGCCCCTTCCTTGGCGTCGAACCACAAGTCCACAAAGGGCATTGTCGCCAAGAAGTCGCGTAGTTGGTCATCCCACTTGTCGCGGGTACTTGAATCAGTTGCAGGATCTTCCGTTAGTGCTTCCCAAAGCCGCCCTAACTCGCGGAGCTTCGGCCACTGGGACAGACTAATGTCAAATGCCTTAAAGCGCGGTGACTCATCTAAAAAGTTACGGATTGCGGTAAGCAGCGACGTTTTCCCGCTGTTGTTCGCGCCGACCATTATCGTTGTAGCCTCATCGAGGTCGAGCCGCGTTTGCGCTAGTCTGCGGAATTTCGAAACTTCGACGGAGGCCAGACGGATGGACGGCGAAACGGGAGAGGTATGAGTTGACATGATGGTCGGTTGGGGTGTTCGCTGCAATTTCAACATGCCCTAGTGTTCCGTCCCAGAAATAACTTTGCATAGCCGGGTCACTTTCTGCAGAATGGAATCGGCTGTCGCGGTCCATACGAACGGCCGCTTGTGCTGGTTGTACTGCTCGGTATAACGCTCGATGCTGGCGATGAGCTGGCGCACGTTTCTGAATGACCCGCGACGGATCGCCTGCTGCGTAATCAGGCCAAACCAGCGTTCAACCTGATTCAGCCAGCTCGAGTAGGTTGGCGTGAAGTGCATGTGGTAGCGCGTATGCCTGGCGAGCCACGCCCTGACCCTCGGATGCTTGTGTGTCGCGTAGTTGTCGACGATCAGATGCACATCGAGATCGACCGGCACCACCTGGTCAATATGCCTGAGGAACGCCAGGAATTCCTGATGCCGGTGGCGCGGCTTGCATTGAGCAATGACTTCGCCCGTTGCTGCATTGAGCGCAGCGAACAGGGTTGTGGTGCCATGCCGGACGTAATCATGCGTCACCCCTTCGAGATAGCCCAGCCCCATCGGCAGCATCGGCTGCGTGCGCTCCAGCGCCTGACATTGGCTCTTCTCGTCGACGCACAGCACCAGGGCGTTGGTGGGCGGGCTCAGGTACAGCCCGACAATATCGCGCACCTTCTCGACGAAGAATGAATCGGTAGACAGCTTGAAGCTCTTTGAACGATGGGGCTGTATACCGAACAGCGACAGATACCGGGCCACCGAACTCTTCGAAATCCCTGTCCGCGCGGCAGCAGAACGCACGCTCCAGTGCGTTGCCCCGTCCGGCTTCTCATGCAACACCCTGGCCAGCAATTCCGCGACCGCCTCGTCGTCATGTGTGCGCGGTCGGCCTGGGCGAGCTTCATCATGCAGACCCGCAAGCCCCTGAGCGACAAACCGCTTCTTCCAGTGCGTGATCGCCGGTGGCGTCACTTCGCACTGCATCGCAATTTCCTTGGTCGTGTGACCGTCAGCGGCCATCAGGACAATCTTTGCCCGACGGACCAGAGAATGAGGCAACGAACGCGAGCGACTCATGGACAGCAACTGTTCTCGCTCCAGTTCTGACACCACAACCTCGATCCCCTTGCGTCCCATGATCGCCTCCTGTCCATCACCGTTCGATCATAGAACAATCCCAATTTACGTAAAGTTATTTCTGGGACGGAACACTAGCAGGCGATATGCTGCGCCGTCGTCAATGTGTGGATTGAACGGCTGCATGGTTCCCGCTACACGCGGGACCAGATCGCTTTCTGTCGACCACAGGAGTGTTAGGCTCATAGTCTTCGCTGCGCTTTCCAACATCTCACGCAGCGTCATCGTGCCGACCGTCAACTGATTTTGATTCATTTTCGATTTGTACCCGTAGTGTGAGTCGATTCACGGTTGCCCGGCCCGCCGGGCAACCGGCAAGCGGCTTTTCCTTGGCTATTCGGTCCTGGACCTGAGTGTGGACCGATCTATATCTCAGGTTGGCCGGGCTCGACGATGTATTGTTCGAAATCTTCGCTTACCGTCAGTGCCCGCCTGGGATAAGTGGCCCCGAGTTCACTGACGTCTAGCTCGGAGCGACCAAGGTTGAAAGTTCCCCTTACTTCACTCATCTGATACAACTCGACTGTCTTGTCACGTCCGTTCAACGCAGCCGCCACAGTGTGCATCACCGTGCGTGGACATCGCATGCCGAAATGAATCTCGACCATCTCGAGCGACGAGTCGGTAGCACCGCGTGGGCCGAGCATCCGCCATTCCTTTTCGTAGTGCCAATCCGAAGCTTTCCGTAGTAGCACTGCTTCGTCGACTGATTTGCGGGCGGCCACTTCGCTGTAAAGCACCATTTTTACAACATCGCTGGCGCGTACGCGGCGCTCTCCTCCGTAACGCACCTGGTGGATCTTGGGCTCGTACTTTTCCGGCAGGGCATAGCCGATGCATAGCCCCCGATGTTGATCACCATAGTGGCTCCACATCAACGGACAGTCGTAGCGCGTTGCAAGGGACAGGACGCCTGTCTCATAGCGCCGAAGCAGCTCCGATTCAATGGCCCAACTAAGCTCGTTCGCAAGGGGACCCGGTGGCTCGTCGCTATGATCTGGATCTGTTGCCCGATAGCGCAATTCGTCGAGAAACTTCTGTGCAGCTGCGCGACTGTGCTTGTCGATGTGCTCCATCGTTCTCGGGCCTCGATATTTGATCGAGCTCGCAGCTGCTTGCATCTCAGCGTGGACGCGGCGACGCACCATTTCGAATACGGCCTGCTCCATTTGCCCCTTGTCACAATCAATCTCGACACACGGCTTTGCGTCGAGCGGATCATTGAAGGACGCGGGATCCGCGAAATAAGCAAGGTCAGCACACAGGAGTTCTATAGTCCGCTCATTGAAGTGGCGGTATTTATAGAGCACCTCAGGGATAGGCGTCGACATGTTGATCCGATCGAAATTTTCAGACACAGTTTTCCTATAACTCTGGGTGACGCTTCAACCAAACAGCGAAGGCCTTCATCGCGTCCGAAAACTCGCCGCCGAGTGGTTCGACCATCGGCAACGCACGCATGATCATAGATACCGGTTGAATTCGCTCGACCTCGAAATGAGTCTCCGAAGGGTCACCTGCGTGCTTCGCCTGGTTTCTGGCTTCGTTCAAGATGTCCGTGATGAACTTCCTATGCTCACGGTCGGTTTCTGTATCTGTTTCCCCACGGTAGTAGTCAACAACGAAGTCAACGGCGTTCGGTAGCTCGGCGCGCTGCGAAAGCGCCCCAAGAATGCCCTCTGCAGCCCCAGCTAAAGTGAGCGACGAAACGTAGTCCCCGCCGAAAAAGAGGCGAATCGCGGCGTCAAGTTGAACCGTCGCGACTTCGAGCTTCGTGATCACGGCTGGCTGGGTCGCGCTGGCATAACTCTGGATGGCCATTGCCGCGCGCTGCTCACGTGTACCCCGCCGTTTCGCTTCACCCATAATCTGCATTTACTCCGCATTTCCGTGTGCTAGATTGAACTCAGCAAAAGGGAGACAGCGCCGAGAGCGGCTGCGGCACCACTCCAGCATGCGGCAGTCCGATTCAGGCGAGCCGCGTCGACAATATCTTTGGTCATGCCCAACATACTAACGGGGGCAGTCGGCCTGCCCGTCGCAGCGTCAATCTCCGGCAACTTTGTCTGCGATGCCTTGAACCAGAACCATGCCGCGACGAGCGCGCTTAGCGCTCCGAGTATGTTGACTGCGACTAGTGCGATTTTCACCGTCATCATCCTTCTGCTTTTCCTTCGTTCCTGCGATTTGAGTCAATCAACGCAGCGCCAAGCGTCGCTGATAGCATTGAACACGATCGGCACAAAATCGTGCCCCTCGAACGAGACAGGTCGGTCGTCTGTCGGATAGTCAAGAGCCGCTGGGGCGCGCAGCATGTTCAGAATCCTCTGACTGTGAGGGCCGGCAGCAGCGACCTCAGCGAGCACTTCGGCTTCAATCTGATGAAGCAGGCGCCACGTCAAGATATCGGCCGAGCGGTGGCGACGCACAACAGCTGGTACCGCGTCTCGGACCGCTGCTTGGGCGGCAAACAACACTTCCATTCAAGCTCCGTTCTTTTCTTGGTGATTCACCGGTTCGCGACGCCGCACCAGATGGTGTCGTAGTCATTTGGTGACACGCCAGCAGCAGTGTCCTCCGCGCAGTTGCCGCGCGAGTCTCCGACTTCCAACTGACCGCGGCCCCGTACAGCACTGTCAATTTCGTTCTTAAGCCAATTGGCAAAGCACACGACCGACAATACAGCTACAGCCAAAAGCGCGGATTCCATTTTTCCCAGGCACATTTTCCGTTCAACTTTTTTATCCTGTTACCGCGCGGTAGGTACTCCCATGCCATTACTTGTCGCCATAAGGGTCTTAGCGGCGCCAACACTCGGCAACAGCATCCGTTTCAAGGTCAACTTCGATTTTTTTGTGAGCCATGATAGGTTATCGGCCAAATAGGGCCTGCGCTTTAGGCGTCGTCGTGGTCTGGCATGAAGTCCGCGCTAAACGCCTCCAACGCCGCGCGAATGCGTGCTGGGTCGTCGTCGAGATACGACATGACATGGTCAAGTTCCGCGTGACCTAGCAGGGTCTGCACCGTTTCTAGGGATTCACCCTGCGCTAGAAGACGGTTGGCGAAAGTCCGACGACCAGAATGGGAACTGTAGCCACGCCGCAGGCCTGCCGCACGGTACAGGCCGGTGACGTAGCTCTGAAGGCTGTCAGCGGCCCAATAACCCACTTGACCGCCCTCGCCGTTTGTGCGCCGCTTCAAACTCAGCTCGTAAGCTGTGCCCTTGTGCGTCAAGATTAGGCGATTGGACGCAATCAGGCCACGATATGCGCGGTCGTCGAGGGATGTTCCCAACTGCCGACTGATCCGGAGCGCGAGATACCGTTCGAGCGCCGTACGAGTTTTCTCATGAGTAAGGTACACGCAGCGCTGGCGCGAGCCCTTCGTAATCGCAGCTCGCAGGCTAACTTCAGTTCGAATGGCGCCCGACTGCGCTACCACATCGGCAATTTCAACGCGCGCAATTTCTGTGACACGCATGCCACAAGTGATGCCCAGCAGCAAAATGAGTGCGTCTCGCTCTGGGTGTCGGCTTGTTGCTTCCGTCACACGCAGCAGATGCCGTATCTGCGACGGTCGCAGCACTACGGCATGACTCGTCATAAGTGGCAACTCATATCGGAATGTTACGACTGGCGATTATATTCCGATGACGTTTTCGGAGCAGAGCCTGAAACGGGGGAAGCTACGGATCTGTTGAGGTCCTCGGAAAAATCGGCTGCGCGGTGCCCCCCCTGCCCGCCGTGGCCTGCCCCCGCCCCCGCCGGGCCCACCGTGCGACGCGGGCGGCGCTGTCGGCGCCATCGGGCCACCAGGGTTCGTGACCGGTTCCTGCCCCTCCTGGGCGGACCTTCCGCCGCCGCCCTCCCCAGGTGACTTTCGCGCAGTGTGCGGCCATTTCTGATCGCCGGCCAAACAAGATCCCGGGGTGCGAGGCGTGACTGGCCAACCGGTCCAGGGCGTCACCGCGCAGTCCCCACGCAGAACCGCCAGCCCGACGCCCGCACTGAAGCGGCGCACGTGTGCGCCATGGAAACCATCGACGACATCGACGACATCGACCGGACCCTGCCTGAACGGGGCCTTGGGCAACCTTGATGCAGCCCAATCCCGGATCCCGGCGCTCGATAGCGACCTGCCAGGCGTACCTGCTGGGCACAACCCCCGGGTCATGACTGATGCGGTCGACAGCAGCTGTCATCATGCCGGTACCACTACGCTTCTTCGGAGTGCGCCACCGCAATCGTCGACCCATACCCACGCACTGACATACGCGCCGTCCGTAAACTCGGACACGAGCGGGTCGTTGTCGAAGTGGATATCCCCGCCTCCGCGGTCACAGCTGCGGCGTGCCTCTTCGATAAGCGGATTGCCGCGCCAGTCCTCACCAAAAAACTTCAGGCAATGGTCAAACGTGAGGCCTCGACGTTTCAGGCGCAGGAGTTCCAGAAGCATCTCGCCCGTGCATCGCGCGCGCTCTTCGTCGGAAGGCAGTAACTCAATCTGGACCTCCATCTTCTGATGGCTGTTCATGCAAACTCCGGTCGGTTACAGGAGCACCTTGAAACAGTCCCGGTGCGTTATCCGGTATATGGAGCATTTTTAGCCATCCACCCTGTCCGACCATCGACGCCGCGCGGACCAGCGTTTCCGGCGCTGAAGCCGACGGAATCACGCGGTCCGCTGCACGTGAGCTCACTGCCGATACGTTTCCGCAACCCGGTCACATCATGACGGTCAGGCCGACGTTGACCCGGATGATTTCGCCCGCTTCGCAGGCGGCGACGAAACGCCGTACTCAACGCGGTTCATCCGGCCTAAGGATCGCGGCTGGTCCCGTCCGCACGCGATGCCTTGCTGCAGCAATGAGAGCAGCTGGGCGGGCGTACCTCCCCCGTACTGGACTGTGTGCGGTCACATACGGATGAAGCCCATCGGGCGAGTCCCCTCACAGTGCCACTGCCTCGCAGGCTGCGCCTGGTCACGCCCGCCACCCACGAACAGCCGGGCCGCCTCGTCGTTGCGCGCGTCGAGGGTATCGGGCGCCTCACGGGTTCTTTCAGAAACCGCGGCCGGGCATCCCGGAGGGCCACTGCCAGGATACTTGCGCAATGGTGCCACCCGCGCATACGCGGCGCACGAAAGGTCGCCCATACCCGCGCACGACAATAGCCGGAAATGCAGCTCTTACGAGCCGAAACCGGGCTTAAGAGGTGCAATTGCAGCTATTGTGGCGACCGCGCCAAGGCGCAACCCACGTCGTTCAATTCGCGGGTTCAGGCAACCTTCCTCCAGTCGGGCTGAGTCGCCCGCAGGCATCCAGACCGCGCACCTGCGCCGTCACCCAGGACTCGCACCTGCGTGCGGACGGCGTAAGACAACAGCCTGGTCACGGCCGCTCCCCGTCCCACAACATCGCAACTGATTGGCGGCACCGCAACCTGTCGGTCAATCTGATGAGGCGGTGCCAGCCCTGGCCTTCGCGAATGCTCCCTGCGTGGCTCCCCCTGATCTGAATTCAATGAACGGCATCCCGTCGGTTGCCACAGACGTCAGTCCGTCGAAACGCACGCACCAACCGCCGGTTTTACCCAGAAAAAATCAGTAGAAAAATCGCCTTCGCGCGATCCGGCAACGCCTCGGCTAAAAAGCATTCGCTGCACTTTGGTTCCTACATCAATACGGAATCAAGATGCCGTTCGAAGAATTCAAAAATGCTCAACTCAATGTCGTTGAACTGTTCGCCGGGGTCGGCGGATTCAGGCTGGGGCTGGAGGCGGTCCACGCCAGCCCATTCGTTATCACCCTGAGCAACCAGTACGAGCCCGCGCGGAAAGCCCAGCACGCCAGTAACGTTTACCGGAGTCACTGGCCCGATGGCGTGCATCTGAACGAAGACATCGCCACGGTCCTGACGTCAGAAGCAGGTCAGCGGGCTATCCGCGTTGCAGCACCGGACGTGGTCGTCGGCGGCTTCCCCTGCCAGGACTATTCGGTGGCCAAGCCGCTTTCGCACTCGAAGGGACTCGACGGAAAGCGGGGCGTGCTGTGGTGGTCAATTGCGAAGCTGCTCCGGCAGCGGATTGACGATGGCCAACCCGTGAAATACGTCATGCTCGAAAATGTCGACCGCCTGCTCTCGTCCCCCGCGTCCTGCCGCGGACGGGATTTTTCAGTGGTCCTTTCGACGCTCTACGGACTGGGCTATGCCGTGGAGTGGCGGACTGTCAATGCCGCTGAATATGGCTTCCCACAACGCCGCCGCCGCATTTTCATGGTCGCGTACCACCAATCGACCGGCGTCTATGGACGCATGATGAAGGAGCTGGCAACGGGCACCGGATGGCACCCCCAGGCCGTCCTGACGAAAGCGTTTCCTTCCACCTTGGCAACGCCACTCGATGCCGTCAACCCCTGCCTGACCATCCGCAATGAACCATTTGCGCAGCAATTGAGGTACACGCCCTTGTCAAGCGGCAAATCGCGGTTCGCAAACGCAGGCCTCATGGTGGAAGGACAAGTCTGGTCTTGTCGCGTCAACACGGAGGTTCAGGATGGCTATGCCGAATTCACCGGCGTTTCCACCGCGCGAACGCTTGGAGACGTCATCAACAAGACATCTCCTGTTCCGACCAGATTTTATGTGCGGGACGACGATGAAGAGCGATGGCGGCACGCGAAGAGCGCGAAGAGTATTCCGCGAGACAGGGACGGTTTCTCATATACCTATTCGGAAGGCGCGATGCCGTACCCGGACAGGCTGGACCGGCCGGCCCGAACGATTATCACGTCAGAAGGTGGCGCAACCGCGACGAGGACCAAGCACGTGGTCAGGGAACCGTCCGGTCTGCTCCGGCGACTCGTACCCGAGGAATTGGAAGAATTGAATGGATTCCCACGCGGCTTCACCGACCGCGTGGGTGTATCGGACACCACACGTGCAATGCTGATGGGAAATGCACTTGTTGTTGGATTGGTGACCCGAATTGGTAACGCGCTGGTCCAGGCCATCGCACTGGATCAGCCCTCGTTCGGGTAAGCGATGTTGTTGGCAAGGTCAGAACGGCAGGAGCACTCCTGTCGTCCTGATGCAGGTTACGGGTGTGCGCCGTGAAAAGGCGGCGCTTTCCAGCGGGTGTAAGTCCCGTCCGGCAACCGCTCCAGCCGGAAGCAACCGGAGCAGTCATGGAGGTAACGAAATGGCTGAAGCCTTCGGGTAAGCGTGTCACGAATTGGTGACAGCGCGAGTGTGCAGGCCGTAACGTGAGTGAACGCTGAGCAAGCCTCGAAAATGCCGATGCGCAGGCCGACCCGGCGACCCTTTCGGGGAAGGCTGATACGACTGGATGGATGAGCGAAGCAGTGCCGCCAGTCGCTGCGCCGGGGTAGTGGCGACAGCATGTGCACAAGGAAAGCGCACGCAACACGGGAAGCCCCTTGGCGTGTTCAGGGATGAGCAACCGGACGCCCGTGAGGGACAGGCCGGGCGCCTTGGGGTGACGGAGAGGCCCGTAATACCGATGAAGCTGGTGTAATGCCGGTGGAGGGAAGGGGCCTCAGTTCAAGACAGACGCAATACGTAGTGAGGACGTGGAGATTGGGCAACCTATCAACTCCGATTCGTGTTCAGAAGCTGCAGATGGCGTTACACGCGAAAGCGAAGGCAGCAGCCGGGTATCGCTTTTATGCCTTGTACGACAAGATCTATCGCGAGGATGTGCTGGCACATGCGTACGCCCAGTGTCGCTCGAACAAGGGCGCGCCGGGTGTCGATCGGCAAGACTTCGCGGAGGTCGAGGCGTATGGGGTACAGAAGTGGCTCGGCGAACTGGCGCTTGCGCTCAGGCAGGAGAGTTACCGGCCGGACCCTATCAGAAGAGTGTTTATCCCGAAGGCCAATGGCAAGCTGAGGCCACTGGGCATCTCGACCTTGCGAGACCGGGTGTGCATGACAGCAGCGATGCTGGTGCTCGAACCGATCTTCGAAGCCGACCTTCCACCCGAGCAGTACGCCTACCGGCCGGGCCGCAACGCCCAGCAAGCGGCGGTCGAGGTGGAAGAACTGCTGTTTCGCGGTCACACGGACGTTGTTGACGCCGACCTCGCGGACTACTTCGGAAGTATTCCCCACGCCGAACTGATGTTGTCGCTGGCGCGACGCATCGTTGACCGGCGCGTTCTGCATCTGATCAGGATGTGGTTGGAGTGCTCCGTTGAAGAAACCGATAACCGTGGTCGGAAGATGCGGACGACTGAGGCCAGGGACAGCAGGCGCGGCATTCCGCAAGGTTCACCCATCTCACCATTGCTCGCGAATATTTATATGCGCCGGTTTGTGTTGGCATGGAAGAAGCTCGGGCTTGAGCGCAGTCTTGGCAGTCGAATCGTGACCTACGCGGACGATCTGGTGATCCTGTGCAAGCGAGGTAACGCTGAGAAAGCGTTGTCGCAACTGCGCGCGATCATGGGCAAGCTGAAGCTGACGGTCAACGAGGAAAAGACACAAATCTGTTCGGTGCCGGAAGGCGAATTCGACTTCCTGGGTTTTACGTTTGGGCGAATGTACTCAGCGACAACTGGTCAGGCCCGTATGGGTTTGCGCCCGTCGAAGAAGAGTATCCGGCGCATGGTCGAAAAGATTCATGCGCTGACTGCCCTTAAGACGGCATGGCAAGAGACCACGGCGATGGTGGGCAAGTTGAACCGCTCGTTACGCGGCTGGGCGAACTACTTCCAGGTAGGGAGCGTTAGCCGCGCATATCGCGCGCTCGACAGCTACACCGCGACGCGGTTGCGCCGGTGGCTACGCAACAAGCATAAGCTCAGGCGACGCAGGGGCGGGGGCTATCCACTCCCGCACCTCTACGGGCACTTCGGGCTCGTACGTCTGAGCGCCCGCGGGGGCGTAGCCTGGCGTGTGTGAAGGCGTGATGTCTTGTCCGAGAGCCCAGTGCGGGAGATCTGCACGCTGGGTTCGATGAGCGGGGTGTGGAAACGGGGTTAGGGCTAGGTTATTCGGGCACCGCCAAACGAAAGGGGCGGCAACAGACAAACCGAACCTAATGCGACCGCGAGAGGGTAGCCCCACTGCCTCTCGACAGCAGGGCCCCCGAAGAACCGTGCATGCGACTTTCGCCGCACACGGCTCGCGCACAGCATGAAACGTCACACTGACGCCGGTCTTGTCAATCTGCACAAGCCCTTCGCACGCGTCACCTCGTCGATTCATCTCATTGCTGAGACGAGGGCGCTGAACCGCAAACAGCCGGTCTCTCTCAAGCTGCCCCACGGCGAATCTAAAAAGTGGACCTGCGACAGCTGCACCACACGGAAGTCTGCACCCTTTCAGGTCGAGGCAAATCTTGAACCTCTATGCAGCCCGTTACAGGCCGCCATTCGCTTTCTCCGCGTTCTCACACCCGCTTCGTCAACAGCGCTCCTCACGGTTTGCCTGCCTTGATGGCTGTGTTCCGGAATCAAGGCGATGAATCGGGCTTACCACGTTCCCAGTCTTGCCGATTCGATTGTTCCCGAATCTATCCGTTTAGCGCCCGCCTCTTCCTCGGTAGCGATGATGACGACGTGCACCCAATGTGGAAGGGAGCAACCTGCTACGCACCGTTTGGTCAGGGCCTGACAGCAGCTTTGGCCCATCAGTCGTGACGAGGTTTATCGGCAGTTCACTTAAGTTGCGCATGCGGAACTTGCCTCGTCCCTATACCGCGTCGCTGCTCGCAGTGTCGGTTCCTTGTCACCAAGGTGGACCGTCCGTCGGAAGGGTACTTTGTCCCCGGAGCTTCACACCCGACGGTCTCCCGTCGCGCATGTCCAGGTAGGCAACTGTTGGTCGTACAACAGGTCACGGCTTCAACCTCCAAACTTCGACTGCTGAATGTGACAAGGCAAAACAGAGCTTTACCATCTACAGCATGCCGCATAACGCGCGGCTGACGGCGACACGTGTCGCACCCACATCTCGACTCTACCGATGTCGAAACGCATGGTTGCGCAAACGACGTCGCACCTACTCACAAAGGCCGTACGAAGTTAATAGCCAACACGACCACCCCAAGCACAATCTGGTCCGCTCGCAACCGTCCATTTTTTGGAACCCGACGAAATGCCAAATTCTCTCCGGACATCGTCGCGATCACATCGTTGGCCCTCGCCGTTAACAATGGGTCGACAACTGCAACCGTTCCTTTCGGCAACCCATAGTCACAAAACTCGTCACTATTAACCTCGTATCCGACGCATCTGTCTCCTGTACCTTGAATGAGAGACGTCAGTTGCTGTTGCGTAAGGAATCCATTGGATGAACCGGCTGATGAAAGCGTCGTCGACAATCCCGGCTCGAGGAGCAATGGCCCAGGCGCGAGCGAACGTCCTTCAAGCCTGACGAGATAGCCCGCTGAAATCAGCCTTTGAACGGCCGTCCACAAAGAACCCCTCGAACTCATGCCGAAGAGCGACCCGACACGGCCAAACGGCGGCAATGTCTTGTGAATGCGCCAGTATTCCCGCAACGCCGAAACGTACTCGGCATCTCGATTTGGTCGGGGCATAGAAAAATATCGGCAGTGCCTGTGAACGGACAGTAAAAGCTCTGTATCAGCAAATTGTATAGTAAAGGCAAGCCTGCAGACGGATGGCCGTCGTCCGCGAGTGCACTTGCCAGCGAACCTGCATAGTCCCGGCACTGCCGCGTCGGGAGCTGCTTGCGCACCGACCTGCTCACGCCAGTAGCACCGTTTGCCGCGGTTTTGTTTATGCCTCGCGACGGCTTAACAAACACAACAATCTACAGCCGTGGCGATGCTTCCCGTAGTCTGAATTTATAAGATGGCTGCGGTGACGTTCGTTCCGGGTTACACATCAACTGCCTTCATCACGTCACATCGCCGGTCGCCTGTTCCCAAACCACGCACACAGTGAATCCGGTCGCCCATATACCCCCGGTTGAGGGTACCAGGTTCTGCACATCTGCGATGTCAAGCATGACCCGCGTCCCCCATTGACCAAAAGGATCACGATGCTCACGGCCAACCGAAACGTTCGGCCGTCGCACTCACAGCACGGACCGCTGCACTCCCCACATCCGGGCGGCGCCTTTCGAGGTCGGACTGTATAAAAAATACCCGTTGCAAGGCCTCGAAACCCGCGTTAACATCAGCTCAACAAATGTCTTTCAACTACATGCTTTTTATACGTTTTTATACGATACCCCCTATTAAATCCTTAAACCAAACGAACGATGAACATCCCTAAACACCCTGAAATTCCATTCAACGAAGCACCACATAGTAAGGATACCTTTCTTTTGCGCGGCGCCGAAATCAGAACCTTCGTTCCGATCGAAGGAGACACTCCTTTTATGAAGCGACTAGCTGGCATGCCAACCTTGCGAATCCATACGGATTCACTCGAGTGGCGAGAGTGTCGGGCCGACTACGCTTCCTTGACGCTGGGGGCCACGAAACGCCACTGGGCCCATTGCTGACCATTCAATTTCACGTTGCCAATTGCTGGCTATTCGTGTTTGCTGACTATGGAGACCCAGAACTCTGGACACTCCTGGATTCGTGGGCCGAGTCTCGATGCGCCCTGGTAGAGGTCGTAGTAGGGTTAGATGTCTACCGGGAACTGCTCCCAGTCGGCGATCTCCGCAGTTTCGCAAAGTACCGTTCCGAGCTTGACATCCCGGACCGCTCGGGTTTCATGGAAGCTGTTGTGCGCTTTCTAGACAACCGTGCACCCGAGCGCCATGTCCTGTCTAAAACGGAGAACGGGACGCGGCACCAGGTTGTCGAGGTCAATCTTCTGGCAACAGCGAGCGTAGTTGACAGCGTGACACAAATGAACATCTTCTCGGTGATACCCAAGACTCATTCATGTCCAACCGGGAAGGACTGCCGCGGCAGTGTTTATCCGGGCGGCGCCGCCCCGCTCCACTGACGGACTCGCGCGGCGACGCAGCTCTGCCCCACACCCCGCGAGGCGGGCATAGCGGTTATCCGACGCAGGATAGCTCATCGAGCACGAAACAGCGGCGCATTGGAGTTTTCCGTGAGGACGCGCTATCGCCTTCAGCACCGGCGACGCGCGTGATCTCGGCGAAACGACGAATTCCCGACTTATCTGCACATCACCTGCCGCCATACTACGAAAATGAGTCGTCGCACACATCGCGTCAAACCTCTCCTGCGCCCGTGAAGGTTCAGTTGACACCTGTCTCGCACACCGGACCCGCTTCTCGCGATGAAAATGCGCCGAAGGTTAAACAGTGGCGCTATACGAAGAAGAAGCTCTCCTCCGAGCACGTTTCCATTCCAAACTACCTCTACCTGCAACTCGCATCATGAAAATTTCTGTCGTACCACCATCCAGCACACGGCCCCAGTTGGCGAAAAACAGCGTCATATCCGACGAATACCTCTACGCTATGGGTTTTCGAACACTACGCTATTTTGAGTTACAACTCTCCAAACTTCAGAGCGAAGGGTTGCTTCCCGGTCATTTCATCGACTTTTTCGGGAAGCAGTCGGCGGGAAGTCCGTTCATCGCCGCCGCTGAACGCATCTTTGACCACGGAACGGGGGACATCAGCCTTGACCCGGCGCCAATCGTACTTGTGTCCGAGTACGGCGCGTATGTCAGCGCCTGGGTGTGGGTCGACGGAGACCCTGAGCAGGTTAGTCTCAATGCTGCTGCCGACGGTTCTCCGAAAAAACAACGAGAGGATTTCTGCGAGCAATTGGGCAGGATGCAGGCTGACGGGTTAACGTCACAAATGTGTATCGATTTTTTCGGGTTGCAGGAAACCAAACATCACTACATCGTCCAAGCGCGCAGACGGCACGCGCACGCACGGGGTGTGGTGGTCTTCGACGCAGACCCGATGGTCTCTGAATCGTTGTCTGGCGCGTACGTCAGTGCGTGGCTGTGGGTGTGGAACCGGGATATTGGCGCTGATGACTCGCCCAAGACCACTCTCCAGCCTCCCCGCAAGTGCTGCCGGAGCCCGGAAGCAAGCAGCGGCCAAGTTATACCGGACTGTGCTCATTTTACAGATGACGCCGCCGCGACGACGCGATGGAAGTCGGATTGCGTAGGGCAGTTTGTCAGACGATAAAACACCCAAGGGACGCAGAATCCGGCAAGCGTACAGACACCCTATCGCCCCTGATCGGCGATGCGCAGAAACAATGAACGACGACGGTTCACGGGCTAATATATAAAAGATCAAAACGACCTATAATCGCTTCAGTGATGCCTGATCGGCCTGCTTGCCGTCCGCGCTTTGTCCGACTGAAAATTTCCGGACAGTTCGCATATTCGACGCGGTGCCGATGTTGACGTGTGTCCCGCAATAAGGGGTGAAATTGCAAGAAGATAGCGCTCCACCACTAGACGGTGAATGGCGCCTGCGAGTCACCGCGTGCGAGTGGCAGCACGGTGAGTTGCCGCCTCCGTGTATTGCGGAACAGCAAGGCCTAGGTTCGCCCGCTCGGTGCGGGAGATCTTTCGGGCACCGAGCGATAGAGGCGCTGGAGGCGGTCAGGAAATATATGAGGACGGATGCGCCCGCACCTTTGCGAAAAAATGCCGACGATGGCGAGTGTTACAGCTACTCCGTTTACGTTGGCGCACACCACCCGGACAGTTGGCGCGTTCCAGTCGCACGCTTCGATGTTGTGATGCGATCCGGCGTTGCGAACGCGAGCATTCTGTTGGTTGATTCTCCCCGCTTCGATCTTGAACCGCTCGGCTACAAGCCCGAGGATGGAATATGGGACGTGGTTCGATTGATCTTGTCAGCGCTACTCGCGCCCTCGCATACGGCGCAACAGCGATGAGTATGGACACCATGGGGAGGCGCAGCCCTTCAAAGGGCGCTCCTCCTACAACAAACCCCGCTCAATTATTCTCGACCGGGAGGCATTTGTTTGACACAGATTACTGCACATCAAGCCTTTCTGCTGGCGTTTCCCGTCGTAATCGTATTGCTGGCCGGTTTGCTAGTGTTATGGCTGCGGAATGCATTGAGATACCTTGTATTTAGGAAAGCCGCACCAAAACGCGGGAGAACAACGCGCCGGTGAACGTCGGCCTTCACTGCTCTGTGACTACGACTCATCGAAAGGGGTTCTCTGCAGTCGCCTTGGCGAGACCAGACGCCAGGCCGGCAAAGACAGCTCGATCTCCCGTGCGATTAATGGACAAGGCGGGTTCAGTACATCTATCGATGCCCAACATTTAGAGGATAGGTAAATTGCGCATACAGATTGCGTCAGACCTGCATCATGAACATTTCAGAGATGGCGCACCAGGGAGCGAAGCGCTAGCGCTGGCACCGGGCGTTGACCTGCTCGTTCTCGCCGGGGACATTCATGCTCGCACCAAAGCTATTGGTTTGTACGGTCAGAGTGCGGTCCCGGTGTTGTACGTCCACGGCAATCATGAGCTCTACGGCAACGAATTTTTCACGGTCCAGCATCAGCTACGTACAAACCTGGCCGGGACGCCGTTGCACTTCCTTGAGCGCGATGAATTTATCAGTGATCGCATTCGATTCCTCGGGTGCTGTCTCTGGACAGACTATGAACTGCGTCCGCAGTGGAAGGCAGTGGCGATGCGCGAGGCAGAAATTAGCATGAACGACCATAGACTTATACGATACGGCGCCCTGCACGAATTTGCACCACGCAATGCCGCGACTGAACATGTGACGTCCAGGACCTGGCTGGAGAGTCGACTGAGCGCTCCGTTTGATGGCAGAACGGTGGTCGTGACTCACCATGCGCCGCACCCTCGATCGGTTCCTTCGGAATACTCGGACGACGTCTTGTCTGCGTGTTTCGCGAGCGACCTGACACCGCTGGTCGAAAAGGCGGACGTTTGGATACACGGGCATATCCATCGCTCAGCAGACTATAGGGTCGACAGATGCAGAGTCATATGCAACCCTCGGGGTTATCCCACCCGTCACTCGACAAATGCTACGCCTGTTACCTTCGAGAATCCGGACTTCGACCCGGCGTTTGTGATTGATGTCCAGGCCCCGTGACCATGGCTCAACTCGTGTTCGACGCGCAAGCGCCGGCCCTCTACCTGGATATCGACGGAACACTACATGCTGGTTCTGCGGTCATTGATGACGCAGGAGACATCAGTCTCGAGAGCGGAGGAAAACTGTTTGAATTCGCGCCGATACTTATCGAGCTACTTGCGCCATACCCACATGTTCAGATTGTACTGACCACATCCTGGCTGAAGCATGTCGGCCGGGAAGGCATTCTCCCCTTTTTACCCGACGGCCTCCGTTATCGGGTGGTCGACGATACTCTGCGAGTCAGGACCAAACTGGGAGAGGCGCGAGACGGCACCGACCGGGTATCAAAAATTCTGCGCCACGTCTGGTCTCGCGATGTCCTCACATGGCTTGCGCTCGACGACCGGGCATTGGGCGTTCCGATCGGGTATTGCCAACATTTCGTTCATCTCTCATCCGAGAGCGGCATTAGCTCGCCTGATGCGCGTGCGCAGATTGAATCGTGGCTACATGAAATCCAGGCACGGTAGCTTCTGCACAATGGCGCGATGTTGGGGACTAGTACAGGGCTTGACTTAGTGCAGTACAGCGCACTCGTCTTCGCAGATTGTTGGCGCAACGAGAGTCTCCGAGAGGCGATTTATTGGCTGGGGCGCACGATTGAAATCGCTGCTCGTACCAGTCCTTTCGCATGGTAGGTTCAGTTGGAGGAACTGTGGACCAGTTCGACGATGAATACGAATGCTTCACCTGCAAGCGGCGATTCCGCGCCGCGCTGTTCTCTATATCGAGGGAATGGGACCGCGTTCATTATCACGAAGGCGAAACTGAGGTCGAAATATCGGGAAGCGAGGGTCTCGAATGCTACTGCAGCCAAGTCTGTGGCACCGCCCGGCGCGCCCTAGTGATGGCCAGAGAGGGCGTCCCGATTCGCCGCCCGGGACTCGGGCCCATTGAGCCCTGCTCGAAATGTGCGGCGCCAGTGGATATGGCGGAGTTCCATCTCACCTACCTGGAGAGCTTCGATGTGCACGAGAGCAGTTTGGTCGTGAGAACGGTAACCGTGGACTACCTCGCGGTCCTGTGCCGAAAATGTCGGCCGCCGCAATCTGGCGAGGCCAGCCTTGAGTACACCGTGGCCCATCACGAGATCGCCGAACCAAACGCCTCTGCGTCTACGCCGCTATTGTCCAACATCAATACATAAAAATATGCGATACACGCAGTCTCGCACGCGTCTGTTATAAAGGATATTTAACATCGCTTATACAGATAACGATCTTAGGTCCAGTTGTCCACCTGACTTCGTCTTACGGTTAGTGCCAATTTTCTGTTCGACATACCTAGTTTGGTCTGTTTTTTTTGCCTGACTGACGGAGATTGAACTTCCAGAATCCAGTCGTCACGTTGGCAGCAACCATCGCTGCGCGTAATGCCACACGGATTGAGGCTTCAGTAATGGAGATCCTGAGACGTACAACGGATACAGCATCCGCGCGATGCGCGAGAGGTATATCACTACAAGGATTGATTTTCGCGTACGAACAAGGAGGCAAAAACAATGCTTCGCATAACTGTAGAGTTGCTGCCCGGTGGTCACGAAAGTGGAAGGCGAATACTCGCGCATGCTGACATATCGAACGTCAAATCCGGCGCACTGGCGAACTACGAGGTCGAACTGCACGATGACATACTCGGCAATATTGGCGCAGCATCTCTGACAGGCTATCCACGGATGGCGGCGAGTGTATGGGACCTCGTCGCGCGATGCATCACTGTCGTGCTGTCCGGCCAGGAAGAGCTTCCGCCACGCCCCCAATCGCCTGACGTCCCGATCCACAGAAGTTACGGCGGCTCAGGCATACCATACGTACGATTAAGAGAGATCCCTGAGCCCGCACGAACGCTCTTTCAGCGCAACCTAGCAGGCTCGACGCGCCCTCTTGTCGAAGATGACCCTGAACCGATGGACTGCGCGCACCTGTCGGACTGGACGGATTTTCTTGCCGGGTGGAGATAATGATGATGAGGCGACGGTTCGGACCGTGCTAACAGGCGTGAGAATATGAAAGACGAATGCTTCTTTTGAACAAACGCTCACCTCGAGGCAGGCACATTTGATCTGGATGACCGCGAGCAGCATGCCGTCTCGCGAGGGCCGGCTCCCGAATACGCGGCGATAGCGTCAGAAGTGAATGCAGGAAACGTCCGGGAGCTATGCGTAGCATAACCGCAGTCGGAAAACGCGTGATCAATATTCCCGTCGCCCCTTTCGTCAGACGCACAACAGTCAGTGGTTTCCCCCCCCATGGTTAGAGATTCCTCGCAGGAACCACATACCGTCCAGCGCCCCCTATGAAACCAGAATCCCGACCTGACGCAGTTGATCTGGCTGAGCGCTGGCGAGACCTTGCTGCTGGGAAAATCATCCCTGGCTGGCATTGGCACGAGCTCGACGATCGTGGCGAGGTCATCATGAAGCCGCGTCCAAGCGGTCCATTCCGAGCCCTCACCAGCGCCGTCGCGACGCAACTCGTCAATAAGCTGGGTACGAGAGTCTGCTGTGAAGTTCCGGTGATAACCAACACATTCGGTGTGCGGGTGCCGACCATCGTCTGGGCACCTCCTGAGCGTTGGCAAGGAATTGAATTAAACGAACCATTGCCCTTCGTGCCGGACCTATGCGTCGAGGTGCTCGACCCGAAACACGTTGGACACAGGACCGATCTGAAAATAGCAGCCTATCTCGAAGGTGGGGCACGCGAGGTGATGGTCGTCGAAATGTCGTCTGGCATAACATACTGGGACGTACGAGGCGAGCGACAATTTCCCGCATTGGGCGTTGAGTTGTCGCTGGGCCAACTGTCGCCCTGCGGAGTTGGCGGTTGCCTTTAGGTTCTTCGCAGGTTTTTTCAGTCAAGACGGTCGACGAAGGTGTAGCCGAATCGAAGACGGAGAGCCGTAATTCGCCAAGGTGAAGACGCGACGGTATGGCTTCCGATCCAGTTGGATCCGACTCGCGCTGAGCTCCAATACCCAGCCTCGCGAGTCAAGTCACAAACCTGATAAGTCATCTATTCCAGCAGCAGCCTCAAATCATGGTCTTAGCAGTGCACACATCCGTATTTCGGCCATAGCGGTCATCAACGCTGAGCGGCCAACAATGGCTCATCAACGACCGGTTCCGCGTGAAGCCGATGCCGAGACCTGGTAGAGTCGGAATGTCGCGCGGCAGCAATCAGGCTCGGTTTATCTGTTGCCATCTCTTTTGTCTCGCGGTTACCCGAATACGTTTAAGTGCCAGACACGGGAAGTCAAGGCGGAGTTTCTCTACCAGCACAGCAGCAGTATTGCTGAGTAGCTTTCAGGGTGCCGTTTTCATGCGAGGTCCGCTGAAGGCCAGCGTCAGACTAAATTTGGTATCGTATTTACACCACCGTCAGGAGAGACGACTGTGAAACCCAGTCAAATCAAGCCCATCAGCTACCTTAAGAGCCATACGGCCGAGATGGTGAAGACTATCACCGAGAGTGGCGAGCCGGTCCTCATCACCCAGAACGGCAAGGCCCGTGTCGTTGTTCAGGACGCCCAGTGCTATGAGGACCAGCAACAAACGCTCGCGCTTCTGAAAATTCTCGCTCTAGGCCAGAAAGACATTCGGGCAGGCAACTTCCGTGACGCGGACGCATTTTTCGCTGAACTCGACGCTGAAGGTGAGAGTCGTTCTTCGTGAAAGTCATCCTCATTCCGGGAACGGAACAGGATATCCGGGCGCTCAAGCGTTATTTATCATGGCAATTCGGACATGAGGTTTGGCTGGAAAGCTAGCCACGCCGACCTTCAGCGTCGTGCGCTCACGCATCGTCCCGCCTCCCGGAAATATCTCCGGCAAGAAAAAGATCCACAATCCCTTATGGGTCGCGGGTCTCCGAGTTAATCAGCCCCAAAAACCAACACCTTTTTGGTACGGGTAGCGAGGAGTGGCCGGCCTTTTCTTTATTCCCATGCGCTTTCCGTCTGGACCCAGTTCTGTAAGCATTCGACCTGCACCGTCGCGGATTACGTTGACGTGTGAGGGGATCGGCTGCTAGCGAACGGGATCGATGTGTGAGGCAGCGGGGAGCAAAGGAGCGACGT
This sequence comes from Paraburkholderia phytofirmans OLGA172, assembly GCF_001634365.1. NCBI lineage: Bacteria > Pseudomonadati > Pseudomonadota > Betaproteobacteria > Burkholderiales > Burkholderiaceae > Paraburkholderia > Paraburkholderia phytofirmans. The sequence goes on from NZ_CP014578.1 coordinate 2,296,948, forward strand.
TCCAGGGTAACAGTTCGTCGATCCGGTTCACCGGGTGATCTGCGATGCGTTCGATGACGTAGTGCAGGTAGGCTTCTGGATCAATGCCGTTCAGGCGGGCAGAACCGATCAGGCTGTACATCGCAGCCGCACGTTCACCGCCTGAGTCCGCACCGGCAAATAAAAAATTCCGTCTTCCGATAGCCACCCCGCGCAATGCGCGCTCGGCAATCAGATTGTCAATCTCGGCCTGACCATCACTGCAGTAATAGACCAGCGCAGGCCAGCGATTCAACGAATACTGGATCGCTTTGGTGGTGTCCGACTTCGCGGAGAGTGTGAGAAGCGTCGTCTCGAACCACCGCTTCATGTCTTCAAGCAGCGGCACAGCCTTCTCCTGGCGAACGCGCCGTCGTTCTTCAGGCGGCTTGCCACGAATGTGCTCTTCGATGCGATAGAGGGCGCCGATGCGCTCGAGTGCCTCGCTGGTGATCGGCGATGCCCGAAGAGCGTGCAGATCGTGTAGCTTTCGACGCGCATGCGCCATGCACGCGGCTTCGTGAATCTGACCGCCCAGATACAGATCCGCATAACCGGCGAACGCGTCTGCCTGCAGTACGCCCGTGAAGTTGGCAAGGTGACGCTGTGGGTGTTCGCCGCGACGATCCGGTGTATAGGCAAACCAGACCGCCGGCGCTTCGTCCGAACCGCTGGGCCGGTCATCGCGCACATACACCCAGAGCCGGCCAGTCTTCGTCCTGCCATTGCCCGGCGCAAGCACCGGCAGCGGTGTGTCGTCGGCGTGAACCTTGCTGCCGCCAAGTGCATGGCGGCGCACCGCGTCGACCAGCGGGTTGAGTAGCCAGGTCAGACTGCCCAGCCAGTGGCCCATAGTGCCCGGTTCGATCTCGACGCCGTCGCGCGCGTACATGACGGACTGGCGATAGAACGGGATGTGGTACGCGAACTTCGATGTCGTGATGTGGGCGAGCAAAGCTGGACCGGGCAGGCCGCGATCGATCGGCCGGCTCGGCGCAGCGGCTTGCACGATGCAGTCGCAGCACGAACAGGCGAATTTGGGACGGCGGTGACGGATGACGCGGAAGTGCGCGCGCACGTATTCAAGCTGTTCGGAAACGTCTTCGCCCAACGGTTTGAGTGTGCCACCGCATTCCGGGCAGTCTTCCTCGAGGGGCCGATGCACACGCTCTTCGCGTTCGAGGTGATCGGGCAGCGGTTTGCGACAGGCGCTCTCGCGGCGTTGATGCGCCTTCTTCGAATCAGCCTGGGCGGCCGCACCTTCATCGGCCTGCAGGTCCTCAAGTCGCAGTTCGAGCTGCTCGATCTGACGCTCCACCTTCTCAGACTTGCGACCGAACTGCATGCGGCGCAGCTTCGCAATCGTCAGCTTCAGATGCTCGATCTCGATTACGCGGGAGCTGAGTTGGTCCTGCAACTCGACGACCCGCTGCGCGTTTGCATGAGCTGACGCCGCATGCGCGCGCACCAGCGCCTTGAGCGCATCAATGTCGTCGGGCAGGTCGGTATCGGTCAGATCCATTGCGACAGTTTACGACCATCTGCTACATGCGGATCATCGGGTAACAGACGTTTACAAAGCACTGCGCGGGCGTGCTGCCTCGACCGGTTGTCGCCAGTCAAACCCTTCGAGCAGGAGCGATAGTTGAGCGGTGCTCAACGCCACGACGCCGGTGTCGGCGCGGGGCCATGCAAAACGCCCTTTCTCAAGACGCTTCGCAAATAAACATAGGCCGCCATCGCTCCAGTACAACGCCTTCAGCAGATCACCACGGCGGCCCCTGAAGATAAAAACATGGCCGCCGTATGGATCCTTCTCAAGCACCATCTGTACCTTCGCCGCAAGGGAATTGAAGCCGGAGCGCATGTCAGTGACGCCGGCAGCGATCCAGATCCGTGTGTTTGCAGGCGGCCCGATCATCGCAGAATCCGCTCGAGGACCAGGCGCAATATCGTCGCGTCGGGCACGCCTTCTATCCGGACCGACGTATTGCCATGCTGAAGCTGAATGCTGCCGTTTGCAGCCTGCGGAGGTGCCGGCGCGTTCGTCGCCTCCAGCGCATGGGCCGCCGGACGATCGGACCGTCCATCGACAACGACGGGCAACATGATCTCCGCCTGCGCATCTTCGACCAGCAGACCCTGGGCGTACAGTTTGCGCCAGGCCCACACCTGATTGGCGTTGATGCTGTTGTCGCGGGCGACCCTGGCGACTGACGCGCCGGTTTCAAGCGTCTGCTCTACGACCGATCGCTTCCATTCCAATGGATGCCGTCGGTTCTGGCGCTTGGCAGGTAACTCGACTGTCTGAGGCACTGTGTCCATTCTCGGGCTGTTTGTGGACAGAGTCGGTCACTCGTGTCCGTCGCAGCCGATGATTGCATCTTCTACGCAAAGCGGGGAACGGTACAAATCAGATGCTTACCCCTAATGCGTACAACCCGGAACTGTATCTAAAAGCGCTTATGCGCTGCAGTGCATAAACAAGGACCTTGTTCATGCTCCGTAAGCTGTCGTAAATGCGGTTCATACGGTGTAGTTCCCGCACGGCACTTATGTAGTCTGTCCCAATGGCGGGCTTTTGTTCGGCGCAGTTCTGCTTCGGGAGGATTCGCGCGTTCATTCAAACGTCTGCCAACAGAAACGGAGACGTCTCCAATATCCAATGGATTCAACCACCGGGGCTTGCTTGCGGAATGCCATCAAGCAGCAGTGAATCAGGAAGGCGTCCCTGCCCAAAACCCGTCCGGGTGGCAGGGATTCCCAATGCCGCATAGGCCCGCCGGTTTCCGGGCGGAGTTATCTTGCCTGGCGCACACATCAATGCAACATTTTGCCAGAAAATGTACTACAAATACACATGCGCGAAGACCAGAAAGGACGGTTATGTATGAGGATCATTACCAGAGAATTGATTTCCTGCATGGGGTGTTGCTCGCCCGTGGCCAGGGTGGTCAGCTGACCTCGGCATTCACCGTGGTCAACGAGGTCGAGGCGAGTCTGAAGGCGGACGGGCTGCTTGGACCGCTCGAGTGCCTGCGTGTGAATGCCGCGAGAGGCGCGCTGCATCGGCGCTCGCTGCGCGCGGCCCTGGTCTCGGCGCGTGGCGCGCTTGACGCGGCGCAATACCCACCGTCGAAATACGATGCCGAACTGGCCGCCGCCCGCGCGAAGGCCAGCTACTGCTGACAGCCTTTCCGGAAAGCAACCTGGAATTTCACCTCATGACCCGCTTGCCCAATTCGTAAGCCAGCAGATCGCTGCACGATCAGGAAAGGAACATCACCCATCTGGCCTGCGGTCGTCCACAATTTCTGCAGGCAATCAATGTCTGGCCGAAACCGGCAGCGTCAGACCTCCTACGGCCCGCTAGCGGCGCTGCAGGTCTGATCATCAGGTCCAAGCGGACCCGATAACGGTAAACATCAATTTAACCGACAACAAAACCACGTTAGTCTGTAATCGGCTGCGGCGCTCTCAGGCGCAGTGGCCGCCCCCGGCTTCTGCTGGTCCTTTCGACCGACTGAAGCCGCTCAGCCAGAGCCTCCTCCGCCCTGGCTTAATGAGATGGTCAGCCTGACCGAAACGGCCCGATCGGCTTACGCTGATCGGGCCGTTTCCTTTTCCGGGAGGCCATCATGGCAAACGCGACGTTGATCGGTATCGATCTGGGCAAACACTGCTTCTTCGTTCACGCGCAAGACGCTCATGGGCACGAGTTGTGGCGCAGGAAGGCATCGCGCAGCCAGTTGTACACCCAGATTGCCAATTGCCCCGCCTGCACAGTCGCCATGGAATCGTGCGCCGGTGCGCACTGGCTGGCGCGCAAATTCCGGGCGTGCGGACACGAGGTGCGCCTGATCGCGCCGCAGTTCGTCAAACCGTTCGTCAAGGATAACAAGACTGACTTCGCCGACGCCGAGGCGATCTGCGAGGCAGCCTCGCGTCCGTCGATGCGCTTTGTCGCCGTCAAGACGCCTGAGCAGCAGATCCTGCTGGCCCTGCATCGGATGCGCGAAGCACTGGTGCGCGAGCGCACGGCGACGAGTAATCAGATTCATGCCTTTTTGCTGGAGTTCGGCGTCAGCCTGCCGATCGGATCGGTTGCCATCACGCGCCTGCCCGTGCTGCTCGATGATCCGGCTCACGCGCTGCCGCCGCCAATGGTGAGCCTGCTGCTGCGTCTGCATCGGCGCCACGGCCAACTCAGCAACGAAATCGCTGAACTCGAAACCGAACTCAGACGTCAGTTGGCTGAGAACGAAGCCGGCCAGCGGTTGCTTACCATTCCGGGAATCGGCCCGATGACCGCGAGCAGTCTGCTTGCGATGGCCGGTGACGTGCATGGATTCAGGTGCGGCCGTGACTTCGCCGCGTCGCTGGGCCTGGTGCCACGACAGCACTCGACCGGGGGCCGGGCGACGCTGCTGGGCATTTCCAAACGCGGTGACAGGCACTTGCGATCGTTGCTGGTGCAGGGCGCACGCGCTGTGTTGCGCTGCGTCCACAGGCGTGCCGATGCGCTCGGCGTATGGGTGCAGGCTCTGCTGCGACGCCGTCACACCAATGTCGTCGCCTGCGCGCTGGCCAACAAAATGGCCAGAATCGTGTGGGCGATCCTGGCCAGAGGCGGCGAGTATCGCGCAAATCCGCGTCCCGCCTGATCAACACTTCCTGCCTGCTTTTGCGACCATCAACCTGTGATGAAGATAAACGGCACACGGCCCGGCTGAACACCTGACACAAAATCCAGTCCCGCAGACTGATGGCTTTTTAAGGACAGTCGGGCGCGGCTTCTCATCGAGGGCCGGGCGCTTCATCCGCGCCCATTTCGAGCCCGGATACATTTGCGCAAGCCCTTCTATCTTAGGTCACACATTGAGGTTGCAAAACTAAGGCTGACCATCCATTTTTTATGCGCGTGCAGATCTAGCTGTCACCGCGTGGCGGGGATGCCGGTGCGGTGTGCAGGGAGGCCGCGACAACCCATGGCTGGGCGCTCAACCGCCGGGTGATGTCGGTCAGTGCCGTGGGTGACACTGACTCGAACGTGACCGTCATTTCGAAGAAGTCTTGCTTCCTGCTGCAATGAACCCGGATGCGTTTCGCGTGCGCGGCGTGCTGACCCAGAGCCTGCCAGACCGGAATGATCCTTAGCTGGCCTGCCGCAGCCCGCACCGTGAGGCTCGACGGGGCGGCCCCGATTGGGTCCTGGTCTTGAGAGGTCATTTCAGTGGTTGTCAGCTCAACAGGCGCCCGTCGCCGAGCCTGTGGAAAATGCAGGTCGACATGGCTACCGAGACGAACGGGCAGGAGACGACTAGCGGTGTCAATGCCGGCGCCGCGTCACCTCCCATCTGTGGCGATGGTCCATCCGCCTGAGCAGGCGTTCCCGTACATGCTCGCGCCGATAGTGCCCCACGACCAGCGTGGCGGCGATTGCGAGCGCGAACGACCCAACGATCACGCCGATCCAGGATTCGATCATGGCAAACTCCCTGCCGACTTCGACTGTCTGTTACAGCTTCAGTGTAGGTGCTGATTATCCAGCATCGTATCAATTACCCGCTTTTCTTCAGCGCATCCGCAATCCGATCCAGTTGTACGAGTAACGCCGCAGTCCGCGCCGCGATGGACTCGGAAAGCGCCGGTGTAGCGAGCAACGCATCGATCCGCTTTCGCCAGTAATCGGGTTGCGCTACTGCTTTTTTTCCGATCCTTAATATCACCGTTCTGGATTAACCGCTCGAGTTCAAGCACCATTTTCCGGATATGAAAAAACTCTTCCTGTTCGTGATCATCCGCCATGGTCCTTCACCTCCAGCCCTTTTTGGTGTTTTGCGTTCGGCGTATTTTACAGAAACATTACATTGACTCGACATGAAGGACGTCTGGATCGGCCTGAACTGTCGATATTGTGGCGGAAAAAGGGATATCGCTGTCCCGCCGTCAACAATACCGACCGTCCTTGCTGATTGATTATCTTAATTACCCGGCGCAGTTCATGCCGCTTTATTGCCAATGAGAATCAATAACCGGCCCGCGCAATGCGGCGGGCGACGCGCTATACGAGATATCTGATTCACAGAATTTTAATTTCTTATTATGCGGTAATGGGAATCCTGGAACAGCTTCACTGATTGATGCAGCGGAAAGAGACCTGGGACCGGACGGCAGGCTGATGGATCTGAACAGTTACGCGTCGGCCCAGACATCTCCAGTAGTTCCTCCCGCACCGATGACGGGATGCTGGCGGACTTCCCGCGACACGCCGCTTTGCCACGCCTGCCCTCCTGCGGATAATACGAAGCAGATTTCTTTACCCGGTGGGCCATGAGACGGGACGACGTTCGGATGCAGACGCTCGGCGAAGAGGTGGCGAACACGCTCATTCACGCTGCCGGACTGATACTCGTCGTCGTCATGGGGTTCGTCGTCTGGCCGCTGCCACGTACCGCTTCGAACCGGGTGCCAATGCCGGCCGCCGCGGCCTATCTGTCGACGATGGTACTGCTGTACGCAACATCGGCCGTGTACCACGGGCTGCCGCCCGGTCGGGCCAAGCGACTCTGCATGAAGCTTGACTACTGCACGATCTACCTGTTTATCGCCGGTAGCTACACCCCTTTTGCGCTCGGTGTCCTGTCCGGACACGAAGGCACGGCACTGCTGCTCGTCATCTGGACCCTGGCGGTAGCTGGCATCGCATTACAGGCGTTCGGCAAGCTCGCGCATCCGCTTCTGTCGACGGGGTTCTATCTCGCGATGGGATGGGCGGTGCTCGCCGTCGCATGGCCGCTCTTCGCATTGCTGCCCACAGCGGGTCTGGCCTGGTTGCTGGCAGGCGCTGCCTGTTACACCGGCGGGGTCGCTTTTTTCCTGATGGATAGCCGGCTGAAGTTCGCCCATTCGATCTGGCATCTGTTCGTGCTGGCGGGTTCGGCCTGCCATTTCGTCGCAATCGTTTGGTACGCCTAGAGCCGGTCGGGGTAGTGGGCGCCGGCTGGCGACCACTATGGGCATCGCTCGAAACCGTTCATTCATATGCGATGCGGTTATTGGACGTTTGCAACGGATGTTGCGCGCACCGCAGATGTCTGACTATTGCTGGTCGCCCGGAAGCTCGTCATCCGGCCTTGCATCATCTGCTTGCGACGTGTCAGTTGCGACAGCTACAACCGCAAGCGCGGATACCGCGGTCAACAGTGCGATGGCATCGACCGGTTTTTGCAGGAACAGATTGTGTAAATCAGGGGGGCCGGCAGGCGGCAGGCTCAAGGAAGAAGCCAGAATGATCGGCACGCTGGCCAGCACCGGATCCTTCCGGAAAATCCGGGATAGCTCGGGGCCGTCGATACCAGGCATGTCCCAGTCGGTCAGCAGCAGATCCGGCCGGCCCATGCGCGCCAGGGCCCAAGCCGAGCCACCGTCAGGTGCCCAGACGACCTCGAACCCGTTCATGCGAAGGACGGTGGTCCATGCCGCCGCCGTCAGCCTGTCATCGTCGACGAGGAGGATCAGAGGCCGTTGCTCCTGTTGGTCCACTTTTCCCGCCCCTGGTTTGCCTTGAACAGGAAGGAGCAGCAAAAATCACGCCGCGCTATGCGAAGCCATCGTGCCGCCTGACTGTCCTGCACCGGAGCGTTGACGCGCAGCGGCCGGCGCACCTCGAATCTGGATGCCGCCCACGCCGCTTCCCCGCGAGAACGCACAGCGCGCGTAAGATGTATCTACACGCAGGTGAAAGGTAGCTGTTGCCGGAAAATCAACCGGTCACGGCGACTGCCGCGCACAAACATTTGCCCTGGACGGGGTTGAGCAATTTTGTCCGGGACAATGACGGCGTCGCCGCAGACAGCGTCTGGCCGCGACAGCTGGCCACTAATGAAGTGCCGAAGACTGGCGTCGGGGGTTGCATCATGATGCACGTTTTCCTGGCTAACAATCGCCATGAGCTGATAGAAAGATGCCGGGCTAAGGTCGCGCAACGGCCCGCGCGGGCGGCAACTGCGCAGCAACTCCAGAATGGGGTGCCGCTGTTCCTGGACCAGCTCATCAGGACGCTGCGGATGGAGCAGACATCGGAGCCGATGGACAGCCGCCGGATTTCGGGACCCTCGGGCGGTGGAGCGTCGTTATCGGAAATTGGCGAGTCAGCCGCACAGCACGGGCGGGAACTGTTGGCGCTCGGGTTCTCGGTAGATCAGGTCGTGCACGACTACGGCGACCTGTGCCAGGCCGTTACCGATCTGGCTTACGAGCGCGATGCGCCATTCCAGATCGACGAGTTCCGCACCCTCAACCGCTGTCTGGACAATGCGATAGCCGATGCGGTCACCGAATTCAGCTACCAGCGCGATTTTGCAGTGGCGGGCAGGCAGGCCATTGAGCTGCATGAACGGCTGGGATTCTTCGCCCACGAACTGCGTAACCTGCTTCAGACTGCCACGCTCGCGTTTACCGCCGCCAAAACCGGAAACTTAAGTCTGTCCGGCGCCACGGGGGCGGTGCTGGAGCGCAGCCTGGACGGGCTGCGCGATCTGATCGCGCATTCACTGGATGAGGTCCGGACGTCAGCAGGAATTTCCGTGCAATCCAGGATGTTTTCCGTTGGTGAATTCATTGCGGAAGTCAAACGTGCCGCCGACCTTGCGGCCCAGGTTCGCGGATGCATATTGAAGGTGTCCGCGGTGGACCCGCGACTCGCCGTCAGTGGAGACCATGACCAGCTTTACTCGGCGGTCGGAAACCTGCTGCAGAACGCCTTCAAGTTCACCCCCCCTCACAGCGAGGTGACGCTGGACACGTATGCCGTGTCGGATCGCATCCTGATCGATGTGAGAGACCAGTGCGGCGGTCTGCCGCCCGGAGATGCAGAACGGATGTTCCTGCCGTTTACCCAGAATGGCGAGGACAGAACCGGACTGGGACTGGGACTGTCCATCACGCGGCGTAGTGTCGAGGCCAATAACGGGATGCTGAGCGTGCGCGATGTGCCAGGCACCGGCTGCGTCTTCACGATCAGCCTGCCCCGGTATGCGACGACGGAAAGCTAGGCGCGAGCGCTGCCACGCCACTCTGTGAGAGTCATGCGATCACGGCAAATGGGCGGCTGCGATTGCGATCTGGATGCGAAACGACGCTGCGAAAAGCGGGGCAACGCGCATTAGAAAGCAAACGGTCCGCGCAGTTTTACCGAAGGGAAAACGGCGGCCTCGGGTGTTGCCGACCGTCGATATGGGCTTTTGCGTATTCAACGGCAAACATGCATGCCGCGCTTTCGGACGCGAAGTAACCAAGAATGCCGAATGTTTCGCGTTTGCCGTTCCGGTGCGTGACTATCGCGGTTGCGGCGTAGCCTGGCATGGAAATTGGAGCGAGAGGCATGATGGTCGATGTCTTGTATTCCACGGGATCAGCGTGCATGACATGTCGCTCCTTGTCGTCGCTCGGCGGCCCGACTGTGATGTCTCAATTATTCCATCCTACGACAATTGTGTGACGATCAAAAGGTCATCGCCTAACTGGCGGCAAGAGCGGTCGACGCGGCCGAGGTCAACCCACCCAAAGCCGCAGTCGAGGGAAGAAGTCACCCACCAGAACCATCGGGTAACGAACAGCCCGTCACGTCCACACTCACCGACGCGCAGCCTGTGAGGCCTGAGATTTGCTGCTCACTGCGTTTGCGGGCACGTCCTTTCACTACAGCCCGTAAGGGGTAAGGTCATGTTAGTCAGAGATGTGATGAAAGAGCCAGTTTGCGTTCAGGCTGGGGAAACCCTCGACGCGGCAGCTCGCAAGCTGAAAAAGGAAAATATCGGTGCCCTGCCGGTGTGCCTGAACAACAGGGTGATCGGCATGATTACCGACCGCGATATCACGATGCGCGGCGTCGCGGATGCCCGCGACGTCAGCAAGATGACCGTGCGTGAGGCGATGTCGGCCGAGATCCTCTTCTGCTTCGAGGATGACCGGGCCGAAGACGCCGAAACGATCATGCGCCAGAATCATGTGCAGCGTCTGGCCGTCCTCGATCGTGGAGACCAGCACCTGATCGGCATCATTTCACTGACTGCGTTAAGCGGCGGTGTGTCCGAGCGACGGCCTTATGAGGTGATCTTCCATAAGACGTTCACTGATCATCGCGGCCATCCCCATCACAGTGAGTTGATGCGTATTACCGTGGCCAAAGGCACAAAAGAAGAGGCGATCAACACCGCCACCCGTCAGTTTGAAGAGATGAACAAGGTCAAGGTCTGGCATCAGCTCGCTGACGGATATGACGTCACGAGCGTCCATGTCGATGCGCGGGGTGCGACGGTTGAAGAACGCGAGCCGACTTCAGAGAGGGAAGCCCGGATACTGCGCCGGGCCCGCGAACTATGGGAGCGCGCGGGTACCCCAGAAGGCCAGGACGAGCAGATCTGGGGACAGGCTGCCGCCGAGATCGACCGCGAGGACCACCCTCAGGACTGATGCGTCGCGAGACAACGAGCCCAGGCAGAGGGCCCAGGTAATCGCTATCGTACAGACGGGGGGCGTCCGATCCGTGCTGGTCCCCGCTCTTGGAGGTCACCATGTAAATCCAGCTCTCGTCCGAGGCCATCCCGGCTCTCAAGTCGCTTGACAGAACTCCGGGTTCTCAGGCGGTGACGTCGCACCCTATGGTTAAGGAAGGTCTGCAAAAGTCCTGGCATTGCGTTGCTGCTGAGCTATCCTGGAAGCAGAGCCAATTAGGTGGGGAGCAGTGTAATGACGCAACTTGGTCTTGGTCTGGATCTGTCAACGAAGCGCACGCGCAAGCGGGAATTTCTCGATGAGATGCGACGCGTTGTGCCCTGGTTGAAGCTGATTGCGCTGATCGAGCCGCACTATCCCACGGGCAAAACCGGTCGGCCGCCGTTCCCGATTGCGACGATGCTGCAGATTCATTTCATGCAGCAATGGTTCGGTCTGTCAGACCCTGCCATGGAAGAGGCACTCTATGACGTGCCGCTGTATCGCGAGTTCGCGGGTCTCGACGGCGGGATGGTCCGCTTGCCGGATGAAAGCACGATTCTCCGGTTCCGCCATCTGCTGGAAACGCACGGTCTGGCGGTGCAAATGCTGGCGCTGGTCAATGAAATCCTGACGGAGAAAGGCCTGATGCTTAAGGCTGGGTCGGCAGTCGACGCCACCCTGATCGCCGCGCCCGGTTCGACAAAGAATGGCTCCGGCACGCGCGATCCTGAAATGCAATCAACGCAGAAAGGTGGCAACTGGTACTTCGGGATGAAAATGCATATCGGCGTGGACGCCGATTCGGGCCTGGTCCATACGGTCATTGGAACGGCGGCCAATGTTCACGACATTACCGTAGCCCAGACGTTGCTGCATCGTGAAGAAACGGATGTGTACGCAGACGCCGGATATCAGGGTATCGAAAAGCGTTGTGAGCCTGAGGCGGTGCGTTGGCATGTTGCAATGCGACCGGCAAAGCGCAGGAAACTGGATCTGAGTGATTCGTTGGACGCGATATACGATCAGATCGAACGCCTGAAGGCGGGTATTCGGGCCAAGGTCGAACACCCGTTTCGCATCCTCAAGCGGCAGTTCGGTTACATGAAGACGCGCTATCGTGGTTTGCCGAAGAACATCGCCCAGATCACCACGCTGTTTGCTTTGGGCAATTTATGGATGGCTCGCAGAGCTTTGCGCAAAGCTTGAAACACCGGGCCGATGAAGGCCATATGTCTGGTTGGAGCGCTCCGGAGCGCGGAAAACCCCTCGCAATCAGCTCACCAACAAAGATCTGAACGCCGAGGTTGCGCTCGATGTGAAAGGTAACGCTTCAAAGCTAGTTGTGCAGAGCTTCCTTAACTAACTACGGACCTGTTTCTTATGTGATTTCTTGCGATCCGGCTCCGGTTTGATTTTTGTTACGCCGCCGATCGAGGGCGGATCGCTCGCCGGAAAGGTGTCCTCGACGGCCTTGTCGACGTTGGGTTCGCTCTTGTCGCTGTTCTGATGTTGTTCGGGATGGTAGATGCGCATGATGGCCTCCGGTTGTGAGTTGTTGGGGACGATCGTGTCCCGGAAATATCAGCAGGTTGCGTCCGTGCGGCAGAATCAGGCGGTGCGGTTGGGACGTGTGGCACCGGCTCAGGCGTGAGTGCCGGCGAACGCGAATATAAACGGCTAGCGCTTGCACGTGACCTCGTGTTCAGGCGACTGCGTGTTGGTGTTCGCATCTTTCTGTTTGCGTTGCTGATACGCATCACCGCCGCGACGATCGGTGTCGGTCAGGCCGCGCGAGAGGTCCTGATGCGCCTGTCGCCCGACGTCGAGGGTACCTTCTTCGTGTTGCGATTCCGCGGACTGGTCGGTCTCGTGCGGCAGTGGCAGCGGTGCATCGTTTTCCTGAACATTTTCCGCCCCGGTAGCGGCATCACTGGAGACGGCATTGGCAGCGGGCTTCCGTTCTGCGCATTTCATCACAGACTCCGTTGTGCAAGGTAGATCCGGATCGTCTGACCGGAGATCGTGCGCGGCTGGCGCGCACGATCGCGGCCGGAGCGTTTCTTCATCCCGGCGGTGAGTCGTAGCGGCTCGTCGTCGCGTCTTCGCATGGCGGCCGTCCAGACATGATGGCACCCCCGCTGGCGACGTTTTCCAACGGTAACGAAGGCCTTACCTCAATCCGACATAGCCGAGCACAAACAGGACGATGACCACGGCTCCCACAAGCCAGACGATGTTGTACATGACGCTCTCCTTAAGTTCGACAGCCCCTTCAACAGCCGCGCGACGCGTGGGTCGCGACCAGCTAGCGAAACGTGCCGTGGCATCTGGCGGTCTGTCACAACATGGACGTGCTACGTTGCGCCGGTCACCGGCTGTCCGCGAATGTCCTGGCTCGCGGGAACGACCCGGGAATCGTTGGTACGCGCAGGGCGTAATACTACGTTCTCACCTGCGGCAGAGTAAGTCTGTACGGTAGCGGTCAACACCGTTCACTCGACGGCGTCCCGATGCTCGTGTTCCATCCGACGGGCGAGCCAGGCGGCCACAGGGCGAGCCTGTACATTAAACGACGGTGTCGAACGAAGGCAGCAGCGGTAGGGACGTTGACCGAGATGGGCATTGGACGGTGATCGAAGCCTGAGCGGGCGAGCGGTTCGAAAGCTTCAAGGCTGGCAAGCCGCATCACCTGGTGCAAAATAAGCGCGATTACCCGAGAATATCCGGGCGTATTCAAATATCTGGGTTACTCACCTGATCCGAGGGGAACTGACCATGAACAAGCAGGAACTCATCGATGCAGTGTCGGCCGTCACCGGCGACAGCAAATCAGCCACGGCACAAGTCATCGACGCCTTCACCGAGATCGTTGGCTCCGCGTTGGCGAAGGGAGATACGGTGCAGTTGATTGGCTTCGGCTCGTTCGGCGTCGGCGCACGCGCCGCACGCACGGGACGCAATCCCGCCACGGGCGAGGCAATGCACATTGCTGCAGCAAAAACCGTCAAGTTCACCGCAGGTAAGGCCCTCAAGGAGCGCGTGAACGCGTGACAAGTGCGGTTCATGATATGAAGAAAGGCAGCCGCATCGCTATCGGAGAGGGGTTACCGTCGGGTAGCCCTTTGCATGTCCAGCCCCGCCCGACCCGCTGTCTCGCGAGTGCGACCTGAGGCGCCGTCAGGATTCGTGCGCGGTCACCCCGTTCGCAGGGTTTCAATTCATCGTGACACGAAGGCAAGGATCGCATCCAGGCATTCGGACCGTCATCCGGCACCTCGCCGATTGTCGGCGCGAGACGCAAGGCGGCGCCGCCCTAATCGGGATCCGTCTTGCCACCGACATCGATCGTCGAGGTCGCCGCGACGGCCGCGGAAAGACCTGTGGCCGATTCCGCGCCAAAGCCTGGCTCGTCCGGACGATTGTCATGTGTCGCGCTCGCTTCCTATAGAAAGCAGAACATCCCCACCACGGCAGCGGCCATCACGACCGTCGCCAGCCAGCCGACGACCCGCAGGGTGCCTGAAATGCGGAACGTCCCCATGATGTCTGGATTCGATGCCATTTTCATCACGAGCATCATGATCGGGACTGAGGCGACGCCGTTAATGACGGCACTCCAGAACAGTGCCTTGATCGGATCAATCGAGGTGAAGCCAAGGGAGAGGCCAATCACCGTGGCAAGAACGATGATTCCGTAAAACCGCTTGGCGAGCTTCGGTTCCAGCTCCAGACTGTTTTTCCACTCGAACGTTCCTGCCATCGCATAGGCCGCGGAGCCGGCCAGGACCGGTAGTGCCAGCAGCCCGGTACCGATGATGCCAATACTGAACAGCAGGAACGCAAATTCTCCGGCGATCGGTCTGAGCGCCGAGGCGGCCTGTGACGACGTCTGGATATCGGTAATGTGGTGCGCGTGGAGGGTCGCGGCCGTGGCGAGAACGATAAAGAACGCGATCAGGTTTGAAAATCCCATGCCGATCCACGTATCGAATTTGATCCGCTTCAGATTTGACGTACCTTGGGATGGCGCATGCTTGAGTGCGCGCTGCCCATGTCGTGCCCGCAACTCCTCGACCTCCTGCGAGGCTTGCCAGAAAAACAGGTAGGGACTGATTGTCGTGCCGAACACCGCGACGACGGTTGTGATGTAGTCGCCGTTCCACGACAGATGCGGAAACACGGTCCGGATTGCGACGGTCATCCATGGAATCTGGACGGTGAACACAACGCCGACGTAGGCAAACAGGACAAGCGTCAGCCATTTGAGAACGCGGACATAGTTTCGATACGGAACAAAAACCTGCAAAACGAGCGAAAGCATCGCCAGACCGACCGTGTAAACATGCGTCGGTCCACCGATGACCAGATTGACGGCAGCGCCCATGGCCGAGAGGTCAGCCGCAATATTGATCGTGTTCGCCACGAGCAGAAGAATAACCGTGCCATAGAGCAGCCATGCGGGATAGTGGCGTCGAATATTGGTCGCCAGTCCGTGGCCGCTGACCCTACCAATCCTGGCGCTGATCACCTGGATTGCAACCATTAGCGGATATGTCAGCAGGATCGTCCACAGAATGTCGTAGCCAAACGCAGCGCCCGCCTGCGAGTAGGTTGCGATGCCGCTCGGGTCATCGTCGGCCGCTCCGGTAATCAGACCGGGCCCTAACTTCTCGACCCACGAATTGACGTTGGTGTGCGGCGTTGACGACGGATCAATATCGGATTCCATACGGGGTCGATAGCATGGGTATCGGAAGCGACGGTCGTTCGTCGCTGCCGTGTTGCAGCCGACCTCACGTCACGCCAAAAAGCTCCTCTGATCGTAATGCATATTCAGGAACTCGCGAACCGCGGACAGCATAAAGTCATGGTTCCAGTTACGGCTTTGGTCGCATCTTCGCCGGCAGGAAGACCATCTCTGGAGCGCGTTTCTGCAGAAGCCGTGCAAGGAGGGCGTCTCACGAAGTTCCTTCGGCAACTGCTGGTAACAGGAAAATGCCGGCCTTGCGGCCGGCATTTCGAACAGGTGGCGAGGGCGTCTGGTTGGTTCGACACCCCGTTCTTCGTCCAGGTGACCTAAAGATCGAGCCTCCGGCCTTCGACTGCGCCCCGGGTGGCCAGCCAGTAGGGCCGCTGGTTGTAGTACTCGTGCAGCGACGAACCCCACTGCGGGTCCGACATCGCGGGCCAATGGTCCTTGTCGAAGCCGGGCGCGTTTTTGATGCGTTCTGCGGTGATGTCGAGCCGGAAACACTTCTCGTTGGTGTCCAGGGTCAGCGCGCTCCACGGGATGGCGTAAAGGGTGTTGCCCATGCCCAGGAACCCACCGCTGGACAGGACGGCGTACGCGATCCGGCCGCCACGCACGTCAAGCATAATGTCGGCGATTTTGCCGATATCTTCGCCATCCGAAGTGATGACCTTGTCGCCGTCGAGCGTGGCTGCCGCCATCACATCCGGCCCGGGACCTTCGCCAGTTCCGCCGCCGACAATCTTCGCGCCGCTGCCGCCCGTTGCAGGTTGGGCGCTGGGGTCAAGTGTGGTCATGATGTGCTCCTCGTGAAAAGACCAGACCTTCTATCCCGCAACCGTCATGCCATGGGCAAGTGCAGAGACGGATTGGTGCGCAACAGCTAACGTTACCTTCGTGCGAGCCCAAGGCAGGGCTGTCAGTATTAAAAATGAGTTAATGCAACTGTTTTTTCAGATCGGAAAGTTCGGCATGAACCGACGTGACTGCACTTTTTACTTTCGCATCTACATTGGTTGCACGTTTACACGCCTGCTCTGCGCGGTCGCCGACGTGCTCCAGGTCGTCTATCCATTGACGCATGCGATTTTCGTCTTTCGACTCCATTATTTTTTTTGCGCCTTCGGACTTCTTGTCCAGCTGATCAACGCAGTCCATAAGCTCCTTGGGCAGCGTGGCGTCGGCGTGACAGGCCTGCGAAGCTTTCTCGATGGTTTGCTCCAGATGGGTGAAACGCTTCTGGATTTCGCTAGCTTGCAGCATGATGAACCTCCTCCTCGAAGGTTGTTCCACGGTAAGTTCGGGCGCCGTTTTACCGGATCCCAGCGTGGTACCGTCAGTCCCGTCTGCCTGAGCCAGCTGACATATTGCTGCGCCGCGGCTCCAAGCCAATTGACAAGTGGCGCCTTGTTTACTATAGAACTCTCCACTGCAATCAGACAGGTCCCGTTCCTTCCACGGGGCGGAAACGCGCTCGAAGAGCCCATCCTTTTCTCAGACCGGTGAGGAAGTCCGCCATGGTGGTGTTCGTCTGGAATCGTGCAGGTCGCGGCGGTGTGCGCTGCATCAATTGACCCGCGCCGGGTTTTTTTGGGGGCGAGCGATCTGGTGATAACCGTGCACCGAGGCCGGAGGCGTCGCGGGATGATCTCAAGAGACGCGTTTCGGACGCGGGCGTTAGTCTCCGCGTGCGTCGAACGTACAGCGTTGCGAAAACTGGTTGCTCCATAGCCGCTCGATGGACTCGCTGGGGAGACGGGCGGCAGGGTCGATCACCCAATGGAACAGGAACAGCGGCGTGACGCATCGTGTGACGGGTGTTGACCGCTACCGTACAGACCTGCCGTGTCGGAAGTGAGAACTTGTTGACGGACACATCGAGCCGCGACGTGTCCTCACAGCCTTTCCGCCGAACAGGCCGAAGAACTGCGCGCATGAGCGTCGCTCTGGCTTATCAAAAGCGCCGAGGCCGGGCTCCCTCCAGCCGTCATATCAAGCCAATGGTGAACTGATTGAGCGTGCGCTGTGCCCGTGCGACGCCGGGACTAAACCCGGCTGAGGCAGCGCACCGTATGTTCGGCGTGCTGCACTCATCTTCGCGTGGCTCCGTCACGTGTAGGTCGGCTACACAGAACACACCCGGGCGGCGTCACGCTAAACACGCAGGGAGTTCAGTTCTCGTCTGACCTGCTCGGTGGGTGCTCGTGCGGGACCGGCTCCGCTTCTGCGGCATCAGGAACGTCACCCGGAGTGCCCAGCGCAGGTTCAGGCGCCGGCGACCTGGTGCCTGGCGTAACGCCGTGGATGGGGTGATCCGGAAGTCCTGGCCGGTGAATCAGTCGTGTGGTCGGGTTTGGGGGCATGATTTCCTCCTACGCTGACGTGGCCAGCAACCACCATCATACCTCTGTCGGAGACGCAGAACGTACCGGCTCCAAGCCCGGTATTTGACTACCTTCAGCGAAACCGCAGACTGCTGACGTGGCTCGCCGGGAGCGGCCGAGCAATAGCGCGCGTTGTGCCCGCTACGCACACGGACGGCAAGATCAATCCAGTGAGAAACAGGAAAACGGTATAGCCCGTCGAATGACGGGGGCGTTGAACGCTACCGTACAGACGTATGTTCTCGCAGGTGAGAGGTTCTCCACATGCCACAGACCTGGCGCAGCGCAATACATATCGCGCAGACGCCAGCGTTCGAGACTATCGCTGGTCATTCGGGGATAGTTTGACGCCCCAGCACCTGTTCCAGGGAGAACGGCCAATGCGAATCGCACAGATTGCCCCGTTGCACGAGGCTGTTCCGCCGAAATTCTATGGCGGCACCGAGCGTGTGGTGTCTTACCTTACCGAGGCGCTCGTCGACCTGGGGCACGACGTGACCCTGTTCGCAAGCGGCGACTCGCACACGAAGGCGACGCTCGCGGCCGCGTGGCCGCATGCATTGCGCCTCGACCCGTCGACGCGCGACGTCCTCGCCCCGCACTTCCTGATGCTCGAAAAGGTGCGCCGTGTCGCCCACGAATTCGACGTGTTGCACTTCCACCTCGACTATCTGCCGTTCTCGCTGTTCTCACAGCTCGACACGCCGTTCGTGACGACGCTGCACGGCCGCCTCGACCTGCCGGAACTGCAGGCCGTGTTCAATACGTTTCCGAAGGCGCCGGTGGTGTCGATCTCCGATTCACAACGTTTTCCGCTACCGCAGGCGAACTGGCTGGACACGATCTATCACGGTCTGCCGGAAACGCTGCTCACGCCGCAAACGCAGAATGAGCCGCCATATCTCGCTTTCCTCGGACGTCTGAGTCCGGAGAAAGGAGCAGACGTCGCCATCAGGATCGCTGCACAGAGCGGTCTGCCGTTGAAGATCGCCGCGAAGATAGACAAGGCCGACCAGAGATATTTCAAGACGGAAATCGAGCCGCTCCTGTCGCAGGCGCACGTCGAATTTCTCGGGGAAATCAGCGAGCAGCAGAAGCCCGGATTCCTGTCGGGTGCGAAGGCGCTGCTGTTTCCGATCGACTGGTCCGAGCCGTTTGGCCTGGTTATGATCGAAGCGATGGCGTGCGGGACTCCAGTGATTGCATTCAATCGCGGCTCGGTACCCGAGGTAATCGATCACGGTGTCACCGGCTATATCTGCGAAGACGTACAGGGTGCCATCGGTGCGTTGCAACGTGTCGATAACCTGTCACGTACAGAAATCCGCGCCCAGTTCGAGCGTCGCTTCAGTGCGAGGACGATGGCGCGCAATTACCTCGACAGCTATACGTCACTCCTTCAGGCATCAAGGCGCCCGGTGTTGCGACGTACCGCAACGGGCTGATCGGCATCCGGACAGTTTTCCAGGACGAAGCGATGGCGCCGGAATCATGTTTCCACATGAAAAGCCGGACCTGTTCAGAACAGCGCAGTGGACCGAGCTATTGGGTACCCGGAACGGGCAGCGACAAATATCGAACCGTCCGCTGGCGAAGACCGCAACTTGACCCGATTCCCGAACGCGACCGGAAAGCGATACGCGTCCTGCGCGTCAAACCCGCCCTGTTCATCGGGACCTGTTTCGCGTTTCTGTACGCTGTCGTACCGTGTCCGCCGCCGCCCAGGCGTAGCGTCAGAAGCATCCAGGAACATCCAGGAGACGATGATGCTACGACGAACATTCATAAGGGGTACGCCCGGATCCATCCTTGCCATTGGGCTCGCGGTTTCGGGCTGCACGATGACCGGGCAGTCCGACGCCAGTGGGCAGCAAGCCGACAAGCGTCACACCATTGATACTGGTGTCGACTCCACCCTCGCACGCCTTTACACCGCCGCCAACGGCTCGCATGAACTCGTCGGCAAGGCCCGTGGTGTGCTGGTGTTCCCGTCGGTCATTGCCGCCGGCTTCGGCGTCGGCGGCCAGTATGGTGAAGGCTCGCTGCGCGTTGGCGGCAGCACGGTTGGCTACTACAGCACCACGACCGGTTCGGTCGGGCTGCAGATCGGCGCACAATCGAAAGCGATCATTTTCCTGTTCATGACCGAGGACGCACTTGCCCGGTTCCGTAATAGCGAAGGCTGGTCAGTGGGCGGCGATGCGTCAGTGGCTGTCCTGAAAGTCGGCGCGAACGGGAACATTGATACCACCACCGCGACAGCACCGGTCGAAGCGTTCGTGCTCACGAACAGCGGGTTGATGGCCGGCGTGACGCTCGAAGGCACGAAGGTCACCAGGCTGAAGTCACTGTAGCGCCCAAAAACAGGCGGGGCGGTGCTCGCGTGCCTGCGTGGCGTTTTCGATCCTGCCGGGACGTCATGCACAATCTCACGACATCGCCCTCTTCTTTCGCGGTTTTCGCGTGTCAATACGTCTGGCTGTCTGGAGCGCCGACGAAAACCACGCGCGACGTCAGGATTGGTCACTAACGCCGGGCGGGATCCGGACACCCGCACTTCGAAAATAGCGCGATGACGCGGCGAGTCCGCAAGTTCGCGTGTCGCAGGCGATGCCGGTCATGATGGTCGCCCATCGTCCAGCCATGGTGCCGGCCGGATTGCCTGCCCGACCGCGGCGGCGGCGCATCAAAACCGGTGGCAGCCGTTACTCAGGCGCGTACCTGAACTCCGGCAATGCTTTCAGGGACTCCCTGGTCGCGTCTGGCAGCCGCATCTGCTTGTCGACGACCTGAAGGCTGCCAAACGGTACTGCGACGAGATGGGTTCCCATACCGAGAAACCCGCCTACCGAGAGGATGACGTAGGGAACCCGATCGGTTGGGCTGACGATCAGATCGTCAATTGTTCCGATGTTGTCCTTGTTGCGGTTATAGACGGGCGATCCGTTGATCCTGGAGGCCCGGTACCCCGTCGCCAGCTGGACGACATCAACGCGCTTCGCCGTGATGGATTGTGGCGTTCCCTGAGCCCACAGCGTTCCCGTGATCAGGGCCGTTCCGAGAACAGCCACCGATACCAGCGTGATAACCCGTTTCATCGTGCACCCCGCGGTTCGAAAGCATACGTTGGGAGGCGTCACGCGAGCACCCACTACGTGACGCCTCAAGACCTGCCGGCGCGAACAGCCTACGGCTGCTTCTTCAGTTGCTCCTTTGCATCGCCGTACGCGGCCCGTGTCTTGCCGGCGACCTCTTCGACCTTACCCTTCACCTGGGTCGTTTCGCTTCCCGTGGCTTTGCCGACAGCTTCCTTGACCTTTCCCTTTGCTTCCTCGACGCGGCCTTTCACCTGATCCTTGTTCATGACACTGCTCCTTGAAAATGACGGATGACCGAACTTCTCGACGCGTGCAGGCTACGCGTTTTTCTTATGGGACGGCCCGGCGACGGCTACCCGCGAAGGAATCATCCAGACAGGAATTTCGTGCTTATATCCGGCCCAGAAGCAGCAATACAAGCACAACGACTAACACAACGCCTAACAGACCGCTGGGCATATAGCCCCACGAACGGCTGTGCGGCCAGGTCGGTATCGCACCGATCAACACCAGCACCAGCACGACTATCAATATTGTTCCCAGCATGGAACCTCTCCTTCGGACTCCGTGTTCAACACAGCCTGTCGCCGCTCTCTCGCCAGATGCACTGAATCTTCTGGCCTTTCGGAGGTTTCTCCGCAAAATTAAAAGTGATGCTGACCGGCATCCGCACAATCCGGACGAAACCCGCCCTGTAGCGTGAGCCTGGCATTGATTTGCCACCCAGTCGGTACGGTAGTGGACATCGGGATTTCTTTTTTTCCGCCCGGAGTTCGCGACTGCCGCGTGCCGGGATACGGCTGCCAGGGGGCATGCCCGGGCTGTCAGTCCGACTGCACTCTCACCGGCCAGGAGATCGTTCGGGGCGATCCAGATGACGCTCTGCAATACACTAGCCAAAGCGCGGTATTCTGTTCAGCAGTGGTCCGGTCGCGGACGAAAATTTCCCCCTTTCACGCCAGGGTTCTATCGCGTGCCCGCCCTGATAAAGCGCGCCAGCCGTATTCGGCTGGAATGCTGCAGAGGGTATTGCGGTAGCCCTGCGCTGCTCGCCCGCGCAGGAATGAAGCGCGGTTTATATCGCCTTCAGATCGGGCAGCAGCCGGTCGAACTCCCGCTTCACCACGCCGTAGCATTCGCACACGCGCTTTTCGAGCCCCGGTCGATCCAGTACCTCGATATGGCCATGACCGTAGCGGATCAGCCCCGCCTCCTGCAGTTTCAGCGCCGCCTCCGTCACGCCGGATCTCCGCACGCCAAGCATGTTGGCGATCAGTTCCTGCGTCATCTTCAGCTCGTTTGACGGCAGGCGGTCCATGCTAAGCAGCAGCCAGCGGCACAACTGCTGGTCGATCGAATGATGCCGGTTGCAAACGGCGGTCTGGGCCATCTGGGTGATCAATGCCTGGGTATAGCGCAGCAATAACCGCTGAACCGGGCCGGCGCGATGAAATTCCTCTTTCAGGATGCGCGCATCCAGTCGATACGCCCGGCCTGCGCTTTGCACGACTGCCCGGTTTGGCGTCGTTTCACCGCCCATGAAGAGCGCAATACCGACGATTCCTTCGTTGCCCACGATCGCAATCTCGGCGGACGCGCCGTCCTCCATCACATAGAGCAGCGATACGATGGACGTGGTCGGAAAATAGACGTGATCAAGGCGGTCGCCAGACTCGTACACGACCTGCCCCAGGGGCATTTCAACCGGTACGAGATGCGGCGCCACGCGCGTCCGCTCTGCTTCCGGCAGAACCGAAAGCAGGTGGTTTTCTCCGGAATGATGTCCGTTTTCCATGTCCCGCTCCCCACCATCCTGTCCGGAAACTGCATCGTTTTCGCAGAATTGTTCTTAACAGTATCAGGCATCAACGGCAGTTGCATGAAAGCAGCAGACGGATGGGCGAGGATACCGACCCTGACTAAACCTGTTTAAATTATAGTTCGCGCGCGCGGTGGCGCGTCGTGGGCGGGGCTGCAACGGCCACCGGCCATGGCTCAACGGGGTCTGCGCTGACAGGTCTGTCAACTGCAAGGGGGGTGTCGTCTGCGGGCTGGCAGGCTCAACAGCAGACTGAAATGTGTGGCCGCATTGCCCGCCGTCACGCCGGCTCGCGAGCCTTGCGTCGTTCCAGCACGATCGGCAGCCGTAGGGTGAGTTCGCTGCCCGTACCGGGGCCGGCACTGGTCGCCGACTGAAGTTGACCCGCAAAATCGGACGCCTATTCTTTTGAAGAGGCGGTGCCGAAATGGGCAAACATCGTACCCCGTACCCGGCGGAATTCCGGGCGCAAATGGTTGAGCTGGTGAAGGCTGGACGCATGCCGGAGGAGCTGGAAAAGGAGTTCGAGCCGACCGCGCAGACCATCTACAACTGGGTCGCGCAGGCGGGTCGCGATGCGGGCGTGCGTCATGACGGGCTGACCACGGCCGAGCGGCAGGAGCTGACCAGGCTGCGTCGTGAGAACCGGCAGTTGAAGATGGAGCGCGACATACTCTCTCACGCAGCGGCCTGGTTTGCCCGGGAGACGGGAGCCGTATCGCCGAAGGATACGGATTCATGAGAGCGAACCAGGCCCGCTGGCCCATCGCCACGATGGCGCGGCTGCTCAGGGTCTCGACGAGCGGCTATTACGGGTGGCTGGCAAGAGGGCAATCGGCACATGCACGCAGTGACGCGCGGCTGCTGGCACGCATCCGCACCCTGCATGCAAGCTCGCGTGGCACATACGGGGCGCCACGTATTCATGTGCAGCTCGGGCGTGATGGGGTGCATGTGGGACGCAAACGGGTGGCGCGTCTGATGCGTGTGGCTGGTCTGCGCGGGGCCAGCCGGCGGCGCTGGAAGCACACCACCCACCCGCGGGCGGGCGCGCGGCGGGCGCGCGGCGCGCCCCCGATCTGGTGCGCCGCCACTTCAGCGCCGCCGCGCCGAACGTGCTGTGGGTGGCTGATGCCACGTACATTCCGACCGGCGAAGGGTTTCTGTATCTGGCCGTCGTGCTGGATGTATTCAGCCGGCGTATCGTGGGCTGGGCAATGTCGAACCATCTGTACACCGAACTGATGGCGGATTCAACCGGTCGTCGCAACACTAGATTGTTGAACAGATTTTAGATACTCGTCCAGAGCTTCGGCAGGTGTCTTCCAGCCAAGCGTTTTCCGGGGTCTGGTATTCAGTGCATTGGCGACGGCCTGGATCTCTCGAGCGCTCCACCTGGATAGGTCTGTGCCCTTTGGAAAGTATTGTCGCAGAAGGCCGTTCGTGTTCTCGTTCGTGCCACGCTGCCATGGACTGTGCGGGTCGGCGAAGAATACCTTTACGCCGGACTCGACGGTGAAGCGGGCGTGATCGGATAGTTCCTTGCCACGATCCCAGGTCAATGACCGCCACAACTGGGCAGGCATGTCAGTCACGGTCTTCTTGAGCGCATTGGCCATCGTGACAGCTCCGTAGCCAGCCAGCGCGGGGCCGTTCTTCGTGCGGGGAGTCAACCCATAGCCTTTCTCCCGAGGCAGGTGCACGAGCATGGTAAAACGGCTTGATCTCTCCACCAGCGTCCCAATAGCAGATCGGTTCAGGCCGATGATCAGGTCCCCCTCCCAATGCCCTGGCACGGCACGATCCTGCACTTCTGCAGGCCGGCTAGAGATCATCACATCCTCGCTAACGTGCGCCCAGGCCTTGGCTTGTGCCCTGGCCCTCGGTACGCGCAACGCCCGCCCTGTGCGAAGACAGCTGACCAGCTCGCGCTTGAGGGCACCTCGGCTCTGGATATAGAGAGCCTGATAAATCGCTTCGTGAGAGATGCGCATAGATTCGTCATCCGGGAAGTCGAACTGCAGCCGTTTGGAAATCTGTTCGGGCGACCAGCCATTAACCCATTTACGGTCACCGCGATGCGGCTTGTTTCTCCCTTTGAACGGTGCCTGCCGAGGCCCAGCAATTGCACGGCCATCAGCATCGCTAACCTTGCCCTCCAAACGGTCTTGCACGTAGTGGTGCAGCCGTGGGTTAGTCACCAGTTTCGACGGTTTGGGTCTTTTGGCAACCAGTTCGGCCTTCCACTGCGCAACCGACGCCCGATACTCAAGCTGGCCGCTACGAGTTGCAGCGTTACGTGTCAGTTCCCGGGAGACCGTTGACGGGCTGCGTCCGATACGGCGAGCGATCTCGCGTACTCCGACGCCTTGGAACGAAAGTAATCCAATCTCTTCTCGCTCCGCGAACGACAGGTACCTCCCGGACAAGGGGTTCGACATGAAAAGTGGCATGCCGCCATTATGACGAAACCAGCGAGTGCCTACCGCCTGCGATACGCCAACCGCCTCTGCAGCCTTCTCACTTGTAATGCCTGTCGCGATTTGCTCCCAAAATCGCCGCTCAATCTCACGCCGATGCGACGGCGCACCTGGCGAGCGCATCGCTGCTCGCCCTGTCAACTTATACATCCACCCCGCTGGTCGTCCCATAAACACCTCCTCGATTAAAGGTGTTGCGACGACCGGTTGAATCCGGCGGCACCGCGGGCGATGCCTATGACAACGCGATGTGCGAGTCGTTCTTCGGCACGCTCGAAGCCGAGCTGCTCATGCGCGAACACTTCGATACGCATGAGCAGGCCAGGCGGCGCATCTTCTCATTCCTGGAGGGTTGGTACAACATCGGTCGCCTGCACAGCAGCCTGGGCTACTGCTCGCCGATGGTATTCGAGCAGCAATACGAAAAAACACAAAATCCATCGCGGCGCGGGTTGCCCACCGCCGGGCAGCGTCGTGGTCGTGATATCCGACCCGCCGCCCGCCCGTGGACAACCCGCGAAGCAACACCGAATGGAGGACACGTGCCGCTGTAAGACTCAAATGCAAATCTGTCCGTCGAAGCGGGTCAATCTCAGACACCGTTCCGCCATGCGCTTCGGCGACCGCTTTCACCACGGCAAGACCCACCCCCAGACCGCCGGCACTCGCCGCAATCGTCCGGCTGGATTGAGCGAAGAGGTCGAAGATATGTGGCAGGAGCGCGCCGGATATGCCCAGACCATTGTCCTTGACGGACACCACAAGGTCCTTCCCGTCTGCGAGCACGTTCACGGCGATGCAACCTTTTTCCGGCGTGTATTTCACCGCGTTGTGCAGGAGGTTGCTGACGGCCTGTGCGAGACGCACAGAATCGCCTTCAATGCGTAGTGCCCTGTCAGCAATCTGCACGGTGAGCGTCTGGTCGCGTTTGGCCGCCGCCAGTGCGGCTGCGGCGAGAGGGCCGGCCAGAACCGCAACAACTTCGACGGGGGCCTTGCTCACACGAAGCGCGCCACGGTCGATCCGCGTGGCATCCATCAAGTCCTCAGCAAGCCGGCTGATCTGGGTGATCTGCGGTCGAGCATGTCGATCGACCGTAACACCTCCGGGCGATCCGCCGACGCCCTGCGGATGAGGTGGATGGCGAGTTGCATCGGCGTCAACGGTCCACGAAGCTCGTGCGCCACCATCGCAAGAATTTCGTCCTTGCGTCGTAGCGCATCGAAACGATGGGCGGCCGACTGAGAATGACTGGAAAAAGCGGTGGAGGCTCGTTGCTGCGGTTGTTCCATCATTTCATCGTTCACGTCTGCGTGGTACGCGTCGGGCGTGCCAACAGACCACCGGAAAGACACTGGATGAGATGACATGTTGAGCCTCATTTTTTGACACGCGGATCGCGACCAGCGGCCGATGCACGCTACGGCATCCGGCGCCCTGCCACAGCAACGGCTTGCTGTGGCAGGGCGCTTTACCGACTATTCGTGAATACCTGCCTCGTGAGAGCAACCCGAAAATCGCTGGTGCGCGCAGGGTGGACTTGCACGTTCTCACGGCTGACGAGGTACGTCTGTACGGTAGCGGTCAACGACTTCGCCCCCCGCAGACCGCAATAAATCTGCCACGATTGCGACAGCAAACTGTCACCTCAAGCGACGCGACGTTCCGGTGGCACTCATGCCTTGCCGGACAAGCGTTTGAGCAGCGCGAAGCAAATTTATCACCGGCCGCGTCAGTACGGGGCGTCGTCTGATGGTCTATTCGGCAGCAAGCCGGCCAATCCCGGTCTCTGAAGAACGCTGCCCCGAAAGCTGTCGCTCATAGACGCTATTGCCCACGAGCGGACGGTCAATGTTCGCAACTTTAGCGGTGTCATACACCGTCGTGCGCTCGTGACAAAATCAACGCCAGGAACATTTTTGTGTACCGCCTGCATCCACCGATTCGCTCGGCCCGTAAAGGTTTTTGAGGACTTGCCTCTTCTCTGTGATGTTTTTTGTTCTTCGTTGAAGGACGGCCTGTCTTCGTGCTGCGATTCGCGCTGCCGCATCGCTGAAGGCGTTCTGTTGCCTCCGCGCATGTGACGCGAGTTTTGCGGTATTCCCTGCGAACTTTATGAGGAGCATGGCCATGCCTGATACTAAAGCTGATTCAGCAGCGCTCATCGATGTGTTCGACCGTCGCGTCGAGCGGCGCCTGAAGCGCAGGCAGTTTTTCCGGAATGCCGGTGGACTGGGCCTCGGTCTTGTCGGCGGCACCCTCATCAGCGCATGCGGTGGTGGCTCAGGAGTCTCCGCTTCGGCCAGCCCCAGCGCGCCGACCGATGACGAGATCCTGAACTTCGCCCTTAACCTTGAATACCTCGAAGCCCAGTTCTACACCTATGCGACCACCGGCAGCGGGTTGCCCGCCAGTATGCTCACTGGCGTCGGCACGCAAGGCGCCGTGATCGCCGGAGCGCAGGTTCCGTTCCAGGATCCGTTGGTGCAGGCGTACGCAAACGAGATCGCCAATGACGAGCGCGAGCACGTCGCGTTCCTGCGCAGCGCGCTAGGTTCGGCCGCCGTTGCACAACCCGCCATCGATATCAGTGGCACCAATCCGAATGGCGCGTTCTCCGTTGCGGCGCGTGCAGCGGGTCTCGTCGGCGCGGGCGTCGCGTTCAGTCCATATGCAAACGACAACAATTTTCTGCTGGGCGCGTTCATCTTCGAGGATGTCGGCGTGACGGCCTACAAGGGAGCTGCGCCGCTGCTTGCCAGCAAGACGTTCCTGTCGGCCGCCGCAGGCATTCTCGCTGCCGAGGCCTACCACGCGGGCCTTGTGCGAACCACGCTGTACGCGAAAGGCCTCAACACGTCGAGCCTGATCAGTGCGGCCAACGCCATCTCCGCTGCACGCGACAGTCTCGACCAGGTCGGCAACGACGACCAGGGTATCAGCGGCAGCACGCCCGGTACGTCCAACATCGTCCCGCTCGACAGCAACGGTCTTGCATTCAGCCGCAGCTACAACGACGTGCTCAACATCGTGTATCTGACAAGTACCGCCGCGGTCAAGGGCGGCTTCTTCCCGAATGGCGTGAACGGTACGCTCAACATGAGCGCCTGAACGCAACAGCGGCACACCGGCGCGGGGCGCCGTGGCAGTGGCCACGCTCACCCGTTGGCCGGTGGCAGGCGTTCGGCCTGCCGGGGGCCGGGTCACTCAGACTACGCACAGGGGAAGTCATGAATGAAGCCATGAGTCAGACAATCGTGCCGCAGACGCTTACCGAGCAGACCTGTTTCGATATCCGCGAGGTCCTTGCAGGCCGACGCCGCGGGCCGCGTGTCATGCTGTCGTTTGTCGGGCCGGCGGTCGTCGCGTCGATTGCGTACGTGGACCCAGGTAACTTCGCGACCAACATCCAGGCCGGCGCCGGCTACGGCTATGCGCTGCTGTGGGTGGTGGCCATCGCCAACGTCGTGGCGATGCTGTTCCAGTCGTTGTCGGCCAAACTCGGTCTCGTGACAGGACGCAATCTCGCCGAACTATGCCGCGAGTCGTTACCGGGGCCGTGGGTCATCGTGATGTGGCTGGCCAGCGAAATCGCCGCGATGGCGACCGATCTCGCGGAATTCGTGGGTGGGGCGATCGGCGTGTCATTACTGCTGCATCTGCCAATGATGGCCAGCATGCTGGTCACCGCCGCCGTCACGTATGCGCTGCTGCAGTTCGAGAGAAAGGGCTTCCGGCCACTGGAGCTGCTCATTGTCGCGCTGGTCGGCGTAATTGGCCTTTCGTATCTGGCCGAACTGTTGATCGCACCGGTTCAGTGGCCGGCGGTGTTGCTACATACCTTTACGCCGAGCATGCCGGACCGCAATGCATTGACCATTTCAGTCGGCATCGTCGGCGCGACCGTGATGCCGCATGTCCTCTTCCTGCATTCGGGCCTTATGCAGAATCGTGTGACGCCGCACAACGAGCGCGAGCGCTCGAAGCTGCTCGCATTCTCGAACATCGAAGTGGTGGTTGCGCTGGGCGTGGCGGGTCTGATCAATATGGCCATGGTGATCATGGCGTCCAGCGCTTTCCACCAGGTACGCCCGGAGATCGCCAGCATCGAGACTGCATGGCACACGCTAACTCCGCTGCTTGGCAGCGCTGCGGCAGGTTTGTTCCTCGCCGCGCTAATCGCGTCCGGCATCTCGAGTTCGGTGGTCGGCACGATGGCTGGGCAGATGATCATGCAGGGGTTCGTCGGTTTTCGCATTCCGGTATGGTTGCGGCGGCTTGTCACGATGGTGCCGGCGTTCGTCGTGGTGGCGTGGGGTGTCGATGCGACCAGTGCGCTGGTATTGAGTCAGGTCGTGATGAGCATCGCGTTGCCGGTACCAATGGTCGCGCTGGTGTGGTTCACGTCACGCAGCGCGCTGATGGGACGCTACCGCAACAGCCGCCTGACGACAGTCGCGGCAGTTGCGGGCACCGTAGCAGTGTTGATTCTGAATCTGATTCTGCTACTACAGATCGCGGGCATTTCCGGTTGGATTTGAGACGCGCTTGCGCCCGAATGTTCTCGAATGGCCGACCGTCTGCGGCCGCCCTGAACGTCCGGTCCCGCCCGATTGACGAGGTCCGCGAAGGTCGGCTTCGCACTCGCACGACTGGCTGCAACGGTCGGCAAGAGGCGGTCTCACAGGGCAAGGCACGCACGGCCTCCCGGTTCCGTTGCGATAAGCGTGTCTTCTCCAATCAATTCGAAAGCAGGCACGCTTACTTTTTGTTAGACAACCACTTCGGCCTACCGTGACGTCCGACCGTGCAGGTGGTCGCACACAATAACTCGAGCGCTACTACACGGGCTGCCAGAAAGTTGAGCCAAGCGATCTCGGACGCTAACTGGATGAAACCGTTTGTAAGATGACGCAACGGGCCGGAGAGCGCATAAGTGAACTGGACTATCAGCGTTGCCACTGGCAGCACCGCGCGCCAATGTTCGACAATTGCGCGGGATTCGGCATAAGGCAAGGAACGCAGCGGCACACCGGAAACAACGCCATCAATCGGCGTGTCTGCCGGCAAAAAAGTCGCCAAGGGTACCGGCGTCACCCTGAATAATTCTGAGTCGAGGGAATCTGGACCGCAGATGTGTGACCAGAGCGGCAGAACGCTCGATGATAAGCAGACGATCTGCCTGGATGCCGTGGTCAAGCAATGCCTGAATTACCGCGCCGGTGCCTGCGCCAAGCTCCACAACGAGCCCTGTACCTTTGACCGGGACCATCCGCGCTATGCGTTTTGCCAGGTTTCTTGAGCTTGGAAATACTGCCCCGGCAGACGAGGGGTGCCATAGGACTTCATTAAGAAAAAGCAGTAGCGGGGGCGCAGAACTTGAACGAGCTAGATTTCTCATCTTGATCCGCACTGATCCGAACCGGTTCATTTTCGCCCTTTCCCTGTTGATGACGCGTCCCGCTGTTACCGGGCATTTGCGATTCCTGCCTGCTCCGAAAGTTTGATGCCTGTTTCCGTGCGAAGTATCCACTGGAAGCAGAATGTTGATGGCGCGATTGGCGAACCGTATTCGCGATCTTCTGCCGGACAGCGGCCGGATGCATCGACAGAGGGCGAGCGCAGCCCGCCGCATTCGACGTGCTGCGGAGACGCCGCGTCACGTCGCCCCTCTGTTCCGACCGTCGCTCAATGCTGGAACGGGCCGTCTTCAACAGAATCCTGTATCGATTGCCAGTATGGGCGGCGGTTGTAATACTCGTGCACCGACGAACCCCACTGTGCGTCCGCCATCAAGGGCCAATGATCCTTGTCAAAGCCAGGCGCGGCTTTGATGCGCTCGGCAGTCATGTCGAGCCGGAAGCACTTCTCATCGGTATCCAGGGTCAGCGCACTCCACGGGATCGCATGCAGCGTGTCTCCCATGCCAAGAAAACCCCCGTTCGACAATACGGCATACGCGATACGGCCGCCACGTACGTCGAGCATGATTTCGGAGATTTTGCCGACGTGTTCGCCATCCGAGGTGACGACCTTGTTGCCGGCGAGCGTGGCTGCCGTCATCACATCGGGACCGGCCCCTTCGCCAACTCCGGTGCCGATGATCTTCGCGCCCGCGCTACCTGTCTGAGACTGCGATTGCGTGCCGGGATTAAGTATGGTCATGATTCTCTCCTGAAAAGAACGAACCCTAACTCACGCAACTGACATGCCATGGATAGATGCGCGCAAGCTTCGCGCGAGCACCGCTGCGAGCCGATGAGCGGTCGTCGGCGCTCGCGCAGGCAATCCGAGCGGGAACCCAATGCAGTCGCGTGCGGGTTGAGCGCGCACAGCGGTCTTACAATTCTTGTAAATTGACGGAGCGCGCGCACTGCTCGCGGGTCGCTGTGGATTTCCCTCAGCACCCCGTTCTACGACACGACAGGGGGCTCCGGATTCGGAGCAAACTGCCTATTCGCGCTTCGCGCGGTCGGATCAATTGTGCATCTCCCGCACGTACGCCCGCCCCTTCTCTGTGATCAGACACCCACCATGTGGGGCCGCCGAAATCAGGTCGCACTTTTCCAGTTCGGTCTGGATATCCCATTCAACCATGAGAGGTTGGTCGCTCGCCGCGCGTTGGCTGAGTTCCAGAAGCGTTTCTTGCGCTTTGGTGCTGAGCTCTTGTGCCATGGTCGTCTCCTTCCAGGTCTTCAGGGAATTCCAGTATGAAGCAACGTACGATCCTTTCACCGACGCAATGGCGCGCGCTCGCAGCGGTAAGTCTTCACAGTCGCCCCCGAAACGCTCGGCTAACCATTGGTCCCGCGTCGGTCTTGCGACGTTGCGGCGCAACCCTGTTTCCTCGCACCACCAAAGCTGCCCACGCCCCGCTGTTCATCTAGGCTCGACCGACACAAAACTGCGCGCGTGGATGCGCTGGATCAGCACGACTACCTGTTTCCCTGTCTTTGCCTCCAGCGCGGTCACGTCCGCCTGGGTTTAGACCAGCGTGTCATTGAGCGACAGGACGATATCGCCAGGCGGGATGCCAGCGCTTGCCGCCGGCCAGTCAACTGCGCCCACCATCAGACCAACGGCCAGGTCGCTCGCGCGCCGCTCGTCCTCATTCAGCGGATGCAAGCTCAAGCCTAGGCGATCCCCTGAGCCGCCTTCGCTTTTCGAGCTTTGGGGCTTTCCGCGGACGCGCCGACCATGACCGTGACGGTCATCGGCCTTCGATTGCGGATCAGCCTGAGGGTGGTTTTTGTCCCAGGGGGTAGACCAGCAGCATCCTCGCCGAGTTCGGCCGAGCGATCAATCGGCTCGTCGCTGATCCGGATGATCACGTCGCCTGGCTTCACGCCGCTCGCGGCGGCCGTTGTGCCGGGCGCGTGAAGCGCCGGTGGCTAACAGGCACTGTGAATCAAGTATTTCGCGCGTAGCAACCGGCAACTGTGACACAGCGGACCGATGAAAACGAAAACGAAAACGAAAAAATCTGCAACGGCCAACGCATTGACAGCGGCCACGCGGCCCACCCATGCGATCCACGCTCCGGTTTCACGGACGCGAGCCATGAACGGCTTCAGAAACGGGCCGGGTTACCGGGAATCGATGTCCGCTTCGTAGAAGAGAGAATGTCGGCTCAGGCTCATTAGCGTCAGGCCATTCTGCACCACTGCTGGAATGATCCGTCAGTCCGGCGCCCGGACATCCGGATCACCGGGCTCGGCGGAGTCCGGAGCGGTCATCTCCTTCTCGACGAGTGCACGGGCTGTGCGCCAGTACTCGTCAGCGCACCCTTCAAGGCCGCCGTCCAGTTGCCAGAGTTCGTACGCGCGCGCCCGGATCCTCTCTTCCACAGTCGTGCCACTCATTGCAATAGTCTCCATTGGTCACAGGGACACAGAGGGATAGAGATGACGAGCACCAAAATCCACGCCGCGGCCACCGGAGAGCGCATTCAGCGCCGCTGCCGCATGACTTCCCAACAGTGGTGATGATCCATTCGTCTGAGGAGCCGCCGCCGCGTCCATTCCCGACGATAGTGGCCAATGACCATCAGCGCCGCGATGGCTAGTGCGAACGAACCGACGACAATCCCCGTCCACGAGTCAGTCATGGAAGCCTCCGTTCCGTTGAGGAATCTGATCCACGTTCGAACCGAACGCTACCGGATGGCCGCAGGCCACGATTCGTGCTTGCCGGTTATCGTGGCACGTGCGGTTCGACACCGCCGCCTTTGCCACGCCCTTACCGGTGTCGGCTATCGCCGGATGCCGCGTCGCGAAGCGGCTCATTTACCCTGGCAGGCGACCTTCATGTTTTCGCGGCGCTCGATGCCCGCCCGCCGACTTGCTTGCCGGACTTCGATGCGCCGCTCAGCGTGGTCTCAATGTGTTTTGCATCAAGGCCTGCTTTGCGAACTCATTCGCACACCAAAATAACCAGGGTTCTTCCCGATTTTCGCGACGTGATGTTCGATCAGACGCCGATCGAACTGCGTACCATGCAGGGATCAGGCGACAAAGCGTTTGACGCAAATGTCACTTACCGGACCCGCGCAGCCGCCTTGAGAACCGAGTAACCGTTGATGGTGATGAGAGGTCGCTGTTGCCCGTGAGCAAGCTGTTCCAGCGTGACGAGTTGGCGTTCGAGAAGGGCTTCGAGATCCGCACGGTCCAGGTCGATCGGGTCTGGAGCGTCCTTGAGCAGCATCAGGGTTGCGAATTCATGTGGACTCAGCATCTTCGTCTCCTGGCTTATAGGGGCTGCATTCGCTGGGAACTTGATCTGTTGCCGTCCCGCTGCGAGCCGGATCACCCATCGATCACGGATGCGAGACGTCTGTGCTGACCGGGTGCGTGCTGCGCGCCGAGGAAGTCACTTTATGCTGTCTCTGTTCAATGATCAATATGTGGAATAAATATTTTTGAGATGACCTTGTCCATCGGGGCTGTGTGCGGGTAACGTGGGTCGCTACCGCTGCTGAGCAGGAGGAATCCGGTGCGAACGTCTGTGAACATGGAAGGTTTTTACCAGCGCACTGCCCGGCTGATGACGGTGCCCAGAAAGCGATGGCGGCGATAAAGCAGCTTCGAGTTCTTCATCGTCTCACCCTACCAGCACATCCAGTTACCGTGACAATGCCGTCGCGACGCCTCTGTTCGCGCCCTGCTGGAACGTCACCATGGATAACGCGATCGCGCTAAACCGAACTGTCGCCGAATTCTCCGGCCGCCAGATCACGCTCAAAACCGGCATGCCACGCGGTGCCATTACCGGCGTCGTAAATGCCAACCTTGCCATTGCTTCGTCGAGTAACCGTGACTTGCCGACGAATCGGGCCGACTGCGCCGCCGGCGGGATAGTGATCTTCGTCGCAGATGTCGAATTCAACGATATCAAAGCCATGGCTTGCAGCAATCGATTCCGCGTCCTCTCGTTCGTCTTCACTGAACTCATGAAACAGGTGAGATGCCATGGTCGTCTCCATCGTGCAGTTTGAAGAATCTAGTGTGACCGACAACACGATACGAGCCGCAGGGACGGCCGAATTGAAGCCGTGCCCGATGGTACGGACCATTTTCGAGGGCTTATTTCATCGCGTCGATGCGGCGCTCCGCGTCGAAACGAGCCTCTTCGATCGCCTGCTCCGGAGTTCCCGCAGGCGCCTCTGGGTTTTTCCAGTAGATGGGCGGCTTAGTCAACGTGTATGCCCAGTCCCACCTTCCGTCCTTTTGTTGGGTCACGTAAACGCTGTAGTTAACTTCGTTGTACGAGAAATTGTGGCTGGCCATGAAGGTTTCTCTCGGAGTTTTCGAGGAATCCTAGCATGAAGGAACTATCCGTAAGCCAGCTCTCCGGCGCAGGTGAATCAGGGCTGCCACGTGTTCAGGAGCATCCAGATCTGTCGCGCCGGCGGCACGGCGAGAACGCACAAATACGCCGCAGCAGCGCACGCAGGTGTAGTGCTCTCGATGCGCACATCCTTCATGTCGCCAGCACCATTTGGCGTCAGCTTGTCGTGCGGGTCTGTGGCGGCCAGCGGGCCGTAAAGGTCAGCGCACGCCGCGCAAGGCTGAATCCAGAGATCCATTCAAAGAGCGATAACCCGCCTCGCTTCAGACTCGGCAAGCTCCAGTGCGGCCTCGGCCGTCGGCATCGGGCGCCCGCAGCCCCGCC
This sequence comes from Paraburkholderia phytofirmans OLGA172, assembly GCF_001634365.1. Classification (NCBI taxonomy): domain Bacteria; kingdom Pseudomonadati; phylum Pseudomonadota; class Betaproteobacteria; order Burkholderiales; family Burkholderiaceae; genus Paraburkholderia; species Paraburkholderia phytofirmans. The sequence goes on from NZ_CP014578.1 coordinate 2,332,167, forward strand.
CAATGGTCTGCCCGATGACGTGATTGCCGCGCTTCGTCGTGACACGGATGTATCCCTTGAACATGCCACCGGGAGCCGGCATCACACACGCCTCGACAGTTTTATTGCCTTTTGTTTCCTTGAAAGCCATGGCGCACCCCGGAAAGTGGACGGGAGGATCGTAGCATGAAGGAACGCCCTATCCTTTTCAGCGGCTCAATGGTGCGCGCTGCTCGACCGCCGCAAGACGCAGATGCGCCGCATCATCAAATCCACCGGCGTCCCGGACGCGCAGTCGCGCGACCAGAAGGCTGCCTGCTGTCCGTATGCCGAAGGTCAGAAGCTGTGGGTGCGCGGGGCGCACGAAGTCAACCGGATTGGCTACGAGGAGAGCCGGGACGGAGCGCGCCGTTACGCAGGAGGTGCCCATCCGGCCGACGATGGGCGCGAGCAATTCGAAATTTCGCCGGCCTTATCTCGAACTGGATGCGAAAGAAAGCGGCGGCTGGACGCCGTCTATCCACATGCCGCGCTGGGGCTCACGCATCACCCTCGAGGTGCTTGTCGTACGTGTCGAACGACTGCAGGAGATCAGTGAGGCGGACGCGATCGCCGAAGGCTGCGAGTCTGGGCCCACCTTCACCGGCTGCGGCAACTATGTTCGCCTGTGGGACAGCCCTAACGCCGCGCGCGGCTATCGCTGGGACGTCAATCCGTGGGTGTGGGTGATCGGGTTCCGGCGGCACACATGATCGATTCAGAGGTCAAACGTCCCCACCACTATGAATTCACCCGAATCCATAACCGATGCGCTTCCCAGCTTAGCTGCGGCGACTCTGCAAATGGCGTCGCGTCCGCGATTAAAGGCGGCAATCCCATCACCTGCGGCCCCGTGTGTGTCGCCAAAATGGTCTTCAAGCGCTTCGTGCGATACAACGTAGTGCTGCACGCGACCATCAATGGTGAGCCAGAAATGCACGTCGCCGCTGACGAGTACCGGAGCCTTGCCCGGCGTGAGTTCGTAGTCCATGTTCGTCTCCACCGTGATTTTCGAGGGATAGTAGCACGCTGCCTAAGCGCCATGCGCGTCGCACCACTGGATCGCCCAGCGCTGCGCCGCCTCGATAGCGCCCGCGTCGGAGGGATAGTCGCCGAGGTCACCCGAATACTTCACTTCGACGGCATCTCCATCCGCCGAGGCACGCCGGTAGATCTTTGCGCGGGCGTAGTAATGGCCGCCTTCATCGAGAGGCGACGCGTCGATGTGGAACTCTTTGTAGTCGAACTTCATGGCTGTCCCCGAAAGGGTGCTCTACTCGTCGTCGCGCTGGACAAGCTGCGGACGCCCCGCTGCGTCTCGACCTATGTCCACCAGCTTGTTCCGGTAGTCGCAGCCAAGACAGATGAAAAAAAATCCTTCCTCGTCGATTTGAGGCTCGACCTCATCGAAGGCGAACCGCGCATCGCAGTTTCGGCAAGTCCACATAGCTGTCTCCATCGCCGTTTTCGACGCTTCGCCGGTTGTCGAGGTTCGGAGGGGACGACGCGGCCATTCAGGACTCACGCTCTTTAAGCAACTTGCTGGCAAGAGCGCGCGCTGCATCTCGCGCCCGATCCTCACGCGCGAATTCCTGTTCAGTTTCGTGTGGATCGTCCGACTGGCTCTGATGTGATGGACGACTCCCGCCCTTCGCGGATGGGCATATGAAAAAGTGTAGAAGTCATGCCTTCCAAGGCAAAGGAGCGTTCATCACATCAGAACGGTTCTAGCTACCCTCCGGATGATACCGGGACTCTTAAAGCCAGCTTTCGTTGTTTTTTTTCTGACGCGCATTCTTCCCCTGCGGGCCACGGGTCGCTTGATGCACGGAACGCGCACTGCCTTAAGTTTCCCTTCAGCACCCGCGTTAAATCAGGTACGAACCGTAACAGTCACCCGGTGTAACTGACAAAGGGCCATGAACCTTGCTAACTTCAACAAATACGGCTTTGACCGGCTGAATGTGCTTGCGGTAAAAGCTGCGCGCACGGTTCTGAGGCGCCGGCGCTGCAATGCGTCGTCACTACTCGAACGGTCTACGCTTGTCGCTCCCCGATCACGCACAAAAGCACCTCGCTCGTACGCGCCGAACGGACACCCCGGCAAAGCGTCATCACGGCTTTCCGTTCGTAGGCTGCTGCGACCGAATCGTGCTGGCTGATCCATTCAGCCTGTTCTTCACTTCCGTGTCTATGTCGAAACTTGACCTCACGTCGATAACTGCAAGGTGACATTGCACCCATGCGTTTCCCGCCTTCCATCCTGCTTTTCTCAAAGCGAGAAAGAACCCAGGTGACGGAGTGTTCTTCGACGCGGCTCCAATCTCCTCCATGAAGTCGTCTGCTCGTATCACATGGAAACGCTTCTCGGCGTAGGTCTTGCCATTCGTGGCCTCGAGAGGAATGACCTTGTCTCTGATGAGCTGGTTGATCAACTCGATCTGTCGAACTTCCGTTACCCAGGACGAGCCAAAGCTCACCTCGTTAATCCGATTGACGATTTGTCGCGGCAGCTTCGGTGGTCCGTGTTCTACACAGAGTGGATCAATGAGGATGGTCAAAAGATCGTCCACAGAATCAACGAGCGGGTTGAGCGCAGGATTAGCCATGTATCCTCCATCCCAATAGAATTCACCGTCGATTTCGACCGCCTGGAAAAGCGTCGGATAACAGGTGGATGCCATCAGTGCCTTTGACGTGATTTCCCCGGGACCAAAGATGCGGAGCGCAGTCCGGTTCACATTCGTCGCCGCTACATATAGGTCGGGCGCGCCGTCGCTATGCTCATTGAGTCGGCCGAAATCAGGAATGACCTGCTCCATGATCGAACCGATTGGATCCTGTAGCCAGGGTGTCAGGTACGGCGAACTGACCTGTTGAAGCACGCGTTGCCCGATCACGAACAGGTTGGAGTCAACGTTCGAACGCCGTGGCGAGTCTAGCTCTGCGGTCGGCGAGTTGAAAAGGAACGGGTGCCAGGACGACCTCGCGCCGACGGCGTTCCAAAGTAGCTCGAGTAATCGCTTTGCCTCCCCCGCGTTGTCATGCAAACCATATGCGCATGCCGCACCGTTCAACGCGCCCCCGCCGGTGCCGCTGATAGCCTTGATAAACAGCTCGCCTTTCGCCACTTCATCAAGCAGGCGATCCAGTACGCCCCACGTGAAAGCTGCGTGAGCTCCGCCACCCTGGAGCGCCAGGCCTATCTTTCGGTTCGATCCGGTATCCGACATTTTCGGTTCCCTCGATTGGCTGTCTTTCTTCCCACGTCGGTCGGCGCGCCAGCAAACTCCTGGAAGAAAAGACGTCCTGCCACCAGGATGTTGGCGTTCACGGCTGATTGATCCACGTTCAACGGACTTTGCATCGGCGAGTGCTCCGGCTCATGTCACTACAAATGAAATCTGGCGGGCCGCAGAACCGCTTGGTCCGAGACGCCCCGTCGCATAAAGCACGGCACTAACACCGCCGTCCGGCGTTCGGCCGAAAGTTGGCGTTGATGAAACGCTTGATTCAATTGATTGTGCAGGGCGCAGATCGTAGGTTTTGTCCCGTTTCCTGACAGTACCCCTTATGTAGGAAATCGGGTACGCTCATTCCGCTTAACAGCGTGTTTTTCTGTCAACCTGATGACGGATACCCACGGTATCGAATTGGGGAGCGCGGGCTGCGCCGCGCCGCGGTCTTCCGGGTCTTTAAACTGGAATCAGATTCGGCCAAGGCTGTCCCTGTCTGATGCACTGCGGCGTCGTGACGCCCATGCTTTTACTGTTGCGACGGTAGAAGATTTAATACACTCCGCGCCTCAGGCTTCTTCCGCAGCCGACGGGACGCAATCATCGATTTCGTCACCCGCTGGCGGTGGCGGCCACTCGAAGGTCGATCGAAGCAACGCTGGGTCCGGTGTTCGAGCGGCCTGCTCGCGAAGGCCAGATTTAGATTCCTTAAACTCGCAGAATGTATTTTGCAGGGGCGACGCAATACACTACTTCGCATGACGCAGACACGCAGACCGCGACCGATGCCGCCGGACGAAACGCTAGGGGGAAAAATCGATGACCGACCCGGCCCATGACTCGTTCGACTTTCGCCGGCAGCGCCGGGTTGGCCTTGCCGGCATCGTGGCCGCCTCGCTGCTTGCCTCGGGGCTCTGGCTTGGCATCGATTATTTGATGTCACCCCTACCGGGCATGGATAACCTCGGCGCGCGGATGCTGCTGACGCTTAAGTGCTGCTGTGTGGTCGTGCTGTTCTGCCTGGTGACGGGTGTGGAAGCCGTGGCGCACGAGCGATTAACCTCACCCGCGTTCGATCCGCTGGCGGGCTTCGAGACACACAGGTTGCGCGTCAATCAACGATACCTGCAGAACACGGTGGAGCAGATCATCGTGTTTGCGGCGGCGCTGTTCGGCCTGGCCGCCTATTGCCCCGACGGCTCGGCCATGCGTGCGGTCGTAGCGACGACCGTCGTCTGGATCGCTGCGCGGGCCGCGTTCTGGCTCGGCTATCATCGCAGCGCAGCGCTGCGCGGGCTGGGGGCGCCGGGCATGGCGATCAGTATGATCGTGCTGCTTTATGTGACGAGCCGGTTTGGGCGTGAGATCGCAGGGACGGTGGGAGCGATTGTGCCGCTCGTTGCATTTTTCGCGGTCGAGGCGGTGTTGTTTTGGGGGACGTGGCCGGTGGAAGATGATTGATTCAACAAAGTGGGTCGACCCGACCGTCTCGGATCGCCCTTGGATTCAACCGGTCGACGCAATACCCTAGGCTGCCTGAGCAGCGGAGGTATTGAAATGAAGCAGAGACGGCGGATCTACTACACTGAAAGCCAGAAAGCGGTAATGTGGGAGCGCTGGCGCAAAGGCGAGTCGCTGCAACAGATTGCCCAGATGTTCGATCGAAACCATTCATCGGTGCAGGGCATTCTTTCGGAGACAGGCGGGATACAACCTGCCCAGAGGCACCGATCGAGGCTGGCTTTGACGCTCGCCGAGCGAGAGGAGATATCACGCTCAGTCGTATCCGGCGATTCAATTGTTTCGGTAGCAAACCGGCTCGGGCGCGCTCCTTCCACCGTCAGCCGGGAAATCAAGCGAAATGGTGGAAGCCAGGACTATCGTGCGAATCGGGCCGACCAGCTTGCATGGGACCGGGCACGTCGGCCAAAGACATGCAAGCTGGTCGATAACCGGCCGCTGGCGCGACTTGTGGCAAGCAAGCTGGAACTGCAGTGGTCGCCCGAACAGATTGCCGGATGGCTCAAACACGCATACCCGGTCAACGAGGACTATCACGTGTCACACGAGACCATCTATCGAAGCCTCTACATACAGGCACGCGGAGCGTTAAAGAAGGAGCTCCTTGAACATTTGCGGCGTTCGCGTGCCATGCGTCGGTCGCGCCACCACACGATGAAGACGGAGACTCACGGCAGAATTCGTGACGCAGTTTCGATCAGCGAACGCCCCGCTGCGGTTGAAGACCGCGCGATTCCCGGCCACTGGGAAGGCGATCTGTTGTTCGGCGACGCGAGCAGCCAGATTGCAACGCTTGTTGAACGCCAGACCCGGTTCGTGATGCTGGTAAAAACCACCGGGAAGGATACCGAAACTGTCGTCAACGCTCTGATCAATCACGCCGTCAAACTGCCGCAAGAGCTATACAAATCGCTAACCTGGGATCGTGGGAAGGAATTGGCCGGCCACAAGCGCTTCACTGTGGCGACGGATATCAAGGTCTATTTTTGCGATCCTCATGCGCCATGGCAGCGCGGATCGAACGAAAACACAAATGGGCTGCTAAGACAGTACTTTCCAAAGGGAATGGATATTTCGACGTATTCGCAGTCGAAACTTAATGCGGTTGCCAGGCGACTTAACGAGCGACCACGAAAAACACTAAACTTCCAGACACCGGCCGAACAGTTTTATCAATGTATTGCGTCGACCGGTTGAATCCAAGCCCCATCCCGGCCGTTGGATCCTTGGCATTGAACGGCGGTTCTCTGGGTTACGCCGGTCATTGCATGTAAATGTTCAGGTCAAGACATCCTCAAACGGCAGCACGTACGTTTGCTACGCTTAAAAGATTTTTCTTCGCGTTTCTTTTTTTGAGCGTCTTCGCTGGCTTCGAATCTTTCTTGAGCGGTGCGATCACTGGAATCACTTCCCGCATTTTCTTCACATATTGATTCGATATCCTATGCAAGATTCGCCCGGAGGAAACGAACCAGCGAGATGGCGCCGTCGATACCTTGTTCAATAGCGAGCCAGTTCTGCAAATGTGCGCGCAGAGGTGCTGCGCGCTCAGTGGGCGGTGCTCCGTGACCATATACGTTCGGCATCCTTCCGACGCGCCCGGATCAATGCATCAGGAGGCTGTACCTCGCGGTCCAGTCGGCCTTCGATACGGCCGGGCGTCCCGCGTCCGACGAGCCATTCACTCGCCGTCGAAGGTGGCACTCCTCCGCGCGGGGGGCTCGGTATTAACGCTGTGAGTGGCGATAGCGGGAACTAGTTGGGGGACGAGCTGTGTTGCGAATGTGGCAAAGAGATGCAAATCATGGAGATTTGGCTTGTTGCCGCCATATCTGGACTGTAAGCTTTCAGTAACGCGGACATATCCCCGCGTTTTGTGTGTTAAGTAGCCGCAGGCAAGTCCTGCGGCTTCTTTTTATGCGAACGCCAGTGGAAATTCGCGGGGGCCTGGATCAGGAAATGTTCTGCTGCGGCTTTCCGTGTTGTCGAGTTTTCGAGTGATACGGACAAGTGCTTTCCGCTGGCGTCGACCGGCCCTTGCCTTCGAAGTCGTCCAGTTGAAGCAGCAGACTATCCAGCGCACAGAGTTGGCCGCGCGTCAGGTGAGTCGCATCCAGAAGCTCGTGGAGCCGTCCGCGCCAGTATTCAGCGGGCAGGATTGGCCTGCCGAGGTCTCCTATCAATGACGGCACCATCACGCGTGCAATATGCGCGATGTCCTGGTCAAAGAACATACCCATGTGCGCCCCCGTATTTGCTTTTGGCCTGCGACCTATTGTTTTATGTCTGATAAATACTGTAGGCTAATTTTCGCTGCATGCCAAATATTGGGATAGGTGACGGTAATTCTCAGGCAACCACCACGCGAGTCGTATTGGGTAGTTTGGCGAGCGTTGGTACGCCCTTCAGCGGCCCGGATATTCACCGTCGCCGCTTGTAGCCATCGCCTAAAATATAGGCATGATCGCGACAAGCAAGGAGACGGCCATGGGCGAGTCAATTTCGGGGATGCTGCTTGGGGTAATCGTCCTGATCATGGCTGCCATCCTGGTTGCGGAGCACTACAGACGCGGGCATCACAGGAGTCAGCAACTTCGATGGCTGGACACGCACCCTATGCGCGACTGGTTACACCGTAGGCCTTGACCTGTGCCGTGGCCGATTTGTTGTCGCCGGTGATGGCCGATACTGCATCGATCGATACTGCATCGATCAGTTCCTGCTTGTTCATCGTAAGTTCCTTTCAGATTGGGTGAGTAACACCCTGACGTTTGAATACGACGGAATATTCTCGGTTCATCTCGCTTCTTTTGCACCAGGCGATACGGCTCGCCGGCCGGGAAGCGTTCGAGCCGCTCTCCGGTCGTCGCAATGGCCAATAACGGCGCCGCGTCAGAACCTGTACTCCGGATTCTTTGGATCGAATACCGAGTCGTCGAAACGTTTCAGCGTCACGTCCGTGAACGAAAACTTCTCGAAGAGTTGGAGATCGTTGTCCCACGCTTCGCTCGTGCGAAAGAAAGGTTGCCGCAAGTCGAGACCGAGCCGCTCCTTCTTTGCATAGAAGTCGGGCCGTCCGGTAGGTGTTTCCCACGTGAACGCTACTACGCGCGCACCATGATCGTTCAGCACCTCGATCTTCGAGGGCTTCTCGACGCCTGCCGCGCGATACTTCTTCAGCTCAGCCAGAAACAGATCCGTGAAATAGTCTATGCCCAGTTCACGCACGGTATGGTTCGACTGCGCCTTGACGCGAGCGCCATCGATTGGTACCCAGAAGGACGCGAGGTTGAGGATCCCACCCAGATGCGCGTAAAGCTGGTCCGGATCCCTCTTCTCGTCATAAATCATTTCCTGCCCGGCGTTCCTGCCGTCAGCCAGCCACTTAACGTACACTTGTCGCGGCTCCTGACGATAGCGGACCAGCATGTGAGCCGGCTTCGTCTGCCACCTGCCTTTCACGCGTTGTTGGCTGAACGTCTGGAACTCGTATTCCCGGTAGCGCGCGCTGCCCGTCTGCACGTAGCGAGAAAGTGTGTCGGGCGCGAGCGCTCGAAAGAGTTCGATCAGTTGCGCGTCGTCCAATCTTTCGAGCTCACCGCTTCGGGCGGCGTGGCTTAGCCAGACTATCTGGCGCTCGACAGGCAGACTCGATACCTGTGTGATCGCGACGGGTGACTGATCTCCCGGCTCTGGATGGCTCGCCGGTGTCGGCGCGTCCTCAGCATGCCCCGGCGCGACAATCATCGCAGCCGATGCGATCGCTAGAGATGCGAGCCTCGCGAACCCTGCGACGCGGGACTTTATTGACGTCTTGGCGACACGCAGCATGTGGCACCTCGGATTCGCCGCTTTTTTGTTACGACAGCGAGGCAAGCACGTTCCACTGCCTTCTGACATGAACCTTGAACGCATCATCCGTTTCGCGATCAGCTGTTGAGCTCAAGTGCGACGTCTGGCGATTTCGACCTGCTCATGGAAGTCATCGGCGAGCTTGCTCCTTATGTCCGGTGGCAGCGATCGAACGATGGCAAAGGCGGGCATCCTACAACCCTAAACAATTTCGGACGCTCCGCTGAAAGACCAAAATCGTCTGCCGCGCGACGCGATTCATAGGGCCGCTTAGGGCTAGTGAGCCGGTAACAGCCTCATCTTGATACCGTCCGCGCGTTCTCCGGAACACGCGGGCTTTCTTTGGCCCGAAGCGTATCGCCGAGCAGGGATGCTCATCGAGCGGGAGCGTGTGACAGTCCCGCCCGACGTATGGTGATCGTGCCCCCTTGGCACGATAAGCCCCCGTGCCACGTAAAAGCCCCCTGTCATAGTGATGAGGGTCCATCCGTTTGAGCAGCCGCGCGCGCAGATGTTCGCGGCGATAGTGACCAATGATCAGCGTCGCCGCAATTGCGAGTACGAACACCCCGACGACCATGCCTACCCAGGATTCGATCATGGCGAACGCCTTCTCACGCGGTCGACTGCCTCTTCAAGCTCTACTGTAGATGCTGACCGCCGTTGATCGCAACGTTGACCCCGATCACGAACGCGGATGCGCGCACCAGCGCGCATCCGGACTATAGTTTTAGTTTAATAGGGGTGGACGCACGATTCGGACGAAAACATACGTTAGCTGCGACGCACAATCAACATAATCAAAGACTTGGAGTTAGGCGACAATTTTCGTCCGAATCGTGCGTCCACCCGCCATTGGCCGCTCTCTGGGCGTCAGCGCTACACTTGGCGCGTCACCCAGCTCGTGGGCGCCCTGCGTCCACTACCGTACAAACAGATCTGACGGGTCGCGATATGATGGTTTTGAGGGCTGACAGCAAGCCCTCTGAACGAGCCGTTAAGGTCGCCGTCAGCTTCCGCCGACCTATCGCAAAATCTAGGGAGGCGAGATGCTCAGGTTGACGCTGTGGGCCATATTTGCCGTGCCGGTTTTCCTGGTTGGCCAGCTTGTCGTACTTACCCTGCTTCTCATCTTCGTAACTCTGAGCTGCCTCAATAAACTCACCACACCGCACGTTAAGCGGATCTCTGGCGCCGCGAAGGAGTGACGCCGCGATAGGCTGCAGCGCCATTCGCGGCGCGGGTATTATGCCGCCATCGTTTATGTGGTAGAGGGATTGAGGTGGCGCTTAGATCTGGCCGATGAACGGGCCCACTACCCTGCGAACAGATTTGTTGCCCTCACCGTATGATTGTTTTCAGGGCCGACACTGGCTCCCGAGATATGCGTTCAGGCCGCCATCCACCCTTCGACGAGCGGCCTTTTTTATACCGCAAAGCAGTATGAAAATGAAACCTTTCGGTCGCGCTTGCTGACTCAGACCGGCTCTGCCGCTCGGCGATGCGCGTCACTAAAGCGACGACCAATCAGCGACGAGCCTTCGTCCCCAAGGTTGAGACCGGCCGGAAAAGTGGATGCCAACGTTTCGCAAAACGCACGAACGGAGGCATCGAAGACGAGTGTCCTGGGCATCCAAGGCCTGCGCGCTGTCATGACTGATCGGTACCGCGCCACGAATGCCAGAGACAGGTCCTTCCATGTCCGCAATCAATACACTGTGCGGCGCGGTCGATGCTGCTGCTCGGCAAGCGCTGGAATCGACGTTAGATCCACGCGACTCTCGGGAATCCGGCTGTGCTCGGTCACGAATCGATAGAAACAACACAGGTTTACCTGGACACCAACCTCACGTTGAAGCGATCGAGGCCCCTTGCTGCGGGCGTTCCATCATCTCGTCGGACACATCTGCGTAGTCTGACGCTTTGCTCGTGCCCACGGACCGCCGGAAAGACACTGGATGAGCTGGCATGTTGGTCCCCAGATTGGGCCCTTCTGGTCGCAATGGACCCGTAGACGGCGACTCGCCGTTACCCTGCCTCGCGAGAGCGACCTGAAGCTCGCTGGTACGCGCAGGTTGGAGTAGGAAAATCCCATGGACGATACGGTAAGTCTGTACGGTGGCGTTCACGTCAGTAAAAACAACCGCATCAGGCGCATCACGTAGACGGGCAGGCCCGAATTCGCGTCCCTAATGTCTGCAGCGGTCTGCACCGATGGATCTACTGACCGCTCCCAGATCGCCGTTAGTTTCTCACGTGAACCAGTTGGCTTGAGGCGTCGCTGGCCCGATCGAACAGACACAGCGACCGGCCCGTATCGAGTGAGTGCGTGGGCGGCTACCGTACAGACATCCCCGGCGGGGTGTGGGAATGTGAGGCAGGATAAAACCAGTTTTACCATCATGACCAAGGCTGCTCTCAACTCGCTAATGATGATTGCTGCAATAGGCACAGGGTTCATGCCAGTGTCGTGCTATGCCTACGCACTTGATGCGCAACTCGACTGTAAGTCGGACGCACATTCGTTCATTGCTCCGCTCCTGAATGATCAATACATCGATCCGAATCCGATGCGCGTCGAAGCGAACTCGGTTGACGCATTTCGAACGGCGCATGGCGCCAACCTGACGGCATTTGGGTTTCGCGTCTACGCCGTTCTCGGATATGAACAGGACGATGCAATGTTCAAACAGGGAAGTGGCCTGCCCATTAACGACTCAGGGTACGGAGCGGTAGTACTGGGGCCTGCCGATGAAGTAGAGGCGCGTGCACGCGAGGCTGGCAGCGACGCTGTCGTCCGGCAGGTCGTTCCGCTGCTGGTCACCGCCGTCTTCTGCACCGGGCACTGACACGCTAATTCTTGCACAGCCAGGCAGAAAACCGAAGGAACAGACACTAAGACACGAGCACTGATATGGATACTGACCGCCTAGCTGCTGATTGCGGTGCTGAGCGCGTGCATCTTTGTTCCCGTCGCCAGCGACGACCACCAGGGCACTGCCTGGCATGAGGGTCACGACCACGATTAATATTAGATTCACCGTCCGGCCCAAACTCAACGGAGAGATCCATGAAGAACAAAATCATTCTCGTATGTGCAATCGTGATGACTGCCGTGATGCCAAGGCTCACCTTTGCGGAGCAATCTTCTAGCGACAACCACGATCACCATGACGTGCGTCCGCCGCCGCGTCATCCGCAACATCACCACTCTCACCATCATGCCGCGCCGCCGCCCAGGCACGAGAACGTCCACTGACGTAACGCTTGGGACGATACACGTCGTCATTTAGCAAGCGGCCACGTCGCGTAGGCGGACCGCTGATCGAAACCACAGCGGTTTCTCCGCGCCGCCGACAAACGAACTGCCGCCTGATGACGGACGACAACTGTTCGGTAAGCAAAATGCAGACGATTCTTCTAGTGGATGACGATCGCAGTATCCGGATTGCCTGGAAACGTATCTTGCAACTCGAAGGCGGTCGTGTCGAGACGGCCAGTGATGGGGACGCGGGCCTGGACACCGCCAACAGGGTGCAACCCGTCCTCATTATCGCGGACCGATCGATGCCTGGTATGAATGGTATCGAGTTTTTCCATCGACTCCGGCGCGAGCCAAAGTTGGCGGGGGTCCCTGTGGTGCTAGCCAGTGCTGAACATGAATTTGCATTCGGCGCACGCGTTTGGGATGAGTTTTGGCAAAAGCCCGTGTCCGTTGAGACTATGCTCCCGTCGATACGGCGCCTGGTGGCGCTGCCGTCATAAATAGCGACCGCGAGCGCGGCTCAAATAGACGCAACCAGGCGATACCAACGGACCGCCAGCGTACAGACACCACAGCTCATTCGATGCGAGGATCTGAGGCACGCGGGGCTGCAATGCGCCGTCATCAGCCGGCCGAACTAAGCCACCGCCGGTCCCTCCAACGTTTAAAAGGAGGACCATCATGATCCGACTATTCTGCATTTTCGCGCTTGCGGCGGGCCTAACAGGCTGCATCGTCGCTCCGCCGTACGCTACTGGCTACGGTTATGCCCCCACGCCCGCATATGAATCTGGGCCAGGCTACTACGGATATGCGCCTGGCTATTACGTCGCACCGGCCATCGATGTTGGGATCGGTTTTGGTGGCTACTATGGCGGCGGACACGGCGGACATGGAAGGTGAATGATCAGGCTTGCTAAAGCTTTCGACGTTACGCAGCGTGACGCTCGCGAGATCCACAGTTAACTCATCTCTCATGGAGCGAACTTATGAAGAAGATCGCTATGGCCATCGTCGTTGCTGTGACAACGCTTTCCACAGCACCGGCATTCGCCGATTACTACCATGATCACCACTGGCATCATTGCCATCGGGTTTGGCATCACCACCATTGGGAACGGATCTGCCACTAACGCACGGCGAAACTGGGCGTTCCGGAGAGGTAAGTCGGCCCAACTCATCGCGGCGGCCGGCAAATCCGCCACCGCAGACGGTTGGCGTTTTGGGCTGCTAGAAGCAAGCCGGCACCAGCAATACTTTTTTGCAGTCCCCTCCCCGCCTGCGGGCATCGCTTGGGTCGCCGGCTTTAATGCCGTCGACGCCGGTGGATACCGTCAACTATCTTTCCGCCCGGACACTGTAATTGTCGCCCTCCATGCCGGACTTTTGGAGCCTTGCCGTGCGGGTCTCAGGAAGATTTCGAGTGCAGCAATCTGCTGCATTTCGATGCGTGCAAGCTGGAAAAGGTATCCGTACCCCCGGCCAATATTGGCGCTTTGTGCTGCGTCGCAAGATTCAGAGTCCCGAGCGTGTGTCGACGGACTCATGTCGGTAGAGTCGAGATGTGGGTGCGACACGTGTCGCCGTCAGCCGCGCGTTATGCGGCATGCTGTAGATGGTAAAGCTCTGTTTTGCCTTGTCACATTCAGCAGTCGAAGTTTGGAGGTTGAAGCCGTGACCTGTTGTACGACCAACAGTTGCCTACCTGGACATGCGCGACGGGAGACCGTCGGGTGTGAAGCTCCGGGGACAAAGTACCCTTCCGACGGACGGTCCACCTTGGTGACAAGGAACCGACACTGCGAGCAGCGACGCGGTATAGGGACGAGGCAAGTTCCGCATGCGCAACTTAAGTGAACTGCCGATAAACCTCGTCACGACTGATGGGCCAAAGCTGCTGTCAGGCCCTGACCAAACGGTGCGTAGCAGGTTGCTCCCTTCCACATTGGGTGCACGTCGTCATCATCGCTACCGAGGAAGAGGCGGGCGCTAAACGGATAGATTCGGGAACAATCGAATCGGCAAGACTGGGAACGTGGTAAGCCCGATTCATCGCCTTGATTCCGGAACACAGCCATCAAGGCAGGCAAACCGTGAGGAGCGCTGTTGACGAAGCGGGTGTGAGAACGCGGAGAAAGCGAATGGCGGCCTGTAACGGGCTGCATAGAGGTTCAAGATTTGCCTCGACCTGAAAGGGTGCAGACTTCCGTGTGGTGCAGCTGTCGCAGGTCCACTTTTTAGATTCGCCGTGGGGCAGCTTGAGAGAGACCGGCTGTTTGCGGTTCAGCGCCCTCGTCTCAGCAATGAGATGAATCGACGAGGTGACGCGTGCGAAGGGCTTGTGCAGATTGACAAGACCGGCGTCAGTGTGACGTTTCATGCTGTGCGCGAGCCGTGTGCGGCGAAAGTCGCATGCACGGTTCTTCGGGGGCCCTGCTGTCGAGAGGCAGTGGGGCTACCCTCTCGCGGTCGCATTAGGTTCGGTTTGTCTGTTGCCGCCCCTTTCGTTTGGCGGTGCCCGAATAACCTAGCCCTAACCCCGTTTCCACACCCCGCTCATCGAACCCAGCGTGCAGATCTCCCGCACTGGGCTCTCGGACAAGACATCACGCCTTCACACACGCCAGGCTACGCCCCCGCGGGCGCTCAGACGTACGAGCCCGAAGTGCCCGTAGAGGTGCGGGAGTGGATAGCCCCCGCCCCTGCGTCGCCTGAGCTTATGCTTGTTGCGTAGCCACCGGCGCAACCGCGTCGCGGTGTAGCTGTCGAGCGCGCGATATGCGCGGCTAACGCTCCCTACCTGGAAGTAGTTCGCCCAGCCGCGTAACGAGCGGTTCAACTTGCCCACCATCGCCGTGGTCTCTTGCCATGCCGTCTTAAGGGCAGTCAGCGCATGAATCTTTTCGACCATGCGCCGGATACTCTTCTTCGACGGGCGCAAACCCATACGGGCCTGACCAGTTGTCGCTGAGTACATTCGCCCAAACGTAAAACCCAGGAAGTCGAATTCGCCTTCCGGCACCGAACAGATTTGTGTCTTTTCCTCGTTGACCGTCAGCTTCAGCTTGCCCATGATCGCGCGCAGTTGCGACAACGCTTTCTCAGCGTTACCTCGCTTGCACAGGATCACCAGATCGTCCGCGTAGGTCACGATTCGACTGCCAAGACTGCGCTCAAGCCCGAGCTTCTTCCATGCCAACACAAACCGGCGCATATAAATATTCGCGAGCAATGGTGAGATGGGTGAACCTTGCGGAATGCCGCGCCTGCTGTCCCTGGCCTCAGTCGTCCGCATCTTCCGACCACGGTTATCGGTTTCTTCAACGGAGCACTCCAACCACATCCTGATCAGATGCAGAACGCGCCGGTCAACGATGCGTCGCGCCAGCGACAACATCAGTTCGGCGTGGGGAATACTTCCGAAGTAGTCCGCGAGGTCGGCGTCAACAACGTCCGTGTGACCGCGAAACAGCAGTTCTTCCACCTCGACCGCCGCTTGCTGGGCGTTGCGGCCCGGCCGGTAGGCGTACTGCTCGGGTGGAAGGTCGGCTTCGAAGATCGGTTCGAGCACCAGCATCGCTGCTGTCATGCACACCCGGTCTCGCAAGGTCGAGATGCCCAGTGGCCTCAGCTTGCCATTGGCCTTCGGGATAAACACTCTTCTGATAGGGTCCGGCCGGTAACTCTCCTGCCTGAGCGCAAGCGCCAGTTCGCCGAGCCACTTCTGTACCCCATACGCCTCGACCTCCGCGAAGTCTTGCCGATCGACACCCGGCGCGCCCTTGTTCGAGCGACACTGGGCGTACGCATGTGCCAGCACATCCTCGCGATAGATCTTGTCGTACAAGGCATAAAAGCGATACCCGGCTGCTGCCTTCGCTTTCGCGTGTAACGCCATCTGCAGCTTCTGAACACGAATCGGAGTTGATAGGTTGCCCAATCTCCACGTCCTCACTACGTATTGCGTCTGTCTTGAACTGAGGCCCCTTCCCTCCACCGGCATTACACCAGCTTCATCGGTATTACGGGCCTCTCCGTCACCCCAAGGCGCCCGGCCTGTCCCTCACGGGCGTCCGGTTGCTCATCCCTGAACACGCCAAGGGGCTTCCCGTGTTGCGTGCGCTTTCCTTGTGCACATGCTGTCGCCACTACCCCGGCGCAGCGACTGGCGGCACTGCTTCGCTCATCCATCCAGTCGTATCAGCCTTCCCCGAAAGGGTCGCCGGGTCGGCCTGCGCATCGGCATTTTCGAGGCTTGCTCAGCGTTCACTCACGTTACGGCCTGCACACTCGCGCTGTCACCAATTCGTGACACGCTTACCCGAAGGCTTCAGCCATTTCGTTACCTCCATGACTGCTCCGGTTGCTTCCGGCTGGAGCGGTTGCCGGACGGGACTTACACCCGCTGGAAAGCGCCGCCTTTTCACGGCGCACACCCTGAGCTGCCCTTCGACCCGGAGTGACCTCTACGGCAGCTTCCAAGGTGAAACAGCCATTCGTCCCCTGGTGTCTGCCGGCAAGTCATCGGCCATTCAGGCCGGTTGCCGATTGCCGATTGCAACCGCGTGCCACCTTACATGATGCGCTGTCTGTCCGCTTTCGAGAACCACGAACTGATCCCGCGGACACGAAAAAGGGGGGGCGCGGGCCTTTCGGATGCGGGTGACGTTCGATCGGTTTCGGGCGAGACGTGCGCGGTCGAGTTGGTGGCGCTAGCCGGCAATCTTCAGCGCGAGTTCAGCGACATGTTTTGTCCCGGAAGCGCGCGATATCCAGCTCATTTTGTGAAGTCCCGATCTTCTTGCTCGGCCGCGCCTCCCCGATTGCACATACGTTGCTCAATGTGGCTCGCCGAGGCAAGCATCAGCGACATCGACAATCGGCTCGCTGTCGCCATAAGCTTCGTAAAAGCGATCGACGCAACTTATCTGACCGAAGGTCCACCATGTGCCGGGCGGATCATGACCCAGCCACATCACAGTCGCCGCCGCCTTTGTCCGAAGTCCCCATTGTTGCCAATCAGAGCCTGTTGGCAAAAAACGGCCGTGCTTGTCCGCGTACAAGTTCAGGTCCAGGCCGTATCGCTTCAGGTATGGCGGGTTAAGGAGATCCTCGATAGCAGGCTTTTCGCCACGGGAAATTCGGGCGTTTTCGACCGCCTCATCCAGCCGAAAATCGCTCATGGCACGGCTGATCACTGACAACTCGAACAGCAGCGGCGCGCCAATTGCCAGGCACGTAATACCTAGGCAGAGTACGAGCACTGCAAGAACGCGCCTTCCGGTTAGCGATGTCCGCGACACTCGCGTCCCCCATCGTCTGCTTTTCCTGTATGCCTGCGCGCGCTCGGGCAGCGTGAAACCACGCACAGTCTCGTTGGGACAATGCACAGCCTTGACGCGTGTGCGAAGCCCGCGCCGAACTTGTCGACAGCGCCTGATGCATCAGGGTGTTTCACCTTCCTGCGGCTGTTCGTCAAGATTGCTCTTGAACTCGTACTTCTTGTGCGAACCGTCGCAGAATGGCTTGTTCTGCGAGTGGCCACATCGACACAGCCAGACCTCGTCCTTATCCACCTCAATGTTTTTCCCGCCTTGAGTGGTAATCTTGAAGTCGCCCTTGATGTGGTACGGGCCATCATTCCGGGGGGTAATAATTGCAGTCGCCATTTGAGCCTCCGCTGATTCTGAATCACGCGTTCCGCACACGTTCGGGACACTCGATGCGGCAACCTGAATACAGGTCAATTTCAGTCTATATCTGATACCACATGAAGGTGCGGCGAGCGTTGCGGCATCGCACAAAAGCTTGTGGAAAGGTTCGCCGCGAATGGTATGAGGACATCATGATCTGGCTTGGTGGAGGCGGTAACTATCGGCCACAGTTTCGGACGCTCGAACTCGACGCCCCGTAAGCGGACGGTCACCTGTGAGATTGCAGGGCGCGACGTGGCTGGGCCACGCTGACACCAGTCAAGACCGCCGCGTAGGCGCATTGGGCTCTGGGATGCCTAGGGTTACTGATCGATGCCGCCCGCATCGCTCCAGATCGACAAGGCCACATCACTCCCTCCCCCGCCGTTGATCCCGCTTCCACTTCGCCATACCTGCTTGCTACGCTCGGAGAGTTCGCCGCAACAGCGGGATCTCATTCCGGCTTATCGAAGACGCCGGCTTCGAGATCCTGTCTGAAATGCTGCACCCAACCGGTTTCGAAGCCGATGGGGTATTCCCTCGCAATTTGTGTTGATAGTCTGGTTACGGTGACATATCCCTGCAGGCCGACGTTCTCGTCGCCCTTGGGGTCGGTCGTATCCGTTTCCAGCAGGTTGAATTCACCTTCTGTCAGTCCCTTGCGCTGCAAGGTCGCCAGGAAAGCCTGGCGTTCATCCGGTTCGATCAGTTGCATCTTCCGCCCTCCCGTCTGTCTGATACCGATATTCGTGGTCCCCTTCACGACGTTGTCATAACCCCAAAACGTTACGCAGTGCCCAAGTGCGTCATAGCTGCGGCTGAGGTTGTGAAAGCCGAATGCCATCCGCTCATCTGGGTCCGATCCTGTCGCAGTCGGGAATCACCAGCGTACAGCTTTTGTGCACGCGCTCGATGGAAAACTGTCCGAACAGTTTTGTCATAGTTCCTGCCATCCTTCATGACCCGTCGCAATTTGCATCGGTGCGCAAAGCGCCCGGGCTCGTATCTGTGCCGACAGCAACGTCCGCTCGCTGAACGAGCCGATGCGAATGGACGGATCAGTCCATGCGCAGACCGATAGCAGAGACTCGTTGGCCACAACAGGGATACACTCAAAATGGGATGAATTCCGGAGCAATACCATGACCGACGCTACCCCCCAAAGCACATTTCGCGGTCTTCCCCTGACGCCGGAGCAGGACGCAGAAGTCAGGCACTACATAAAGAAAAGAGAGCAGCATGGCGCGCCGTGGGACACGCCGGAGCTGGAGGCCATGCTTCGAGACATGCTGCAGCCCCCGAGCGACGACGACGGAGGACCCGGTTCCACCGTCGACGAAACGAAGGCGGCCACAGAACGCGCGACAGCTTCCATCGACGAGACCATGGAACCCATTGAAGCCTGCGAAGAGCGGAATGCTGCGATGGAAACCGAGGGTATGAGGGGACCGAAGCGTTGAATCCACGGCAGCGCTCGCGACTGCTGTTGAAATTCACCCTACGCGTTCGGACCGTCGCATGAGCCTGTTGGGAACCCGGAATCACATCGATTGCGCGGACGTTGTACCCGTGGCGCCCTTTCGATGTATGTCCTATCTGCGACAGGAGGAGATCGTGAAACGCGATATGAATCTGGCACTCGCAATATTGAAGACTCTCGAGGAAAACAAATCCCCGCACCTCAGCGAATTTGACATTGAAAGTGCGCTCAAGGATGCGTTCGATGTTTCGAACCGGGGTGTG
Organism: Paraburkholderia phytofirmans OLGA172; assembly: GCF_001634365.1. Taxonomy (NCBI): domain Bacteria; kingdom Pseudomonadati; phylum Pseudomonadota; class Betaproteobacteria; order Burkholderiales; family Burkholderiaceae; genus Paraburkholderia; species Paraburkholderia phytofirmans. Next base: position 2,351,495 of record NZ_CP014578.1, read on the forward strand.
TGGTATCAGTTGAATCTGCTGGCCGACGCAAATCTCGTCCGTTCGATGGGTAGCGACTGGCGACTAACCTGGGATGGCCACGAGTTTTTGAAGTCGGCGGTCCCGAATGCCTTCGAAGACACCTGAAGGGGTGACCTAAGCGCTGCAAACATCCCCCGGCTTTCGTAAAGACAACCCGATTGCGGGGGCATCGCACAGGAGGCGCCGAACGCAATAGCGGTTTGCCGAAGCGCGTTCGATTCCACGACTTGATGACGAGCTCGCCCCAACGTCCAGCCAGCCGGTTTTGTACAGCCGCATGTGCGGATATTCCTGGTCTGAGGGGAATATGGACCGGTTAAAGTATGCGATGCTTGAATATCACGAGCGCAGCAAGCATCGCGTCAGCGGCTACGCCCCTGGCCCCGGGAAACTCGACTGGGCAACCCAACCGGATCCGTTCCGGGTGTTTCACGGCGCACCGCGCATTGGTCTGCCGTTAGCCGCGGATAGCCTGACTACACGCTACAACGAACTGCGCTGCGGCGCTTTGCCGCCCGCGCGCAGATTCGATCTTTCCAGTCTGGCAATCCTGTTCGAACTTTCGCTCGGCCTGTCGGCGTGGAAATCCTACGGCACCCAGCGGTGGGCATTGCGCTGCAACCCTTCGAGCGGAAATCTGCATCCGACCGAGGGCTATCTTCTGTGTCCGACTCTGCCCGGCTTGTCCGGTGGGGTCTACCATTACCTGAGCCGGAACCATTCCCTTGAATGTCGCGCTGCAGTGGATGACGAACGATGGAGCGAGGCGTTCCCGCAAAGTGGCGTCCTGATCGGCATAAGCTCGATCCCCTGGCGCGAGGCGTGGAAATACGGCATGCGCGCCTGGCGCTACTGCCAGCACGATTGCGGCCATGTCATCGCCGCGGTGAGTTACGCAGCGGCAGCGCTTGGCTGGCAGACGCGGCTGGCGGAGGCGGCTGCGGACGACGCAGTCGCCAACCTGCTTGGATTGAACCGCGGAGAAGATTTCGGGAAGGCAGAAGCAGAGGCGCCGGATGCCTTGCTCTGGATCGGCAACCCCGAATTGCGGCCTGATCTTGAGCGCTTGCTGATCGCCCTGGATAGCGCACAGTGGCACGGACGCGCGAATCAGCTGAGTCCGGGACATGTGAAGTGGCCGGATATCGATTCGATCCATCGCGCCACCCATAAGGCCCGTACTCGCGAACCGACCTTGCCGGATCCGGACGAGCGCCCGTCGCCCGCGGCACCCGCCCTTGACCTCAGCTTTGCCAGGATCGCACGGCAGCGTCGCAGCGCGGTGAATTTCGACGGTACGACGTGTATCACCAAGGCGGCGTTTTTCAGCATGCTGGCGTGCCTGTTGCCATGTCATGACACGCCGCCGTGGAATGCGCTGGTGTCTCCTGCAGCAGTGCATGCAGCGCTAATGGTGCACCGCGTGGGCGACCTGGAGCCGGGCCTGTATATGTTCGTGAGAAATCCGGGCGCACTGCCGGATCTCAAGCGGTCTCTACGTCCAGAATGGCTGTGGCAAAAGACCGGCCCCGATCATCTGCCGCTCTATCTTCTACTGCCTTACGATTTGCGCGCCACGGCAAAGTCGATCTGCTGCCACCAGGATATCGGCGCCGATTCCTGCTTTGCGCTGGGGATGATCGCAGGATTCGGAATCGCGTTGAAGCAGCCATGGCGTTATCGCCATCTGTTCTGGGAATGCGGCATTCTTGGCCAGGCGCTCTATCTCGAAGCCGAAGCCGCCGGCGTGCGCGCGACAGGGATTGGCTGCTTTTTCGATGATGAAATGCACGCACTGCTCGGCGTGGAGGATCACACCTGGCAAAGCCTGTATCACTTCACCGTCGGCCGTGCGGTAGACGATCAGCGCCTGTCCACATGTCCACCGTATGAGGTTCAGCCTTGAAGCGAGAACCTCATGTCCCGATCGTGGTGAGACGGTATTTTCCGCGAGCGCCCGGCGACTGGACGTCACACATAGTCCTCGTTTTCCTTATCAATGCACGGCGAACCAAACGTATTGGCGTGAGAGTAAAAAGGAAGCGACTCGCCCCCATACGAGAATAGAACCGTCGCCAGAAAGCTTGCTTTAAGGTCTGTTTTCCAAGGCGGCGATGGTTGAAAGCATCTATTCGATTTGCATCGAAGCGGACATTTTCGAGTGGTCGCAACTGGAAAGGTATAAGCGGCCGCTTCGGCCGAACGTTGCCACGCTAATCTCTGCGAATGTCTCCTTTACGAAGGATTGTGTTGAAAAAGTCGCCCGTGGTTCGGAATGTTCGGTATCCTGGAAGACATCGATCGACGGGAGTGATTCGTCATGATGGGTAAACTGGGCAGCGGACAGGACAAACTCTTCTACTCGTTTAACCTCGATAATCACGTCCCTCGCGAACACCTGTTGAGAGGCATCGATCACTTCCTTGATCTGCGCGATCTACGCCAGCATCTCGCGCCGTTCTACAGTCCGATGGGGCGGCCATCGATTGATCCGGAGCTCATGATCCGCATGTTGATCGTCGGCTACTGTTTCGGCATCCGGTCCGAGCGTAGGCTATGCGAAGAGGTGCATCTGAACCTGGCATATCGATGGTTCTGTCGCCTGGGCCTGGAGGGGACGCCGTACCCGAACAGGACGCCGTACCCGAACACTCGACATTCTCCAAGAACCGCCACGGTCGCTTCCGCGATAGCGATGTACTACGCCATGTGTTCGAGTCAGTGCTGGGTCGGTGCATGTCCGAAGGGCTCGTAAAGGGTGAAGGATTCGCGATTGACGCAAGCATCATCAGAGCCGACGCGAGCTCTGCACGCGGTGTTCCGGGTTCTGGGCCCATCGACTGGGGTTGCGTCAAGGGACAAAGCCGTGCGGTGCGCGAGTATCTGGAAGCATTGGAAGAAGCGAATCCAGCGGGCACCGAAGCGGCGGAGATGGCAGAGACATCGACCCCGCCAAAGAGGATATCTCTGACGGATCCCGCCGCGAGCTGGACAGCCGCCAAGGGTGGTTTGCCGTTCTTCGCCTACTCGACCAATTATCTGATTGACCTGCAGGCAGGGATCATCGTTGACGTCGAGGCGACGCCCGCGAACCGTTCGCACGAAGTGGAATCAACCAGGACGATGATTGACCGCGTTGAGCGGCGGCATGATCTCAGACCTCGACGTCTTGCAGGCGACACCGCGTATGGCTCGGCAGCGATGCTTGCCTGGATGATCGAAGAGAAGGAGATTGCACCACATGTTCCGGTCTGGGATAAAACGACGCGCAAGGACAATACATTGTCCAGCAGCGAGTTCCTATGGGATGAACTGGCCAATGAATATCGCTGTCCCACCGGGCACGCACTACGCAGTGACCGGCGCAAATTCACGAATCCGCGCTCGCGCGTCACGAAGGCTGACACGATCATCTATCGGGCAAGTCAGCTCGACTGCGAGAGCTGTTCGATGAAGGATCGCTGCTGTCCGAATACACCATGCCGCAAGATCGCCCGCAGCATCCATGAAGCTGCGCGTGACGAAACGAGGCGTATTGCGAAGACGCCTGAATACAAGCGATCTTGCCGTGAGCGAAAGAAGGTGGAAATGCTCTTTGCCCATCTCAAACGCATCCTGAAACTGGACCGTTTGCGACTGCGAGGTCCAAGCGGTGCTCATGATGAGTTCCTGATGGCAGCGACTGCGCAAAACCTGCGAAGAATGGCCAAGCGGTTCATGTCAGGAAGCAAGCAGATGAACCAGGCAGTTGCATGACGAGAAATGAGGATCGTTGCCTCGCCCAAGTTCACCGCTTCGCCGATCGTCACAACTCGATAACGTCGCGCCAACTCCAGCGCCCTGACCCAAAACAAGACTTTTTCAACACAATCCTCAGACAGCAGCCCATCACGAGCGTGCGTTTCGCACAAAAAATAGGGGTATTTACTTAGCGATCCAGCATTTTGATTTAACATTTACTGGTTAGAATGAACAATAGCTCGCCGGCACGCCAAATTTCATTCGCGCAATACCACAAGTCTACAAAAAACCGCGCAGTTCAATCGATGCTGAAGCCGTTCCTCCCGCAACGCTGGAGGCGGCAAGGCATTGTGGCAAAGCAATGGCGGGTTGTGCGAGACGCGCCATTGGATATTCATGATCCTCGCCGATACTACGATCACGGATGGAAAGGATGACGAAACGAATCGCTGTAGTGACGGGCGGTATGGGCGGCCTCGGAGAAGCGATCAGTACGAAACTGCATGACGCTGGTTATGCGATTGTAGCAACTCACTCGCCGAACAACACCGGCGCAGCCGAATGGTTGGCGAGCATGGAAACTCAAGGCCGGAAGATTCGTGCGTACCCGGTTGATGTGGCCGACTATGACTCATGCCAGCATTGTGCGGCCAGAATTCAGGTTGAAGTCGGCCCGGTTGACATTCTGGTGAACAACGCCGGGATCACCCAGGACATGACATTCAGGAAGATGGACAAGGTCAACTGGGACGCGGTCGTTCGCACCAATCTGGATTCGGTATTCAACATGACCAAGCCGTTGTGCGAAGACATGGTCGCACGCGGCTGGGGGCGCATCGTCAACATCTCGTCAGTCAACGGTTCGAAAGGTTCAGTCGGCCAGACCAACTACGCCGCAGCCAAGGCTGGCATGCACGGTTTCACCAAATCGCTGGCGCTGGAAGTGGCGCGCAAAGGGGTAACCGTCAACACGATTTCGCCGGGCTACCTGGCGACGAAGATGGTCACCGCTATTTCGCAGGAGATTCTGGACACGAAGATCCTGCCGCATATCCCGATGGGGCGTCTCGGCAAGCCCGAAGAAGTGGCGACGCTCGTGCTTTATCTGTGCTCGGACGATGCAGGCTTCGTGACCGGCTCCAATATCGCGATCAACGGTGGCCAGCACATGCAGTAACGTGAAGCGCGCGCCGGCCGGTTCGTGCAGGGACACCGCACGAACCGGCGTGATCCATTCACGCAACGCCCCTGTGCTTCCATGAGAGGAATGTGTCATGAGTGAAACCTGGATGGGCCTGATCATTGGGGGCTCGGCCCTCAGTATCGCGATGCTCATGGTGATTGGTCACTATCGCCGTGAGCGGACACGGGCAAGAATGCTACAAAATCTGAATCATCATGAGCGGTGGCATCAAACGCGCAGGCGAATGTGATCACGCCGCCCGCGCGGATAACAAGACAAACACATCGGAGAGAGGGCTAGAGAATGACACCCGAAATCGCTGGGCCATTGATGGCCACAAGCCATCAGATCACAGTTCGCACGAGAAGCGGCGGCATGCGGATCGCCGCTGTCTGGCAGGTGCTGATGCCGATTGCCTGTGACGTCGAGCGCGTCCGGATTGCGACTAGCTGCGAACGTGGTTTCGAGGACATGACGATATCGTTTGCCGAAACGTTCTCCGGGTCGCTGAGCACAGTTCTCAGGCAGTTCGAGAAGATGACGTGGGTGGCCACCGCCGAGCTTTGCTAGACATTCCCGGTGCCGTGCGTGCGATGGGCCACGTTGAGGCGTCGGTTGAAGCTGGCATCTCGGAGGGCGCATCTCGGCAAGTTCTTCAGTGCCCAGGATGACCCGAAGCAACCGTATCTGCGAGGATACGACCAACTCATCCGTGAATTTTTTTGCGTCTCCCATTCGCGGAAGCCGGAAAGCTTTGCGAGGATCATAAACATCTGCGCAGCATGTTCCTTGCGTAATGGCGCGGACGGAACGGCCGTTGTAACATCAACGTAATTGGCGCTTGCCCCTATCTGCCTCAATGCTGCTTCGAATCTTTCGAGCTTCTGATCAACCTCGATAGGTATCCATAGCACGAGCTTGCGTCAAATATAGAAGACAGCGTAGATTCCTCCTGCTTCCACGATCTGTTTGGTTCTATGCGTCTTCTTGTTGTGTTGCTCATGAATCGCTTTTGGTTTTGGCCTCATATTCCCTCGAATTCTTCCTGAAATGACCAGGCGTCGTTCGTGTTCTCGAACAGCAATCTGGCTTTCTGTGATTGGGACCAAAGATGTATCTCGACCGGAATATTCTGATTGAGAAGCCAGTGTGATATAGCTTTCCGGTACGTCATAAACGCTTCTGCAGACGTTGTTAGATACATTTTCGGCATGCTGCTTTACCTTTCACGGCGAAATTGCCGGTCCGGATATTTATATTGACAGACGCATTTATACTGGCCGAGAGACTTATAGTGGCATCTGCTAATGCCTATCGAGGCATTTCCTTTCAGAATTTTCTGGAATTCTTCGCGAGTGTCGCAAGCTCCCCAACCAATTCAATGGTAGATGATAGGGTGTAGATGTGATAGTGGTAATCTTTAAGGTTTTGTCGCGATAAGGAAGAGAGAGCGAACGGGATCGGCATGATGAGGAATGCTTACATCGCCAACAAATAAAACTGCTCGGCTGGAGTTTGGCCGCCACCACCGTCTTTCATCTGCCCCTTCGCAATCATGTGCATGAGCTCGATACCGCCCAGCAAAATGCGGGCGCAACGAAAGGTCTTGAACCCGAGCATCGGCCGGGTACGGCGCTTGATAGCCCGGTGGGGTTCTGTCGCAATAAGACGGTGCGGTATGATTCGAGCGAACGAGATGAATGACGTAACTGATGAAGCCGACCTTGACTCCGGCCTTGGCCCGCATATTTAAACGCCTGCACTACCCGTTTGATGTAATGCTGATGTGCGTGCGGTGGTACGTGGCCTATGGGCTGAGTGTGCGAAATCTGGAAGAGATGATGGCTGAGCGCGGCATCCAGGTCGATCATTCGACCGTGCATCGTTGGGCCATCAAACTGCTTCCGGTGCTGGAGAAGGCGTTTCGGCGTCACAAGCGCCCTGTTGGCAGGAGCTGGCGCGTTGATGAGACCTACATCAAGGTCAAGGGTCACTGGAAGTATTTATATCGCGCCGTTGACAAGGCCGGCCAGACGGTCGATTTCCTGCTGCGTGCCCACCGTGACAAGGCTGCAGCCCAGCGCTACTTCGAGAAGTCGATCGATCAGAACGGCGAGCCCGAGACGGTCACGATCGATAAAAGTGGTGCGAATCTGGCAGCGCTCGAGGCCCTCAACGCGGAGCGCGACACGCCGATCAAGATCCGCCAGAACAAGTATCTGAACAACATCATCGAACAGGACCACCGGGCTATCAAGCGCCGTACCCGGCCGATGCTCGGGTTCAAGACCTTTCGTTGCGCCCGCATTTTGCTGGGCGGTATCGAGCTCATGCACATGATTGCGAAGGGGCAGATGAAAGACGGTGGTGGCGGCCAAACTCCAGCCGAGCAGTTTTATTTGTTGGCGATGTAAGCATTCCTCATCATGCCGATCCCGTTCGCTCTCTCTTCCTTATCGCGACAAAACCCGCCGGCAAGCCCTGGTGTGGTTTGAGATTAGGCCGGCACGGCGTCCTGTCGTTTGACATGGATCATCTCGAAGGCCGTTGCGTGCACCTGTCGATCCGTCCGCTGTGACAGCTCCCTGCGAAGCGATAGATAAGGCGGGTGTGACAGACATCACTCAGGCTCAACAGAAGATTCGCGAGGCTGAATCGAAAACGTGTTCGACATTTTGAGTTCCACCCAGTCCATGCCTTCGCGCAAACCGGCAAGCACGGCCTCGCGCTCCGTGGGAAATTCATTGCTGTGCATGAACTCATGTTTGAAGATTCCCTCTGGCGTGTGATGGCTGAACTGGATCGAGCAATTGAAGCCGCCTGCTGTGCGATGTGTGGTTGCGGCGACCGACCAGTCACCGTCGCCCACGTTATCCGAGATTGTCATGAGTCACTCCACAGATCATCCATGGACATCGTGAATACAGGATGGGTTGAATGCCGCGGCCGCGCGGATCGCCGGCCGGTTTTCTTGAAGGATCATGGGCCAAGTCTTCTCAACGGCTAGGACACCTCGATGATGACTTTCAGTGCATGCGTCTCGGCCGCGCGGCCGAAGGTGTCGTAAGCACCTGCGACATCTTCAAGTTGGAAGCGGTGCGTGATCAGCCGCGTGGGGTCGATGCGGCCCGAACGAACGGTTTTGAGCAGCATCGGCGTGCTCACGGTATCGACGAGGCGAGTCGTAATCGCGATGTTGCGATCCCATAGTTTTTCAAGGTGCAGATCAGCTTTCACGCCGTGCACGCCCACATTCGCAATCACGCCGCCGGGCGCAATAAGCGCCTCGCACAACTCGAACGTAGCCGGTATGCCGACCGCCTCGATCGCGCAGTCAACGCCCGTCTGCTCCGTCAGCTTCATTACAGCGGCGACCGGATCGGCGTGCCCGTTATCGATGCACGCGGAGGCACCGAAGCGCTTCGCAACTTCAAGACGGTTCGCATCGTGGTCGATCATCACGATCTGCGCCGGTGAATAGAGCTGTGCGGTTAGCAGTGCAGCGAGACCGATCGGGCCCGCCCCGACAATCGCCACCGTGCTGCCGGGTTGCACCTTGCCGTTTAGCACGCCGCATTCGAAGCCGGTCGGCAGGATGTCCGAAAGCATCACGAGCGCTTCTTCATCGGCGTCGGCCGGAATCGGATACAGACTCGTCTCGGCGTGAGGAATGCGCACGAATTCAGCCTGGGTGCCGTCGATCTTGTTGCCGAGAATCCAGCCGCCGGTGGTGCAATGCGAATACATGCCACGCCGGCAGTAGTCGCATTTGCCGCACGACGAGATGCATGAAATCAGCACCCTGTCGCCTGGTTTGAACGCCGACACCGCCGCGCCGACCTCCTGCACGATGCCTACCCCCTCGTGGCCGAGAATGCGTCCCGGCTCACAAGTCGGCACATCGCCCTTCAGAATATGCAGATCAGTGCCGCAAATCGTGGTACGTGTCATCTTGACGATCGCGTCGCCAGGTGCGGCGAGCTTGGGAATGGGCCGATCGTCGAGCGATTTTTTGCCCGGACCGTGATACACGAGCGCTTTCATAGGGGGTTACCTCCGTTGATCGAAACGAGCCTGCTGTACGATCGACTTTAGGCTGGCTCACGCCGCGCCGATTGATATGAATCAAGCGATACGTATCGACGGTCACGCAGCGGCAAATCGACGGCCAGTTTGAAGTAGAAAGCGGGAATGGCGAGCAGGCTGAATCCCAACAGCACCCACTGTAGCCAGCGCCATGCACGCACCGCCCGCGCGTTGTCATGGGGATCGACAGCGCCGAGGCCCGCAATGCGAAAACGCTCGTTCATTTCGCCACCGAATTCGAGGTTAGGACGCTGATTGGCCACGCGGACGACGCCCTGTGGTGGACATCGTATGAACTTGCTTTCAGGTGTTCTTGATAAGGATCACAAAACAGCGAAATTCGCCGGATTTTCGCCGCATGAGCAGCCGCAGCGAATGAAGCAAATCGCCCCGTGTCCGCCCCGATCAAAAGTCTTGCCGCGATCGCGGCTTGATCCAACTCAATCGGAACGCCGACACAGCGGGTATGTTGGAGCAACGTCCGCAATACGCCTCGGAGCGGTCCGACTGCATTCGGATAGTGGCGAACATGAAAAGGAAATCGACGTGCAAAACTCTGACCCGATCCACGCAGCAGCACTGCGCGCAGACACCGACCTCGACGTCCGCGACCCTGCAAGTGGCAAGTTCTACCTCATCGGCGGTGGCATCGCTTCGTTAGCGGCAGCGGCGTTCCTGATCCGAGACGGGCACGTACGCGGTTGCGACATCACCATTCTGGAAGCGCTCGACAAGCCCGGCGGCAGCCTGGACGGCGCCGGCACCGCGGAAGGCGGCTACGTCGTACGCGGCGGGCGCATGCTCGAAAGCAAGTATCTGTGTACCTATGACCTGTTCTCGTCGATCCCTACGCTGGATGACAGCAAGAGCGTGGCGCAGGAGATCTTCGACTGGAACGAGACGATCAGAACCTCATCGAAGTCGCGGCTCGTCAGGAACGGCAAACGCGAAGACACGCCCGCCTATGGGCTCGACGAAAAACATCTGCTGGCGCTAGGCCGCCTGTCGATCGAACCCGAAGTGATGCTCGGCAATAGCCGGATTTCGGACCACTTCGATTCGTCCTTCTTCGAAACCAATTTCTGGTTGATGTGGTGCACGACCTTCGCTTTTCAGCCGTGGCATAGCGCGGTCGAACTCCGGCGCTATCTGCTGCGCTTCGCGCATATGTCGGCCGGGTTCAACCAGTTGCACGGCATCATGCGTACGGTCTACAACCAGTACGATTCGATGGTCCGCCCACTGCGCCGCTGGCTGGACGACCACGGCGTTGCGTTCCGGCCGGACACCCGGGTCACGAATCTGTTGTTCGACGAAACCGGTGTGGAAAAGCGCGTGCGCGGCATTGTCTGCGAAACCGCGCATCAGCGTATTGAACTGCCGGTAGGGCCGGCAGACAAGGTCATCGTCACGCTCGGCTCCATGACAGCCGCTTCCAGCCTGGGCGCCATGGACCGCCTCGCGGCTTTGAACAGCACCGACGACACCGGCGCCTGGCACCTCTGGAAAACCATCGCCGCGGGCCGCCCGGAGTTCGGCCACCCGTCCGTCTTCGCGGATCACGTCGACGCCTCGAAGTGGCTGTCGTTCACCGTGACCTTGCGAGACCCGACGCTGTTCCGGCTGATCCGCGACCTGACCGGCAATGTGCCGGGTGAAGGCGGCCTGATTACCTTTCCGGAGTCGAGCTGGCTGGCGTCGATCGTGCTGCCGCATCACCCGCATTTCATCGATCAACCCGCGGACGTGCAGGTGTTGTGGGGCTACGGCTTGCGGGTCGACGAGCCCGGCGATTTCGTCGGCAAACCCATGCAGGCCTGCACCGGTCGGGAAATCCTGACGGAGATGCTTGGCCATTTGCGGGTGGAGGCGGAGTCTGCCCGCATTCTCGAACACGCCAACTGCATCCCCTGCCTGATGCCATTCATCACGAGCCAGTTCCTGCCGCGCAGCCGTGGCGATCGGCCTGCTGTGGTGCCCGAAGGCTGGCAGAACCTCGCCTTCACCGGGCAGTTCTGCGAACTGCCCAACAACGTCGTGTTCACCGTCGAATACTCGGTGCGCTCGGCGCAGAATGCGGTGTATGCGCTGCTCGGACTCGATCTCGCGGCGCCCGAGGTCTACAAGGGGCAGCACGCCCCCCGGATTGTCTACAAGGCGTTTTCGACGCTACGGGACCGTTAGTCAGTGCCGTGCAGCGCGCGGCTGACGACTCGCACGGCGCCGCAGGAGACATCGCTGCTCAGACGGCGGTGCCTGCACTCGCCGCCAGTTCCACAATATCCGCCGTGATTTCATCCTGACGGACCTGGCGGTAGCTTTGGGTCAGCACCTGGAGTGTCTCCTTCACGTTGGCGCGTGCGGCTAGCATGGCACGCACGCGTGCTTCGTTTTCCGCGGCGAATGAGAGCATCAACGCCTCGCACAACTCGACATAGACATACGCTTCGACCAGTCCGGCAAGCAGGTGCTCGGAAGGCAAGGTGAGCAACGGCGGCTGACTGCGCCGCACTACCTGAAAACGGGAAAAATCAAACGGAATCAGACGATGCTCGACGATCTCGCTGTGGGCCGCGATGCCTGGCACCGCGTGGATGACCGAGACTTCGGTGACCACCCGTTGGTCGAGACGTAGATAAAGTGCGTCGGTTATACGGCTGGCGAGTGCGGGTACATCGTCGGCATGTGAGGCGGCCGGTGAACGCCAGGCAAATGCGAGGCGACGTTCGTTTGCCGCGATCTCGCCGCGTGTGCCCACGAGCAGACACTCGCATGGCGCCGACGCGAGTCGGGACTGTACGCGGTCGAGGATCTGGTCATTGAACGAGCCGACAAAACCCTGCTCCGCGCACAGTGCGATGACGATCTGCGTGCCGCGCTCCGGCACACGCATTGGCGCCCCGGCACCGTGCGCGAGTACGGCGCCGATTGCGGCACCGACTGTCGAAGCCGAAGAACGGATGCCCGGCAACCGCCGTTGCGCCTCGCGCGAGCGGGCTGCCGCGATACCGCGCATTGCCCCAATCACGGCGTCGAGTTGCCGGGCAGTGGCGCTGCGCGATTCGATTTCGCTGAGTTTGCCGCTCATCGCGCACTCCCGGTGCCCGACGTGCCGCTAGTGGCTGAGGGCGTCAACTGCTGAACAAGTTCACGAACCGTGGCGACCAGCGCGCGCTGTACATCGGCGTTAAACGGGGCGGATGGCGAGCCCGCGTGCGCTTTCGCCAGTTCGGATTGCACGCGCTGGCTCTGCAGTCGTGCGGCCAATTGCGTTCGCACCTGGGCAAGGATCCCGGCCGGCGCCGCATCGAATACGCCCGCCGACAGTGCGGTGAGCAGCGCGATCTCGTCGACGGTACGCAGAGCGCTGAAGCGCGGTTGTGCAATCAGCGCGCGGATACGTTCCCCGCGAGCGATCTTGCCGGCGACACGCGCGTCCGTCAGACCGCCGAAGCGGCTGAACATTTCCAGCTCGAGGAACTGCGCGTAATCGAGGCGCAGGCGGCCCGACACCTCGCGTAACGCCGGATTCTGCGCCTTTCCACCGACACGGCTCACGCTCAAGCCCACATCGACGGCCGGCCGCTGGTTCGCGGCGAACAGTCCGGCATCCAGCACAATCTGGCCGTCCGTGATCGAAATGAGGTTGGTCGGGATATACGCGGACAGGTTGCCCATGTCGGTTTCCGCAATCGGCAGCACAGTCAGCGAACCGCCCCCCAGTTTTGCTGACAGCTTCGCCGCACGCTCGAGCAGGCGGGCATGAACATAGAAGATGTCGCCGGGATAGGCCTCGCGTCCCGGCGGTTCGCGCGTCAGGAGCGCCAGTTCACGATGCGTCGCAGCATGTTTGGTGAGATCGTCGATGACGATTAGCGCGTGCTGTCCGCGATCGCGAAAGTACTCGGCAATGGTGAAGCCTGCGAACGGTGCGATCCATTGCAGCCCGGGCGCGGACGAAGCGGCGGCGACGACAAAGATGCAGCGCTCGGGGGCGCCGTACTGACGGACGGATTCGATCACCCGCTGCACGGCGGTCGTGCGCTGGCCGATCGCGACATACACGCAGATCATGTCCGACTGTTTCTGATTGACGATGGCATCGATGGCCAGGGCGGTTTTGCCGGTGGCGCGATCACCGATGATCAGTTCCCGCTGCCCGCGGCCGATCGCGAAAAGCGCGTCGACGAGGAGCACACCGGTTTCGACCGGCTCGCTGACCAGGTCACGCTCGATGATCGCCGGCGCCGGTCGTTCGACTGCCATGCGCGTCGCCGCCACGATTGGCTCGTCACGGTCGAGCGGCCGCCCGAGCGGGTCGATCACGCGCCCGAGCAGCCCTTCTCCGACCGGCACCTCCAGCACGGTGCCGGTGCGTGTCACGCGCGCGCCCGCCTCGACCGCGGTCCCGTCGTCCAGCAGCACGACGCTGATCAGGTCAGCGTCAAGCGTGTGGGCAAAGCCCGTCGCGCCACTGTCGAAATGGAGCAGTTCATTGAGGGCCGCGTCCGGCAGGCCCGAGACAAACGCGATGCCGTCGCCGCACCGCTCGACCCGTCCGAGCGTTTCGGCGTATGGGGTCACAGCGGTGCGGGCCAGCGTGTTGCGCTGCGCCGCGAGCCACGGATCGTCGACCATGTCAGCTGGGCACATGCTCGCTACCCAGCAGCGCCGCCCTGATCTGCGCGAGATCGGCCCCGAAGTTATTGCGCACCACGGCGTGGGCGGCCCGCAGTTCCAGCCCGGCAATCAGTTGCGGATCGACCTCGACCTCAAGAGACACCGCCCGGTTCAGGCACGCTGCGAGCACAGTGCGGCAATGTTCCAACTCCTGCGGACTCAGCGCATGCGGCGCGGCTAGCGTGAGCGCCACGCCGTTTGCGCCGAGCTGCGCGCGAACCGGCTCGGGGAGTTGTGCAATGGCGTCGGCGAGACCGTCGATGAAGCCGCTCACACGCACGTTCTCCGGCAACTTCGCGAGCAGCTTTGCCGCGATATCGACGGCGAGCTGGGTGGCCCGAACCGCGACAAGTTTGTCCTGTTCGACGCGCGCGGCCTCAGCTTCGGCGTCGGCGGCCGCGCGCAGCCTGTCCGCATCGGCTTGCGCGACAGCCAGTAAGGCGGCCTTTTCCGCCGCCGCGTCCGCGGCCACCGCTTTCATGGCGTCGCCACGCGCGGCGACAAGCTGCTGCGTCTCGCGAACCGCTGTATCGCGCTCCAGAACCGCCGCGCGCTTCGCCGCTTCGGCGTCCGCGATCAGCGTCTGCGCCGCCTTCTGGCGCTCGGCGATGATCCCCGCGACCGGGCGGAACAGGAACCGCGCCAGTAGCCAGATCAGGACCAGGGCATTGATCGTCTGCAGCGCGAGCGTCGACCAGTCGATTCGCATGACCGCCGCCTATTTCACGAACGGGTTGGCAAACAGCAGGAGCAATGCGATCACGAGGCAATAGATCGCCATTGTCTCGATCATGGCAAGCCCGACGAATAGCGTGCGAGACACGGTGCCGGCCGAGTCGGGCTGCCGCGCGATGGCATCCATCGCGGCTGCGACGGCGCGGCCTTCGGCAAGCGCCGGGCCGATCGCGCCGAACGATACAGCGAGCGCCGCGGCGGCGATGCTGACGATTTCAATGAGGTTATTCATGAGGCTTCGCCCTTTTTCACACTAACGGGATGATGGGTATCGCTGATCGCAGCACCGATGAACACCATCGACAGAACGGCAAAAATATAGGCTTGCACGGCGCCCGTCAGCAGGTCCAATGCCATCAGCGGAATGGGAACGAGCAGGCCGGCGAGCGAAAGAATGATGCCGATCACGAACACACCGCTCATCACGTTGCCGAACAGGCGCACCACGAGAGAAAACGTCCGCGTGATCTGTTCGACGACGTTGAGCGGAATCATGACCCAGCTCGGTTCGGCAAAAGCAGCGAGGTAGCCCGCCGTGCCGCGCGTGCGAATGCCGTAGAAAATCGTCGCACCTAGCACGATCAGGGCGAGCGCGGCATCCGTCTCGAGATCCGCGGTCGGCGGTGTCACACCCGGCACCAGTGCGGACCAGTTGGCGATCAGCACAAAGAGAAACAGTGTGCCGATCAAAGCGCGATAGGTGGCGGGACCGGTTTGCATGGTGTCGCGGATCTGCTGATCGATCGTCTCGACCAGCAGCTCCAGCACGGTTTGCACCTTGCCCGGCGTGAGCGACAGGTTGCGGATCAGCCAGGCGGACACCGCGGTCATCAGGATGATGATTGCCCAGGTCGCGATCACGGGCTCAGTGATCGAGAGCGGACCGAGATGCAGGAGCGGCGCGGTGGCCAGCGGCGAAGCGGTCATGGCTGGCCTCCATGGCGCCGCATTACGATGGCGCGTGCGAGCAGAAAGCCGGCCATGCCGGCAAGCAGCGCCAATGCGCCGACGTGCGCGAGCAGGAACAGCAGCGCGCCGGTGAGCGCGAAGCGGGCTAGCTGTAACGCCAGCGCCGCGGCCGCGCGGCCCTCGGCGAAGAGCGGCCAGTTCCAGCGCAGCGACATGAAGTGCCACGCGCCGGCCAACGTGCCGAGCGCGAGTCCCATGGCCAACTGCGCGATCAAGGGCAGCGGACTAGTCATCGCGCCCCCGTTGCTGACGATGCATCCATTTCCATGCCGACCAGAAACCGATCGCGGCGCCGATCATCAGCAGCGGTGCCGAGAAGAACACGCGCGTGCCGAAGGTCCGGTCCAGCCAGTGTCCGATCGCGAGTCCCATCAGCGTCGGCAGGACAATGGCCCAGCCGAGAATGCCAATCTGGCCGAGCCTGCTACCCAGCGACGGCTCCGGTTCAGCGCGTCCGCGCGAATCGAGTTCGGCGGCCTGGCGGGCCGCGCCGGCCATCCTGTCGTCAGGCGGTTTGCGCTCGTCGATCTGGTGTGGATTCATCGTGAGTTGGCTCCCATACCGGGTCCGTCGGCACCGTCGGCGCCCGGGCGCGGCCGTAGATAGCGCAACATCTGACGCACGGCGCGAGCATGCAGTTGCAATTGCTCGACACGGGCACGCCGCGCCGCATCGTCCTCCTCGGCATGGCGGCTGCGGACCCCCGCTTCCAGATTTTCCAGCGAATCGCCGGAGATTGCTTCGCGGCATGCGATCGATATCTGAACGCCACGCGATACCAACAATACGCCGCCATCGACCGCGCAATAGCGCGTGGTACCGTCCGGGCAGGTCCAGCGGACCACCGACGGCGTCAGCAGCGTCACGAAATCGGCATGTCCGGCGCGGATGCCGAACGAGCCGCTTGCGTCTTCGGCGCGCAGAGACACGATCTCGACAGCATCGAACCATACCCGCAGCGGCGTCGCCACAGTCAGGGTCAGCGGCGCGGCGCTCATTGCACTGGCTCCACGCCGTGCGCCGCCACGTCCTGCGAGGCGGCAGCCCCTTCCTTGCGACGGCCTTCGTCGAGTGTGCCGATCATGTAGAGCGAGCTTTCCTGCCATGTATCACACTCGCCGGCGAGAATCGCCTTGCAGCCGGCGATCGTGTCGGCGACTGCCACGGAGCGGCCTGCTTCGCCCGTGAAGGCTTCGGTCACGGCAAACGGCTGGGTCAGGAAGCGCTGCAGGCGCCGCGCACGCCCTACGAGGGCGCGGTCTTCGGCGCCCAGTTCCTCGATACCGAGCAAAGAGATCACGTCCTGCAGCTCGCGGTAGTGCTCGATGATCCGGCGCACCTCGGTCGCAACCGCCGCATGTTCCTCGCCGACCACGAGCGGATCGAGCAGGATCGACGACGACGCGATCGGATCGATGGCGGGATACATGCCTTCGGCGGCCATCGAACGGGACAACACGACCATGCTGTCGATATGCGCGGCAATCGCGGTCACGGCGGGGTCGGTGAAATCGTCGGCGGGCACGTACACCGCCTCGATTGCCGTGACCGATACGTCGCCGACCGACACGATGCGCTCCTGCAGACTCGCGACTTCGCTCGCCAGTGTCGGCTGGTAGCCGACTCGCGAAGGCATGCGCCCCAGCAGGCCCGACACCTCGGCGCCCGCCTGCACGAAGCG
Organism: Paraburkholderia phytofirmans OLGA172; assembly: GCF_001634365.1. NCBI lineage: Bacteria > Pseudomonadati > Pseudomonadota > Betaproteobacteria > Burkholderiales > Burkholderiaceae > Paraburkholderia > Paraburkholderia phytofirmans. The sequence goes on from NZ_CP014578.1 coordinate 2,368,591, forward strand.
AAACACGTTATCCATCAGCAGCAGTACGTTTTGCCGGCGTTCGTCGCGGAAATACTCGGCGATCGTCAATGCCGTAAACGGCACGCGCCAGCGTGCGCCAGGCGGTTCGTTCATCTGGCCGTACACCAGCACCGTGCGCGCCAGCACGCCCGACGTGCGCATGTCGAGCAGCATCTCATGCCCTTCGCGCGAGCGTTCGCCAACGCCTGCGAACACCGAAATCCCCTGGTAGCGCTCGACCATCGCATGGATCAATTCCATGACCAGGACGGTCTTGCCGACGCCCGCACCACCGAACATCGCCGCCTTGCCACCCTGGGCGAGCGGCGCAAGCAGGTCAATCACCTTGATGCCCGTCGAAAACAGCGTAGTGGCGCCGGTCTGCGCGGCGAGCGGCGGCGCTGCACGATGAATCGGACGGTGCTCGATCTGCGCGGGGAGCGCCGCGCCGTCGTCACGGGTCGCGCCCGTGACGTCGAGCAGCCTGCCGAGCACCGCCTCGCCGACCGGCGCCTCGATGGAACCGCCACAGGCTTGCACGCGAGCGCCGCGCCGCAATCCCGCCGTCGATTGCAGCGCCAGCGCCCGCACCGTTGTTTCGCTCAGATGGGCTTGAACTTCGGCGAGAACCGGCGCGAGATCGTCCGGCAGGATGAGGAGCGCGTCGTCGATGGCCGGAAGCTGATCAGCCGCAAACCTGACGTCGACGACAGCACCCCGCACAGCGACAACGCAGCCGTCGCTTACGGCGGGCTGTCTCGCTGGCGACGGTGCTGTTGAATGAGTCGGCATATCGAGGATTCCTTGCGGCCGCTTTTGAGATAGTCCCACGATACCGCCGCAATCGACCGATAAAATGACTTCCATCAACCGTATGAGAAATGACGCCTCGCGATTCCTGATCGGGAGGCTGACTACGCCCCACCCATCGTCACGAAGCCCCGACGAATCAGCACGCCCATTCCAGAGGCGCAGGCCGAACGTCTGCTCATCAGCGCCGGATCGCCGTCGGCGCACCCGGATGAAGTGTTGCGCGCTACTGCGCCGTTGATCTGAATCAACGACGGCGACTACCCGGCTCCTAGACTCACATCACGCGTTCATGCGCCACTCACCCACTTCTGGAGCGTTGCAATGACCTACAAGACCATCGTCGTTCACCTGGATACGAGTCAGCGCGCGCACCCCAGGCTCGAACTCGCGCTGCGGCTCGCCAAGCAGTTCGACGCCCATCTGACCGGCGTGTTTGCCGTGTTCACGCCCGATCCGCGCTCGCTCTACGTGATGGCGGGAACCGCCGAATACTACGTTACGCATGAACAACTGCGCGAGGAACGCCGCGGCGCGCTCGAACGGCTCTTTCATGCGGAACTGAGCCGAGCCGAGGTTGCCGGCGAGTGGATCACCGCCGACGCCCCGGCCAGCCTCGCCGTGCCGCATCGCGGCCGGTGCGCCGATCTGATCATCGCCAGACAGGAAGATCCTAGCGATCCGGAATCGTACGTCGGCGATTTCTTTCCTGAAAACCTGATCATGTCCGCAGGCCGGCCGGTGTTGCTGGTGCCGTACGCCAGCAGCGTCACGTCGCCCGGTGCGCATGTGATGGTCGCTTGGGACGGTAGCCGCGAAGCCACCCGTGCGGTACACGACGCGCTGCCGTTCATGCGCGCGGCGAAGACCACCACGATCGTCACCATCAACGGCGCGCGTGACGAGCCGCGCCCGCGCATTCCGGGCGCGGATATCGCGACGCTCATCGCGCGGCACGGCGTGAACGTCGAGGTCAAAGACATCGAAGTCGCCAGCGACGCGTCGATCGGCGACGCGCTGTTGTCGCAGGCATCCGCGATCGGCGCAGATCTGCTCGTGATGGGTGCTTACGGGCACGCCCGCTGGCAGGAACTGGTGATGGGCGGAGCGAGCCGCACGATCCTCAAATCGATGACCGTGCCGGTACTGATGTCGCATTGATCTGACCATTCAGGAATTGCGCGGTAAAGCCCCTCGCGCAACTTTAAGCGCTTGATAAGGATCAAGCGCCGACGGCTCGCTGTCCGTCGACATTCGTGCACGGCGCGGCTTCCACGGTGAGTTGGCTGCCTACTGGCACGATCCGTGCAATCCGCGCACAATAGGCTGCGCACGCGTTGTTCCGGCTGGCCGCAATTAACGAAAATCACGGTGATGTTTGCCGATCCGCGCCGCGCCTGCGCCATCAGCCAGCGTGGCGGATTGCCCACCATCCAATGAGGCGCACATGCCCTTTCGCGGTAAGACGCCCTTCACTAAAAAATTGCCTTTGCCCATGCGGGTTGCCCCGCCCGAACGGCGTCCCGTGCTTGTCGCGGCAGTCACATTTGCTGTCGTTCTTGTGGCTGCGCTCGCTGCGTGGCGCTGGGTCGGCGAGCAGTCATTGCGCGCCGCCAACAGCCGCTTTGATCAGAATACGGTGCATATCACCGCTGATCTGCAGCGCGAGTTCGCCACGGGCGATTCGTTGCTGCGCGGCGCGCGCAGCTTGCTCTCCGTCGCGCCGACGGCCGACGCCGACGCCGACGCCTGGCGCCGATATGTCGCGCAACTCGATCTGGATGAAACATCGTCGGTGGTGCGCGCGCTTGGCTATGCTGACGTCGACGCCGCCGGTGTCGCGCGCCTGACGGGCGGCACCGGTAACGTGACCGGACCAGCCACCATGTCTCAACCGGTCGCGCCGGTGACCCAGATGGCGCCAACCACCGCCGATGCGATGCCAGTCGGCTACGACCTAGCTAGCGCTCCCGCGAGCCGTACGGCGTTGCTGCACGCTATCGATACAGGGGCAAGCGCGCTCGACGCGGACGCCGCGCCGTTCGGCGATACCGACTCGACCCCTCACCCTCGTCTTTACGTCTATTTTCCGGTGTATTCGGACGCCGGATTGCCCTCGACGCCACAAGCGCGCCGCGCGGGCATCAAGCGGCTGCTGGTAGCGGCGCTGGACACCAGCCGTGTATTCGATAACGCCCTCGCCCGGCAACGGCGCATTGATCTGCAGGTATTTAGCGGAACGCCTGCCACGCTGCTTTATTCGTCCGCCGCGGCAGACGACGACCTGGCGGAGACGACGCCTGTCATCCGTAGAACCGATACCTTGCACGTCGGCGGTGTACCTATCACGCTGTCCTACACGACGAGCAGCCGCTATCTGCGAGCCGAGGACGAATTTGCAGAAACCACGGTGCTGATCGCCGGCGTTGCGGCAGCATGCCTGTTCGGCGCCATGGCTTTCCTGATAGCCCGCGAACGCGGCGGCGGATCTGTAGCGACGAGCAAGGCGCGCAGCCAGTCATCCCTGAACGAGGCACGCATGATGGGAATCATCCGCTCTTCGATGGAAGCCATCATTACTGTCGACGAAAGGCAGAACATCGTCATCTTCAATCCAATGGCTGAACAGGTTTTCGGATGCTCCGCGATGGACGCGGTCGGCGCCTCGCTCTCGCGATTCATTCCCGAGCGCTTTCGCGCAGGACACCAGCGGCATGTCGAACAGTTCGGCGTGACCGGTGTTTCAGACCGGCAAATGGGCAGGCAGCGCGTGCTGTTCGGCTTGCGGAGCAACGGCGAAGAGTTTCCGATTGAAGCATCGATCTCGCAGATCCGCGACGGCGATGGCAAGCTGTACACGGTCATGCTGCGCGACATCACCGAGCGGGTCAAAGCGGAAAATGCTCAGCGGCAATCGCGCGAGGAACTACGCGAACTCTCTGCAAATCTGCAGAAAGTTCGCGAGGAAGAAAAAACCCGCATCGCACGCGAGCTGCACGACGACCTTGGGCAGCAATTGACCGCCCTCAAGATGGACATCTCGTCGGTCGAACAGGCGCTTGAAACCACGGCTGAACCGCGCCTGCTGCAGCAACTGCGTGGGATGCGCCGGCTGATCGATGCGACGGTCGCCTCGGTGCGCCGGATCGCTGCCGATCTGCGCCCGGTCATGCTTGACGATCTCGGTCTGATTCCAGCGATCGAATGGCTCGCCAATGACTTTACCAACCGCTACGGCATCGACGTGGAGCGCCGAATCGAAGTCGGCGACACCAGCTTTACGCCGACGGGCGCAACGACGCTATTTCGTATCGTGCAGGAAGCGCTAACCAATGTCGCCCGGCATGCGGAAGCGACGCTCGTCACGCTGACGGTGCGCATCGCAGGGGGCGTTTGCGTGTTGCAGATCGCGGACAACGGCCATGGCGCGAACCGCTCGCCCACCTCCGGCGAGAAATCGTTTGGCCTGCTCGGTATCCGCGAGCGCGCACACATGCTGGGCGGCACCGTCGAAATTCATACTTCCAATGACACGGGCTTTGCGCTGACCGTTACCTTTCCGATACTGGCGGTTCAACAGCAGGAGATGCAAACATGATTCGAGTGCTAATCGCAGACGATCACACGTTGGTGCGTGATGGCCTGCGGCATATCCTGCAAGGCGCAAGCGGCTTCGAGGTGGTCGGCGAAGCCAATGACGGCGTCAGCACGATTGCGCTGACCCGCTCGAACGCTGCAGACGTGCTCGTGCTGGATCTGTCGATGCCGGGACGAAACGGCGTCGAGCTGATCAAACAGATCAAGGAGGAAAAGCCGGCGCTGCGGATTCTCGTGCTCACCATGCATGCGGAGCAGCAGTACGCGGTACGCGCTTTCAAAGCGGGGGCGTCGGGGTATTTAACCAAGGAAAGCGCCAGTGCCGAACTGGTCACCGCAGTCAGCAAAGTCGCATCCGGGGGCGTCTACGTGAGCCTCGCGATGGCCGAACGTTTTGCACAGAGCCTGAATGAGCCCGCCGACACGTTACCCCATCAGCGCCTGTCCGACCGTGAGTTCGATGTATTCCGCCGTATCGCCGCAGGTCAGACCCTCACCGAGATTGCCACGGAGTTGTGTGTCAGCAGCAAAACGGTGAGCACCTATAAAACGCGCATCCTCGAAAAAATGCAGATGCCGCACGAAGCCGCACTGGTGCGTTACGCGCTGCGCCACAAGCTGCTCGGGGAAGACGACGAGATCTAGTTCCGGGTCGGCGCACGGGCCGCAGAGCCCGATCGAATCGTCACATCAATTCGCCAGCCGCGCGGCTACCTCTACCCTCACATTCGTCGCGTGTAGGAAATCCCCTACACACCTTCGCGCTCGCCTACCCGAAGTTCGTTCGCCACCGATTTTATTTTGAGACAGCACGGCCGATACTTCGAGCCATGAACTCCAGCCCGTCCCTGCAAGCACTGCGTGTTTTCCTCGTCGAAGACACGATCCCGATCAGACAACGGATGGCGGCTCGCTTAGGCGCAATCGATGGTGTCGAGATCGTCGGCGAGGCTGAGGAAGCTGGCGCCGCGCTCACCGGCATCGACACCACCAGAGCCGACGTCGTGGTCCTGGATTTGCGCCTGACTGTTGGCACCGGTATCGAACTGCTGGTTAGTCTCGCGAAGAGCATGTCGCCGGCAATCACGATCGTGCTGACAAATCACTCAAGTATGTGGTTCAGGCAGGCATGCGTCGCGGCGGGCGCGCAGTACTTCTTCGACAAGACCAGCGAGTTCGATCTTGCATGCGACACGATCACGCGGATTGCCCACGCGCATTGCGCGCGTGGCCTCAATTACACAGGAGCACATCATGTCTGACGTCGCCGAATATTCTGAAATCATGCCGCTGCAGCGTGTACCACTGCCGGCGTCAGGCCATTCCGCGCTCGCGCCGTCAGTACCGGCCCGGGCTGCAGCGCGCTGCTCGAGCTGCTCGCTGTGCTCGAGCTGCATGCCAGAAGGCGTGACGCCGGCCGAACTGGAGCGCATGGAGTCGCTGATGTGCGTTTCGCACACAATCAAGCATGGTGAATCGCTATACCGTGCCAACGATTCGTTCCAGAGTATCTATGCGGTCCGCGCCGGTTCGTTCAAGACCATCGTCATGCATCGCGACGGTCGAGAACAGGTCACCGGTTTTCATCTGCCCGGCGATTCGCTCGGTCTCGACGGCGTATGTTCAGGCAAGCACAGCTGCGACGCGATCGCCATCGAGGACAGCAACGTCTGCATCATCCCGTTTCATCTGCTCGAAGTCATGTGCCGCGAGGTGAAGGTGGTGCAGCAGCACGTCCATCGTCTGATGGGCGGCGAGATCGTTCGCGAGGCGACACTCATGATGCTGCTCGGCACGATGTCCGCCGACCAGCGGGTCGCCGCATTCCTGTTGAACCTGTCAGGAAGGCTCAAGACGCGCGGCTACTCGCCTGCCCGTTTCAATTTACGCATGACACGCGAGGAGATCGGCAGCTATCTGGGGATGAAACTCGAAACCGTCAGCCGCATGTTTTCTAAATTTCAGAAAGACGGCCTTGTCGACACGCATGGCAAGCAGATCAGGATTCTCGACCTCGAAGGCCTCGCGCGCGTGTAGATGAGTCAATCGCGCGGGCGGCACCGACCCTACACTGAACTCAGAACCTGTCCTGGAGTGTGTCTCGTGAATGCCCTGCACCCGCACTATCTCACTGCAAGCACACTTGCGCTGTTGCTCGCAGCAAGCGGCGCAGCGCTTGCCCAGTCCGAGCCGACGGCACTCGTCGATCAACAGCATTGCATGTTCTGCCACACCCGGGACGCGCCTTTTCTCGCACCTTCGTTCCAGCAGATCGCGGACCGTTATCGCGACGTGCCAAACGCCGGCGTGATGTTCGAGCACAAGTTGCGACTCGGCGGCAAAGCCCACTGGGGCGACATGGCAATGCCGCTGCCCGCGGATCGCGGCGGCCCGTTGACACCCGAAGATGCTCGCACGTTGATCCAGTGGGTGTTGAGTCAATAGCCACCCAGTTCGTTTGCACATGTTCCTGAAATGTACGGAGAACCTCATGCGCCTCACCATCCACCTCGACACGTTCGATCGTGTCAATCCGATGGCATTCGCCATCCTGTGGCTCGACAATGAAACACGTCAGTGGTCACGCGAGGGTCATACGGGGCTCGAACTGCCTGAATGGGGCGCGTTGCACGTCGATTGCGGCAACACGCTCGTCTGCGGGCCGCACGATTCGACGCCCTGCTGCGTACTCGAAGGGCTCGATCTGAACGCCACGTCCGGGCCATTCGAGGGCGAAACCGGACGTGCGCAACGGTGCTCGGATGCGGGCAGATCGCTGATGGCGGGCCATTGGCACGTGCAATGTGTCGACCACGAGAACACGGAGCCGGAAGACGGCATCTTTGCCGCCCACGATAACCCGTGAGCGTTGTCGACACTGCCACCAGCATGAAGCGATTCCGTACCGGCGTGACATTCGCGAACAGTCAATGACGAACTCATCATCGCCCCGCCGGAGATATTGCGGCTGATTTGCATCAAGCACCGGCCGCTCTCCCCCTCAGTCCTTCCCTTGATGTGCATCAACCGCACGATCGGCCGCGCGGTCATAGTTGACCTGCACGCACGCATCTGCACCACGGCCATCAAGAGCCTTCCTTCAAGCGACTCGCCGTTTCAGGCCTCGCCCTATCCTTGACTTTCACGTGAGGAGACACCGGATGTCTACCATCGAACTTAATCAACCCAGCACTACGGCGCAACAGATCCCCGCGCTCAAGCACGCAAGCATCGACGGTATGGAGGCTTACCATGCGCTCGTGGCCGAGGCAGAACGCGATCACGAAGGGTTCTGGGCGCGCCTTGCCAGAGAGCATCTCGAGTGGCGCCGGCCCTTCACGAAAGTGCTGAACGATACCAACGCGCCCTTCTATCAATGGTTCGAAGACGGCGAACTCAACGCTTCATACAACTGCCTGGATCGCAACCTCGCCAACGGACTCGCCGGCAAAACGGCCATCGTGTTCGAGGCGGACGATGGCAAGGTCACGCGCGTCACCTATCAGGAGCTCTATCACCGCGTGTGCAGACTCGCCAACGCGCTGCGCGCGCGCGGCGTCAAGAAAGGCGACCGGGTGGTGATTTACATGCCGATGTCGGTGGAAGGCGTCGCAGCCATGCTGGCGTGTGCACGCATCGGCGCGCCGCACTCCGTCGTGTTTGGCGGTTTCTCCGCCAAATCGCTGCATGAACGGATGGTCGATGTCGGCGCGGTGGCCGTGATGACGGCCGACGAACAGGTGCGCGGCGGCAAGACACTGCCGCTCAAGACGATCGTCGACGAAGCCCTTGCGATGGGCGGCGCCGAAGCCGTCAAAACGGTCGTCATCTATCGGCGTACCGGCGGCCGGATCCCCTGGATCGCCGGACGCGACGCGTGGTTGCACGAGCTCGAACGAAACCAACCTGATACCTGCGAGCCGGAATGGGTCAGCGCTGAACATCCGCTATTCGTGTTGTACACATCAGGGTCGACCGGTGCGCCCAAAGGCGTTCAGCACAGCACCGGCGGTTATCTGCTGTGGGCCGCCGTGACGATGAAATGGACCTTCGACATCAAGCCGGCCGATGTCTTCTGGTGTACCGCCGATATCGGCTGGATCACCGGTCACACGTATATCTGCTATGGCCCGACCGCAGTGGGTGCAACCCAGGTCATCTTTGAAGGCGTGCCCACCTATCCGAATGCGGGCCGCTTCTGGGACATGATCCAGCGCCATCAGGTCAGCATCTTCTACACCGCACCCACTGCCATCCGGTCTCTCATCAAGAGTGCCGACGCTGACACCGCCGTGCATCCTGGCAGCTTCGACCTGAGCAGCTTGCGCATTCTCGGCACGGTCGGCGAGCCGATCAACCCGAGTGCATGGAACTGGTACGCCGAACATGTCGGCGGTGGCCGCTGTCCGGTGCTCGACACGTTCTGGCAGACCGAGACAGGCGGCCACATGATCTCGCCGTTGCCAGGCGCTACCCCGCTCGTGCCGGGATCGTGCACGCTGCCGATGCCGGGCATCGATGCGGCGATCGTCGACGAAACCGGCCATGAAGTGGCCAACGGACAAGGCGGCGTGCTCGTTATCCGCAAGCCGTGGCCGTCAATGATCCGCACGATCTGGGGCAATCCTGAGCGCTTTCGCAACGGCTATTACCCCGACGAACTCGGCGGCAAGCTGTACCTCGCCGGCGACGGCGCGATTCGCGACCGGGACACAGGCTATTTCACGATCACCGGTCGTATCGACGACGTGCTGAACGTGTCCGGACACCGCATGGGCACGATGGAAATCGAGTCGGCGCTGGCGGCCAATCCGCTGGTCGCCGAGGCTGCGGTCGTCGGCCGTCCGGATGAAACGTTCGGAGAAGCCATCGTCGCCTTCATTGTTCTGAAAACGGCGCGGCCCATCGGTGCAGAGGCGAAGCGCATAGCGGACGAGTTGCGCGCCTGGGTCGCCAAGGAAATCGGTCCAATCGCAAAACCGAAAGACATCCGGTTCGGCGACGCAATGCCCAAGACGCGCTCCGGCAAGGTCGTGCGCCGGTTGTTGCGCTCAGTCGCGAAAGGCGAAGCGATTTCGCAGGACACGTCGACTGTCGAGAATCCCGCCGTGATTTCCCAGTTCGCCGATTCGATCTGAACGGTCCGGCGCTCCGGCGGCCCGGCGCTCCGGCACTCCGGCGTTCGATTGCGATGTGACCCTTGCGCGGCACTAGTCTTCACGACAGTCGCGCAAGCTATGTCTACTTCTGTTTTTTGCATGAGGAATTCATCATGAATATCAAAGCCCCTAATCCCGCCGCACTCGGCCTCGCCGGTTTTGCCTTGACGACCTGGTTGCTTAGCATGATCAACGCCGGCTGGTTCAGCGGCGATTCGATGGGCATGGTGCTCGCCGTCGCTTTCGCTTATGGCGGCACCGCGCAGGCACTCGCCGGACTCATGGAAATACCGCGCGGCAATACGTTCGGCGCGACGGCCTTTCTGAGCTACGGTGCGTTCTGGTGGTCGCTCGCCCTCTTCGTGCTGTTCCTGCACGGTACCGTCCCTGCGGCGTTCGTCGGCTGGTATCTGTTCCTGTGGGGCATGTTCACGCTTTATATGTGGGTCGCGACATGGCATGCGCCGAGCGCATTGCAACTGGTGTTTCTGTCTCTGTGGATCACGTTCTTCGTGCTGGCAGCGAGCGAATGGACCGGCCTCGTGTGGTTGCACCACGCTGGCGGTTACCTCGGTCTGCTGACGGCGCTGCTGGCTTTCTACCTGTCGGCGGCTGAGATCATCAACGAAACTCATGGGCACACGGTGCTGCCGGTGGGAACCGGCGTTCAGAAGATCGACGTGACCATCACGGTCACCGAGGGACTCCGCGGCGCCTGAAAGCAGGCGGCGGCCATCGCGCCGCCGCTCACACTGATAAAATGCCGGCATGCCGATCAACTATCTTCGAGGATTCACGAAACCCGAGCGCAGCGACGCGGCGAATCTGCGCCTCGGACGATCGCTAGCTTTCGTCGCCGGTGCGGCCAATGCCGGCGGATTCCTCGCTGTGGGGCAGTACACCTCTCACATGTCCGGTATTGTGTCGTCGCTCGCCGACAACCTCGCGCTCGGCGAAATCAATGCGGTCGTTGCGGGATTGAGCGCCCTGTTGTCGTTTCTTTTCGGGGCCGCCACGTCCGCCATCCTGATCAACTGGGGGCGTCGCCGGCAATTGCACAGCCTCTATGCAATGCCGTTGATGCTCGAGGCTACGCTGCTCCTCTGCTTTGGGCTGCTTGGCACCCATCTCGAGACCCATCGCGTCCTTTTCGTACTGGCGACCGTCTGTCTTCTGTGCTATGTGATGGGTTTGCAGAATGCCATGATCACCAAGATCTCAAAAGCGGAGATCCGCACCACGCACGTCACCGGCCTCGTGACGGACATCGGCATCGAACTCGGCAAGTTCTTTTACTGGAACGTTGGCGCAACGAGCGGGAGCGCAGTCCGTGCGGATCGCCAGAAACTGCGCATCCTCGGATCGCTCTTATTGTCGTTCCTCGCAGGCGGCCTGACAGGCGCCGTAGGCTTCAAGCACTTGGGGTTTATCGCGACCATTCCCCTTGCGCTCGTACTGCTTACTCTCGCTGCTGTTCCGGTCGTCGACGATATGCTCACGCAGCGCCGGTAGCGTATTTTTTCGCGATGCCCTTATTTCGCGCCGTTCGACCGGGTTTCAACGATCGCGTCACGAACCAGCAGCACCGGGCAGGTCGAGGACCGAAGAAATCGCTCAGCGACACTCCCTATTGTCATGCGCCGCATTCCGCGACGTCCGTGGGTGCCCATCACGACAAGATCCACGCTGTGCCCCTGTACGTACCGCAGCAAGCAACTCGCGACGTCTTCGCTGATGTTGTCCGTCTCGGCGGTATCGACCTTGCACGCAACGTTGCTCTCAGTCGCCTCCTTATGCGCCTCCGCCAGTATTCGATCGCCTTCAGCGCGTAGTGCCTCGACCATCGCAAACTGGTCGTAATTGGCCGAATAGGCAAACATCGCGAAACGGTCGAGCACGTACACCGCCGTCATCGTTCCGCCAGCCAGCTTTGTCATGCGGATCGCTTCCTTTAGCGCACCCTTCGACGCGTGACTGCCATCCAGTGCCACCAGAATATCTTTGTACATGACCACCCTCTCTGGTAAGTCGATTACGAATTCGCTCGTCATGGCGGATCAACCGCGCTGTCGGCGCAACGTCTGTTCGAGCCGCACTGACTGCGCGCCACGCCCAAGCTGACGGCAGTCACACATTCATCATCTGCGCTTGCCTCACCCGTGAATTGATTTGTATCAATGGCGCACACGCTGTCGCAGGCGTCACTGGCCGCGAACCCGACCTTTCTCGAAGACGGCAACGCATTTCACCAACATTGATTCAAATCAAGCCGCTTAGGCGTATCGGGACGAATATGCGTAATCTCGCATCGCCTGAGCGGCTGCGGCAAACCGGCTAGACCGACCGCCCCGCCAAGGCGCAACCACAAGGGCAATGACACTCTGCCGGCGCGCGATGACCGCCAACCTGGCCCAGGATTTGCTTATTGTTGTACCAGTACGACCCCGGCGAAGCGACCGGGGCTGACCAGCAGGAGGAGACAATGCGCGATGATGTCGGTCACGCCGTAACGCCAATGACGGCTCGTGAGGCCGGCTGGCTCACGCCGTCGATTCAGAAATCCCACGAACGCTCCGAAACTTTCGGCTTGAGCGCCGCGATGCGACCGGACTATGACGTGCTGCCGGCGGCTGAACTCACGTTAAAACTCGAGCAAAGCCGCGTCCTGTGCGCGCATGCCACGCCTGTGATGGAAACGCTGCACGAGCAGATCGTCAACACGCAAAGCATGATCATGCTGACCGACGCCGAAGGACTGATTCTTCACTCGATCGGCGACGATGATTTTCTCCGGCGAGCCGAGAAAGTCGCGCTGCGTCCGGGCGCGAACTGGGCGGAAGACCGGCAAGGCACGAACGCAATCGGCACGGCGCTCGCCGAGCGCTGTCCGACGGTCGTTCATGGCGAACAACACTATCTGGCTGCCAATCGCTTTCTCACCTGCTCCAGCGTGCCGATCCTCGATCCGTACGGCGATCTGATCGGCGTGCTCGACGTGACCGGCGACCATCGCAGCTATCACCAGCACACCTTGGCGCTGGCAAAAATGTCCGTACAGATGATCGAGAATCATCTGTTTACCAATACCTTTCGCGAGACGTTGCAAATTGCCTTTCACGGCAGGCCCGAATTTCTCGGCACCTTGATGGAAGGCATCGCCGCGTTTACCTGCGATGGCCGCTTCCTGTCGGCCAATCGTAGTGCGCAATTCCAACTGGGATTGCCGCTCACCGGTTTGCGCGCGCATACCCTGTCCTCGCTATTCGGCCTCAGCAGCGAGCAACTGATCGACCGTCTGCGCGTCAGCCGGGACCGGCATCTGTCGCTGTACCTGGGGTCGTCTCAAGATTCGGAAATTTGCGCACGTTAAGGATTAGAAGGCCTGACCGCGCGCAGGGGCCGGAAACGTCCCTTCGCAACCCGTTTATTTGTGTGCCAGATATAGTCGCCTGTCAAATTAATGTGCTCCCAGCCCAGCGGTGATATGTGCGGTAGGTGCTTTTCGTCTACCGTGCCGTGCTGTCTCAACGCATCAATCGCTTTCTCCAGATAGACGGTATTCCACAGCGTGATTGCGGCGACGACGAGATTCAACCCACTCGCACGGTAGCGCTGGTTTTCATACGAGCGGTCGCGAATCTCGCCGAGTCGATGAAAAAACACGGCCCGCGCGAGTGAATTGCGTGCTTCCCCCTTGTTCAGTCCGATCTGCACACGCCTGCGCAACGACGGGTCGCGCAACCATTCCAGCATGAACAGCGATCGCTCGATGCGCCCGACTTCGCGCAACGCCACTGCGAGACTATTCTGGCGAGGATAGGCGCCGAGCTTGCGCAATATCAAGGATGCGGTCACCGTCCCCTGTTTGATCGAAGAAGCCAGGCGCAGCACCTCGTTGAACTGCTGTTCAATCAGCTTCTGATTCAAGCTGCCGCCAATTAGGGGTGCCAGTGCTGGCCATTGAGTCGCCGCGCCGGGAACGTATAGCCGCTTGTCGGCCAGATCTCGAATGCGTGGTGCGAACCGGAACCCGAGCAGATGACAGAGCGCGAAGACGTGCTCGGTAAAGCCCGCCGTGTCCGTATAGTGTTCTTCGATCCGCAGGTCAGATTCGTGATACAGCAGACCATCAAGAACGTGGGTCGCATCACGCACGGTTGCGTTGATCACCTTGGTGTGGAACGGGGCGTACTGATCCGAGACATGCGTGTAAAACAGGATGCCTGGCTCGTTGCCGTATTTGGCATTGACCTGACCACCTGCTTCGCCACGGCCGCCGGCCCGATACCTCTGGCCATCCGAAGACGACGTAGTGCCCTCGCCCCAGTATGCAGCGAACGGCATCTGGTGATGGTAGTTGACCAGTTCGGCGAGCGCTTTGCTGTACGTTTCGTCCCGGACGTGCCACGCCACTAGAGGGTGTTAGGCACCTGGACAGCCGGCGCGACATGTACAAGCATGAGCATGGCGAAGACAACAAAGTGCAGGCCGGCTAACGTTTCGGGCAGACGTTCGTAGTCTCGCGCCAGTCGCCGGAACCGGTTGAGCCAGCCGAAACTACGCTCGACAACCCATCGGCGCGGCAGCAGCACGAAGCCCTTCTTTGCCTCTGGCAGTTTGATAATCTGCAGTTCGATGCCTTCGTCATGCGCAGCCTGTCGAGCCGTATCACCGGTATAGCCTTGGTCAGCGAATGCAAGCTTTACCGTCTGACCGGTTGCTTGCTGAACCTGACGGGCAAGCTCGGCTACCTGTGCGCGCTCCTGCTCGTTGGCCGGCGTGATGTGCACCGCCAGCAACAAACCTAACGTGTCGACAGCCATATGGACTTTGCTGCCTCGCTTGCGCTTATGACCGTCGTAACCCGCGCGCGGTCCGCTCTCGCAGGTGGACTGCAGAGTGCGCCCATCCAGAATCACCGCACTGGGCTGGCCCTGACGCTCCTGCGCGACCCGAATTACGGATCGCAGATCACTGACCATTGCCTCGAAGCAGCCCGCGTTCAACCAGCGTTGCGTTTGCTGGTAGACCAACTCCCATGGCGGAAAATTGGTCGGCAGCATACGCCACGACGCACCCGCCCGCGCCATCCAGCGCAACGCATTGAACATCTCGCGCAGTTCATACCGCCGCTGTGGAGCATCTTCATTCATCAACGTTAGATAGGGAGCGGCAAAGCTCCACTCTTCATCCGAGACATCTGTCGGGTATGGCTTGCGTTCTGTCATTCCGCCAGGGTACCAGGTCTGGCGAAAAGTGCCTAACACCCTCTAGCCAGGACAGCTTCGCCATGCTGGTACCGGGACAGGCCTCGGCCATCTTGGTGATTCCGAGATTCAATGCGTCGCCGAGTACGGCGGTCAGCAGCAGCGCTCCATCCTTGGGCGGTTCGCCGGTCTTCAGGTGATTGAAATGTTGCGAAAAATTCGTCCAGCGATCCACTTCAAGGAGGAGATCGGTGATCTTGATGTGCGGCAAAATCGCGTATGCCCGTTCCCTCAAGGCCTCTGCCTCATCGGGAACGTCCGCGTCGAGTGGGGAGATCTTCAGTCCATCGGCTTTCAGTATTGCATCTGGCAGTTGATCGGCCTCGGCCAGGCGGTTCACCTCGTCGAGTGCGGTGCGCAAGCGCTCCAACCGCTCGGCGAGATAGGCTTGTGGGGTATCAGCGACGGGTACCGCCAGCGTGCCCGTCTCGCGTTGCCCATCAAACGTGGAACGTGGCATGAGGTAAGCATCGAAGTCCTTGAACTGACGGCTGCCGGCAACCGATACGTCACCCGCACGTAAGCTGTTCTTCAGTTCAGCCACCGCACATAACTCATAGAATTTCCGGTCGATGCCGCCGTCAACGAACACGAGCGGTTGCCAGCGCTTCCGAACAAAGCCAATCGGTGCGTCTGCTGGCACCTTACGGGCCGATGTGCGGTTCAATGTTCGCAGGGTCTGGATGGCATCAATCACGCCCTGTGCGGCGGGTGCAGCGCTGAACTCGAAGGTGTCGAGAAACGCCGGTGCATAACGGCGCAGCTGCTGATAGTGTTGGCCGACCAGCACGAGATGGTCGAAATCCTCGGTACGCGCCAACCTCTGCGCGTCCTTCACCGTCTCGGCAAACTGATCCCAGGGCATGATGGCTTCGATCGCGACGAACGGATCGGTACCCGACGTCTTTGCGTCGACCAATGCGCCGCCGATGCGCGCGTAGAGTCTGACCTTGTCGTTGATCGCCTTGCCGGCGGCGGCGAATTCCCGTTCGTGCCGATGTTTAGCCTTCGTAAAAAACGAACCAATCAGCCGGTCAAGAAGATCAAGCGTTTCATCGATTAGTGTGGCGGCAGTATCCAGCAGGATGGCTACGAGCGTCGCGTGACGACGATCAGGCTCATATTCTTCAAGTTGGTAGACCGCCGTCTGTGCACCTTCCCGAGCCAGGCGAATCAATCGGTTCTGGTGCACATCGCAGCCTAGATCGATCGGCAAAGCGATTGCGCGGATGGCCTGCAATCGCTCGATGTGGGCCAGCACTGCTTTGGCGGAGGGCGCACCGGGCGACTGCCGGATCCAGGTCAGCGTGCTGACTCGGCGACCTTCGCGAAGCAACAATAGACTATCGAGGGCCTTGCGTTGTCGTGCCGCGAGAGGATCAGTCAGCAGACGGTACACCTGGCGTTGCGCGCGTGTTGCCACCTCGGCGCAGAGCCGTTCAATGGTTGCGACGGGTGGCAGCACGATGTGCCGGCGGCGCAGTTCATCGACGACGGCCTGCGCGAGCGCCATCCCCTGAGTGGTTTGTAATGCGATTGGCAGGAGCCAGTCGGCCACTGCACGATAGTGGGTTCTATCGAATTGTGAGAGTTGGAGCCAGTCGATGAGTTCCTGCAGGTGTTCACGCCGCGTCTGGTCGCGCTCGGCGTAAATGTCCCAGATGGAAGCAGAAAGCTTCAGCTGCACAGCCACCATGCCGAGCAACGGCGGATACGGCCGTTCACCCTCTGCCAAAACGCGGCCCGGGAAACGCAGGTAGCCAATTTGAACCGCTACCCCGAGTCGGTTATGGTCGCCTCGATGCTGCCGCACGAAAGCGAGGTCCGATTTCGACAGGCTGTAGTGCCGGATCAATTCGCCTTCATCGGCTGGAAAGGCAAGCAGTTGCGCGCGCTGGGCAGAGGTGAGCAGTTCCCGGCGCGGCATTGCATGCCTCTATGATTTCGTCGTCGCCGACCCGGTACGGGTCTGGGCAAGTAGCCGCGAAATTGTCGCAGGACGGACGTTGAACAGGCGCGCGGCATCGGCCGCGGTCTTCTTCCCGGTCGTCACCATGCGTACGATCTCCTGTTGCTGTTGCGGCCGCAGCTTCGGACGGCGGCCGCCAATTCGGCCTTCGTTGCGCGCGGACTCCAGCCCGGCCTTGGTGCGTTCGCGTAGCATCGCACGCTCGAATTCCGCAAACGCGCCGACCATTTGCATCATCATCCGGCCAGCCGGAGTGGTGGTGTCAACGGCTTCGGTCAAGCTACGAAAGCCAGCCTTCGCATCCTGGACTTGCTCCATGAGAGCCAGCACGTCGCGTAACGAGCGCGAAAGTCGGTCGAGCTTCCAGACGACTAGCACATCTCCTGATCGTAAATGGTCGAGCAGCTTATGCAGCTCTGGCCGGTCCCATCGACCGCCGGATGCTTTCTCGTGAAAGATGCGTTCGCAGGCAGCCGCCTTGAGGGCGGCCGCCTGGGCGGCCGTTTCCTGGTCGTGGGTCGAAACCCGTGCATATCCGATCAACATAATTGCATAAACCTGTTGCCAAGCACTTGTGTATTGCAATACGTTTGTGCAACCCGCCGCAGCACTTCGCGTCTTGAGATCTGTATTGTTGCACAAACGTTCGTTTGCGCAATCCCCATTCAGCGCCAAAGGGGCGGGTTCGGCCACGAGCGGCCAATCGACATCATTGCTTAGCTCGTCGACAATCGGCCCGGGTGGGGTTCCCCTGGGTAAAGATTGATGCCGGCAGAAATAGACCTCCGGCTAGAGGCTTAACGTCTCAGCCACTATTTGAAGCCCAATTTCGAGTTGCTGAATGGTTGCGGGAGCTGCCGTTGCGATTCTTACCGTACGGCTCACCGACGCGTTTGAAGTCTCAAACGCTGCCAAAGGTGTGATGTTCACGCCTCGTTGTGCCAACGCGAAGACGAGATCATCTGGTCTCCAGTGTTTCGGAAGGTCAAGTAACAGATGGAAGCTACCGGGGTGGGCTGTGATGGGCCACGACCCGAGAATCCTTCTCGCGAGATTCTGGCGCAACGTAGCTTCTTTGCGTTTCGCTGCGATCCAGCTTCCAAGTGTACCGTCCCGCATCCAGGAGGTGGCAAGTGCAACCGCAATGGCGCTTGCAGACCACATCGTGGCGCGAAGCCCCTCATGAAGCCGTTGTCGAACCCGTTCAGGTGCGACGATGTAGCCCACTCGCAGTCCGGGTGCGGCACTTTTCGACAGGCTATGAATTTCGATCACGCGATCCGGCGCCAGACTACGGAGCGACGGTGGAGGCGAAGCTTCGAGAAAGCCGTATACGCTGTCATCAACCACTAGCAAGTCGTGGCGTCGTGCAACCTTGATTAATGCGAGCCTTCGCTCAAGCGGCATCACTGCCCCTGTGGGATTGTGAACCGTTGGTATCGTGTAGACCATGCGGACCCGGCCTGCATGCTTCCGGCAGACAACATCAAGCGACTCCGGCACGATTCCAGCATCGTCGATTTGCACGCCGACCAACGGAATGCCCAACAGCTTCGCTGCACTCATGAACCCGGGGTAAGTCAGGGATTCGACGGCGACCAGGTCACGACCAGTGACTAGCGTTGCCAAGACAACGCTAAGAGCATGCTGACTGCCTCCGCAAACCATAATGTCCGCAGTGTCGATTCGGTCGCTGCCGGTGGAAAACCAGTTTGCCGCCGCCTCTCTGTCCTCGCGACGCCCCGGGTGAGGGTGATAGTCGAGAAGAGTCGACAGATCCCCCTTATCTGACAAATTGCGCAGCGCATGGCGCAACTGCGCCGCCTGCTCAGGCAGGACAGGGTAATTGAACGCCAAATCGATTAAATCGGGTTCGCGTTCACGAGTTTGTGCGAAATCAGCCGCGACCTGCGTTTCGAGCGAGCGGACGAAGGTGCCTCGGCCTACTTCGCCAACCGCCAGACCACGCTCAATGAGCGTTCGATAAACCCGCGCAACGGTCGCGGCGGCGATGCCGTGTTCGTCGGCATAGTCCCGATGTGGCATCAGACGGCTGCCAGCGACGAGAGAACCATCCTGGATGAGCGACGCAAGTCTTTCGACGTGTTCCCGGTATCGAGCAGGGGCAGCCATGTATTCCTAGATTGATATTAGTTCAATTTAATCATTGCACTAAAAATCGCGAATGGCAATACTCTCTCCCTTGATCATCAACAACGAACCCATGCGCGCTCCTGCACTCCCCCTCACCACGAAGCACGGCGTGTGGCCTGTCCGGGTGGTGGCATTTACGCTTTTCCTTATCACCGGCGCAGTCAATCTGCAGGCGCCTCTTTATGCCACTTACGCGCGGGCCAGTCACATGGGTAGGCACATGGCTTAACCGAAGGCTTCAGCCATTTCGTTACCTCCATAGTTACTCCGGTTGCTTCCGGCAGGAGCGGTTGCGAGGCAGGTCGGTACCTTTGCGCGGCGCACGCTAAATTCGACTGCTCGACATTGCTGAGCATATCGGCTACGTAATTCAACAATCTGCGAAATCATGATCACTGCATCAGTACCCAAGGTCGACCTCTCAAAGTTTCCGCGTCGTGCCCTTCTGGAGGGACCGACTCCAATTCAGCATCTTCCCCGCCTGAGTGCTCATCTTGGTGGCGTGAACGTTTTCGTCAAGAGGGAGGATCTGAACGGTCTCGGTGGTGGCGGCAACAAGTTGAGAAAGCTTGAATTCTTGATCGGAGAAGCATTGGCTGTCGGTGCAGACACGATCATTACCGTAGGTGCCCGGCAGTCGAATCACGCTCGGCTGACGGCCGCCGCAGCGGCGCGCGTCGGTCTCAAATGCGAACTTGTCCTGACAAGGGCAGTGCCGCGCTTCGATGCCGACTATCTGGACAACGGCAACATTTTGCTTGATGACTTATTCGCTGCTCGCGTGCATGACCTTCCCGGTTCCGCCAATTCTCTGCAATTCGCCGAAGAGCGCGCGAATGAGCTGCGTGCGCAAGGCCGGAACGTCTACGTGTGCCCGCTTGGTGGCTCAAGTGCCATTGGCTGCTTGGGATATGCAGATTGTGCGGCCGAAATCATGGCTCAATCGAGTGCCGCGGATTTGTCCTTTGATCGTATCGTAGTGCCCAACGGAAGCAGCGGAATGCACGCTGGACTCGTCGCTGGTTTTGTTGCTCTCGGTTTGGATCCGTCGTTCGTTACGGGGTTCACCGTGTATGGAAATGCTGAGCAGGCTTACTCCATCACACTCGATAAAGCCAATCAAACAGCTCGCCTCATCGATCCAAATCTGCGAGTGAACGGTAATGCGATTTCGATCAATGAAGGGCAACTCGGGCCCGGCTACGGAATTCCAACCGACAGTATGCGTGCGGCTGTTCGCCTGCTTGCATCGACGGAAGGTCTCCTGCTTGATCCGGTATATAGCGGAAAGGCGTTTGCGGGGCTCGTGGAAAGCGCCACTTCCAGAAAATATCTTGCGGGGCAAAATATTTTGTTCGTAATGACTGGTGGCCTTCCCGGGTTGTTCGCTTACCGAAGCGAGTTCTAGCGCCTCATTTTGATCAGGAAGTTGAACGGCCGCTTTGGATCGATCTGAAGGTCTCTTGTGGGTTGCGGATTCAACCGCAGGACGCAAACGCTTATCGTGCGCAAATTTCCGAATCTTGAGACGACCCCAACAAGCACGCGCGCATCCTGTGGGCGATTCTGGCCAAGGGCGAGCGCTTCGATCCCTCGTATGTCTCCACTCCCTCAACACTGAGGCCAGCCACGGTAGGACAACAGCACGAACAGGTAAATTCGTAGCGTCACCTAAAAGTGTGACTTCGTAACCCAGGACGCAAAGGCAAGGATAGCGACAGGTCAGACCGGCAGCGGGCGAACTCGAACAACCTTCAGGCGCTACATCGCATGTATTCGCCGTCATCCGGATGGAGTCCTGCTGCGCGGTTACTATCCGGGCCCGGGCACCCGCAACGATGGTGCTCAACAAGGCCGCTTATAGGTGTGCAGTCTGTCTCGCCGCTGAATGCCGAATGTGTCCCCGATGACATGGGAATCGAATGGATGAATGGATAAATCAACCCCAGCTTGCAAAAAAGGGAAAGTCCTTATAGGAGGTTGTGGCCCGCGCCGCACAGCACCGCGTGCATCGCATCGCCGAGCGCCCCTTTGAGCCAATTTCTGTCGAGTTTTCCGTCGGTCTTCATGTGACCGATGGCTGGCTCGATCGCGCTGCGCCGCCTGATCATCGCGCGTAGTCCGCGTGTGATGCCCCGCCGCAAGCCCGGGTGGTAGATCTTCACGCCGTCGATCGCGACACCCTTGTAGCCGCGATCCACAATCGCCACCTCTGGCGTCGTGTCGCTCAGGATTGCCGCCTGCTCCAGCGCTTCAGCCAGCGTATGACCGTCGTACGGATTGCCCGGCATCGAGCGCATGCCAACTACCAGTCCTTCCTTGTGGGTCGTCGTGATCGACACTTTCACGCCGAACTCGTAAGGGGTGCGTGCCTTGCCTTTGGCCAGACATTCGACTTCCGGCGCATGCAGCGCGTACAGCTTGTTCTTGTCCTTTGGCTTTTGCGACAGAATCCGCTTCGTGCTCGCGATCAGTTCCAGCAACACAGTACGACCTGAGTCTGCCACCTGAGCGACCTGTCGCTCAACATCGCGCATGACACGGCCAACGCGCGAACGCAGCGTGCGCAATGCCTTCCTCATGCGCTTGTACTGCTTCGCGTGAGCGTAGCGGCCAATCTGCAGCCCCAGACGCGGCGCCTCGCGGTTGTAGTTCTGCCGCAGCTTCAGGCCATGCCGTGCCGCGGCCTTCACCAGATGTTCGCGACACCGCTCGAGCAAGCGCGAATCGGTTGGATGGGCAATCGCCTTCTCCATGACGGTCGTATCTACAATCACGCGCTTCACGCTCGATGCCTTGATCACGCCGGCACGTTTGGCCGCTTCGATCGTCTCGGCCAGCAACTCTTCAACGCCGGCCTCACCCAGTCGCTTGCGCCAGCGTGTCAGGCTCGACGGGTCGATCGGCGGTTCGGTCTGCAAATAGGTCTCGCCGGTGAACACCTGATCGCGGTAGGAATACCGGTTACCCGATACCCCCCGCACAGATCCGAACGTGCCCAATTTAGGCATTCGGCTCCCACCTCGGGTGATTGACGGCAAATCGGCGATCCGGCCATGCATGAAGAATCTGCGGTTGGGGTAGCCACTCGTCTGCCAGACGCTGGATACGCTGCCACGTCATCGTGTCCTTCTGGCTGCGCCGCCGAAGCGTCCGCCGCCAGATATTCATGATGCCGTGTCTGAACGCATGTAGCGCCCGGATGTTGGTCGGGACCGCATGGTACGCAAAGTAGCCCCGAACGATCTGCGCCAGCCAGCGCCCTTGTGAGGCGATTGGCTCGTGCATCCGGCGGTGCATCTGCTCTTTAACCTGCTTGAGCTTCGCGCGCAGCCGATCCTTGCGGCTCTTTCGTTTAAGCTGGAAAGCACCGTTGCGTGACCTGCCGCTTATGTGGGTGAAACCCAGATAAGCAAACGTCTCCGGCCTCTCCATACCCTTACGCCTTCGCCGCTCGGCGGCATACCGACCAAACTCCAGCAGACGGGTCTTCTCCGGGTGCAGCGTGAGATCGAATTCCTCCATGCGCTGCCGCAGGTCCTTCATCAGCAACAACGCATCTGCTTCGTACTGGAAGCCCACCACCGTATCGTCCGCGTAACGCGACACAATGACCGTGCCACGTGCCCGCTGACGCCGCCATTTCTCTATCCACAGATCAAACACATAGTGCAGGTAGATATTGGCGAGTAGTGGGGAGATCACCGAACCCTGGGGTGTACCGGCTTGTACCGACATCAGCCGGCCATCATCCAGCACCCCGGCATCGAGCCATTTACCGATCAGGCGAATGACTCTCGGGTCCGCCACCCGATGCTTCACGAAACGGATCAGCCATTGCCGGTTGACGGTGTCGAAAAAGCTTCGGATGTCGGCATCCAGAATCCAGTTCACAGGCCGCCACTGAATCGCTGCAGCCAATGCATCGAGCGCATCGTGCTGGTTGCGACCCGGACGGAATCCGTACGAGAAGCCGAGGAAGTCTTCCTCATAAATGGCGTTCAGAACATCAACCATTACGCTCTGCACAAGCTTGTCTTCCAGTGCGGCCACACCCAACGGTCTGAGGCCTCCATCGCCCTTGGGTATGTAACGTCGCAACACTGGCAGGGCACGGTAGCTCCCTGTGTGAACCCGCCTGTGCAGATCCCGGAGATTGCTCCCCAGTCCTGCTTCGTAGCTTTGCCACGTCACTCCGTCGACACCGGGCGTCGCCTTGCGTTTAAGCGCATAGAACGCATCGCTCAAACGCTCGACCGTGACGTGGTGTAGCAACGTCGTGAAGCGCATCTTCTTATGCTGCTTCGCCAACTGCCGTACGCGCTCCAGCCCCTGTGACACGCTTCCCCGGTTCTGCGCCCGGCGCGTGCGAGTCTGGTTCGCGTTCCCTTCGGTCCCCGCCCTTGGCTCCACCCGCTCCGCAGCCGGTTTCCCAGCCTTGTTCGCAGGCTTCGTCGCTACTATGGCGGAGTCTGACTTCTCACGTCCGTACATCATCGGCTTCGGCTCCTCACCTTCCCGATGCGGGCCTGGCCAATGCTACTGAGCCAGGTCAGACGTGAGATCTCCCGGTTCCCGCGCAAGGCGCTTGCGTGCATGCCAGGTTCTACGACCACGCCGGATCGGCAGGCACTCGCGATGTCGCGCCCGCTCGTATTGCCTTCCACGTACTGGAGCGCGTCGGCATCCGGGATATAAACCATTTCGTGGCTCCATGGCTGGCCTGCACATTCCCCTGCCGACGCTTCGCTGACCTCCTCACGGATGCCCGCGCACGGCTCGGGGGCGATGTGGCTCGCTATGCCTTCATCGTAGTGGACTCTCACCACCTACACCTTGCCGGTCTCCCGGCGCACCCAATACGGGTTCTCCACCCATTGCCAGACGACCTCTTCGTCTGACAGATCGAACGCGTGCTGCAAATACAGCAGCCCCGCAATCAGGCGCGGCGCGCTCGCCGGTCGACCCTTGCCCGACACGAAGCTCTCGCTCATCGATGCGCCCAATCGCTCCCAGTTGATCAGGTCGGCCAAACCGACCAACGGGTGCTTCAGGTTGATCTGTTCGCGCAGCGGTTGCCGGAAGAAATCTCCCTCCGTCACAGGCGTCTTCGGACCCATCTGCACCTCGTCAAGAATTGCAGGTTTCACGCATTAATATGCCAGGTCCCTGCAATTCCCACAACCTCATTTCGGACTCAAAGCCTCACCCCGCAAGGCTTTTAAGATTGTTCAGGTCCGACTAAGTCCGGCCACGCGGAACAGCGCTATCGCTGAAGTTCTCGGCGAATTTCGCGAACTGCACGGCGAACGGGAAGAAACACTCTTTCAAAAACTGCTTGCAGAGGATCTGCAACGTCGAGGCAAACCGGACGCCGCTTCGGCAGTGCTCGCCTTCAAATTCCTCAGCCCGTGAGCGTGGCCAGCCTGTCTCCACTGAACGTCTATAGCTGCTGTCGTTGGCCTCGGTAGAGCACTCACGAATATTGCTGGCGACAGAGAAGCGCGTACCTTGTTCAGCCCCCTACAACAGTACCATCGGGATCGCGTTCGGGGCGTTGCGCGAAAGTCCGCCTGGTGAACCCGGTTTTCTGGCCGCCCGCGAACAGTTCTCGACGCGCATCCTCGCGGCCAGCGGCAATCCCCTGTTCTCGCAGATGGCGCCGCTCGTGTGCGGCGCACTCGCCGTGTCCGGGAGGCCGGCGCTGCAACGCAAACAGGACTGGCCGCAGACCACCAGCCTGTACGAGCGGCTCGCCGACGTGACCAGGCGGGCGGAAGCCAACGAAACGCAGGCCGCTGCGCTCGCGCTGATCGACCACACCTGACCCTGGTAACGACGGTTGACCGGGTTCTCACGAGCGATGCCGCGTTTACGCAGCCGGTGCGTCGCGCTTCCTCCGTGCTTCCGTGCAGCGCCGGTTCACGCTCAGGCAGAGCGCGCGATCAACGAACAGCCGGCGCGCCTCGATCACACCGTACCGGGTGCACAGAATGCCCTCGATCGCCTGCCAGTCGGCATAGCGACCGCTGTCAGCCAGGCTGTATGCAGCCTGCCGTATGCTTGCACGCCGGCCATTTGTTACGTCCCGGCCTAAATTAGGGTTGTCGTCGCGAGCTATGTGGCGTGAGATTGCGAGGGGCGTCGCGCACTAAATGAGGAATGGAATGGGCCTCGTTTAGTGCGCGACGGCGGCGCTAGATTGGAGGGTCGGTTTTACGGCGCCAAGGTTGATCGGGATCCATTGTCTCGCGATAGCGTTTGTCGGAGTCGCGACGCAGTTCGTGCTCGTATCGTTGTTCGCATACAAGGGCGAGGCGGTAGAGGAAGTCGGTCAGAGCACGAGCACAAGAATCAGGGATACCATGGGGGAATAGCGTGTCAAACTCGGGCGTCATTTCAACTCCTCGATCGCCTGTTGTAGCAGCTCGTCGGGTAGATGGTTCAGTCCTTTGGGCACGGCCATCTGCATAGAGGTGCGCAGAATCCGCCCCGCTTGCCGGGGCAAGCCGCGAGAGGCCTGGCGAAGTAACTCCAGGCCAGATTCGGCCAGCAACGTATGACTGCAGCCGGCGCTCTTCAATGCGTGTTGGATGAACAGGGCGAAGCGCTCGCGTTCGATCACGGGTTTGAGTTGAACGCGTGCCTGGATACGTCCATATAAAGCTGCGTACGGCGCACGCTCGAGCGTTTGGCCCAGACTCGGATGGCCTGCGAGCCAGACAGTGAGCAGGTCGCGCGAATCGAAGGCGAAGTTCAGGAAGGCCGGGAAGTCGCGGAAGAATTCGAGGGGCAGGTTCTGCGCTTCGTCGATAATCCACACGGGCAACAACTGTTTGCTCTCGACGAGCTCCAGGATGCGCAGCTTCAGATCCCGCCACAGGTCGGCACGCCGATAGGCGGGCTCCAGACCCAGCGCCCGAGCTAGGCTGCGGTACAGATCGATGCGCCCGAACTCGGTTTCAGCCAGATAGATGACCTGGTAGCGATGGGGATTCAAGGCCAGTGCTGCGTGGCGTAACGCGGCAGTCTTGCCCACACCGGGCTCGCCCGTGAGCAAGCCAATACCGGGACTGTGCAGTAGCCACTGGAAGCGCTCGTTGAATTGCGCCAAGGCGCCGTCGTCCCACAACTCACTATGTTCTTTGGAAAGCGGCGCGCAACGTAGACCGAAGTGTTGTCGATACATGTCACAGCTCCCGGGCGTAGTGACGTTGATAGGCAAGCTCGATAAGATTGGGACCGTGCGCTGCGTTCTCGATCGGCGCGTCGTGTCCTGTCACGGCCGGCTCGACGGTCTCAGGCTGAGATTTGCGCCGCTTGCGTGTGCGATTGCCGACAGCGTCGAGCAGGGTTGCGGCGCCCAAGGGCTCGCCCGCCTCACTTTCTACGCCCTTGACGGTTCCCGTATGGGGATCCACCACGAGCAACACGGTCTTGCCGACCAGCTCGTATGGCACTTCGAAGCGCTTGCCCTGAAATGACACGGTGCCGTCGCGGCGCACGTAGCGCTCGATACGGTGCAGGAACAGTTCGTCCAGTTGTGCGGCGCGTGCGCCGAGTGTGCCGATACGGGGTAGGTCCTGCTGATAGCGGGCGAGCGGCGTCTGGTTACACAGGCCGCTGTGTTCGGTGCGATGGTAAATCTGTTCGACCCAAGCCCACAGGCGCGCGTTGAGGTCCGCCAGATCATGGACGTGCGTGGTGTCGAGCTCGCTCAGGAATTGAGCCCGTAAGCTGCGATGCCAGCGCTCCAACTTGCCCTTGCCCTCGATATGGACTCGAGTCCATATCGAGGGTTATGTGCCGGCCAAATATATGTCGCGGCGGATGATGAAGGGCAGACCTGAAGCGGTGAATGGCCAGAACTATGCGACATATTAAATTGGTTCGATACTGGTAAGCCCCCGTTTCAAAGGACGGCACGCCATGTTGGAAACCCTATTCACTCGCCCTTGTAGTCTGGCTCGACACTGCTCCAACCCGTTCGCCGCATCTATAGATCAGTATCTTGAGCATTGCTTGGAGCAAGGCTATACACGGTCGTCATTGAGGAAGATCGCCTGGGTGTTGATGGCCTTTTCGCAAAGCCTTGACCTGTCTCGAACGAGCCGGATTACCCGTCAGGAGATCGCGTTTGCGGTAGATCGCCGCGCTCGTTTTGCCCGGCGACCTGAGCACGCCCAGGATTCGAGAAGCTCACGACTGTTGTTCATCCATATCGCGACCGCGTGGCTGCGTTTTCTCGGCTATCTGGAGGAGGATATAGTCGAGCCGCGGCCATTCGCACACCTGGTCGATGATTTCGTAAATTTCATGGCCGAAGAGCAAGGCCTGACCGCCGCGACAGTAGCGTTTCGTCGTGAACAGGTCACGCATTTCCTGGACATGACCTGGCCCGCAAGTGGCTCTCTGAATACGATCTCGATTCAGGACGTCAATGCCTATCTTGCCCGGCAAGGCAATCACGGCTGGAGCAGAGTGTCGCTGCATACACTCGCGGACGCATTGCGCAGTTTTTTCCGCTATGCGCAGGCCCAGGGATGGACCAGCAACATCGCGGCGGCCATCATGACGCCGCGTATCTATGCCCACGAAGCTTTGCCCCTCGGGCCACGCTGGGACGAGGTGCAACAACTCATTGAGTGTTTCACCGGTAACAGTGCAGCAGACCTTCGCGATCGGGCTATCGTACTGTTGCTCGCAGTCTACGGACTGCGTCGTGGCGAGGTTGCCCGACTTCGCCTGGAGGATCTGGACTGGGCCGGTGAGAAGCTCTATGTGACGCGCCCAAAGCAACGCTGCACGCAACAGTACCCCCTGGATTCGGTCGTTGGCGACGCGATCATCCGGTACTTGAAGGAAGCGCGGCCACGATGCGTTCATCGCCAGCTGTTTCTGAGTCTTGACGCGCCCATTCGCCCCCTTTTGCCGGCCTGCATTAGTCCCATTGTGCGTTCGCGCCTGGCCGCTCTCGGCATCCACCCCCCACGGCGTGGCGCCCATTGCCTGAGACATGCCTGTGCCCGGCAGCTGTTGGCTGGAGGCTTCTCCCTCAAGCA
Source organism: Paraburkholderia phytofirmans OLGA172 (assembly GCF_001634365.1). Taxonomy (NCBI): domain Bacteria; kingdom Pseudomonadati; phylum Pseudomonadota; class Betaproteobacteria; order Burkholderiales; family Burkholderiaceae; genus Paraburkholderia; species Paraburkholderia phytofirmans. The sequence goes on from NZ_CP014578.1 coordinate 2,396,609, forward strand.
AATCGGTGACCATCTCGGTCATCGTAGCGCCGCAGCGACCAGAGAGTACGTCAAGGTCGACCTCGACGGTTTGCGGCAAGTGGCCGAACTCAATCTGGAGGCGCTGTTATGAAACTCTCCGATCTTGCGCACGAGTATGTGGCGTACAAACGCGCGCTGGGCATGCGTTTCGATACCGAAGCAGAGACACTGGCTGCGTTCTGCCGGCGTGTCGGTGATGTAGCGTTGGTCGAGGTCACCGCGGATCAAGTAAGGAGCTATCTTGATGGCCGCCTGCCCACATCCAGCTACTGGGAGCGCAAACACACGGTGCTCAACGGCCTGTTTCGATTTGCCATGCAGTGCGACTACATCAAGATTTCGCCGGTTCCTTGCCGCCATCCGCAAATTCCGCCCCCTCTGATTCCCTACATCTATTCGCAGGAGGAGTTAAAGCGCCTGCTGGATGCAACACCAGCTGTGTGCGGCCCGCAAGTTCCAATGGAGGCGTTTGTATTCCGCACTCTAATCCTGTTGTTATATGCAGCCTGCCTTCGACTCGGCGAAGCGCTGCGACTTACGATGAACGACGTCGATCTCGATCAGGCCGTTCTTTGTGTTCGAGAGACCAAATTTTACAAGACGAGGATGGTCCCTCTTGGCAGAGATTTGAGCACGGCGTTGCGCCATTATGTCCAGCAACGCAATCTGGTTCATGCGCACGATCCGGAGTCACCATTCTTTTGTTTTCGCGATGATCGTCCCTTGAGCCAATCAGCAGTACGAAGCGCTTTCCGGCGACTGCGTGCGCTCGCCCGTGTCAGTCGCCACGATGGTGCCCGCTATCAGCCACGGATTCATGATCTTCGGCACAGCGGCACGGTGCATCGACTAGTGGCCTGGTATCGCAGCGGCTCGGATCTACAGCGGCTTTTGCCCCAGCTTGCAACGTACCTCGGCCATATCGATCTCTCTGCCACGCAACGCTATCTCACGATGACCCCGGAACTTTTGCGCGAAGCAAGCCTTCGCTTCGAGCGGTATGCCAAGGAGCCCCGTCATGAATGACACAATTTTGCTCGGACCTTGGGTCCGGCGTTTCCTGCTCGAACACTTGGTCGCTGAGCGCAATCTCGCCGTGAATACCAGAAAGAGCTATCGTGACATGCTCACGCTGTTACTTCCCTATGTAGCCGGAAAGGTCGAGAAGCCAATCGATCGTCTGACGGTCACCGATCTATCGGCGCAAATCGTGCGTCTGTTTCTGACTCACGTGGAGCAGCAGCGCGGTTGCACGGTCGCGACGCGCAATCAGCGCCTGGGTGGTATTCACGCATTGGCGCGATTCATCGGCGAGCATAGCCCCGAGCATATCGAGTGGTGCGGCCAGATTTGTTTGATTCCTTTCAAAAAGGCCAGCCAGCCCTCGATTACCTATCTGGACAGGCAGGAAATGGATGCGCTTCTTGCTGCACATGACGAGCATAGCGCGCAAGGGCGGCGTGAACAGGGTTTGCTACTATTTCTCTACAATTCTGGCGCGCGGGCCAGTGAGGCCGCGCAGGTCAAGATCAAAGATATCGATTGGCACGCGGAGTGCGTCCGCATTGTCGGCAAAGGAAACAAGCAGCGCCGCTGCCCGCTCTGGACCGACACCCTCGATCAATTGCGTGTCTTGGCGGGCGAACGAGACGGGTCAGAGCCGGTATTCCTCAACCGCTGCGATCGACCGATGACCCGATCAGGCATCCATACGTTGGTAAAACGCTGTGCCGGCCACGCTGGTGATCGCATGCCATCACTCAAAGACAAGAAAGTGGGACCCCACGTGATTCGCCACAGTACTGCTTCCCATTTGCTGCAGTCGGGTGTCGACATCAACACCATTCGGGCCTGGCTTGGACATGTCTCGCTGACCACCACGAATGTCTATGCCGAAATCAATCTGGAGACCAAGGCTCGCGCATTGGCAACGTGCGCAGTATCCGGGACGATGAAGGCAAGAAAGCGCTGGCGCGACCAGCCCGACCTGTTGGAGTTCCTGCGCACGCTGTAACCCAAAAATTATGTGCTGGCCGCATCTCGCAAATCCATGCGGCATGCCGGTATAAAAGGCCGCCGCGACATATATTTGGCCGGCACATAACCCTCGGGAGCATACGGTCTACAATAAACCAGCCTGATCGACAGCCGTGCACAAATGCCCTGCAATGTCGCCGCCCGATAAGCGGCGCCGTTATCGACGATCAACATCTTGGGCACACCGCGTTTGAGCAAGGCCTGCTTGAGTACGCCCTCGATGTCGATCGCGCTCTCCGAGAAGCAGAACGCGCTATGGGCGATGAGCCGCGAGGCGTCGTCCATCAACGAGACCAGGTAGGTCTTGCGGCGCCCTCGGCCAAGCGACAAGTGCGGGCCATGCAGGACATCGCCGTACCAGATGGAGCCGGCGTGTTCGGCCACGAAACTGCGTTTCTCCTCGGGCAAGCTGGCCGAGCCAACGATGCGCGAGAGCCCGTGGGCTTGCAGCAGCCGATGAACGGCGCAGCGCGAGAGTGTGTCGTGCGCCACGATACCCGCAGATTCGAGCAGCAAACGGATCTGGCGGATCGAGCGTCGCGGATTCTCGCGCTTAGCTGCAAGGATCGCAGCTTGCACGGCCGATGGCAGCTTCGATTGCCCGCGATCCACACGGGGCTTGCTGCACAGGCCCTCCAGCCCGTGCTGTTTCCAGGCGTAATACCAGGACTGAAGCGTCTTCTCGCCGATATGGCGACGACGAGAACCGGGAATTGCGTACTCCTGCTGAGCCAGTTGGCGGATGATCTGCTGCAAGTCGCCGCGATCAAGCCGTTCGCGACTGACAAGTGGTCCGAGTACGGACAGGCGAAACAGGGCCTTCGGGTCGATGTCCTTCATGCTCACTCCTATGGTTAAAAAGGGAGTGCCATGAGAACCGCGAACCGAATTCGGCGCGAGTGGGCAAAGTGTGTGGAGAGCCCGGAATGACGAAAATTAGGTCGTCGCGTACCCAATCAGGATAAACGGATCACGGGACGCAAACGCCGTCGCCGTCGAGCCAGGCCATGGCTTCGCACAACGGCATGCGCTGCAGGCAGCGCAGCCAGAATTCAGTGATATCGACTGATCGCCCGAGTTCGCCGAAACGGCTTCGCAAATGAAATTCGAACGAGAGGCTACGCTCGCCAAGCCGCTGCCACCAGCGCCGTACCGTATGTCTGCCGAGCGCGAAGATCGCACTGGCGCGGCGCTGCGAGCAGCCGGCCAACAGAAGGAGTAAGACACGCTGTTGGTCCGCCCAGTTGTACCAACGGTGGGGAGCTATGCACAGCGGCAGGCGCGAACACGTGCGGCTGCAGGTTCGACAGCGAAAGCGCAAAACGGGAATCGGATTGAGAGCGCCAGCGGCGCTGCGGTCGGCCTTGCGATGGTAACGACCGTGACACCACACATCCGAGCAGCCGCAATGTACGCAAGCGACAGGTCGATACACTTGCGGCGTGCGATCGACCGCATTGAGATGTTGTTCAAGAACAGGAAACGCGAATACAATTCGATGCATAGGCCGGTCTACTTTGTTGTTCGTGTGGGGCTTCGTCACTTCCCACGATAACAGAGCAGTACTGGCCTTCTTTACGTCCGTCTCATCTCATGATGTTCAGGGTTAAGTTCCAAACTTCATCCTATTTGATACCGAGATAAACACCTCCGCTGGAACCCAGATATAGCGGGACGTAACACCATTACGCAACGTGTATCGCGTCGCCATGATTCAGCCCCCTGCGAGGTAGGCATGTGTCATGATAGACGTCGTAGAGCGGGCGGCCGTCATCCGGTCGTGGATTGCAGCGGTCCCACTCCGACAGGCCGGTGCGTATGCCGACTTCACGACACCTTGTCCAGAGCGATCTACACAAAGCGGTGTCAGGCCATCCCTTTCAGCGACCCAGAATATTGGTCAGGGAATCATGCCGCATTCAAACATCTTGTTGGCAATCGGCGCCGCCACCTTGTTGAGAAAGGCCGCGCGCGTCTGCGGATCGTTGCGCAGCATCTGTCCCGCCTTCTGCCCTCCCTCGGACTTCGGCTGGCCCTGTTGCTATGCTTTTTCCTGCCGTAGTTGTTCACAACTGGATTGCTGGTATTTCTGAACGACCTCGTCCGCAATCCGGTCCATGACCGGATACTGCGCGACGGCCACTCCCGCGAACAGCAGCGTCGGTGCCATCGCAAACCACAGGAAACGTTTCACGGGCTTGTCCTCCCGTTTTTTTTGCTGCGCCAGGTACGTGATCAAGTTTTGCAGGGGAAGGGTATGGCGCAAGCGAGCTTGAATCCGGGTTTTCACTGACATCCATTCTGGTTCCTGATCCGTTCAATCAAAAAGCGGAACATGGTGCAGCCTCCTGGGGCAGCGGATGAACGTTGTCAGTCGATGGAGCAGTACCACGATCCACTTCCGGATCGGCACATGATGATCACTGCAATAACAGGAGAAGCAGCATGAAGACCACTCATCGGCTCAAGCTGGCAGGCAGCGTGTTGCTTGTCACGTTATCTGCCCACGTATATGCACAGTCCGCTGCCTCGGAGCCCGCAAGCGGACCGACTGCAGCAGCGAAGGCGCAATATCAGGAGTCGAAGTCGCAATACAAGGCAGCAAAAGCGGCAAACCGCGCACTGGCCAAAAAGGTGCGCAACGCACTCGTGAAAGACATGGGTGTCAACGCCAACACGGTGACCGTGCGCGCGCATGATGGCGCGGTCGTCCTGCAGGGCAGCGTGCCTGAAGCGTCACAGTCCGACCGGGCCACCGAGGTCGCCAAGGGTGTGACCGGTGTGAAGTCGGTGAAGAATGCGCTGTCGGTCCATCCGGCCGGCGGGTCCTGAGACATCAGGCCGCAGCGAAGGAAGCGGACAGCCTGTGCGCCGCGCACAGATCCGGTAAAGGTTCGACGGATCGCGCGGCGACTGGACACGCCTGCCGCGCAACCTGAAGCAGTTCGGGCACCACGTCCCGGCGTAAATGACCTTGGCGGGCGCCGCGTCCCAGACATGCCCGAGATGGCACTTCCCACGTCAGCTTGGCTCCAGGAACGCTTCGCCACATGGCATGGTTGGACTGTCACTGCTGCAGTCGATAAAGTTATCTAATAAGGATAACTACTCTTAATCCACACGGGTATTCTACGCCCGTCAACTTGACAAATCATCACCATTAGCGCCGACGCCGGCGCGCTCCGCGTCATCGCCATCTGGCAAAATTTGCAGGAATGTGCAGCTAACGTTTGCACATGGACGGCGCATGTTGATGCCCAGCGTGGTGCAGAGTCGCTCACCCTCGAGTTCGCCGACGTTTCAGATGCGCGCCTTCAAAACGTCGTGGCAACGTTGAAAGACTCGACGTTTCCAATGAAAGCGACGATCAGGCACACGCCCGACGTGTGATCGCCGGCCGGATGGCATTCATCTTGCTGTACGCCGGTGTTATATGACGGGTCACTGTAGCGCCAAAAACAGACGGGGCGGTGTTCGCGTGCCTGCGTGGCGTCTTCAATCCTGCGGGTACGTCATGCACATTCCCACGACATCGCTCTCTTCTTTCGCGGTTTTCGCGCGTCAATACGTCTGGCTGTCTGGAGCGCCGGCGAAAGCCGCGTGCGACGTCAGGCGTGGTCACTTACGCCGGGCGGGATCCGGACACCCGCACTTCGAAAAAAATCGACGAGCGGCGAGTCCGCAAGTCCGCGTGTCGCAGGCGATGCCGACCATGACGGTCCCTCACCGTTCGTCCATGGTGGTGCCGCCCAGATCGTCAGCCGCCCGCGGCGTCGCATCAAAACCGGTGGCAGCCGTTACTCAGGCGCGTACTTGAACTCTGGCAATGACTTCAGGGACTCCCTAGTCGCGTCCGGCAGCCGCATCTGCTTGTCGACGACCTGAAGGCTGCCAAACGGTACAGCGACGAGATGGGTTCCCATCCCGAGAAACCCGCCTACCGAGAGAATGACGTAGGGAACCCGATCGGTTGGGCTGACGATCAGATCGTCAATTGTTCCGATGTTGTCCTTGTTGCGGTTATAGACGGGCGATCCGTTGATCCTGGAGGCCCGATACCCCGTCGCCAGCTGGACGACATCAACGCGCTTCGCCGTGATGGATTGTGGCGTTCCCTGGGCCCACAGCGTTCCCGTGTTCAGGGCCGTTCCGAGCACAGCCACCGATACCAGCGTGATAACCCGTTTCATCGTGCACCCCCGCGGTTCGAAAGCATATGTTGAGAAAGGCGTCACGCGAGCACTCTGATCCACTACGTGGCGCCTCAAAACCTGTCGGCGCGAACAGCCTACGGCTGCTTCTTCAATTGCTCCTTTGCATCGCCGTACGCGGCCCGTGTCTTGCCAACGACCTGTTCGACCTTACCCTTCACCTGGGTCGTTTCGCTTCCCGTGACTTTGCCGACAGCTTCCTTGACTTTTCCCTTTGCTTCCTCGACGCGGCCTTTCACCTGATCCTTGTTCATGACATTGCTCCTTGAAAATGCGGATGATCGAGCTTACTGACGCTTGCCGCCCGCTCGTTTTCCGAGGGCACTGTGCGACAACGACTGCCCGTGAACGGATCATCCAAACAGGAATTTTGCGCTCTTATATTCTGCCCAGAAGCAGCAACAGAAGAACGAGGACCAGCAGCACACCCAGCACCCCGCTTGGCATATAGCCCCACGAACGGCTGTGCGGCCAGGTCGGCATCACTCCCATCAACAAGAACGCCAGTACGACTATCAATAGTATGCTCAACATGAGACGAGTCCTTTCCGACCCCGTGTTACGACGAGCCCTTCGCCGCTCTCTCACCACGTGCCCGGAATCTTCAGGCCTTTCGCGAGGTATCTTCGCAAAAAAAGTGATGATGACCGGCATCCTCACAACCCGGAAAAGACCCACCCTGTAGTGTGAGGCTGGCATTGATTTGCCACGCAGTCGGTACGGTGGTGGACATCGGGATTTCTTTTTTTACGCCTGGAGTTCGCGACTGCCGCATGCAGGATGCGCCCGCGCGGGGGGCATTGCCAGGCTGTCAGTCCGGCTGCACTTCGACAGGCCCGGAGATCGTTCGGCGCGATCCAGATGACGCTCTGCAATACACCAGCCAAAGCGCGGTATTCCGTTCAGCAGCGGTCCAGTCGCGAACAAAAACTTCTCCCTTTCACGCCATGGTTCAATTGCGTGCCCGCCCTGGTAAAGAGCGCCAGCCGTATCCGCCGGGAATGCTGCAGGGGGTATTGCGGTAGCCCTGCGCTGCTCGGCCGCGCAGGAAAGATACGTTTTATATCGCCTTCAGACCAGGCAACAGCCGATCGAACTCCCGCTTTACCACGCCATAGCATTCGCACACGCGCGTTTCGAATCCCGGTCGATCCAGCACCTCGATGTGGCCATGACTGTAACGAATCAGCCCCGCATCCTGCAGTTTCAGTGCCGCTTCCGTCACGCCGGCTCACCAGCCGTGCGCCGTTCCAGCACGATCGGCAGCCGTAGCGTGAATTCGCTGCCCGTATCGGGGCCGGCACTGGTAGCCGACACCGTGCCGCCATGCGACTCGGCGACCGCTTTCACGACGGCAAGACCCACCCCCAAACTGCCGGCACTCGCCGCAATCGTTCTGCTGGATTGAGCGAAGAGGTCGAAGATATGTGGCAGGAGCGCCGCCGATATGCCCAGGCCATTGTCCTTGACGGACACCACAAGGTCCTTCCCGTCCGCGAGCACGTTCACGGCGATGCAACCCTTCTCCGGCGTGTATTTCACTGCGTTATGCAGGAGGTTGTCGACGGCCTGTGCGAGACGGACCGGATCGCCTTCAATGCGTACTGTCCGGTCGGCAATCTGCACGGTGAGTGTCTGGCCGCGTTGGGCGGCCACCAGTGCGGCTGCGGTGAGAGGGGCGGCCAGAACCGCAACGACTTCGATGGGGGTCTTGCCCACACGGAGCGCGCCACGGTCGATCCGCGTTGCATCCATCAAGTCCTCAGCAAGCCGGCTAATCTGTGTGACCTGCCGGTCGAGCATGTCGATCGACAGTAACACCTCTGGATATTCAAACAGGGAAGTGGCCAGCCCATTACGCCGTCAGCATATGGCGCTGTAGTCCTTGGCCCCGCCGAGGCAGTAGAAGCCCGCGCACGCGAGGCTGGCAGCGACGCTGTCGTTCGCCAAGTCGCCCCCCTCCTGCTCACGGCCATCTTCTGCAGCGAGCACTGACGCACTACCCGCGTCATGTGTTGACTGGCATCGCAGGCCTTCGGTTGCGCTTCGTGAAGGACGTGGGCAGCTTTGGTGGTGCGAGGAAACAGGGTTGGCACCGCAACGTCGCAAAACACGTGCGGGGCCCATTGTAAGAGCCGCCAGTGCCAGGCGGCTAGTGACCACAATGGCCGACGGCACGCCGGACAGGATCGGGCCGCGACGGTCCGTTAGCTTGGCGAAAGCCGACGGCCGCAATGTGAACGGAACGTGCACCGAATGGCTATCCAGGGATGAACATCGCCACGGCCGCCGCGCCCATAATCGCTGTCGCAATCCAGCCAAGAATAATAAGCGGCCGACTCGCCGTGAAAGCGCCCATTACCGATTTCTTCGAGACCAGGATGATTATTACAACCATCAGCGGCACGGCGACGAGTCCGTTGATTACCGCGCTCCAGAACAAGGCTTTCATCGGACTGATTGGCGAATACTGGATACCGAGTCCGGCGAGCACGCTGACGGCGATGATGCCGTAGAACCCTTGCGCATCGCCCACCCTGCGTTCGAGCCCTTCCTTCCAACCCATCACCTCGGAAAGGGCGTATGCCCCGGAACCCGCCAGCACCGGCACGCCAATCAGGCCCACGCCGAGAATGCCAAGGGCGAAGAGCATGTATGCAAAGTCACCCGCGAGCGGCCGCAGTGCACTGGCTGCCTCCGCCGCCGTGTTGATGTCGGTGATTCCAGCCACATGGAGTGTGACGGCGGTCGCAAGAATGATGAAGTAGGCGGCAACGTCGGAGTAGAGCATGCCGCTCCAGGTATCCCACCGGATGCGCCGAAGTTCCGTGCCTGCGGCACGTGCGTCACGCACAAGCGGCGCACTGCCGTGGTTCGCCTCCATGTCCTCGACCTCCTCGGACGCCTGCCAGAAAAACAGGTATGGGCTGATGGTCGTGCCGAAGACACCGACCACCACGGCGGCAGCGCTGGCATTGGGTGTGAAGCTGGGCCAGACCGTGCGCAGTGCGACCTGCCCCCACGGAACATGAACCGTAAAGAGAACTGCTCCATAAGCAAGCAGGGAGAGGGTCAGCCACTTTAGGAAGAAGACGTACCGATGGTACGGAACGAATATCTGCAGCAGAAGCGTCGCGAACACGAAGAACGCTGTCATGAGGTGACGATTGACACCTGAGACAAGCTCCGCCACTTCGCCCATGGCTGCTACGTCGGCAGCGATGTTGAGCGTATTGGCGATGAGCAGTAGCAGCACTACGCTCCTTACAACGATCGGCGGGAATGCGGTTTTTATGTTGGCTGCAAGTCCTTTCCCCGTGACCCTGCCGAGGTTCGCGCACATCGATTGAACGGCAACCATTAAAGGGTAAGCCAGCGGCATCGTCCAAAGCATGTTCAGGCCGAATTGAGCGCCCGCCTGGGAATATGTGGCGATCCCGCTAGGGTCATCGTCGGCGACGCCGGTGATGAGCCCTGGCCCGATCCGCGATAGCGGGTGCTCCTTCAGACGCCGCAAAAGAACCCCAAAAATGCTCGTGTGCTGCGGTCCCTGCTGTCCATTAACGTCCATTCATTCACCTCGCTAGTGGGAAACCAGCACGGGTATCTTCGACGACAGGAGAATGGATTGCGTGACGCCGCCGAAAATGAATTCCATCCACATGGGGCGAGAGTAGCCGCCCATCACCAACCAATCGTATGGCCCTTTCTCAATGTGTTCACGCAGTGAAGCATGCTCTTCTGTGGTCCTGATCCGGAGCACGTCTGGTCCGACCGCGATGGCATGTCTGGCAAGGTGCGCGAGAAGACTCTCCGCGTCGTCCTCGCGGCTATCCGCAGACGGGGAAATGATCGTGATGATTTGAACCGACTGCGACAGCCGCAGTAGCGGAATGGCGTCGTGGATTGCCCTCACGGATTCACGGCTACCGTCCCACGCAACAGCGACGCTGGCCAGTGAGCTCGACCGTACGGCGGCAGGCACGACCAGGACCGGGCGACCACATCGCACAGCGACCGGGTGGGCGATCGGCAAGGGATGGGTTTCGGGTGAGCCTTGCCATTCGTATTGGCCAAGGACGACAAGGTCCGCGTAGCGGGCCCTGTCGCTGACGCCCTCAGCTACGTCGCCTTTCGCCTCGAACCAGCATGCGTCAGCCAGGCGCTCCATCGCTTCTTCCCTGAAGACCGTCGTTGCTGTCCGTGCGTCCAGGGCCAGCCTGGAGGAGAGATGTGCGGCCACTTCCGCCACGCGAGTCGGTTTGTACAGGGGTGGAACCTCCACCGGCGGGGTCACATGTATTCCGCTAAGGCGCGCGCCCGTGCTCATTGCCAGGTCGACGGCGAATCGCACCCTGCGCCGCCCCGACTCGCTCCCGTCTACATGCACCAGCAAATCGCGTAGCATGTCCAGCCTCCCGATTGCTTCCCGTCCGAACCCGGGTGGAGATGCGCCCCTGATCCGACCGCGCTAGCGATCGGCGCATAGGTCCCGACGTCCGACAGGCTGTCGCCGAACGAGACAACTTGCAGACTAACGCCGCCCGGCGGGGTGGCCGCGCCACTACCGTTATTCGAGCCGCCTCCACCCCCGCCGCATGCGGTGAACAATGAAATCACCAAGGCAAGAATTGCAACACATACCTTGTCATTGCTTCCTTGCTTAGCTCCTCTCTTGCTGGCCGACCGGCTATCCGCCTGCGACGGTGAGGGCGGACGTGTCAACGCTCTTCACGCCTTTCACTTTCTCAGCGATGTCCTTCACGTGATCGACGGCGTCCTGGTTTGACAGAGCCCCCTTCAGAACCACCACGCCGTGAATCGTCTCCACGCTTACATCGAAACCCTTGCTGACGCTGTCCGCAAGGATCCCTGACTTCACCTTGGTGGTAATCCAGCTATCGGATGCGACCCGCTCTGTCTTTGTGACGGCCTCGTGCGTCCGGGCCGATGCCTTGCTGCTCGCGGGTGTTTTCAAGTTGTTGTCGACACTCTTGACGCCATCGACTAACATTGTCGCCGCCTCAGCCACGGTCTTCGCGTTTGAGTTGCTTGCCGAGCCGTCAAGCGTGACCACGCCGTTGGTGGTAGTCACGCTGATGTCAGATTTTTTTAGGCTGTCACTACCCATAAGTTTAGCCTTCACCCTGGTCGTGATGACGGTATCGGTGAGCGTCGCGCTTACGCTGTCGCTGTGGGGCTGCGGGATGGTGTCATCCCCCGAGGCTGCGCCAGCCGTGCCGATGCTAACCCCGGCAACCAGACCGACTGCAATCAACATGTTGAGAACTGCGGTTCTGCAAACATAGGTACTGCTCATGATTCTTCTCCGATTTGCTTTCTATACGACTTGATTCACGAAAAGTGACTCGCCGGTGTCCAAAAGAGCCGTTATTGCGAAGATGTCCATCTTGAGCACAGAGCCCAGGACCCACGCACGCCGCTATCGACGCGCAGCACATGTCGAAAAGTTCCTAGCCACTGCGAAACCGCACTCGACGTCACCCTGAACGGTCACCATCTTCCATTCCCACCGTGGTGTCACCCTACCGGGGAGATATCCACGGATGATCTGACTCAGTCCAGGCGCGCCGGGCTATTTACCGATCTGGTTGCCGACCACGCCACCTACGACCGCGCCGCCAACTGTGCCTACCGCGCTACCGCCTGTAAGCACCGCTCCCCCGACGGCGCCTATCCCGGCACCAGCAGCCGTGTCGACGCCTCGCTGGGACATGCCGGAGCAACCCAAGCCTCCAATCGCGACAATGAGCGTTAGCGTACCTATTGAAAATAAGCGAGTGCTGTTCATTTTGATACCACCTATATACGTAAATGACGCGATCCGACGCGTCTGCCACCAAGATCCACGGATACAGGTTTCACTCGCCCGCCAGTAGACACTTTCTTGTTACACGAATTGCCGGTTCCCGTCGGTCCGGCAGCGTACATGTGCGGCCGGTCCCATCTTTGAGATGTACGGTGGTAAAGGAAGCCGCTAAAAATAAATCGCAGGCGCGTCCGAATACGGTTTAGTCGAATCCCAACGCAATCAATTGCTACACGAAAAATCGCTTTAATCTTGACAGACGGCCGGCGACATCTGCTTAAGCGCGGCAACTACATTGCCCAGACAAACGTCTGGCGCGCGTGAGCGGCATTTGAAATATTCATCGTACGATGTTCCGCTTGCCCCTTATAGCTAACGCTGACCGTGTAATGTCCACTGGGGAGAGAAACCAGCATGAATGGGCCATCCGAACTCGTCTCCAGAACGGTGTTCCCTTTGCCATCCGTGATCGTGACGGGGACATCCGAGAGATATTGATTCTGGTTGCTCGTCTTGCCGACGAACGTCAACACCATGGGGTAGTTGTGCATGACGTCTTTGATCGCTCGTGCCTGGTCGCTCCCGATCCCCCCCGATAGATATGTCACGTCCCCGGCATGCTGTATCGCCGGGAGGTCCGTCTCCGCCGCAATAGCGATATTCACGCCGAAAGCCGCACCTAGAACCACTACCCATTGCAAGACGTTGCGCTTTTTCATGTCAGACTCCAATGAACACATCCATCCCGCGGCGCATCGGCCTGCTCATGCCTCGGGTAGTGTGATCATCGCGACATCAGATTGAATGCGCACATTGCGCTGTGCTTCAACTTTTAACGAGTATGGTGTTCACCATTGCCGGCATTGCCTTGATGCATCGCATCCGCAGAGCATAAATCAGCTCTCTTTGAATGTTTCGCCGTAGTGGCAGCAGCGGCCATTGCAAACGATCGAAGATTGCCGTTCTTTGTGCGGCGTGTCATGGGAAGTCCACGACACTCACGCACACGGTACGCGCAACACGAACAGTAGTCGGTACGGTGCCGTACTGGTTCCGGAGCGGCATGGTCGACCTGCACCGATGCAGCCCAAATTGGCAAGTACACAGGTATCTACATCAATAAGTACCGGCGGGTTTTGGCAAACCGGCTGACACGCCGTGATATGGATTGATTCCGCCGTTCAGGTCACTGTGCAAACCAGTAACATATCCGTCGAAACAGCTTCCGCAGTATGTCTTTGTGCGGTTTGCTCAAGTGATTCTCAAAAGAGGGAGTCGAGTAGACGCTACCGTACAGACGAAAGAATTTCGGCCGGATCAAGATGTTCTCAATAACAGGAGGCCACCATGTACATCCAACTTTCACCCGAGGCCATCCAGACTCTCAAATCGCTTGATCGAATTCCAGATCCACAGGCGCAGACACCGTGCCCCGTGGCGGTGGAGGTATTGACGCTCGGGCTTGCATACGAGTCGCACAGCTATGGCGCCATCAATATGACCGCTGCGGGCCGGCTCTGGCTGAACCAGCATGCGGTGTAGCTCGCAATTGCACGCCGAACCAATTGCGCTGCCTGCAGTGAATATGCTCAGCCGGCACTGTCAACTTGCGGGACTTCGTCGGTGTTGAAGGATGAGGCACAGTAGCTCAGAAAGCATTCGATGGAGTTTGGGTGACGTTAGTAAATTCGCGCCATGCGGCGAACCGGGCCGCGAGGTGTTTGCGACAAAGAGAAGCGCGCAGCAGATGTCGTTTCAATGCGAAGTGCTGACGGATCGGACCGAATCTCGACAGGAAAGCCTGCGTGCGCTTCGGGTCGCGAAAGCCGCGCATACGCCGCTCGCGCTCCCGCGTGGGCTGATGGCTGTTCTCTGCACGATTGTTGACACGGGCCGCAGCCTTGACGAACACATGCTTCACGTTTGCCAATTCCGGGATGTCGGCTTTCGCGGCCGGATAGCTGCGCAATTGATCGGTAACGATCTTGCGTGGCGCCGGGTTCGAGCGCAGCACACGCTTGAAGAAACGTTTGGCGGCGGCCTTGTCGCGCCGCTTTTACCCGATGGTCAAAGCCCGCGCCGAACTTCTCGCACCAGCGGCGAATCGTCTCGTAGCTGACCGTCACGCCGCGCTCGAACAGCAACTCTTCAATGTCGCGCAGACTGAGCTGGAACCGGAAGTACCACCGCACCGCATTACTGATGGTCGTCGCCGGGAACCGGTGGCCGTGATAAAGCGATTTCGTTTTCGTCATCGCATCATGTTACGCGAACACCCCGCCCAACGTGACAGCGCCCTCTTAATGAGTATGTGCAGGAACCGTATTCATGTCGTCCTATTCGTGCCGAGCCTCGGACAAAGGAACGGTTTTCCTGAACGTCGCGTGGTCATCCCGCCAGCGCCAACGCCAATGAGACAACTGTGTAAGCAGTCGTCCTTCGCGCTGGCGCTACCGTGCCTGAGTGAGCCGGGAGCAACACGTTTGTGGGCCACCTCCATCTCCAGGCGCACCGCGAGCATGCAACTTCCGTTCACTCGTCGAAAAGGTCGCAGCACGGCCCGGCGTATCGAACATCGAGCGAAGACCCGTCCTTGAAAGCGAGTCGTTTCACAACCCCGCAGTCCCGAACAACGTGAATGGCGTCGCGTTTCACGAAGACACCGGGGCGTTCGTCGGGCAGAACCAGCTGCAACAGCGGACCGAACTTTTGCATGACGTCGAAAAAGCAGGGTTCGCGCGATGGTTCCGAGACCCCAAGCCAATAAATAAGAGCGGCGCTGGGGTTTCTGGAGTCGCGTGCGAGGAACCGCAGCGTCTGCCGGGTAAGGAGATACGACGACGGTTCGACGCGTGGGACATCGCGCATGGAGGTCTCCGTTGGTTGCCTGTCCATATTCGTGATGCTTGAACCTGAGGCAGGTCTCAAGTCTTCATGTCGACCCAGATGCGTCCCCAGTGGGTGGCATATTTCAACGCCTGCTGGTCGTCGAAGAAGTAATCGAGCGCAGAAAAAGATTCTGGCGAACGACCGGGCTTTTCGATTACAAGGTCCGCGGCATGCAGACCGCCGTGCACAGGACATGTGCTGGCCGTGAGTTGATAGCCTCGATGCGTCGTCGCAACGACTGCCTTCATGAACGGTATCTCCATCGTGTGCCTTGGCTTGAGGGGCGTGGACACCTTCGGCTTCCCGGCGTCACCACGCAACTATTGCGGCAGACCATTACCCGCCTGCGACAGCCCATCTTTTGGAATTTTTTCCGTCACTGGCATTCTGGGTGAAAGCCATGGTCATCAAAACCGGGGTTAACGCCAAATAATACCGGGCATATCAACCACACAATGATGGAGCGCGTACGCTGAGCCGAGAGACGGCCTGCTTCGGGTAGCTAAATACCAGCCCTGACGATTTCGCGCCCGTCACCGTCGACGTTCCGGTCAGGTCCGCACCTGAGCCGGTGCCACTGCACGGCTCGATAGGGTAATTAGCTATCGACGTAATAATCGTTCCGGAGAGGATTTTCAGCAATGACGTGAGGCAGTCCATGTGTCGCTGGCGCCGGTTGCTTCAGCAAGGATTGCATGACCTGAGCGGTATGTTCTGTACACTCGTCGCTGGGTAAAAACCGCACCGTAGAGTCTCCATGACCGGAACGCCTGCGTTATCCGCGGCGGACCGCGCACAGCGCGCGCGTGTCCGGATTACCGCGGTACTCGATGAATGTCCTCATCGCGCGCCGGAATTCGCCGCAGAGAGCAACCCGATGCATCGGCTGGCGCAGTCGCACAGCTCGTCAGCCGGTGCTGTGCTGCAAACGCACGGCGAAATAGCACTGGACCTGTGCGGCGCGGGCAGTGCCGGCATCAAATTTGTACAGCGCCAAGCTGGCCTGGATTCGGAGCACCACCATTGCAGACCCGGCGCGGCTGCTATAGCCGTTTTGCCACCAGGACTGGAAGCAGGGACTAAAATTCAACCGGGTATTTCTTTCCCAAACCTACGAGACAAAAGCCCGCAACTCACTGGCGCGGGCGGTGTTCTTCTCTCGGCTGGGCGAGATACGGGACCGTTCGTATGTAACCAACGCTACCGGGCCAGTGGCCTGAATCGGGTGGTGGCTGCGATCACACTGTGGAACACGGCGTATCTGGAGCGGTCGATGGCAGCCTTGCGGCAGCAGCGCGAGATCGACGACAGGTTGATCCCGCACGTCGCGCCACTGGGCTGGACTCACATCAACCTGACGGGCGACTATGTGTGGCCCGCCAACAAACGCATCGCCAAGGGGCAATTCCGGCCGTTGCGTGCTGTTAAATCGACCAGAGTGCGGCCTTATTCGGGCATCGGCGCGGCGCGGCGATACGTTGCTGCTACCCGACTAAGGCAGGATGGACTCGACGCGCCGTTGCTCTCGCTTGCGCATCGATGGGAGCCATTCTATCGTGGTCGCATAGCCTGGCTGGATTCGCCGCCGGTGTTGCGATCGCGAGCCGAGACAAGACGACGTCGCGATACTCACGACGGCTGGGATTGTGACACCCTGTTCCGGCCGGTCGCTTTCGCGTTATAGAGCGCCTCGTCAGCGGCCTTGATCGCCGTCGTCAAGTCGTCGTTTGTCAGCGGCATCCGGCTTACCACGCCGATGCTCGCAGTCACGCGTCCGTACTCGCTGCCTGCGTGCTCGATGGCACACTCGCCGATGGCGTTGCGGATCCTTTCGGCGATCTCCGACGCACCGGACGCGGGTGTGTCGGGCAGCACCACCACGAACTCCTCGCCGCCATAGCGCGCCGCAGTGTCCGCCGGACGCCGGATGCTTTCGCTGATACAGCGCGCCACAGCCGCGAGTGCGTCGTCACCGGCCTGGTGGCCATAGGTGTCGTTATAGGCCTTGAAGCGGTCGATATCGACGAACAGCAGCGACATCACGCTGCGTGTGCGCTTCGCGCGGCGCCACTCGTGGTCGAGGATCTCGCCGAGACTGCGGCGGTTGTTCAGCCCGGTCAGGCCGTCGGTGCGCGCCAGTAGCTGCAACTCGGACTCCGCCCGCATGCGGCGGCGCAGCTGCACGCCGAGCAGCACCGAGAGTCCGACGAAGGAGGCGCCAAACGCGAGCATCAGCAAACCGATTGTCAACGCGCGGCGCCACCATGCCGCGTAGAAATCCTGCTCGGCGGCCGCGACCATGAGAATCAGCGGCGCGTGGGGAAAATTCTGGAACCAGTAAAGGCGGCGGATGCCGTCAATCGATGCCGTTTCGCTGAAACTCCCTTCCGGCGCGGACATGAACCGGCGAAACGTGCTGGCCCCGCTGATATTGCGCCCAATGATGCGAGGGTCATACGGTTGCCGCATGATCATGACACCGTCCCTGCCGATCAGCGACATCGAGCCGTGCGGGCCGAGCGACAGACCGGCAAACAGGGTGTGGAAGTACTCGAGATTGACCGCCAGCAGCACAATGCCGGCGAACGAGCCGTCCGGATGGGACAGGCGCCTGGTGAGCGCGATGCTCGGCGAGCCGCCACGCAGGCGCGATTCGTACGGATCGCTGATATAGAGACCCGCATCAGGGTGATCGCGTTGCACGATGAAGTACGGTCGGTCCGCGAAATTGCCGTGCCGGGGTGTGTCGCTTCCAGAGTCAATGACGATATTGCCGGTTTCGTCCAGCACCAGCATCGAACCGAGATACTTCGCGCTCGCCGCACGGTCAAACAGGACCTCCCGGCGCAGACGAGGCGGCAAGGCCATCACGTCGGCCTGCTGGAGGCCGTCCACGACCGCCTGTAACGAAAGTTCGTACAGTTCGAGATTGCGCTCGATGTCGCGCTGTGCGATCAGCGCAATGTCACGCAACGTATCGCGGGTGTGGTCCTGTGCATCCAGTCGCCCCTGATACAGCGTTACCGCGCACAGGCCGACCATGACGATTGCAATCATGGCGCCACAGGCAGCGACAACCAGCGAGGACGCTGCCAGTTTTTGCCGGATGCTACCAGTTAAACGGGCGATCCGGTTTCTCTCGGTTTTTGACATTGATATTGGGGGACGCTGAATTGAATAATAACTACTCCGACGACTCTCCATGCAAAAGGCATGAAAATGCCGGTTGAAGAAATATAGCTGGCCGAGCGCGCCTCGCGTACCCGATTTTGAAATCCGGCAGAACAATCTGCGAGTTGGAGGCGCTGCGCGTGTCATCGGCAAGCCGACGAACGTCCGGGCGTTCAGCATCGCACAGAGTTTCTGCCTCGCATTGTTCATATTCACTGGGCGCCGCGTCACCATTCGTCGCGGGGAAACAGAAACCATCAAGGGGATGACGTTATGGCCGGACGCCTGTTTCGAACCCACAAGGAGGCGGGTGAACTGCCTCACATCGCGACGGCGCGCAAGGTGGCGGGAATCGTCGCGACATTGACTGCGGACAGGATCACGTGCTCTATGCCCGACGGCGGATCACTACCCAATGGCCTGACTGCCGGGCTGCTCGGTTACTTCAATGGCTTTTCGGTGGCCATCTGTTCGGCGTGGGCCGTCACGGATGCAAGGGTCGCCCATGAAGCGGCCCGTTTCGTCGCCACATCGATTTTTCCGCAGACGGGCGGAGGCTTCGTGGAACCCCTCACCGGTCGCGCCCCGGCAGCGGGCGCCTTCATCAGCGGCAACACAGCTGGGCTGGCCGATGGGGAGCGTTACGTCGCCAGTGGGTGCAGTGGCGCCGCGTTACTCGAAATGCTCGCGGGGGACCCGGCAACAATATAAACAAGCGCGCCCGGATGGAGTCCACCCTACAAACAGTTGGCTTATCGACGGTCAACGAAAAAGAGCCCTCTTCGGGGTGCTCTCAAAATCAGGACTTCCTGGAACGGTCCACCCCGGATAGGTGGTGCCGTCCGCCACGTTTCCGCCTGCGGCAGCTATTCATCCCGATAGCCAGGTAGCCCACGCCAAAAATCAACCACGCAGCAGCGATTGCCAATCGCGAACACCTGCGGCCATTCAACCACATTAAAAAATCCCTCGGAAATCTCTCTCTCCGTGCGGTCGGAGCCGCCCTTTTCTTCGAACTGCTGAATGTACACGGTCAAACGTGCGTTCAACATACCTTCTCTTTCCGCACACTTCCGCGAATCACGAAACACGCTCGCGGCCTGACTGTCGAAGAGGGTACGTCTCGAGCGTGCGGTGACAGGAGATCTGTTGGCCGGTGTTACGAGCGGATTGTCCGTTGCCGCAAAAAAATGCCATTAAATGGGTAGCAGGATTGACAAGTCCGCCGCAGAGCGTTATGAAACCTGCCGCGTCATTGATTAGGGATGGTCTCGTGCCATGGCTGCGTGCGTCGACATCATTGACGCTGCTTCTGCCATCGGCGTAAGAAACGAGCTGCACGCTGTTCGCGATGAATTGCAGCGACTCCACGCTGCCCTACGGCCACACACGACGAGGCGGCCAGGACCAGACTGAATTGATCAGCTACGGCGTCTTGTAAGCAGGTCCGCCACCCCGGCGCGGGTGGCGATTTCCCATATATATCCGCGAGAATAATCGACGCCCACCCGGCGACGAAGCACGGTGCGCAAACGCGCGTTCGTCCAGTGATCAGCGTCTATGCCGTGTACCCGAGGCACTGCCTGACCGTCGCGGCGTCCCATGCCAGCGTTCCATCATTGATTGTCAGGCGCTTCTTCTCCGTGCGCGGCTTTGGTGGTCGCATTCTGTGCTCCAGTCCGAGCTTTCCGACGAGGGTCCTCACATGTCCGCTGGAGTGGTATACGTTGAATCTCTCCTTGATCAGCTTTTGAACATCTACGTTTCTCCAAAGTTCGGATTCGTATCCGTGGGCCATGAGGCTGCGCTTCAATGCCGCTCGTAACCATTCAAGAGCCTCGGGGCCAAGTGTCGCTTTCCGCCCAGATGACCTGAGCTGTTCAACAGTCTCAATGCCGCCTGCAACTACCATCGATCAGTATTTCGCAATCGTCCGCTCGCTGATATTGAGCGCTTTTGAGACGCGCTCGGCGCCTTCTCCGTCCAGAAGCATTTTTGCAGCAACCTTTCGGCGCGCAGCATAGACGTCGCATTGCGACTTCTCAGTTGCAGCACGAGACGGCTTTTCGGAAGTTGGATAAGTGAGGCGATATGCGAGACCATAACCCCGCACGAGGTAACCAACATGCGAAGCTGAAAACTGGACTCCGAAACGTCGAAAGATCAATTTGCGCAGTTGACGTATAGTCCAGGTCGGCCCTGGATAGCCGTGAAGTCCAGGTGAGTGCTTGATCGCGCTAACAAGCCAGCTTTGCGAAGCATCATCCAGTCGCGGGACATTCCCGTGAATACGAAGGCGCGCAAGAACCTCAGGTCCGCCCCTTTCTATCAGGTCCTTATATTTGCTCACGGTCGGAAGACTCAGTCGGGCCTTCCTGGATACGTCGCTAACCCCTTGACCATTCAACAGGAGCTCAGCAGCGAGAGCCCTACGGCGCGCGAGCAGAGCGTCGTCCATATTTTTGCTCATCGTCCTTCGGGGAATTGGTTTGGTGGTTATGTCGCACTGGCACTGGCACTGGCACTGGCACTGGCACTGGCACTGGCACTGGCACTGGCACTGGCACTGGCACTGGCACTGGCACTATTTATACACGATTTCCTACGACCGTCGAGACGGGAATCGGCGTAGCGCCCAGCGCTATTTCCACGGCCTTGAGCAATATGGCGTCGTTGAATGGTTTTCGCAGATAGCCTGCAGCGCCTGACGCAAGAGCCTTCTCGCGAACGGCGGGATCGTCGTGCGCGGTGATGAAGATGACGGGCAAGTCAGTCGGGGCAAGGCGACGCTGTAGCTCCAGCCCGTTGATTCCCGGCATCTGAAAGTCCAGGATCACGCACGCGGGTCGATACGAAGCTGTCGACGAAAGCGTGCCTAGAAATTCCTCACCACTCGAAAACGTCTCTGCCTTTATCCCAATGGAACGCAGCAAACGCTTGATGGCGCGGCAAACTGATTCGTCATCGTCGACCACAGCGACGATTTGGTTGAGATTGGCCATATGAGGGGTCTATGACGACGCGATCGCGCCCGGTGAGGAGACCCTATGTAGCTTGAGCCTAACAGGGGGGCGAGTGATGTGCCATAGGGCTTTGGTCCGATAGCAGCGCCGCACGGGAGCGATCCGTTCGGCGCCTCCCGGGGTCCAAGGACTCTCAGACGCTACCGGCTCAAGCTCACAGGTACGCGGAGCATTCACAAATGCTCTTCGAACGGCGGTCGATGGCCGAACTCCGCTCGACGCAGACAAACCGCGAAGAGTTTTCGAAAATCGCTCGATGTGCCAGGCCGATTCAGTGGGACGTGCCAGTCGCGCGTCCGAGCGGCCCTCACGAAAACAGCGACAAAGATTCGACGGCGGTTTGGCGCCGACGTCGCGAGGACGTGGATCGACTGGGCCGTGCAGCAGTTTTCTCGCTGGTCGAACCGAGCCGCCGGTTCAGATCCGACAGCGCCCGACAGACGGACGCGAGAGCAGGCGTCCCCGTCAGCGCCAGTTCAAGCTGGTCCAGCAGTTCCGGCAGACTCACTCCCCCTGCTCTCTTTCCTGCGAACTTCCGCTTCTGCATAAGGCCGCTCCCCTATAGCTGTCGAGATACGCGCTGGCATCGACGTCACCACCAATCGTCAAGCTCCAGCGACATCTGTTTCTTCATGTCATGTTTACGCCAGGAGCACCGTCGGATACATCGCCCTTTGGCAACGGCGGTTTCAGCACATCGGGATGAAAAACCACATCCACGCCGATCCGGACAAATCCATCTTTCTCCCGCTTCGGGCCTCATCGATTTTCGGGATAGCGATGCTGCCCACTAGCTCCTCAAACCCTGTTCACGCTGCGTTAGCCAGCATTGAGTGACGACAGTCCGCCGCGGCGCATCGACACGCGTACTGCGCCCGAACGTCTTCATCCAGAGGATCGTCGGTAGCCAGCAGATATTCAATAAACAGTTCTTCACCGGCCCCGATCGGCCGAAGCGTGTAAATGAAAATCCGCCCCTCATCCTCGATGGTCTCGCAGTTAGGCGCACAGGCGTGATTGAGCCAGCGCGCGCTGTTGCCGCCACGGCTGCCGTCGATCACGCGCCCATCCGACAGCCCGAAGAGAAACGTATGACCTGCGATGCCTTCGCGCTGGTGACGCCGCACCGCATTGCGCCACGACGTTATTTCACCCTTGTACTGGAGCACGCGCTCACCCGCCGCGAGCGGACGAATGGCGAACACGCCTTTGCCGTGAACTGCAGACCGCCGGACAATCACGCGCCGCATACTCTTTCCTTTCCCGATGTCAGCGCCAGTATACGAGCAGCAAATTTTCACATCCAGTGCGATGGGACGAGCAGGAACTCGCCACGTTCAGGCGCCGACGGGCATATCGAAGCTGGAGAATCGAGGCATTTGACCCGCAGGTATCCCGGAATGACCGACCGATCGGCCCGCGAAGAGATCCAGCTTCAGAAAAGCTGATTGCCCAGCTCACGCAGGCTGACCCACTTCACCGTGCTCACAAAGGTCCTGCCTGTGACGTCGAGCGATTCGATCATCGCGCGTTGCCCGCGGGCTTCCGCAATGACGCGCACGATGCGCTTCCGGTAGCGCAGTAACGCACCGATCGTTGGGCACGAGATTTCGCGCCCGGTCCGCGATCGTTTCTTTTCCATACGGCTATCTATCTAGACATGCAGCGAATCGCAGGGGCCGCGGTACATCGCGGCATCTCGCACTGATGCTACCAGGCCGGCTGCCCGAGGTCCAGGCCTTGCCCGATCACTCCGTGCCGTTGCTGTCGCCAGCATGTGTAGCGGCTACCCTGCCGCCGCCCCGCGCCATCGGTGGATTCCGGCCGACGGCTTGCGGCCGGTCTCAGGCGCCGTTCACTGCATCCTTGAACGCCTTGCCCGCCGTGAACTTGACGGTCTTCGCGGCCGGGATCTGAATTTCGGCGCCGGTCGACGGGTTGCGGCCGACCCGCGCGGCGCGTGCGCCCGTCGAAAACGATCCAAAGCCGATCAGCTGCACGGTGTCACCTTTCGTGACGGCTGCGGTGACCGTGCCGATAAATGCATCGATCGCCTCGCCGGCGGCCGCCTTGCTTGAGCTGGTCTTCGCGGCGACCGCATCCACCAGTTCCTGCTTGTTCATTGCTTTTCCTCGCTGTGGTTGTGAGTGTTGCCACCCTACCCGATCGGCGTACTTCCGCGCAATCGGCACGCAACGGCGCTGTGCCGGTCTCGCGGGATAAACCAGCCGATGCAGACTCGCAATCTTCAGCCGATCAGGCTTTCCGGTCCTGTCTGCTGTGTGATGAACCTTGCACATGCAAAGTTCGGCGCCTCAGCGAAAGGCAGACGGTTACGGTTCTACGCTGCAGACTCCATAGACATCCCCGCGTCCTGGGTCGCATCGGTCCGCACTTCTGGGGCACCTGCCCGCGTCCCCGCATCTACGATCGCATCCGGAATGATGCCTGGATCGTCCATCGCGTGCCACGGCGTCGCTCCAGGGGCCGTCCAGCGCCGCATCGCTCCCGAAATAAGGGGCAGTGTCCGCAAATGAAGGGTATGATAGCTCTGAACTATCCGGGCCTTCATTTCCGGGCGCCTGCTACATCTGTGAGACGAACCCTAACCTGCCCCAGATCGTCACGATGCTTCCCCGGGTTGAAGGGTCAATTTCAATGGTGATAAGTGGTATTGCCACCATTGCGTTTGGCGATATTGAAAAGGATGGCAATCGGGTGATGCTCTAACCTGATGCCGTTTTCACCATTACTCCCGATATCGTGAATTCATGGGCGGCGAGGGCCGCACCCGCGCATGTCAGGTGATCGCTCTGGCGCGTCGGGACCGCCAACGCCCGCCACGATACTCATACCCTCCGGCGAACCAGCGTATGGAAATTCAGGCGGAAAACGCTCCTGCCGTGCATCGTTGCGCAACCAGGCGTTATGATCCGCAGACCACTCCGATCGCTTTCATGATGCGCACGGTGAACGCCGACGACCGTCCGCAATGAAGCCGTGTCACAGGCGTTGCGACGAAAAGCGCCCACTGGTTATCATCAGGCCGGCTGCCTGTCAGGATTGGCTTTCGCGCCGCAACACTGACGAAGCCGGTCCATTTCCGCGGCTCTTTCCCGCAGACGAAATGCAGGCGGGACCGTTTCCCCTGGCCTCGCGGGCAGCGCCGCCACGAATGAAGGTCAAGCCTCACTGGAAGACTGGGGCGGCCTGCGGCGACCAAACGACAGAAGGTAGAGTGATGACACCGCTCGCGACAGACCTGCTGTTTGACGACACCAGCTTCACCGTCGTACTGGGCGACGGTCGCAGGCTCAAGATCCCATTATGGTGTTTCCCGCGACTGGCAGCAGCGACATGTGAACAACGGAACGCATTCCGCATTTCTGCCTCCGGCGCGGGTCTGCATTGGGACGCCCTCGACGAAGACATCAGTGTCGCCGGATTACTTCGCGGCCAGATGGATGCGACTGTCCGGTAAATCTGACCCGGCTTTCGACACACGCCCGGTAGCTGATGAGGGGTCACCATCGGAGCAGTTCGCGCAACCGGGCAATGATCCAGTTCATTTCGACTACACTGCACCAGTCCTTGCCCACGATAGCGTCCCCGATGCGCCCCAGCACCACATCGTGAGAATTCTGTGGGTACTTTGCGGCGTCCGTCCGGGCGGGCACAATCAGTTGCTGTGCCAGGTCCTCACATATCTGCCATCGCTCCAATCGCTCTTCTTCGGTCAGTCCGACGACAAACCGGCCGTTGATCATGCGCGCCGCCAGCTTCGGCTGCGCTCCGGCGAGCGCGGCTGGCGCGACATCACGCGGAAAATCGTCAGGTACCTTCATCATTTTCGCCTCACAACACACGAGGTGGCTTGCAGGACGCGGACAGTACGTTCAGGCGTCCCTAGCAAGATCGAACGTTGAAACCAGGAACGTACGATACGAATCTGACCCTACCGGCCAATGCCGTAGGACTCTCACCGCCGCCCTCTTCCGCCAGTCCAGAGTCAAGACTACGCCAGGTGTAAAAGGGATGGCGGGGCCGGCCGCACAACTATAAGGGGCGTCGTGGCATCTCCCCCTCATTCGAGAAAACTGGGCGAAGCAATCTGCCGCCCACAGAGTTTTCAAAGTAGCGCCCACTCCGGTCCAACGCATGCGGCGTTGTGTCCTTACGTACGGAGCATCGGGTGCCCCTTATAGTCACTTCCTATGTCGAATGCTGCTCGGCAACGCGTATTTCGCCGTTCGAGCAGACTTTGTTGTCTGTTAGCGCGTCGTTAGCGATCGGCGCAGACTTTGTTGTGCGCCCATATCTGCGTCGAAAAGACGTCAGCTAACCGCGACGCCTTGAAACATTCCAGTCGTTCTGACGGCAGTACCGCAACCAGCAAGTCGAGAGTGTGCTTGACGCCTTGCCAAGTCGCGTCTGTATGCCGCACGAGCACCCGTCAAACACTTCGCCTTTGGCGCGGCCTGTCTGCGCCCAGTTCTCTCTCGACTTTGTAGCCTCCTATGCCTGAAGCGAAGTAACTGCAGCGGCATATTCACAGTGTCCAGCGCGGATTCTGGCTAGGTGAACGGGGCCGCGATCGTAAGCGCGCCGGCAGTGGCGTACGGATGAAATACAGGTCGCCATTCTCGCAGCGCTCATTGCCGTCAAAGAACATTGGCGCTCTGCAATTTATATTCGCCCGTGCGTCTTGTCAGGTGTGAATACAGTCCCGATTTCCGCCGCCGTTTACTGGTAACGCGGTTTATCCCAATACGGAGTCGTTTGCCCCGCTCAGTCGAAGCCGCTCCGCCGCGCGGCGTGTAAGATGAACAATGACAACCCTACCCTGCGACATACGTGGTCATACCCGGGCAAAATGCTCGGTTTCTGCCTCGTCCAGACTCAAGCACCGCAGCAAAGGCGTTCGATCATGACGGTACTTTTCCCGCAAGTTTACGTTACATGGCGCATCGGTGGCCACAGGGCTTTCAGGTCCAGGTCAGGAATAGATGGAAACATAACAAGGCCCCGTGAGCGATCATCAACCAGAGCGGGTCCGTACCAAGGTTGGTAAACCAATGGCACCAGGGAGGGAATAGTCGGCCGGAGGCCGTTAAGGTGAAACGTTTCGTCTGACGCCAATTGGCGCTTCGTAATCTCGAGCATGACAGCGAAAGCTCCAAGCAAGATCGCCCGAGCGGGTAGTCGTTGTACGTGTGCGCCAACGTGCCGCGCCCGCAACCTCCCTGACCACACCGCCCGCCTTGTATTAATCCACTCGAACGGTGTGGCGCTAGCGTCTTCGAACAACAACCTAAACCATGCTAGCGCTAGCTGACCTGGTTCGCGACCATTCTTATCAATACAACCCTTCTCCCGGAGGGCAAGCATATCGCTCGCTCCCTGTGCGCGCGCACCGTTTGGGAAGGCCCAGGCATGTAGTCGCGTTAGCATGCCGGCATACAAGGCTTGACCGACCGACGGGTACGGCAAGCGACCGCGTACGCTATCTGTGTCTTTCCATCTCGAACTTGTGAGCCTTATATCCCATCGAAGACACGTCAAATCGTGTCCGTTGTCGGCGACAACAAACGATCGCGGAACCGGCGCGAGCTGTGCCGATGCCTGCCGAAAGAACTCCCGTGTATCGCACCACACATGCCACGTCGTCAAGGCGTTTTGGGCCACCAGTTGCTCGAGCACATCGAGGCCCTCGTTAGAGTCAGACCACCATTCTGCTAGCGGATTAAACGCCCGATTGATCTCATTGGCGCGGTTACGCAAGACATCGTGCGAACGCCATGAGAACGCGTCTGCTGCCAACGGGCCACAACATGATTCACAGGCGTAAAACCCCGACGCCCTCCCTAGCAGCATTTCGTTATACAGAAGTGTCGTAACCGTCGCGCAAGATCTGAATGGTGATCACAGCATCCATGACTCGCTGCATGCCAATCCACAGCGTCTTCGCGCCCGGTTCGCCGTCGCTCTTGCGCCCGAGGAATCCTCCCAGTGACGCGATCATCCGTATCACCTGGCTGAGCGTCGGTGGTTTTTTCGGACGCGCCTTCTTACAGAGCACGTGAGCGCCGTGTATCTCGTCAGCCGCGAAGAACAACGACGCGTCCAGCTCCGGACAGGTTCTGCCGACACGCATGAGCCGTGCGATACGCCACGATACGACCATGTACAGCGCGAGCGCCTTCTCCACGCGCTCCATCTGTGAGAGTTGCAGCGCTTCAACCCGGCAGGCGTTCTTCAGGACGTTGAAGAACATTTCTATTTCCCACCTCGCGCGGTACCAGTCAACGAGTTCGATGAGCGCATGCGCATCGCCCGCTTCGCGGTTGGTCACAAGACGCCAGATGACGGGCTTCACACCCGCTGGCGCATCCACTTCATACGCCTCGAGGCAGGTGAGCGTGACACCGGCACGCCCGGGCAGCGTGATGCGCTGGCTACGCAGTTCCTGCCTCACTTCACGCGCCTTCTGGCCGCTGCGCCCGGGCAGCACGAAGCTGATGTGGCCGACCACCTCACTGGCGTGCACCGTCTCCCACAAATTCGCTTCGCCCTTCAGGGCGCGATTGTGCTGCGAGCGCATCAGCCAGTCCGCCGGTTCACCCAGTTCCTGCGCACGCTGCATGAGCGCGGCGATGTCGCCTTCACGATCGGCCACATACACCAGTCGCGTGTCAGGCAGGGCCCGTGCCTGTTCGGCCACGATCTCATAGCTTTCGACCCACCGCACACTTTCCCTGACACCGCCACGCCTGCCGTTTGCATCGCGTGGTTCGCGCGCCCACATCCATGCGTTCATCACACCCAGCGGCTCCCGATCCGGTGTCACCGCATAGGTCGCGTGAAGATACATGCCCACCTGTGCTTCATAACTGAGCGGGCCGGCCCCTTCAATGTCCTGACCGTTAAAGTTCAGCTCTGTCGTATCGGCAATGCAAAGCACCACCGGCAACTGCCCCATGCGCGTCGTGGTACGGTCCCAATGCGGCTGCATCATGTCGCGCCAGTCGATGCGCTCATTGCCCAGAAAACGATATGCCGCCATCGTCTCGGCCCAGCCTTCGCACGCGCCCGGAATGCTGGCCGTGGGCCGGCTGGCGAACCGCTTGACCAGCTCCTTCGCGCGCCGGTCTCGCCGTGGATCACCCAAATCCAGCGTCTCAAATTCCTCGTCCACCCATGCTCCCGCGTCGTCTCGAGTCTTCATGCCGAAAATCCGAGAGTAAACGCGAAATCCGCATTGTTAACAACCCCCTCCTGGCTGATTTGCTATCCAGCATCGATTCCAGGCACGTCGATTTGTGTATAAGGAAATGCCCTAGCAGCCCAGCATAGTTGCCGGCTCGCCCTCCGCAGCACAGACACTTGTCAACCAGTTGCACCCGATGGACTGGACATTGTTGAAGACAATCCAGCTGGAACCAAAATGAATGGAATCCGCCGGCTAGGCATTTTGGGCAAAACCGGAACCGGGAAGAGAACATCCAGGGCAAAAGCTCCACCCGCGCCGTCAGCACCGTCTTTTCATCGACTGGGAGCTTCCACCCAGTCTCGCGTGCGAGCAGTTCCTCCCGCACACCAAAGCCTCTCGCGAACGATCCTGTATTCTGATTCATCCAAAAGCCGAGTTCCTCCCGAAGCATTTGGCGATCGACCCCGTTCAAACTACAGAATCGTCCCAACAATGATGGTGTGGACTCGTGTGGCAACGCTCCACAATCAAGCCCGACCCATTTGCGTTGCTCCGCCGCCATTCGCACCATCTCACGTATCCTCTAAAGACGCCTCTTCCTGGTCATGGAGTTGGTCTCGCCTCGCGGCCATTCCATTTGCTACCCCTTCCTCAATCTTGTCTTCAATCGCATCGAAGAAGTCGCTTTCATACAGCGCGAACGTCCAAAACTCTTGCCTCATCCGATCACTGATTGCCTTTGGGCCCTCGTCAGCAGCGTGGTCTAAAAACAGTCGTACCGTCTCAAAAAAAGCGCCTTGCGGAATTCCGGTGTAAAAAATTCGCTTGGTGTTTTCCCGACCACCGAGCGCCATGATGAAGTTTTCCGTCTCGCTTTCCAGGGTGAATCCTCGATCCGTTTGCTCTGGCAGGAAAAAGGATGTCCACGTTTCGCCGGTCTCGTCACTTTTTTTCAAGTCAATTAGCTGAAGAATCCCACGCACCTCCTCCGGTGACGCAATAGCAGAAAATTGCAGTCGATGGCCTACCAGCATTTTTCTCACGGCGGCATCCACCTTATTTTTTTTTAGACTACTCTGCCAGGCATGCATGCCTGAACTATGACCTGCTGAAAGCACAAGTAGCGGAATGCCGTTTCTGTCCAGTTCATGCCGGAGATCATCTATGGCAAAAATGTCTTCTGGGGCACAATCTTGCACGTTGTCCAGGAAGAGAACGATTGTAGATTTCGGGATGTTTCTCCCCTCTCCGACGAAGCGCTGAAATGCCCGAATCCGAAGATCCTCCGTTTTACCGTGTACGTTTGGACAGTTCCCTGACTGCAGCAAACTTAAACAGACATGCCGGAGTGGATCTACCCGCTTCCCCCGACTGAACGTGAGATATGCCGTAACCACGCCCGGCGCCGCCTGCTCAACCATGGCTTGAAGCACGAAGAGCGTGCGGGTGATTCCATCGCGATGCGCCCCAAGAAAATGGTATCCCGAGACGCCCGTCCTTATGGCTCTCATGGTGTGCTGGAAAAGTCGCACGGCCGCGGGCGTTGCTAGCGGTTCCTTGGTGTTTTGGCAAAGTGGATGTGCTGTCCACTCGCTTCGCCGCGCGGGGTTTTGCTCCGCCGCGGGCTTCGATGATGGCATATCACGGAGGTCAGGGGCACTGCTTCCTGGCGGATCAATCTCTTCGGGTTTTGAATCGGAAACGCTAGTGCTACTTCTGGCTGTCGCCGCGCCCATATTTGCCTCCGTTGTCATGCTGAAGCGAATCAGAACCCGCGCCCACGCTGGCGAAGGTTGCGCCGGACATCTAACAGCGCGACAATAGGTTGTGTCTCAGTTGGCCAATGCGGGACTGGTGGTCGCGAGATACGGCTCTGGGACGGTTGCTCTTTTAGTGAAGCGTCGGCCTTAGAGGCCAATTCATCATGTGCCATTTGCTCAATTTTTTGATGCAGATCGGCCAACTTCAAAGATGCCCGTCTGCCTCCTATTCCTTTGCTCGTGCGTATTTCGTCCGTCTTCGACTGCACATATATTCTGACCGCACCTACAGTCGCGAGATCGAATCTCTGCTTTCGCAAGAAAGCATTTAGCATTTTTCGCATGTCTACGGGGAGTGGATGTCTGCGCGCATCACGATCCGGCACCAGTCGACCTAGATATCGTTGATCATCTTTCGTTATCGCTATCGCGATGTTTGCGTTTCTTCGGTGAATGAAGACATAGGCCTGCTTGCCCACAAGCTCGAAATCCTTGCTCATGGTGGGCGATGTGTACACAGTCTTGTCGATCTTGATAAATGGTCGTTCGCCTCGTTTTTGGCTTCCACGGATAGTCGCCTCTACCGTATGTGCCAAAAGACACCAGCTATTCTCGTTTTCAACGGGGAGCGGCTGAGGAAAAACTCCGCTTTTTTTGTTGTTTAGGAGTGCTTTAATCATGTCTACAGGCGTTTGTCCTGATGTCTTCTTGCTCGGCTGACGCCTATTGTATTGCTCGATGAACTCCTCGAATGTGTCGACTAGGTCGAAGTAACTGATGTGCAGGCGATGGGCGGTCTCAATCGGCTCTTCGCGCATAGGATCTCGGGGACCTGTCCCGAACGAACTAGGGAGTTGCTGCCCGGTCTTGCGCGTGAAAATCCCGAAAAAATTCTCTATCATGGGGCGGGCCCACCAATTCCCTGGTGCCCCAAAAGTGATAGCGCAACCCACCACGTCCATGATGTTCGAGACACAATCAAGCGCAATATTGCTTGAGCCATTATCTACCTTAAGGAGGCTAAAGCCGTTTCCCCGAAGCTCCGGAATCAACGCACTTGTAACCACATTGCCTTTTCCAGTCAGCGATATTTTGGCCTCCCCGTCGATGCTCGGGAAAAGACAATTTTCCATCACGTTCAGAACCGCCCTCGCTGACGGAGTCGCTTCAAGCACGATTGCGTATCCGAAAACGACCTGGGGATACTCCCCAACGATAATGCCCAAATGAAATCTCTCCATTGGAAAACAGAGTGTCGCGCCGTTCGGATCCTCAACATCGATGACACACGCCTCATCAACTTTGTGGAAATCGAGTTCGCGACCGGCAAGCGGGCGAAGGTTTTCAACAACGCTCGGCTCCCCCTTCCCCTTCCGCAGATTTTTTGCGGCCTGCCTTCCAAATCGGGCGCGGATGAATTGTTCCGGATTTTCTCCAACTAGACGCTTCGCCCAGCGTCTGATAGCTTCGTATCCGTGGTCCGAACTGCATAGCGGCCATTGTGTATCTTTTAAACCGGCTGCACGGGCCATTTCTTGCATCCTTGCTGCCAAAGTCATGATAGTGATGCGTTTCTCAAATGGCCCTTTGCCTCGCTTCAGAAACAACCTTTCCAGTTCGTCCTCGATTTCCGGAAACTGATCAAAGAACACGGCTAACATCCCGCAAGGATTGCCTTTCTTGTAGTTACCGTTCTCGTCTTTCCGTGTCGACACGCCGTTGAAGGGCATCCGACGCGTGTATGGCCCTAGAGGGTGTTAGGAACTTTGAGTTAGACCTGGTATCCTGGCGGAATGAAAAACCGCAGGCCATACCCAACGGATGTGTCGGATGAAGAGTGGTACTTCGCCGCTCCGTACCTGACCTTGATGAACAAAGACGCGCCGCAGCGCCGCTACGAACTGCGCGAGATGTTCAACGCGCTGCGCTGGATCGTACGTGCGGGTGCGCCGTGGCGTTTGTTGCCCAATGATTTTCCACCGTGGGAACTGGTCTACCAGCAGACGCAACGCTGGATTCAGGCAGGCTGTTTCGAGGCGATGGTGAATGACCTGCGTTCGATCATCCGGATCGCACAGGAGCGCCGTGGTCAACCCAGCGCGGTCATTCTCGACGGGCGGACCCTGCAGTCGACATGCGAGAGTGGGCCTCGCGCCGGTTACGACGGCTACAAACGCAAACGCGGCAGTAAGGTCCACATGGCGGTTGATACTTTGGGGCAGTTGCTTGCTGTGCATGTTACGCCGGCCAACGAACAGGAACGCGCGCAGGTCGGAGAACTGGCGCGTCAGGTTCAGCAGGCCACGGGCCAGACGGTCAAGGTGGCGTTCGCCGATCAGGGATATACCGGCGAAGAGCCTGCGCAGGCGGCACTCGACGAAGGGATTGAGCTTCAGGTAATCAAGCTGCCGGAGGCGAAGAAGGGCTTCGTGCTGTTGCCGCGCCGCTGGGTGGTCGAGCGCAGCTTCGGCTGGCTCAACCGGTTCCGACGACTGGCCAGAGACTACGAACGATTGCCCGAAACCTTGGCTGGTTTGCATTTCGTCGTATTCTCCGTGCTTATGCTTGTTCACTTTGCAACCCTTAACAAAAGTGCCTAACACCCTCTAGGCGAGCCATCGGCATGCACCCATGGAATCCGACAATGGCCCCTGTTGACGGGTCTTTCTGAAGACAGCGTCCAACCAGCCGTCTTACGCCGCGGTCGCCTATGCCCGTCTCGGCCTTTATAGTGGCGTATGACTCGCTTGCACAATACATCTCGACGGCAGTCCTTTGCGCCAGGAACCGCTGTCTGATTCTCATAGGAACTGTTTCATCGGCCGGGGCCGACCATTGACTAGTATCCCGCAGTTGCAGTGGAACACCTCTACCGGTTGGCATACACACTCCAAAAGGTTTGTTCAGATTTTCGGCTAGCCGCACGGTCGCATAACGTTGGCGACCGGCGTTCCACATGACACAAGCCGAATGCGTCAAGATTTCAGACCGGCCGGTTGCAAGACAGATCACTTCGAAGACTTCGACCTGGACGATATAGATTGGTAGAATCCCGCAAGGATTACCTTTTCTTTGTAGTTACCGTTCATTGGACCACTACATTCTCGTCCTTCTGTGTCGACACGCCGTTGAAGGGCGTCCGTCCAACGCGGGTATAAGCCGAGGCAAGCCATCGGTATGCACCCATGGAATCCGACAATCCCCTGTTGAGGATCTATGCCAAGACAGCGCCGAACCAGCCGCCTTACGTTGCTGACGTTTATGCCCGTCTCGGCTCTTATAGCGGTATATGACTCGCCCGCGCACCACATCTCGACAGCCGTCTTTTGCTCCAGGAACCGCTGTCTGATTCCCATAGGAACAGCCTCCTCGGCTGGAGTCGGCCATTGACTAGTATCCTGTCGTTGCATTGGAACACCTCTACCGGTTGGCATATCGGATTTGGTCATCAGCACGGCGCGCTCCTACGGCCTCACTAGCGGAGACAAACACGGAAGGCTCGTCACGGATTTGCTCAGCATACAAGCGTCAGGGGCGTCAGCAGATTCAACTCTTCGTGATCCAGGTCTACTTTGACGCGTCCCGTATGAATGAAACGAGCCGCTGTCGCCAGCATCTTTCCTTTGTCCACTCCGGGAATTGACAAGAGTGAATCGAGGTTCGTTTGCCTTTGGTTGGTCAATATATCTTCAAGAAACCTTCTTTCCATTTGACAGGTGAAGCGCTCCGGCGGCACACGCTGCATGATGGAATTGAGAAAAAGGCAATTCTCGAACCGGATGGCCGCCCCCAGACCGTCACGTCTTGTAAATATTCGGTGCGTTGCGTTGACCTTTGCTGCGTCGAGTTCCCTGCACTTGATCGCTGCCCTCCCCTCGGCCGTCGTCGGTGCCTCAGCCAGACAAGTTTCCCAAACATGCGCACCGTCTCTATACGTACATATCACCGGCGAGGACGCATCGTACGCGGGATTGTCCGGAGTCACGTCCCTGTCACCCTCCCCCATCGAGAATGTCTCAATTGATGGATCCCACTCCTTCAGGACGAGTGAGACAAACAACAATTGCCCATAGATAACAAATCTCTTGGGTACCTTTTCAAAATCAATGAATGTTAGCGAGCTAATCCCTCGATCCTTCGACTTAGCAGCGGCATAGCTATTGACCCGGCGAGCGGAACGGAAATACAGAGAGTCCATAACGGCGGCCATTGCACTGCCTCCTCAATTTAACTTCCTAGACATGGATCGCGGTAGTCTAGCTCGCATACCTAAACATTCTGTTGCCTGATACGCGGTCTCGAGTTTTGGAACGGCGTCTTGTAAATATGCGGTATGTTGCGTTGGCCTTTCTGCACTTGATCGCTGCCCTCCCCTCGGCCGTCGTCGGTGCCTCAGCCAAACAAGTTTCCCAAACATGCGCACCGTCTCTATACGTACATATCACCGGCGAGGACGCATCGTACGCGGGATTGTCCGGAGTCACGTCCCTGTCACCCCCCCATCGAGAATGTCTCAATTGATGCCCCCCACTCCTTCAGGACGAGTGAGACAAACAACAATTGCCCATAGATAACAAATCTCCTGGGTACCTTTTCAAAGTAAATGAATGTTAGCGAGCTAATCCCTCGATCCTTCGACCTAGCAGCGGCATCGCTATTGACCCGGCGAGCGGAACGGAAATACAGAGAGTCCATAACGGCGGCCATTGCACTCTCTCCTTAATTGAACTTCCTCGACATGAAGCGTCGCAGTCTACTTCGTATGCCTAAAGATTCTGTTGTCTGATGCGCGGTCTCGAGTTATGGAACGGCGCGTCGCCCGACCTTCGAAATCGGGGTACTTCAAACGCCAGACTTCACTCGCGCAGCAATACTCAACCCACACGAGCAAAAATGTCCGGGTAGAACGGATTCGTCGCGAACGGTCTAGCCCCTAGTCCGCTGGACGGGTAGAATTGTTTAGTAGCGATTGTTTATCTCAAAGGCGAGATATTTTCGCCTATTCGTCATAACATCTCTCATTTGAGTAGTATCGATGAATATGAGCATAGTTCACCGGGGGCGGCCATGCAACCCGATTGCAGCCATATGTATCGAAAGCGGAAACCTTCTCCCAGATCGTGGATACTTGGAATGAATTTTCGCATATTTGCAAAATCTAGAAAAATATCCCTCCATGAGGGGTTGTAGTTGTGCGGTCAGGCCGCGAAGGTGGGTATATGACGCAAATGCCGAACTTGCTCGAGATTGACTGGGAATATGAATCGAAAGAGCTGCTCAAAAGGGAGCTGCGGAAGCAGGGAGTCACTTACCGCCGCTTGGCGGAGTTGCTCCGGGAGGGCGGTTTGGATGAGACCGAGCGGTCGGTGACGAACAAAATCACGCGCGGTAGCTATCGTATGGCTTTTTTCTTACAGGTTCTGAAAACGATCGGCAGTGACAAGGCAGTTTTGTTTGCCCCGCTGACGCCCGATCAGGAAGCTCGTATAAAGAGAGTGGAAATAGCGTAGTAGCAAACTGGGTTGATGGATTTTGGCACCAACCCGGCGGTAGCATGTACGAATGCAGTGAGTTTCCGCCCGGACCAAGCTAGGTCACAAGGGTGCAGATTTTGCCTCAATGAATCCCGCAGGGTATCTGGGACGACGCCCGTTGCAAGGTGCGCCTATGTACCCCTTTCAAGATTTGACCAAAGCCGAAGCTTCGAATTCAGCCGGCCAACCTCGGAAAAAAGGGACACATTAAACAATTGTGTTACCAACACCCACCTAATCAAAGCAAGATAATGCTGGACATCGAACCCCAATGACCACTTCCATCAGCATTAGTAAATTGCCATCC
Source organism: Paraburkholderia phytofirmans OLGA172 (assembly GCF_001634365.1). Classification (NCBI taxonomy): domain Bacteria; kingdom Pseudomonadati; phylum Pseudomonadota; class Betaproteobacteria; order Burkholderiales; family Burkholderiaceae; genus Paraburkholderia; species Paraburkholderia phytofirmans. The sequence goes on from NZ_CP014578.1 coordinate 2,432,602, forward strand.
GCATAAGCCGGGGTCACTCAATCGTCGACATTCCACAGTTGATTAGACGATGGTTTCTTATCAGGCTGTGCATGGTCCGCAGCGACTATCACAGCGGATGTCGCGGCTCCGATAGAGCCTCGAACAGGTGATCTGTTCGGTACAGACCTTGTCCATCCGAGTGCACCTCTCCACGGAACCTCGGAAGGCAATCGCGCCCGCACTGGGCATCCGAGACCACCTGCAAGCAGTGCGGTGTCAAGCGTTGTCTTGTCCGGCCTCCTCGCGCGAGAAATCACTTGGGATCCGGCATGAATTGTTTACCCTTCGCGGATCACACATCGTTGGCCGGCCAGACGTCAACGCCGGGATCAATGTAGAACACGATCCCCTCTGAAAAACGCCCAGTCATCGCAGTACCGTCAAGTGCAGGAAGGTAAGCCAATGGAACCAATCCCCCGATCCATACGTGACTCCCGTCGAACTCACTGGCTCTGAAAACCTCGTTCTCCCGGCGAATGGCAATCTGCACCAAAATGCAGAATGTTGCTATGAATACGGCTCTTTGCACCACGCGCGGCATTCGCTTGCCGGCATGATTGCCCGATGATCTAGGGCGCAGCTTCGCCCTGTAAACATCAGTGAGGCTTGACGAGTCGGCCGAATTTACTTCGAAACAGGCCCTGAATAAGGCAAGTGCTGTCTCTTGGGGCGCACGTCCTGCGGAATGAAGGCCGCCTGCCGAAAACAGATCTCTGACGTCAGCGTTTGTAGATGAGACGCCGCTATCATCGTACACGGCACGGTCAGCCTGCGCAGCACGCTGGCGTACACGGCCGTACTTTGGCTCTGGCCGCGTTCCCCAAATTGGTCGAGGTCCAGTTCACGACTTGGACGGACCGTCTGGCACCAACGAGTTGCGCGGACCGATATTGTTACGTCAGAGCTAAAAGGCTCGGGAAGCGGATGCAACGAGTGGATCGCGCCCCATAGGAATTCTGAGGGTGTGGTCCACGACGTCCAATTGTGGACTCGGTTCTGCACTAATAGCTGTTCGATCGGCCACAGTGCCGCCTGCGCAGATCGTAGCCACCTGTCAAGCGAGGCGAACGCCGCGTCGACCATACCCGACTGATGACGAAATCTCAGATATCGATCGAGGAGGAAAGCCTCTCCGGAAGGCGGCTTGCCGCATTGCCGGCATGTGAACAGCGATTTCCCCAGTTGCTCAAAATACCTGCCGCCCCGTTTCCATCTTCGCTCAGCACTGCACGATAGGCAGCGGGTCGTCAATTCTTCGTCGTGTAGCGGGCATCGGTCGAGCAACTGAAATTGATGCCAGGTACTGTGGTATCCATTTCTTAGACAGCGTTGACAAAGACGCGGCCTGTCCGAGAAAAGCAAGCTGACCAAGTTTGGAAAGCAACGAGCAGCCGCCGTCTGTACGTCCCGTAAGGTTAGCCCAGTTTCGCGTTCAAAGTTAACGACGTTGAGGAACGAAGCGTTACCGAACGCGCCATGGTGATAACGCTCATTGAGTCGCCCCGGCCACTCGGCGGGAGCGTGCTCCAAAGCGTTCACGTGACAAAAACGTCCATACACGCCGAACACAGATTCGTGCGGCATCTGTGACCAACTGCTTCCCGTCCAGCGTTCTTGTGACACTCCGCGGGTTTTCTTTGGGCCCTTCAACGAAATCTCGGAAAACGCGTCGGCGGTGCTGAAATCAGCTTCACAACCCGCCCTCATAACGCTTGGGTCGATCCCGTCGAGTAACGTTACCGCGTTCAACAAACGACGTTGCTGGTCCAGGTCTAGACCGGTTATTGCCTCCACTTGTTCGGCGGACGGCTCCGTATTTAGTAACTCCAGGATACGCCTTTGCCGGGTCAGTGTTGGCCAATCGGCGGCAACCACCCTCCCAAAGGGAGGGTAGGGTTCGCTTGTCTCGTCCATGCTCCTCCCGACATTGCGAATGACCATATAAACTTACCAAATATGCATGATATGGAGTAGTTTACTCATATACGAGTTTTTTTGACAAACACAACGTGAAAACTACCGCTAAGTCCGGTCCGGATTGGTCTACGCCTTTACGCCCGCCATGGGAAATGTCGCCCCCTTCGGATCTTTCCGGGGAACATGGAATCAACAGGGCGCCAGCCAGCTCGCTGAAGATTTCTGCGACTACGGATTGGGAGGCCGCGGAAATGTATCTCGCCTCGATTTCGCACCTGTCGGTTGCAGCAACCGAAGGGGCGCGACGGGCGTTGGCACGTCTTTTCCTGTGGTCTTGGGTGCAAGCTCGTAAGCCTGTCTCATCACTACTTTATGCAGATTTTTCAGAATACATGCGTTTCCTACGTGATCCTCAACCTAAAAGTCTATGGTGCAGATCTGGGAACCCGGTCGGGACGAGCAATCACCATTGGCGACCTTTCCTTGGTGACTCAACCGCGAGACGCCCGCACCATGATTCGGCATCAATAAATGGCCTTTTCAGATACTGGATCGCTGTTGGATATGCGATTGGAAATCCAACAGGCGACATACTGCGTGTGGACAACAGAATGATCCGCAGAGAAGTTGGAACTGCTCTCGGCGGTTCCGACAGACCTGTACTCGACTCAGACATGTGGAAAGCGATGATATTGGCCGTGGAAGACTTCAGAGCAGGTACTGACTCCGATCCACACTTTTACGGAAGACTGCGCTTTCTCTTAAGATTAATCTATTTCCTCGGGCCTCAAGTTAAGGAGCTCGTTGGGGCGACTATGAGCAGCTTCCGATGCGAAAAAGGTCGTTGGTGGTGGCACTCAGCGACCAATCCTCAAAGAGGAGGTCCTTTGAAAATGCCTGTTGCCAATGATCTTTTGACTTCCTTTTGTCAGTACCGTAGATTTCGTGGACTTGAGGACCTTCCGACCGGTGACGACCATGCGAGCTTGCTCATCAACTCGCGCCTTGGACCATGTTCACAAGTCTCAATATCCAGAGATCTGCAGGCCGTCAAATTGCGCGCAGCGGAACTTTTCGCTGCACAACTTAGGCATAAGGCCGATCACCTGCGAACCGCGACGGTAAGCTCGATGAGATGCACTGCTTTCGAGTTCGTGGACGCACACGGCACGCTCGTTCGTTACATTGAACGCGACGCGAGCATCGCCCCACCAGGACGACAACGTCTCTTCTTTAAGGGAACCGAAGACCAATGCCACAAGGCAGCGCAAAAGCAACGATGGCCGGATCCATCAACAACGCCTTGGTCAATTGATCTCGCCCCCTAACGTACCTACTCCGTTTAGCCACAGCGCATCCTGCGACATAGCCCATGCACCGACTGTCCGCGATGGTTGCTTTGGAAAGGCTGTGCATGATTCCATGCAATGCACGTGCTGTCTGTTTTCGAATATCACACCGTGCAGTCCGCGCAGCTAATCAATGCAACCGCCGCTGATCGAAAAGGCGAGTTGTCACTGCAGAACGCCGTGCGCATCTTGCTTTCCTGTGTGCGAAACAGGCTGATGGCAAAGCTTCGCATGCTCTAGAGCAAAGCCACTTTCCGTCGTCCCACAATCGTGAGACGACGGAAGGACACGGCCCGACAAGTCATCGCCGAGCGGTCAGCCGCGGACTCACTTCGCCCGGTCGATCGGACTTTTCAATTCCTCGAGCTCAGTTTATTCATCCGCTGAGGTCGTCGTGCGCGCTCGCGAACACATTCCTGCGCGAAGCGGCGCTAGCTCCTCATCCGCCGTTAGTCGAGCAGACTGTACTGCTCCGCGTAACCTGTTCACAAAGCTATTTGTTCATCCGGCGCGTTTCGGGGGGAAAACGCTTCCGGTCAATCACTTCGACGGCGGCCATCTTATTGAATCCCCAAAATCGGCGTCATTGGCGTGGAAAAGAAACCGTGCGATTCGCGCCGCCTTTGCAAGACCTTTAGAACAATTCCAATAAAATCAGCTGCTTATGATCAACTTGGCCGGCTCCAATCGCGCGGAACGGCTTCCGGCTAGTGCAAAATTTTCGCCAGAAAGTCCTTGGCCCGATCGGACTTCGGATTCGCGAAAAAGTCCTCCTTGCAGTCGTCTTCCACGATCAAACCTTTGTCCATGAAGATCACGCGGTGCGCGACTTTCTTTGCAAAGCCCATTTCATGTGTGACGCACATCATCGTCATGCCTTCCTGCGCAAGTTCAACCATCACGTCAAGCACTTCATTGATCATTTCAGGGTCGAGGGCCGAGGTCGGTTCATCGAACAGCATTGCGATCGGGTCCATTGACAACGCGCGCGCAATCGCCACTCGCTGCTGCTGACCGCCTGACAATTGCGCAGGAAATTTATCCGCGTGCGCGCGCAGGCCGACGCGATGCAACAGCTTCAGCGCCTTCTCCCCGGCTTCGTCCTTTGAGCGGCCGAGTACCTTGATCTGCGCAAGTGTCAGGTTTTCGGTAATCGACAGATGCGGGAACAGTTCAAAGTGCTGGAACACCATGCCGACTTTCGCGCGCAGCTTCGAAAGGTTGGTCTTCTTGTCGCCGACCGATTGACCGTTGATCGCAATCTCGCCCTGCTGGAATGGCTCGAGGCCGTTCACCGTCTTGATGAGCGTCGATTTGCCGGAGCCTGACGGTCCGCACACCACGACCACTTCGCCTTTCTTCACCTCGGTGGTGCAATGGGTCAACACCTGAAACTGGCCATACCACTTCGAAACATTATTAATGGAAATCATCTTTTAACCTGTCAACGTTATGCCACTACAACCACTGCTCTATTCAGCGCCGTGCCGGCCGATCCGATACCTGTCGATATAGTGCTGCGCCAAAAACAGCCTGTTTTCCGGTGCGTTCATGCCCGCGCTCCTGGTACCTGGTCAAACCACTTCTGTTCGTCAATTTCGATCAGCGTGGGTACGCGGCGCCCGGCGGCCTGTTTCAGTTCACTTGCGAGCGTTGCCTGGTTGTCGGCCGTGACGGCGCAGCAGCCAAAACCCCGAGCGAGAGCGATGAAGTCCGGCGTGTAGATGTCGACGCCAATCGGCTCGATATCGCGCTCGACCATGTACCTCCGGATTTCGGCATAGCCCCGGTTGTTCCACAGCAGCACGATCACCGGCACGGCCGCTTCGACGGCACTCCCCAGCTCGGGCAACGTGAACTGCAGGCCGCCGTCGCCGACCAGGCAGATGACGGGCCGGTTCCCTACTGCAAGCCGCGCACCGATCGCAGCCGGCAGCCCATAACCCAATGTGCCGTAGCCCGTCGAAGAGTTAAACCACGACCTCGGGGCGGCCGCCTCGAAAACGAAATTGCCCGCGTAGACCGGCCGCGTTGAGTCACCCACGATGACCGCGTCGGGCAGCGTGTCCGATAAGGTATCGAACAGCGCCGCCATCGAGCGGGTCGGTGCGTCGTATTCCGCATTGACCGCCGTGCGCACGGCGCGCACGCGCTGGGCTCCCCAGCGGCCATCGCGCGGCGGGAGCGGACGCGTTGCCAGGCTGGCGTCGAGCGCAGCGAGCGCAAGCTGCGAATCGGCTACGATCGCCACCTCGGGCGCAAAGTTGCGCATCGCCTGCTGGCCGTCGATATCGATTCGAATCAGCTTCCCGTCGATCGCGAACCCGCCGTCGAACACCACGTCGTAGTCGGTTTCGCCGAGTTCGGTGCCGACCGCCAGCACCACGTCGGCCTCGCGCACCATCGCGCGCGGTGCGGGGAGCGACTGGATCGAGCCGATCGACAGCGCGTGACCGCGCGGCAACAGGCCCTTGGCGTTGATCGTCAATGCCACCGGCGCCTGCAGGCGCTCGGCCAGTGCGCACAATTCGGCAGCGCCTTCGTTAGCCCCGCCTCCGGCAAGTATCAGGGGGCGTCGCGCACTGGCCAGCAGAGCGGCGGCTTCCTCAAGCGCGCCTGGTGCGCCGGCGGATCTCGCGGGAAGGGTCGGCACGCGGGACGTCATCGTACGCGCGGGGGCGACGATCACGTCGAGCGGAATCTCGATATGGACCGGACGCGGCCGCTCGCTGGCAAAGACCGCGAAAGCTCGGGCCAGCACCTGCGGCAGCTCATCGGCATCCAGCAGCGTATGAGAGAACGCAGTGAGACCGGCGAACACGCCGTGCTGCGACGGCAGTTCGTGCAGCCGGCCGCTGCCGCCGCCGAGCTCGCGCGTGGCATTCACGCTGGAAATCACCAGCATCGGGATCGAATCGGCATAGGCCTGTGCCATCGCGGTCGCGATATTCGTCATACCGGGCCCCGTGATGATGAAACATACCCCCGGCTTGCCAGTCACGCGTGCATAGCCGTCAGCCATGAAACCCGCGCCCTGTTCATGGCGCGGTGTGACGTGACGCAGCGTTGACGCCGCGAGACCTCGATAGAGTTCGACGGTATGGACACCGGGAATGCCGAACACCAGTTCGACGCCATAGTCTTCGAGCAGCGTTACCAGTGCCTCCCCACAAGTCTGCGCAGCGGCAAATTTCTGCGTGGGGCGCCCAGCCGCATTGGCGAAGAGAGAAGCAACTTCAGGTGAATTCATGTGGATGCCTGAAAATTGACGGTAGCCGGGCATACTTGTCTCGGAGTATGTGTATGTCTGTGCATTCTTGTTTCACAGGGCATACGTGGCAATCGATCAATTTTCATGCTCGTCATGTTCTTTGCTCATGACTTGACCAGGCAGTCCCTAAGCAACGTCGCGGCGGCAAGTGGCAGTAGATCCCGTTCAGCCCATGCGGCGATGAAAACGGTGAATCCTGACTTCATCCCAGAGTCCCAGCGCGAAGAACGGATCATTGCGATTGAATGCCTCGACTTCCTCGCGTGTCTGCGCTTCCACCAGAAAGAAATTGCCGATCTTCTTCTCGCCAGAGTCGTCCACCAACGGACCGGATGTGACAAGAACGATCGGCTTGGTCTCCAGATACGCACGATGCTTCGGCGTATTGGCTTCGCGAAGTTCAAGCCGAGCAAGCGGACATGCGTTGGAGTGCGCCACACTTGCAGTGAGCGCCCGCCCTCTTCCCTAGAACTTCGGATGACATTCGAAATTCACTGACGATGCATGCACGGTCATCATCGCCACACCGCTGACCGTTTCAGTCGTCACACTGCTCTGCATGCCGCGGCGTTCGCAATAGTCGCGCGCCTCGCTTATCGCGCTTTCGTGCGCGCGGGCCCAAGCCATCCGACCGCCTGCCGCGCTCGCCGCTACCGTGTAGATGCCGGGTTTGTCCGTGGCGACAACGTCGGTCGCCGAAGCGCATCCCACGAGGCCGGCACACGCCGCCACCGCCGCGACAAGCGCGCGCGCCTGGTTGGACAATGAGCTTCGACGCTGCAGCGTTCTGGATGCCCGCTCCTGACCGGGCATGTGATCTGAAACAGTGTTCAACATGATTCGCCTACATTTTTGACCGTTTTACCAATCTCGAAATTATGCGCAATCCAGCGCCCCAGATCAGCCTCGTCATCCGAAAACACTGTTGCATGTGCCTGAATAATCGCTGGCAGTCAGTGCCGGGACGGAACTTCGCAAGTCGGCGGCGTGATGGGACGAACAGCGTAATCCCGTCGGCCTAGGCCAGATTTTCATGGCCTTTCTCGCTCATGCAATATCTGCATTCTTCTCATAAAAACAATGCACTGGCTTTATCCCTCCAGTTGGCTTGAAATTAGCACGGTCATTCGATTTTGCTGCGGCCGGGCGGGGTCGATGAACCCAGACCGAATTCGCCCAGCAGCAAGGCTGTGCAATCAAGTCCGCAACAGGCGGATATAAAAAGAGGAGACATGCATGCGTTTTATCAATCATGGCGTTTGCGGAGCCACACTGATTCTTGCCGCCGGTGGCGCCGCGGCCGCCGAGTCGAGCGTGACCTTGTACGGCATCGTCGATGCGAATATCCAGTATCTCGACAACGGCGGCGTCCATTCGTATGCCGCAAAGAGCGGCGGTTCGAGTGGCTCCCTGTTCGGCCTGAAGGGCACCGAAGACCTGGGCGGCGGCCTGAAGGCGCAGTTCAACGTCGAAACGGGTTTTAACGTGAACAACGGCGGCTTGTTCGTCGACACCTCGGCGCTCTTCTACCGTCAGGCATGGGTCGGCCTGAGCGACGACAAATACGGTTCGGTGACCATGGGGCGTCAGTACGAGCCGAGCTTCCGGGTCATCTACCCGTCCGACCCGTTTCGCGCGAACGAAATGCTGTCGCCGTTTTCGGCCAACGTCCTCGCAGTCGGTCGGAACACGCTCTCGACACAGTACGATTCCGGCCGCGCCAGCAATTCGATCATGTATCAATCGCCGAATCTCAAAGGCCTGCAGTTCTACGGCATGTATGCGTTCGCCGCCACGGTAAGCCAGCCCGTGCCGGCCACGACGGGCAACATGCTGAACGTCGCAGCCACTTACTCGGGCTACGGTTTCTACGCGGGTCTTGCGTATGTGAACCAGCATCCGGGACAGGTAACCATCGCCGGCCTGCCTGCTTCGCTGAGCCTCCTCGGCACCGAGCACTTCATCGGCGCGCTCGCTTACCGGATCGGCATCGTGAACTTCCAGTTCAACTATTCATACAACCGCGCGCAGGACCCGGCGCCAGGGTCGCTGGCCGCGCACCTGGGCACTGGCCATTCGCTGAGCATTGCGGAGTTGGGCGCGACGATCCAGGCAACCCCGGCTGACGTGATCGCAATTGCCGGCGTTCAGCGCAGCGTGCGTGGCGTGCATGACAATACGTCGAGCATCGAAGTGGGCGTCGATCATTCGATATCCAAACGCACGAGTCTGTACATGCGGGCGGGCTACATGAAGAACAACGGTGCCGCCACGGTGAGCTGGCCGGGCGTGACCGTGACCGCACCCGGAACCAAGCAGATTCTTGCGACAGTGGGCGTGACGCATCGGTTCTAAGGCGCATCGGTGCGGGGTTATTCCCCTGCCGGCAACCCGCCCGATGCGCCCAGGGGCGGGCGTGCGGCGTTGCCGCCTGCGTCCGGCAGCGCGATGTCGTCCGGCGTGGGCGTCGGTGCCGACGCCGGCTCGCCGCTGCCATGCGTCTCACCGTCGACCGCCCCGCTCGTCGGCACAGGCGCTTGAAGAAGCGGCGGCTGCGTCGGGAGCGGCTTGGGTTCAACATTCGCACCGGACGCAGATACAGATGCCGACGCAGGTACTGCAACAGCAGGCGCGTGTCGCACCGTATTGCGCGTAACAACCGGCGCTTCGGTCTTCGCGGGCGGCGCCGCGAACAGATGCTGGAACCATTCGCGCAATCTGCCCGAGCGTTCCGTAAACCAGCCTGGCTCCTGGTCGGTCGCGAATCTGATGTGGCTGTCGACCAGCTTCGACCTTTGGGCGCGCTGGAAGAAGTCGCCGACAATCGGCAACGCGCTGTGCGCCCCCTGGCCCCAATAGTCGCTGCGCAAGGTCACCCGGCTGTCGTTGAAGCCAACCCACGCGCCTGCCACGAGTTGCGGCTGGATCAGGATGAACCAGCCGTCGGCGTTACCCTGCGTGGTGCCCGTCTTGCCGGCGACATCGCCGCGCACGCCAAAGCGGCTGCGAATGCTCGAACCTGTCCCCCGGGTCACCACATCGCGCATCACATCGACGAGCGTGCGTGCGGCGCCGGCCGGCAACTCCTGTTTGGGCGGCACCGGTGCGAATTCGGCGAGCACCTCGCCGTTGCGGTCTTCGATACGCGTGACCATGACCGGCTCCACGTAACCGCCGAGGTTGGCGATCGTGCCGTAGGCCGAGACCATCTCCTTGAGCGTCACCGGACTCGTGCCGAGCGCGAGCGACGGCACCGGGTCGAGTTCGCTGTCGCGCACGCCCATGGCGCGCGCCAGTCTCGCGACCTTGTTCGGACCGACCGTTTCCATCAGCTGGGCGGTGATCCGGTTGCGGGAATACGCGAGGCCGTCGCGCAGGCTGATGGCGCGCTCGCTCGGCTCATCCTCGTCGCTCGGCCGCCAGACTTCGCCGCCGGCCAGCGGAATCTCGACGGGCTTGTCGATAAACGTGTCGGACGGTTTGGCGCCGTCTTCGAAGGCCGCGGCGTAGACGAACGGCTTGAAGGTCGAGCCCGGTTGGCGCCGCGCCTGCTGGACGTGGTCGAACGGGTCCTGGCTGAAGTCGCGGCTGCCGACCCATGCCTTGATCTGGCCGTTACGCGGGTCCATCGCGAGAAAGTCCGCCTGCACCCGGGTCTTGGATTCGCATACTGCCTGCACCAGGTTGCGGTCGGATGAAACGCGCTTCAGCGCGTCGTCGTCCGTCAGGCCCGCGTCTTTCGCGGCGCGATAGTCAGGCGTTTCGCGCAGGAAAGTCTGCAGCAGGTCGCGGCCGTTCGCACAACCCGCGCGCGTGCCCCACGCGGAGTTGGCAATGCCCTGCAACTGGTTGCCCTGCAAAGTCACGGCCTGAGTGGCCATGGTCTGCAAGCGTGAATCGATGGTGGTGCGCACCACCAGTCCGTCGGAATAGATGTTGTAGTCGTTGCGATCGGCCCATGCTGCGAGCCACTTGCGCAATTGCTGCGCGAAGTGCGGCGCGGGCCCCGGCGGCTCGGTTTGCCGCTCGAAATCGATACGCAAGGGACGGCGCACGAGCGTCGCATAGGCCGCGGGCGTGAGCTTGCCGTACTTGACCATTTGCGCCAGCACCGTGTTGCGCCGCTGCAGGGCGCGTTCCGGGTTGAGCACCGGGTTGTAGTAGCTATTGCCCTTGAGCATGCCGGTGAGCGTCGCGCTTTCCAGCACGTTCAGGTCGCCGGCCGATTTGTCGAAATAGGTTCGCGCCGCCATCTCGATGCCATAGGCGTTGTAGAGGAACGGCACCGTGTTGAGGTAGGTCTCGAGGATTTCGTCCTTGGTGTAGAGCGCCTCGATCTTGAAGGCCGTGATCGCCTCCTTGATCTTGCGGGTCAGCGTGGGCGCGCGGCCGATCTCGTCCGGATAAAGATTGCGGGCGAGTTGCTGGGTGATGGTCGAGCCGCCCTGGCGGTCACCGGAAAAGGTGTGCAGCGCGGCCGAAGCCGTCCGGCGCCAATCCAGCCCGAAATGCTGGTAGAAACGGTGGTCTTCCGTGGCGATCAGCGCGTTCACCACGTTCGGGGAGATGTCCTTGAGTTTCACCCACTCGCGGTTCGAGGGCTTGAATTCGGCCAGCAGTTTGCCGTCGGCCGAGAGAATCTGGGCCGGCTGCTCGATTTTCGCCTTGCGGATGTCGCCGATGCTGGGTGTGAACGGGATCAGGGCCAGGACATACACGACGAAGAACGCCGGGATTGCAGCGCAGGCCCATGCCACGCCTCGGCGTGTGGGATGGCGCAGATGCCACAGCGCCCGGATGATGAGCGGGTTCGCCAGGATGAGCCCTTTTTCAAGGGTCTGTAGGAATGAGGTGATCAGGCGCTTCACACGGGCTACCGTCTGCTGGGAAAGGCTGAATCCTACCAAGATGCTGAGCGACGGCCGATTTTTGCGTCGCAGATAGGCAAACCCAATCGCCGCGCACAGGCAGAAACCCAAGCCCACTATAATGTCGGCAATTCTGACAAGAGGTGCTTCATGATCATCAAACCGCGCGTGCGTGGCTTCATCTGTGTATCGACCCATCCGGTTGGCTGCGAAGCCAACGTCAAAGAACAGATCGAATACGTCAAGGCACGCGGTCCCATCGCCAATGGCCCGAAAAAAGTGCTCGTGATCGGCGCCTCCACGGGCTACGGCCTCGCTGCCCGCATCAGCGCCGCGTTCGGCGCCGACGCCGCCACGCTCGGCGTGTTCTTCGAGCGTGCCGGCAGCGAAACCAAAGCCGGCACCGCGGGCTGGTACAACACCGCCGCCTTCGAGAAATTCGCCGCGGAAAAAGGCCTGTACGCCACAAGCATCAACGGCGACGCCTTCTCCGATGAAGTCAAGCAACGCACCATCGAAGTCATCAAGCGCGATCTCGGTCAGGTCGACCTGGTCGTCTACAGTCTTGCGGCGCCCAAGCGCACGCATCCGAAAACCGGTGAAGTGTTCAGCTCAACCCTGAAGCCCGTCGGCAAAGCCGTCAACCTGCGCGGCATCGACACCGACAAGGAAGTCGTCAAGGAAACCGTCCTCGAACCCGCCACGCAAGCCGAAATCGACAACACCGTCGCGGTGATGGGCGGCGAAGACTGGCAGATGTGGATCGACGCCCTCCTCGAGGCCAACGTGCTCGCCGATGGCGCGAAGACGACCGCGTTCACCTATCTCGGCGAAAAAATCACGCACGACATCTACTGGAACGGTTCGATCGGCGCGGCCAAGAAAGATCTCGACCAGAAGGTGCTCGGTATCCGCGAAAAACTCGCGGCCAAGGGCGGCGATGCACGCGTCTCGGTGCTCAAGGCGGTCGTCACGCAAGCGAGCTCCGCGATTCCGATGATGCCGCTGTACCTGTCGCTGCTCTTCAAGGTCATGAAGGAAAAAGGCACGCACGAAGGCTGTATCGAGCAGGTCTACGGTCTCTACAAAGACAGCATGTACGGCACAGCACCGCACATCGACGAAGAAGGCCGTCTGCGCGCAGACTACAAGGAACTCGATCCCGAAGTGCAAGCCCGCGTTCAGGAACTCTGGACTCAGGTGACCAACGACAATATTTACGAGCTCACCGACTTCAGCGGCTACAAGACTGACTTCCTGCGCCTGTTTGGATTCGAGATCGCCGGCGTGGACTATGAAGCCGACGTCAATCCGGACGTGCAGATTCCTGGGCTGGTACAGGTCTGAGTCTTCGCGGGGCTCTGCCGCCCCGCCTGCCTGTTGCCTGTTTGTAGAACATCGGTGGCCCATTCGGGCTGAAGACGGGCGACCTCGCATGGGCGCTCAACCATCCCCGGCCACGCGGCATCACTCAAATGTCGCGCGGGTGCTTCCGTATCAGCAGGGAAACGCCGCCTGAAGCGTGCGCAGAATGGCGAGGCCGATCGGAAAGTCGTCTGAAAGACCCGGATGGTTGGTGAAAAACTGATCGAGCAGCGGATAGACGTTCTGGTTGCCAATAGCGAGATTCTGCGGCGGGCAGAACAGCGGCGGACGCTTCTTCGACACCAGATCCCCGTTCGCCCACCCCAGCGCGTTGATCGTGCCCGTAATGTAAGCCGCGTAGACCGAGTTGTTATCGGTATGCGCCCAGAGTTTGTATTGCGCGGCCGTCATCTCGGCGCTTGCGTTGAGCGTAAAGCAGGCCGTCAGCAAAGCCAGTGCAAATTTCGATACCCGCATCTTGAACCTTCAATCTGTGTCGCAAAAGCCGCCATTGTAGGCGAGTCGGGGAATGCTGCGCTGAAGCGCTCGTCGATCAGGAATCCGTAAGCATTGGACGAGTATTTTGTAAGCATTCCGGCGCGATGCGGATCCTTTGTGCCGGAGTCACCGCGCTCACGTTAATGAGTCACGTAAGCAGCACGAATGCGCCGCTTACGGCGTGCCGTTGCGACAGTACGCCAGGTAGCCTGGGCGCGTGGCAAGGCGCCCCATGTAAGCCATCAGCGCGGGAAAATCGGCGTGTTGCAATGGCGTCTCGAGCCAGCGGTTGACCGACAGCGCGATCGGAATGTCCGCCAGCGAGAACGATGACCCGGCGATGAACGCGCCTGTCTTCTCCAGTTGCCTGTCGACAATTGCAACATGCTTCGCCCAGTTTGCACACGACAGATCGATCTGCTGACGATCCTGATGAGCCGGAGAATGCCGGACCAGCGCAAGAAACGCGTAGCTCCATGCCCGGTTCAACTCGCTCGCCTGCCAGTCGATCCATTGGTCGCACTTCGCGCGCTCGCAAGGATCGCCCGGATAGAACGACTCGCCGTTATAGCGGCCGGCCAGGTAACGGATGATCGAGTTGGATTCCCACAGCACGAACTCGCCGTCCCGGATCACCGGAACCATGGCGTTGGGATTCAACGCGACGAATTCGGGCACGTCGGTCGCCCTGAATCCGGAACCCCAATCCTCCCGTTCAAACGGCAGGTCGAGTTCGGCACACGCCCACAGTACTTTGCGGACGTTTATGGATGAGGCTTTGCCGAGTATCTGAAGCATGGGGTCGCTCGTTCGATCGCTATGGATAATTTCACCGGGAATCCGGCTCGAATCGTAGCGTATCGATAGCGGGATAAATCGGACATGGACACTTCCCGCGTTGCGCGCTGGGCCAGCCGGCGTCACGACAAAGGATCGGTTAAACCGACTCAAAACCCATCAGCACATTCACCGCATTCACCCCGATCGCCGCGACCGCGTAGCCGCCCTCCATCACGAACAGAGTCGGCTTCCCCACTCGTCCGATCGCCTCGCCGATGCGCAGATAGTCGGCGCTGCGCAGCTTGAACTGCGAAATCGGGTCCTCTTCGAACGTATCGACACCGAGCGACACCACCAGCGCATCCGGCGCGTATTCAGCGACACGCGCGCAAGCCGCGTCGAGCGCCACCGTATAGTCCGCCCACGCCGTGCCCGGTTGCAGCGGGAAGTTCGCGTTGCAGCCGAGACCCGCCCCCGTGCCGGTTTCGTCGGCGTGCCCGAGAAAGAACGGATACTCGGTGCGCGGATCGCCATGCAGCGACGCGAACAATACGTCCGAACGGTGATAGAAGATGCTCTGCGTGCCGTTGCCGTGGTGATAGTCGACGTCGAGAATCGCCACGCGTTTCGCGCCCGCGTCGAGGAACGATTGCGCCGCCACCGCCGCGTTGTTGATGTAGCAGTAGCCGCCCATATAGTCCGCCGCAGCGTGGTGCCCGGGCGGGCGGCACAACGAGAACGCGCCGCGCGCGCCCGCCCTCACGTGGCGCGCGCCGGTCAGCGCGACATCCACGGCATCGCTCACGGCAGCCCACGTGCCCGCGGTGATCGGCACACCCGCATCCATCGAGTAGTAGCCGAGCTTGCCATCGATATCTTCCGGCACGCGGTCCTGGCGCATGCCGCGCACTGGCCATATGAGCGGCAGCGCGTCGTGCTTGCGGCCGAGCGCGCTCCATTCGTCCCATGCGCTGCCAAGAAACGCAATGAAGCCCTTGTCGTGAATACGGTGCACCGGATCGAGCCCGAACGGTGCGGGCGCAATCACCTCGCCGAGTTTCGTTTCGCGCACCCGTTCCAGGATGAAATCAGCACGGCTTGGCATCTCGAAGCAAGGCTTCATTTCGCCGTCGATCAGTTCGGCATGGCCATGGTGCAGCCGATGTCGATCGCTATACACAGTCAACATGCAACGTCTCCTCAGAATGCTTGCCGCTCGAATCCGTCACTCAACCCGCCGAGAATCGTATGCAGGGTCGCGACGCATTAAGCCGGCGACGGGCGTTGCGAACACGGTGCATCGGTCATGGGCCGCTCTCGGGTTCCCTCAATGAACCGATGATATTTGATCAAATTTCCCAAAAGAAAAAATCCGTGCGATGATTTGATCAAATCCCATCATGCAAAACGCCCGGCTTCCCCGAACAGGCAGCGCGTCGCGCACGGTTTGCAGCCGCGCTTCGCGCCGTCTTCATCAACCGACTGGAGTCAACCTTGCAAAGCGACCTACGCGACGATCTGCGTGAATTCCTGGAACATCACCACATCCATGAAGTGGAGTGCGTGATACCGGACATGACGGGCGTCGCGCGCGGCAAGATCGTGCCGAAGAACCTGTTTCTCTCGGAAGGCAAGATGCACATGTCGAACGCGCTCCTGATGATCACCGTCAACGGCGAGTTCGCGGATTTCGAACGCTTTGTCGGGCCGAGCGATCCCGACATGGTTTGCATCCCCGATCCCAACACGGTACGGCTGGTACCGTGGGCCATCGAGCAGGTCGCGGTCGTGATCCACGATTGCGTCGGACTCGATGGCAAGCCGATCGGCATTTCGCCGCGCGCGGTGTTGCGGCGGGTGCTGAAGCTCTATGAGGAAAAAGGCTGGCGTCCCGTGGTCGCGCCGGAGATGGAGTTCTACCTGATCGCCCAGAATCAGAATCCGCATGAACCGCTGCGCCCGCCGCTCGGCCGCGCGGGGCGCAGCGAGGCTGGCCGCCAGTCGTTCTCGATCGACGCCGTCAACGAATTCGATCCGTTCTTCCAGGACCTGTCGCGCTTCTGCGAGACCACGCATCTCGGTGTCGAAACGCTCGTGCACGAAGTCGGCGCAGGGCAAATGGAGATCAACTTTTCGCACGGCGACGCGCTCGATCTCGCCGACCGCGTGTTCCTGTTCAAGCGCGCGGTGCGAGAAACCGCCTTCCGTCATGGCATTTTCGCGACCTTCATGGCCAAGCCGATGGAGCATGAGCCCGGCAGCGCGATGCATATTCATCAGAGCATCGTCGATAGTGAAACCGGCGAGAACATCTTTTCTTTGCCCGACGGATCGGCGAGTCCGCTGTTTTTCAACTATATCGGCGGCTTGCAGAAGTACATGCCACAAGCCATGCCGATGTTCGCGCCCTATGTGAATTCGTACCGGCGCCTGTCGCGCTTTACCGCTGCGCCGATCAACGTGCGCTGGGGTTACGACAACCGCACCTGCGGCATTCGCGTGCCTAATTCCGGGCCGGACGGCCGGCGGCTCGAAAACCGCGTGCCGGGCGTCGACGTCAATCCGTATCTGGCGATGGCGGCCACCCTCGCCTGCGGCTATCTCGGCATGGTGGAGCAGCTGGAAGCGTCGGCGCCAATGGTCGAAAGCGCCTACGACCTCGAATACGAATTGCCGCGCGGTCTCGAAGATGCGCTCAAGGCGCTCCTGAAGTGCACCGAACTCGCGGACGTGCTCGGCGACAACTTCGTGCAGGCCTATTGCGCGGTGAAGGAAAAAGAGTTCGAGACCTTCTCGCAAGGCATTACCGCGTGGGAACGCGAGCATCTGCAACTGCTCGTCTGAGCCCGGGCGGCTTATCAAAACATCATTGGAGAAGCTGGATTTGAATACCCGCCACGGCATCAACTGGGAGCGTGCGCAGGCGCTCGTCGAACGCGAACGCCGCGCGTTTACCGAGGCCATGCCGAAATCCCGCGCGCTATCCGAACGCGCCGCGCGCCATCTGTTGTTCGGCGTGCCGCTGCACTGGATGAACGACTGGTCGACACCCTTCTCGCTCTATGTCGATCAAGCGCGCGGCGCCGCGTTTACCGACGTGGACGGTCATCGCTACGCCGACTTCTGCCTCGGCGACACGGGCGCGATGTTCGGCCACTCGCCCGCCCCGGTAGCCCGCGCGCTGGCTGCCCAGGCTGAGCGCGGCTTGACGACCATGCTGCCGGGCGAGGATGCCGCGTGGGTCGGCGAAGAACTCGCACGCCGTTTCGGACTGCCCTACTGGCAGTTCGCGATGACGGCGAGCGACGCCAACCGCTTTGCGTTGCGCTGGGCGCGCGCCGCGACCGGACGCCGGCAGATTGTGATTTTCAACGGCTGCTATCACGGCACCGTGGACGACGTGTTCGTCGATCTCGTCGACGGCAAGCCGCAACAGCGCGACAGCCTGATCGGCCAGGTGCACGACCTGCTCGACACCACGCGCGTGATCGAATTCAACGACCTGGCTGCGCTGGAGAACGCGCTGAAGGACGGCGACGTGGCCTGTGTGCTGGCCGAACCCGCGATGACCAACATCGGCATGGTGCTGCCTGAACCGGACTACTGGCGGCAAGCGCAAGCGCTCATGCGCCGCTACGGCACGCTGCTCGCCATCGACGAAACCCACACCATCAGCTGCGGGCCGGGTGGTTACTCGACGGCGTACGGCCTCGAACCCGACCTGTTCATCCTCGGCAAGCCGGTGGGTGGCGGCTTTCCGTGCGCGGTGTACGGTTTCAGCGCCGAGCTGGCAGCCCGCGCGCAGCACGCCAAGCGCAGCGCACCGCCTGGGCACTCCGGCATCGGCACCACCCTTACAGCGAACATGCTGGCAATGAGCGCGATCCGCGCAACGCTCGCCGAGGTGATGACCGAGGCCGCCTACGATCATATGTTCGCGCTCGCCGAGCGGATCGAAGCCGGCCTGAAAAGCGCGATCGCCCGTCATGGCCTCGCGTGGTGCGTGACGCGCGTCGGCGCCCGCACCGAATTCCAGTTCACGCCGACACCGCCGCGCAACGGCGCCGAGGCCGGCCGCCAGCTCGATCCGGAACTGGAGCATATCGTGCACCTGTACCTGCTCAATCGCGGCGTGCTGATCACGCCGTTTCACAACATGATCCTGGTGTGCCCCGACACGTCGGCAACCGACGTCGACAGACTGGTTTCTACGTTCGACGCCTGCCTTGCCGAACTGACCTGAGCGCTTTCGGATCGAGGTTGATCGAGCGCGGCCGGCGCTAGACTGTCGGCCTTTTTTGCAGCCTTTTTGCAGCTTTATTTCGGTCGCCGCACTGAGCTTTATGAAAACTTCGCGCCATCACACGCTGCAGGACCAGACCTACGAAACGCTGCGGCAATGGCTGACGATCGGGCGCTTCGTGCCGGGCGAGCGCATCAAGATCCGTCACGTCGCCGCCGAACTCGGCGTGGGCGAGATGCCGGTGCGCTCCGCCTTGCAGCGCCTTGCAGCCGAATCGGCGCTGGTGAACGTGCCTAATTGCGGCGTGACGGTGCCCCGTCTGTCGAAACAGCAATTCGACGATGTGCTGCGCGTGCGCCTGATTCTCGAAGGCCAGGCCGCCGAACTGGGCGTACCGCATCTCAGTGCGCACGATCTGGAAGCGCTGGAAAAACTGAACGAGGAGATGGCGCGGGCCCTGCGGACTGCCGACGCCAAGGCCTATCTCGACGCCAACGAAGCGTTCCATCTGATTCTGTACCGCGCGGCCGGCTCGCCGCTTCTGCTCGAGTTGATCGAAACGGTGTGGCTGCAGGTCGGGCCGATTTCGAATCTGTTGTTTGGCGAGGCGCAGTTTGCCGGCACGCTCAACGATGCGCACGACGAATTGCTGAACGCCGCGAAGGCGCGCGATGCGGCCGGCGTGCGACGCGCGATCGAGCACGACCTGAGCCATGCGGCGAGTTGTTTGCGGGAGCAATGTTTGTAGGGATCACGCTTTCAGCGTCGCCTGTTCGAGAATCATGTCGTAGAGCGCCTGCGCCGCCGGCGATAACTGAGCGGTCTTGCGCGCCACGAGGACCAGCGTGCGCGAGACCACCGGATGCGTGAGCTCGACGGTGCGAACCGTCGGATACGCACCCTTCTGAATGGCGAGCGCCGGCACGACGGCCGCGCCCACCCCTTGAGCGACCAGGCCGACAGCCGTCGAACTGCGTTGCACTTCATAAAAGGAACGCAGCGCCAGTTCGCTCTTTTCCAGTGCAACATCGAGCAATGCGCGATTGCCGCTGACCTCGCCGGCAAAAATCAGCGGATAGGGTTGCAGTTGCGGCCAGGCGATGCGCCGCCGTTTTGCCAGAGGATGATCTTCATGGCAAATCAGCACGTAGCGGTCTTCCGTCAACGGCACGCTGGCGAGATCCGGATGATGCTCACCGGCGATATTGATGCCGAACTCCACCTCCCGGCGCAACACCGCCTCCTCCACCGCTGACGACGCGTGATCGAGAATCTTGATGCGGTTATGCGGATAACGCGCGGCGTACGCCTGCAAAATGCGCGGCAGATACTGCACGCCCACGGTCGGCACGCAGGCGATCGACACGTCGCCGCGACGGGCCACACCCGTCTCACGAATCTCCACCAGCGCGTCGGCAAGCTCGCCCAACAAGCGGCGCGCCTGCGGTAGAAAACTGCGCCCTATTTCCGTCAGCGCCATGGAGCGGGTGGTCCGCTCGATCAGCGTGACGCCCAGAAACGTTTCGAGCTTACGCAGACGTTGCGTAATGGCCGTTTGCGTGACGTGCAGTGAATCGGCGGCGCTTTGAAAGCTGCCGCGATCCGCGATCGCGACGAACGCCTGGACGCCGAGCGTGTCGATTTTCATTAGAAAAATGAAGGAATTGGAATGATAAATTCATTTTACTCTGCCTTCGCCACCGCACAGAATGAGCGGATTGGATCGTTTTGACATCGCACGCATTGAGCGGATGTCAGCGGAAACGGTCCAGCCATCGAGACAAAGGAGCGTGAGATGAATTCATCGACAAATTGGGTTGCAAAGCAGTACGTGTTGTTCGAAAACGAGCGCACGCGTCCAGTCAGGGATCTGCTTGCAGCGGTCCCGGCGACGGATGGGCAAGTGGCGGTGGACATCGGCTGCGGCCCCGGCAACTCCACCGAGGTGCTGGCAGCCCGCCTGCCCGGCGCGGCGGTCAGCGGTCTGGACAGTTCCGCCGACATGATCGCGGCGGCCAGGAAGCGCCTGCCGCAATTCCAGTTCGAGGTGAGCGACATTTCGAACTGGGCCGCGCCGGGCTCTTACGACCTGATCCTCGCCAATGCCGTGCTGCAGTGGGTGCCGAATCATGAGCAGCTGTTTCCGTCACTGGTGAAGAAACTTGCGCAGGGGGGCAGTCTTGCCGTGCAAATGCCGGACAACCTCGACGAACCCGCGCACCGCCTGCTGCGCGAAATCGCGGCGGACGGCCCTTGGGCCAACAAACTGAGGGGCGTGGAACGCACCATGCGCCACGGCGTCGACTGGTACTACAAGCTGCTCAAACCGCAGTGCGCGCGGGTCGACGTGTGGCGCACCGTCTACCACCACCCGCTCGCTGGCGGCGCGGACGCGGTGGTCGAATGGTTCAAGGGCAGCGCGCTGAGACCGTTCCTCGCCGAACTCGACGACAGCGAAGAAGGCCCCTTTCTGGAGCGTTACCGGGATGCGATCGCGCAGGCTTATCCGGCCCTGGCCGACGGCACCGTGTTGTTGCCGTTCCCGCGGCTGTTTATCGTCGCTACGCGCTAGCAGGGCCGCGCCGGTTGCCGGTTGCCGCCGCGTAGTATTTGTGGTGCCGGAGCCGCCAGGGTCAGTCAGGCATTGCCGCTCGTGAATTCTGCGTGATATTGTGTAACGTAAGCGGAGGGCGGCTTGCCGTCCCCACCGGAACGCAATTTACAGCAGCGAGCGTCGCCATGAGTGATGTACGCCATCATCTGAGTCCACGGGACCGTTTGGAGCTGTTGTGCTGGCTCACATGCGGCTGCCTTGGCGCTTATTACCTGAATGAGGACTGGCCTGACGCGGCGTTTCACGTGCAGGCCGCCCATAAGTGGCTCGACCATCGGTCCCGGGAAGCAGACTGGCTGAGTATCGCCAGGTTGTCGGCAACCGCACTGGAGATTGCGCGGCGGCACGCGAAATTTGTCGAGGCCGATTGGGCGCGGGATGCTGTCGAGGAGATTCTCGATACGGACGAGCTTGACCCGCAAGCGCGACTGGTGAAGCAGGTGCTGACGGATTGCCAGAACGCGCTAGCGGACAAGCGCCTGGCAGATTAAAAATTGTGCCGCAGGCCGACGATCACCGAGAGCTGTTTATCCGTGTCCGAATTGACGATATTCGGAATCTGCGCCAGATTCTCCGTTTGCCCCGTCGACGGATTGATCCCCAGTCCGGCGCCTGAGGATTTCTGCCCGATTTTCTGCCCGATCACCACCGCATAGACCGCCGTCCGCTTCGGCAAGCTGTACACCGCGCCCTGCAAAGCACCCGCGCCGCCGCGCAAAGCCCCCCTGAGCCCAAACTTGAAACGCAAAATGCCTGCGCTGAACGCGCTAAAAGCCTTCGAAGTCGCTGGCCGCACGGGCAGCTTTACCCGCGCAGCGGAACTGCTGAACGTGACACAAAGCGCGGTCAGCCGGCAAGTCCGGCAACTGGAAGCCCAACTCGGCGAGACGTTGCTCCAGCGTCACCACCACCATCTGGAGCTCTCGGCCGCCGGCCGCATCCTCCTGCAAGCACTGCAACAATCATTCGACCGGATCGAGCTCACGGTCCGCAGCCTGCAAGAGAAAACCCACCGCAACCGCCTGCGTATCAACGCGCCGCCCACCTTCACGAGCCGCTGGCTGATGCCGCGCCTCGGACGTTTGCGTGATGCGCACCCGCATCTCGAACTCAGCCTGTCGACCCGCGTCGACGACAATCTCGCCGAATCGGGCGTGCTTGACTGCGCCATCCGCTTCGGCAACGGCGAGTGGGACGGTTTCGACAACCGTCTGCTGATGAACGAACGGCACATCGCTGTCTGCGCGCCCGCGTTGCTTGCGCGTCAGGCCGGCCGCGCGGCCATCGACCTGAATCAGTTCACGCTGCTGCACGTGCTCGCGAGCGCCGATCAGCGCTATCTGACCTGGCAGCATTGGTTAAAGGCGGCCGGCATTGAAAACGTCGACACCCGCGGCGGCTACGAGTTCGATCTGCTCGATCACGCGATCCGGGCCGCTATCGACGGGCTTGGCGTGACGATCGCCGATCGTCACATGATCGGGCGTGAGCTGGCGGAGGGGCAGTTGGTACAAGTGCTCAATGTGCACGTCGACGGCCACCAGTCGTATTGGCTCGTTACGCGCGCAGAGCAGGACGAGTTGCCGCACGTCGCGCTGTTCCGCGACTGGCTGCAGCAGGAAATCTGGCTGACCGAACGCGCACTCGATTCGTCGGAGTCGGCACAGTCAGGCTGAGAGGATTGAAGCTTGCCATGCATCATTGCCCCGCTTTGCAGCGTGCAAGATGCGGCGTTAACCTGACATAAAAGACTGCGCCGATGGCGTCGCATCGGCGCAGTTTTCTACCGCTTTGAAGCTCCACCGCCAACCCTCGGGCAGCGTCAGGCGGCAGCAGCCAGTTCCGCCGCTTCGGGCCTAAAGGTGGCTTCGACGGCGGCATCCTCAAGAATCATCTCGGCGCCCTTCTCCGCCACCATCATCGTCGGCGCATTGATATTGCCCGACGTGATATTCGGAAAGATCGACGCATCGACCACGCGCAAGCCGGCAATGCCATGCACCCGCAAACGCGCATCCACCACCGAGGTGCGCGGGTCGTCGCCCATCGCGCACGAGCCGCACAGGTGATAGATCGAACCTGATTGCTCGCGGAAATACTGCAGAAAGCCTTCACGCGTATTAACCTGCGGCCCCGGCGAAATTTCCTCGACCGTGATCTCCTTCAACGCCGGCGATGCCATCACCTTGCGCACCAGCTCGCAACCCTGGATCACTTCGTCGATGTCCTTCTCCGTGGTTAACGCGTTGATGCGGATTTTCGCGGCGTCTTCCGCACGGTTCGACGCGATTTCGATCGAACCGCGGCTCGTCGGCCGGCACGGATTGAATGCCAGCAGGAAGCCCGAATACGGCTCGGGTTCGAGATTCGCCTTATTACTCTTCGGAATCCGATACGACAGCGGATTGAAGTAAAGCTGCAAATTCGGCTGTGCTTCCCGATCGTTGCCCTTGAAGAACCCGCCCGACTGGTTCACGCTCATCGCGAGCGGCCCCTTGCGTGTCAGCAGATACTGCAGGCCGAGCTTGAGCTTGCCGAGCAACGGCCGCATCTCGTCGTTCAGCGTCTTCACGTTCGCGCGATAGTAGAAACTCACGCACAGATGGTCCTGCAGATTCTGCCCCACAGCGGGCAGTTCCTTGACCATCGCAATGCGATGCTTCGCCAGCAATGCGCTATCGCCTACGCCCGAGAGTTGCAGCAGCTTGGGCGAATCGACCGCACCCGCCGACAGAATCACCTCACGGGTCGCCATGAACTGACGCGTAGTGCCGTTCTGCGTAACGGTCACGCCAATTGCCCGTTGGTTCCCGTCGAATAGCACGCGGCTTGCCAGCACCTCACGCTCGACCTTCAGATTCTTGCGCGTCAGCACCGGATGCAGGTATTCGAAGCTGCTCGACGACCGCCGCCCGTTGCGCGTATTCACGTCGTAGATGCCGGCGCCTTCGAATCGTGCACCGTTGAAGTCGTCGCTGCGCTTATAGCCGGCCTGGTCGCAGCCCTTCAGGAACACGCGGCAGATCGGATGGACCTCATCCTTCATCGGCGAGATACGGATCGGGCCGTCCGCGCCGTGATACTCGGTGTTGCCGAGCGGATGCGATTCGAGCTTGCGGAAATACGGCAGCACGTCGCGAAATGCCCAGCCCGGGTTGCCGGCCGCGGCCCAGTCGTCAAAATCATGCGGCTGGCCACGCACATAGATCATGGCGTTGATCGAACCGGAACCGCCCTGTACTTTGCCGCGCGGGCAATAGATCGGCCGGTTGTCGAGTTCCTTTTCGGGTTCGCTGTAGTACATCCAGTTATAGGTTTCGTTGTAGTACGTCCTGGTGAAACCCACCGGGATCTTGAACCAGAACGAACTGTCCTTGCCGCCCGCTTCGAGCAGCAGTACCGAATATTGACCTGACGCCGAAAGGCGATTGGCGAGAATGCAGCCCGCCGAACCCGCGCCGACGATGATGTAATCGTAGTTCATGCTCTATGTCGCCCGAGGGCGCTCAGTCCATTGAATGCGAAAATCGGGTTGAAACTCACAGGTCGACTCCCGCAGGTCGAACCCGACGGGTTCAATCCGGGTTCAACCCTTGGCCGGCGCGAGATCTTTCACGTCGGCGGGAAGCGCGGCCATTTGCAGATGCAGACGCTCGCCGGTGTACGGCGTGTGCTGCCGCACGACGTCCATGTTCAACTCCACGCCCAAGCCCGGTTCCCGCGAAGGAATGATGTAGCCGTCTTCCCATTGAATCGGCTTCTTCAACACGGCCGCATGGAAGCCGTCCCACGTGCCGATGCTTTCCTGAATCAGGAAGTTCGGCGTGCAGGCTGCGAGCTGAATGCTGGCCGCCGCGCCGATCGGCCCGTTGTACAGATGCGGCGCGATCTGCGCGTAATACACCTCGGCGATCGCGGCGACTTTCTTCGCTTCGAGCAGGCCGCCCACACGCGCCACGTTCAGTTGCAGGATCGACGCGGCACCCGCTTCGAGCAGCTTGAAGAATTCATACTTGGTGGTCAGGCGCTCGCCCGCGGCAATCGGAATGCTCGTGTGCTGCGCGACTTGCGCCATCGCGCCTTCCTGGCCCGGCGGCACCGGTTCTTCGAACCACAGCGGATCGTATTTCTCGAGACGTTTGGCAAGCCGGATTGCCGAAGACGGCACCATCTGCCCATGCGTGCCGAACAGCAGATCGGCGTTGCTGCCGACGGCTTCGCGCACGCGCCGGCAGAAGGTCTCGCAACGGTCGAGCACTTCCATCGACAGTTGATGGCCCGAATAAGCCGTATACGGCCCCGCCGGATCGAACTTCACCGCGGTGAAGCCGCGCTTTACGTTTTCAGCGGCGCATTCGGCGGCGAGATCGGGATCGTCGTAGTCGTATTCGCCGCGGCTGTTCTTCGGATACAGGTACGTGTACGAGCGCAAGCGCGGGTTCACCATGCCGCCGAGCAACTCGTACACCGGCTTGTTCGCCGCCTTGCCGATGATGTCCCAGCACGCCATTTCCAGCCCGCTGACCACGCCCATCATCGTCAGATCGGGGCGTTGCGTGAAACCGCTCGAATACGCTTCACGCCAGAGCCGCTCGATATGGTGCGGATCTTTATCGAGCAGGTAGCGGCCGAATACATCGTCGATGATGTGCGTCATCGCCTTCGGATGGAACGTCGCCGAATAGATTTCGCCGACGCCTTCAATGCCGCAATCAGTCTTGAGTTTGACGAAGATCCAGTACATGCCGCCCACGTGCGGCGGCGGTACGGCGACGATATGCGTTTCGAGCGAGACGACCTTCATTTACGCAACCCCTTTCGTATTAAGCATGTTTCTCAGCGCCAGGCCGGCAAAGCCGCCGAGCGCCGCCATTCCGGCCACATAGCCGAAGTAAAGCTGGTAACCGAAGACACCCGGGAAGTTCTGCGTCAGATAGCCATTGATCAACGGCAGGAACACGTCGGGCGAATACCCGAGTACGGAGATCAGGCCAATGGCGAGGCCCATCGTTTCGACCGGGATATTGCAGCGGTCCAGCAGCGACCAGTACAGACCGCGAATCGCGTAAGTCAGAATGCCGATGAAAAGCACGAGGAACACCAGCAGCACATGGCTCGAGATGCGCGGCGCCGCCATCAGGCCCAGCAGCGACAGTGCCGCGAGGAAGAGCGCGATCACCAGCACCGAGACCTTCGAATAACGGTCGCCGAGAAAGCCGCCGCCGATGCCGCCGATCGGCCGCATCCACAGCTTGAGCGTGGTGATCGTGCCGGCCATCACCACCGTCAAGCCGATCTCGCCTTCATGCAGATACGCGGAGAAACTGTAGGTGGCCCAAAACACCTGGTAGCCGCAGAACACAATGGCCGCGACCAACCACAACGCGGGAATCGACGCGAGCGTTTTCAGATCGGCCAGCACGTTGCTGCGTTTGCGCGTGGCGCGGTTGGCAGCGGCGTCTTTTGTGCCTTGCGGGTCTTTGACGAGCGCGAGCACCACACCGAGCGCGATGCACAGAAAGGCGTACATGTAGACGACCAGCTTGAAACCGGCCGCCACCGGCTCCCCCTTGGTCTGCGTGAACCAGGCGAACAGCGTGATCGCAATGGTCGCGAGCATGGCTTCGATCAAGCCGCGTCCGCCGTCGAGCAAACCGAAGAAGCGACCCTGCTCGTGCGTGCCGGCGATCATTGCCACGCGCTTGATGACGGCAGCCCAGAACGTCAATCCAGTCGTCAAGCCCCAGCCGCCGAAGATCAGCATCAGCACGTTGAACGACGGCGCGGTCGAATACCACAGACCGAGCACGCCGGTTGCAATCAGCGAAAAGCAGATCAACAGGCGCGGCGCGATCCGGTCGGCGAGCCAGCCGCTCGGCAGGTAGCTCAGCAGAAAGATCGTGCCGAGCGACGAATACAGATAGCCGAGCTGACTATCGGTGATGTGAAACACTTCGAGCATCGTCGGCTGATAGACCTGCCGAAGATACAGAATCGGGTAAATCGCGCCGGCCGCCAGCACCAGCAACATGAGCTGGATATAGCGGTGAGCCTTGCTGTCTTGCAGTGCGGCTTCTGCGTCGCTTGAGGCGAGCGACGCGGTGGATTGAACAGGTTGAGATGACACTTGAGTTCTCCTGATAGACACAGCGCCGCTCAAACGGTCCGCCGGATCTCTAATTTGTTGTTATAAGTGCAGCGAGTTTGCTGCGTTTCTGTGGGTTTCAAGGCGACGCGTGCTGTCTACTCCGAATCGCGCAGCACGCGCCGGTTTCAGCTTCAGTACTTCATGACCACGAGACGGGTCTGCGTGAATTCGAGCATGCCGTGCTTGCCGTCGTCGCCGCCGAGCCCCGAACGTTTCCAGCCCGCGTGGAAACCTTGATACGGATCGGCTGGCGTACGGTTCACATACAACTCGCCCGCCTCGATGCCGTTGGCGATTTTCATCGCGCTGCGATAGTTCTCGGTGTAGAGCACCGACGACAAACCAAACTGATGGTCGTTGGCCATTTCCAGCGCTTCGTCGAGCGTGCGGTATTTGACGACCGGCATGATCGGACCGAAGCTTTCTTCCTGGATGATTTCCATGTCCTGACGGCAGTTCGAGAGCAGCGTAGCCGGATAGAAAAAGCCCTTGCCTTGCGGCAGTCTGCCGCCGGTTTCGAGCGTGGCGCCCGCGGCAATCGCGCGCTCGACCATGCCGTGAATCGACTGACGCGAGGCGTCGTTGACAAGGGGCCCCATCAGCAAAGGCTGTTCGCTGCGATCGCCGCTTTCCACCGCGCTCATGTGCTTTTTCAGCAGTGCGACAAAACGGTCATGCACGCTCTCCTGCACGTAGACGCGTTCGATCGCCGTGCAAAGCTGCCCGCAGTGAGTGGTTTTGGACGCAACCAGATCGCGCGCGGCCTGCTCGAGATCGGCATCCGCCTCGATGATGGCGGGCGTCTTGCCGCCCAGTTCGAGCGACGGCCTGGCGATGTTCGCCTTGCAGTATTCGAGCACCTTGCGGCCCGCGCCGACGCTGCCGGTCAGCGTGATCATGCCGACCTTGGGATGCGTACAGAGCGCCTCGGCGGTTGCATGATTCATCGCGAGAATGTTGACGACGCCGGCCGGCAGCCCTGCCTTCTCAACCGCCTTAGCGATCTCGAACGCCGAGGTCGGTGTGTTGTTGCTCGGGCGCACCACCACCGTGTTGCCGGCGATCAGCGCAGGCGCCACCTTGCGCATGAACGTATAGACCGGATAGTTGAATGGGATCAGGCAAGCGACTACACCGATCGGCTCCCGATGCAGCACGAGGTTTTCGTCGGGCGTGTCGCTCGGGATCACCTCGCCTTCGATGCGGCGCGCCCATTCGGCGTGGTAGCGGGTGATCTGGCCAGCGTAGATCGCTTCATTGGTGGCGTCGGCAACGCTCTTTCCCGACTCCAGCGCGAGCGCCGCGCCAATGGCGGGCGCGCATTCGGCGAGGGCATCGGCGAGCTTGTGCAGATAGACCGCGCGCTCGGCCGAAGGCAGCTTGCGCCAGCCCTTTTGCGCGGCTGCGGCGGCGTCGACCGCGGCGATGGCCTCGGCCCGGGTAGCGCCCGTGACGTGGGCAATCACGGCTTCGGTGGCGGGGTTGGTGACGGCGATGAGCTCGCCGCTTGCCGCATCGATGAAGCAGCCGTTAGCAAAATTCCGATCGAGTCGCATGTCGTCTCCTGAAAAAGCGGGTGCGGTAGCGCATTGCCTTCATGCCGAAGGTGCATGGACGGAATTTTTCTCCGGAGGCACGGCGCCCCACAAGCGAATAATTCGCGGGACAAACATTCGAAAAAATCACGTTTATCCAGGGATGTGCCTCATACGCGACTCCCATCTCGAATAGCAGAATCCGGGCTTTGCCAACAAGCGGCGGCCTTCGCGGCTGGTCGAACCCTGTTTCGAACCACGGGGCCGCTCATGACCAAAGTCTGGAGCTCACAATGAAAAAGAATGTCATCGCCACCGCAGCCTTCACCGCACTCGCCTCGTTGACGGCCTCGTCAGCCTTCGCGCAAAGCAGCGTGACCTTGTACGGAGTGCTGGACGAAGGCATCGACTACACCAACAACGCCGGGCGCGGCGCGGTGTGGGAAATGGCGAGCGGTTATGCGCAAGGCAGCCGCTGGGGCATGAAGGGTTCGGAAGATCTGGGTGGCGGCATGAAGGCGGTGTTCCAGCTGGAAAACGGCTTCGACGTGAGTTCGGGGCGGCTCGGCCAGGGCGGCCGCATGTTCGGCCGCCAGGCTTACGTGGGTTTGAGCGACGGCCGGTTCGGCACGGTCACACTCGGACGCCAGTACGACTCGGTGGTCGACTACCTCGCGCAGACCACGGCCAACGGCAACTGGGCCGGCTACCTGTTTGCACACCCGTACGACAACGACAATACGGACAACTCGTTCCGTCTCGGCAACAGCGTGAAATACGCGAGCCCGGAGATCGCGGGCTTCCAGTTCGGCGGCGTGTACAGCTTCAGCAACGACACGAACTTCGCGAACAACCGCGCCTACAGCTTCGGTGGCCAGTATGCGAACGGCGGCCTGCTGATTGCGGCCGCGTACTTGCAGGCGAACAATCCGGGCGTCGGCTCCACCGGCGCGATCACCGCGAACGATGCGAGCTTCATCGCCGGGCGCATGCGGGTGTTCGGCGGCGGCATCAACTACACGTTCGGTTCGGCGACCGCCGGTTTTGCCTACACCAACTCGAACTATAAGGATCCGACCGGCAACGGCTATATCGGCATCCCGCTGGCGGCATCCGGCGTCGGGTTGAACACGCTGAAATACCAGAACTTCGAAGTGAACGGCAAATACCAGTTCACGCCGGCCTTCTTTATCGGCGTGCAGTATGTGTACACGATGGAGAACTACGATGCGTCGACTGGCAGCGTGAAGCCGAAGATTCACTCGGTCGGGTTGATGGCGGATTACAACTTGTCCAAACGCACGGATGTTTATGTGCAGGGCGAGTATCAGAAGGTCGCGGGCGACTCGACCCACTCGATTCTCGACAACGCGTTCATTCCGGGCGTGCAGGCGCCGTCATCGACGGGGAATCAGGTCGTCGCGCGGGTTGCGCTGCGGCACAAGTTCTGAGCGTCAGGGTTTGGAGGGCAGGAGCCGCCCCGTCAGCGGCTCCGCGGGCATAAATGTTCAAATCCTGTTGCATTACTCCGTTGCGTGGACGTGCATCACGCTGCTGTGCATCGACCACGCCATCCACGGACGGCGCAGTGCGACGATCGCGAGAAACGCGCAAGCCGCCAGCGCACCGAAGGTCGCAAAGCCCATCTGATAGCTGCCCGTGCTCTCCTTCGCGATACCCATCACGACCGGCAGATAAAAGCCGCCTACACCGCCGGCTGCGCCGACGATGCCCGACATCAGCCCAGTGCGGCCCGCCCAACGATGCGGCACCAACTGGAAGGTCGCGCCATTCCCCAGACCGAAGGCCACGTACAGGCACAGCAGCAGCGCAATCCCGCCCACCATCGACGGCATCGCGGCGGCGAAGACGAAATCACACAGCGAAATGATCGCGAGCAGTAAGGTCAACGCGCGCACGCCGGACACCTTGTCGGCAATCAGGCCGCCGAGCGGCCGCACCATCGCGCCGGTTGCGGCAAGCAGCGCCATGAAC
The DNA here is from genome assembly GCF_001634365.1 of Paraburkholderia phytofirmans OLGA172. NCBI lineage: Bacteria > Pseudomonadati > Pseudomonadota > Betaproteobacteria > Burkholderiales > Burkholderiaceae > Paraburkholderia > Paraburkholderia phytofirmans. Next base: position 2,463,206 of record NZ_CP014578.1, read on the forward strand.
AGACCCGCGTCGATCTTCGACAACTGATACAGGTTGGTCAGCAGCAGCGAAACATACGACGACATGCCGACAAACCCACCGAACGTGATGCTGTACACCAGCATGATCACCCACGTGTCGCGCTCGGCCAGCACCGCGCGATAGCGCTTGGGCAGCACCGCAATCGCCAGCAGCGCACCGACCACCGGCAACAGCAGCACACCGGTCTTGCCCGAACCGAACAAGCCCGCTTCGACCAGCAGCACGAGTACGATCAAACCGGCCAGCGTTACCGCAAAGCTGCCGAACGCGCGCAACACGCTGCCCGATTTGATACCGGAATCGTTGGCCCAGAAGTACAGCGTGATCGCAGCAATCGCGAGCAACGGCAGTGCGCCGGCAGTCGCCATTTGCCATCCGTAGTGCGCCGCAAGTTGCGGGAACAGGAAGCCGTCGAGCACCGCGCCGATATTGCCCGCGGCGGCAAGACCCAGTACCAGGCCCTGCACTTTCGGCGGATAGTTGCTGCCGGCCATCGGCAGCGCCACCGCGAAGCTTGCACCGCCCACGCCGAGGAACACGCCGAGCACCAGCAGCAAGGTATACGACGGCACGAACGGCAACAACGGCAGCACGATCGTCGGCACCGCCGACAGCAACACGCCCATCAGCGCGATGCGTTTGCCGTGCGCCGATTGATAGAGGTTACCGAGCGTCACGCGCAGGATCGCCGCCGACAGCACCGGCACGGCGACCAGCAAACCTTGCTGCGCAGGCGTCATTGCAACGCTCTTGCTGATGAACGGCGCGAGCGGCCCATACAGAACCCAGACGGTGAAGCCGGTGTCGAAATAGAGAAAACACGCTACTAGCGCGCGCCAGTCCCCACTTTTTAGGGAGTTCATCACGTTTTTCATCAGGCATCCTCAAATATGAAGTTCTCAGTGAATGACACGGGAAAGAATCAGACGGTTTCGGCAACCACCGGAATCGAAGCGAGCTTCGAGCGCCGCTCGGCTGTCGTCGCGGGCCGGATCTGGCCGCGCTCCTCGACGAAGGCGACGTTACTGTCCGGCTCGCCACTGTTGACGAAGTGACGGAAGCGCTTGCGCGTTTCAGGATCGGTGACGGCTTTCTTCCATTCGCATTCGTAGGTTTCGACCACGTGCTGCATTTCCGCTTCGAGCTCCGCGGCCACGCCGAGGTGATCGTTGACGACCACGTCGATCAGATAGTCGAGCCCGCCTTCGAGGTTGTCGCGCCACACGCTGGTGCGTTGCAGACGGTCGGCCGTGCGCACGTAGAACATCAGGAAGCGGTCGATGTAGCGCACCAGCGATTCCTTGTCGAGATCCGAGGCAAGCAATTCGGCATGGCGCGGCTTCATGCCGCCGTTGCCGCAGACGTAGAGATTCCAGCCCTTCTCGGTGGCGATGATGCCGACGTCCTTGCCCTGCGCCTCCGCGCATTCGCGAGTGCAGCCGGATACGCCGAACTTGATTTTGTGCGGCGTGCGCAAGCCTTTGTAGCGGTTCTCGAGTTCGATCGCGAGGCCCACCGAATCGCCGACTCCGTAGCGGCACCACGTCGAACCCACACACGACTTCACCGTGCGCAACGATTTGCCATACGCATGGCCCGATTCGAAGCCGGCCGCGATCAGTTCTTCCCAGATGAACGGCAGTTGCTCGACCCGCGCGCCGAACAGGTCGACCCGCTGGCCACCGGTGATCTTCGTATAGAGGCCGTATTTCTTCGCCACCTGACCGACCGCGATCAAACCGTCGGGCGTCACTTCACCCCCTGCCATGCGTGGCACAACGGAATAGGTGCCGCCGCGCTGGATGTTGGCGAGGTAGTAATCGTTGGTATCCTGGAGCGAAGCGTGCTCTTTCTTCAGCACGAATTCGTTCCAGCACGAGGCGAGGATGCTCGCCACAGCCGGCTTGCAGATGTCGCAGCCGAGGCCGTGGCCGTGCTTCTCCAGCAATTCGCCGAAGCTGCGCAAACCCTCTACGCGCACGATGTGATACAACTCCTGGCGCGAATACGCGAAGTGTTCGCACAGGTGGTTGTTGACCGCGAGGCCCTGCTTTTTCATCTCCGCTTTCATCACCTGCGTGACGAGCGGCACGCAGCCGCCGCACGAGGTGCCGGCCTGGGTCGCGCACTTCAACGCGCCGATGTCGGTCGCGCCCGCGCACACGGCGGCGCACAGGTCGCCCTTCGAGACGTTGTTGCACGAGCAGATCTGCGCGCCGGCGGGCAATGCCTCGACGCCGAGCGCGGGTTTCGCCAGACCGTCGGACGACGGCAGGATCAGGAATTCGGGCGATGCCGGCAACTCGATCCGGTTCAACATCATCTGCAGCAGCGTGCCGTATTCGCTCGCGTCGCCGACCATCACGCCGCCGAGCAGATACTTGCCGCACTCGGACACCACCAGCTTTTTGTAGACCTGTTTGCGTTCGTCGCTGAACTGATACGCGCGGCTGCCCGGCGTGTTGCCGTGCGCGTCGCCGATGCTGGCGACGTCCACGCCCATCAGCTTCAACTTGGTGCTCATGTCGGCGCCGGCGAATTCCGCCGAGTCGCCGAGCAGTTGCTTCGCCACCGTGCGCGCCATGTCATAACCCGGCGCGACGAGGCCGAACAGTTGACCGTTCCACAACGCGCACTCGCCGATCGCATAGATGTGCGGGTCGCTGGTGCGGCACGCGTTGTCGATCACGATGCCGCCGCGTTCGCCGAGCGCGAGGCCGCTCTCGCGTGCAAGGTCGTCACGCGGACGAATGCCCGCGGAGAACACGATCATGTCCGTGTCGAGGAAGCTGCCGTCGGCGAATTGCATGCGATGCGTGCCGTTTTCGCCGTCGACAATCGCCGAGGTGTTCTTCTGCGTGTGCACCGTCACGCCGAGTTCCTCGATCTTGGTGCGCAGCACGCGGCCGCCGCCTTCGTCGACCTGAACCGCCATCAGGCGCGGCGCGAATTCGACCACGTGTGTTTGCAGGCCCATGTCGCGCAGTGCCTTCGCGCATTCAAGACCGAGCAGGCCGCCGCCGACCACCGTGCCGGTCTTCGAGCGGGCGCCGCATTCCTGCATCGCTTCGAGGTCGTCGATGGTGCGGTAGACGAAGCAGTCGGCGCGTTCACGGCCTTGCACGGGAGGCACGAATGGATAGGAGCCCGTGGCGAACACCAGCTTGTCGTACGGTAGCGTCTCACCGGTCGATACCGTCACGGTGCGCGCGTCGCGATCGATCGCCACGGCTTTCGCATTCAGCTTCAGCAAGACGTTCTGGCGTTCGAAGAAGCCCGGCTCGACGAGCGACAGATCGTCCGCCGTCTTGCCTGCGAAGAATTCGGACAGATGCACACGGTCGTACGCCGGGCGGGATTCTTCGCACAGCACGGTGATATCGAGGCCGTGCGCCGCGTCTTGTGCGAGGCATTCGACCAGTTTGTGGCCGACCATCCCGTGACCGATAACGATGATTTTCATGACCGCGGCTTCCTCAATGTGCTGGGCTCGAATCGCTGCCGAAGGGCTGCTGCGCGAAAGCGATTCCGGAAATAAAAACGGCGTCCCGCGAACCCAGTCGATGACTGAATTCGGGGGACGCCGTTGTCCTGACCTGTGCTGCGGCGAGCGCCATGTTGTTGCGCTCGCGACGGATCCACGTTGATCCGATGACAGGCTTAATGCAAAGCTTGTGCCAACCGTGCAAAATTCCCACTGCAGCACCGTGGCACGGGGCCCGGCGGCGAATGGCACAGACGTGCCGTCAGTCCGGGGCGCAATACGTTTTGATGCAGCGAGGCACAGGGGTGGTGCGACGCAGCACTGCGCGCGTGCTTGAGCCCAGCCTAATCACCAAAGCCCAATTCGGCCTCGACCGCTTGCCCGACGCGCAGCCACGTTCCGGCGCCGCGCGCAACGACTGCATTGTTGCCGAACGTCAGCGCACCATTTCGCTGCGGATTCGCCCGGTAGAGGCTCATGGTGTCGGTGGGCTCGTTCGGCCAATCGGGATCGGGCGCGCCCTTCGCCTGATCGATGGTCGGCATCGGGCAGCGCGAGCACAGCTTGACCAGTTGCAACTGCACGGCCCGATCCCCGGCTGCGTCGACATTCAGGCTCTCGACATAATCCTCTTCGTACGCATCGAGTCCCGTCAGTACGACGTTGGGGCGAAACCGGTCGATCGGAATCGACGGAGCGCCCTTACTGTTCAGGCGCCGGTTCAGATCGTCGAGCGAGGCCTGGCCGATCACCAGCAGCGGAAAACCATCGGCGAAATGCGTGGTGGCGCCGCCGACACTGCCGGTGTAGTCCGGATCGACAATCCGCGCGCGCTCGGGATTGAAGCGCAGAAGCCGCGCCGGCACGCCGAGAAACGCTGAAAACCAGGCGGCGCTTTCTTCGCCGGCGTCAAGCCCGTAGGCCGCGTCGTCCCAAACCACGGTTTGCACCGGTTGCGGCGCGCTGAGTCCGGCGGCGTCGAGCGGCGTGCGCAACTCGCTCATGCCCGGCGCGCGAATCACGAGATCACGTTCGCCGAGTTCGACATGGATCAGCGCCATGCGGGGATACGCGCGCTGTGTGAGCATCGCACCGCCCGGGTCGGTGACCATCCAGTATCGGTCGTATTCGAGGCCGGTGGCGAGCAGGCGTGCTTCATTGAGCGCAATGCCGGCGCAGGATTTGATCGGATAGACAAAAAGCTCGCTGATGGTGGGCATGGTGTGGAGCGTGAGGAACACGCGATTTCTTGTGTTGATGCCCGATTGTAAAACGCTGCCACGCGTTGAACGTCCTGCCTCGGCACGCCTGCTGAGCGAGGGTTTGCGCCGGGGGATTCCGAATCCGGCGGGATTCGGCGCGCTGCTTGAAACCGGCTGGGCCATGCGGCCGTTTCTTCCGGCCGCGCTTGGACGTAAAATCCCCAGGCGAAGCGCTCTGGCTAAAACAAGGCTGGCAAGTTTGCCTGGAAGCATCCCTACCGTAACCGAAACAGGAAATTGATTATGCTGAGCAAACCCGTGTTGACCGTTGCCGAAACGACCCGAATCCTCGAAGCCGCCCGCGCGGAGGCCGAGAAGAACCAGTGGGCCGTCGCCATCGTGGTGGTCGACGATGGCGGTCACCCGCTCGGCATGCTGCGTCTGGACGGCAGCTCGCCGGCCAGTTCGTACATCGCGACGGAAAAAGCCCGCACTTCGGCGATCGGCCGCCGCGAAACCAAGGTATACGAAGACATGATCAACAACGGCCGCACCGCATTCCTGAGCGCGCCGCTGCAAGGCACGCTGGAAGGCGGCGTGCCGGTGATCGTCGACGGCCAGGTGGTCGGCGCGGTCGGCGTGTCGGGCGTGAAGTCGGATCAGGACGCGCAAATCGCCCGCGCGGGTATTCAGGCAATCGCCGCTTAAGTTCGCATTTCGCTCGAAATCCGTTCAAAGCGACGGCAATAAAAACGACGCACAACACGGACCGATGCCCCCTCATCGGTCCCATTCAAAGATGGAGCAGTCGATGACTCAGATGAACCCGCGCGGTGGACTGCAAGTCGCCGCCAATCTCGACCAGTTCGTCGAAACCGAAGCCCTGCCCGGCACCAGTATCGACAGCGCCGCATTCTGGTCAGGTTTCGACGCCCTCGTGCACGAGCTGGCGCCCAAAAACCGTGCGCTGCTGGCCGAGCGCGACCGCCTGCAAACCGAACTCGACACCTGGCATCGCGCCAATCCGGGCCCGGTGCGCGATCTGCGCGCGTACCGCGCCTTCCTCGAAGGCATCGGCTACATCGTGCCGGTGCCGGCGAGCGTCAAAGCCACGACCGACCAGGTGGACACTGAAATCGCCGAACAGGCCGGACCGCAGCTCGTCGTGCCGCTGTCGAATCAGCGCTATGCGCTGAACGCAGCGAACGCACGCTGGGGCAGCCTGTACGACGCGCTGTACGGCACCGATGCGATCCCCGAAACCAACGGCGCCGAAAAGCAGAAGGCCTTTAACCCGGTGCGCGGCGCCGCGGTGATCGCATATGCCCGCAAGTTTCTCGATCAGGCCGCACCGCTCACGAACGGCTCGCACGCCGACGCCACGCTTTTTAGCGTCGAAGGCGGCAAGCTCGTCGTCACGCTGAAGAGCGGCAAGACCGAACTGAAAGCGCCGGCGCAATTCATCGGCTATCAGGGCGATGCGAGCGCACCGTCCGCCGTGCTGTTGAAGCACAACGGCCTGCACTTCGAAATCCAGATCGACGCGAACGATTCGATCGGCAAATCCGATTCGGCGCATGTGAAGGACGTGCTGGTCGAAGCGGCGGTGAGCACGATCATCGACTGCGAAGACTCCGTTGCAGCAGTCGACGCGGACGACAAGGTCCAGCTCTATCGCAACTGGCTCGGCCTGATGAATGGCGACCTGGCGGAGGAAGTCACGAAGGGCGGCAAGACCTTCACGCGCCGTCTGAACGCCGACCGCGTGTACACCGCCGCGAACGGCACAGCGCCGGTCGTGCTGCATGGCCGCTCGCTGCTGTTCATCCGCAACGTCGGCCATTTGATGACGAACCCGGCCGTGCTGACCAAAGACGGGCACGAGATTCCGGAAGGCATTCTCGATGCCGTCATCACGACGCTGTGCGCGCTGCACGACCGCAAGCACAAGCTGAATTCGCGCACCGGCTCGATCTATATCGTGAAGCCGAAAATGCACGGCCCGGCCGAAGTCGCGTTCGCGAGCGAGCTGTTCGCGCGCGTCGAAGACCTGCTCAAGCTGCCGCGCAACACGATCAAGATGGGCATCATGGATGAGGAGCGCCGCACGAGCGTCAATCTGCTCGCCTGTATCGGCGAAGCGTCCGAGCGTGTCGCGTTTATCAACACGGGTTTCCTCGACCGCACCGGCGACGAAATGCACTCGGCAATGGAAGCCGGCCCGATGATGCGCAAGGGCGACATGAAGTCGAGCGCATGGATTACGGCGTACGAACGCAGCAACGTGCTGGTCGGTTTGAGCGCGGGCCTGCGTGGCCGCTCGCAGATCGGCAAGGGCATGTGGGCGATGCCCGATCTGATGCATGCCATGCTCGAACAGAAGATCGTGCATCCGAAGGCCGGCGCGAACACCGCATGGGTGCCCTCGCCGACCGCCGCGACGCTGCACGCGCTGCACTATCACCAGATCGACGTGCAGGCGATTCAGCAGGAACTCGAACGCACGGACTACTCGACAGTGCGCGACGAACTGCTCGACGGCCTGCTGACGATTCCGGTCGTCGCCGAGGCGAAGTGGAACGCGGACGAGATTCGCAGCGAAATCGAGAACAACGCGCAAGGCATTCTCGGCTACGTGGTGCGCTGGATCGATCAGGGCGTGGGCTGCTCAAAGGTGCCGGACATTCACAACGTTGGCCTGATGGAAGACCGGGCGACGCTGCGTATTTCCAGCCAGCACATCGCTAACTGGCTGCATCACGGCGTGGTGACGCGCGAGCTGGTCGACGAGACTTTCAAGCGTATGGCGAAGGTGGTCGACGAGCAGAACGCGGGCGATCCGCACTACAAGCCGATGGCGCCGGGCTTCGACACGCTGGCGTTCAAGGCCGCGCAAGCGCTGGTATTCGAGGGGCGCCAGCAGCCGAGCGGCTATACGGAACCGTTGCTGCATAAGTTCCGGCTGGAAGTGAAGAAGGAGCAGTAAAGGCTTCTTTGGCGGTGGCTTGGGTATAAGGCTCGATCTTTCGGGCCCGCCCGGGTCGCAGCCGAAAACCAGGCCGAAAAGAAAGGCGGGCGCCGGATGATGCGGCGCCCGTTTTTTAATTTGCGCGTTGCTGCTGCTTGAAGCTGTTGAAGCTGTTGAAGCGGCCTCTTATCCTTAGAGGGTGTTAGGCACTTTTGTTAAGGGTTGCAAAGTGAACAAGCATAAGCACGGAGAATACGACGAAATGCAAACCAGCCAAGGTTTCGGGCAATCGTTCGTAGTCTCTGGCCAGTCGTCGGAACCGGTTGAGCCAGCCGAAGCTGCGCTCGACCACCCAGCGGCGCGGCAACAGCACGAAGCCCTTCTTCGCCTCCGGCAGCTTGATTACCTGAAGCTCAATCCCTTCGTCGAGTGCCGCCTGCGCAGGCTCTTCGCCGGTATATCCCTGATCGGCGAACGCCACCTTGACCGTCTGGCCCGTGGCCTGCTGAACCTGACGCGCCAGTTCTCCGACCTGCGCGCGTTCCTGTTCGTTGGCCGGCGTAACATGCACAGCAAGCAACTGCCCCAAAGTATCAACCGCCATGTGGACCTTACTGCCGCGTTTGCGTTTGTAGCCGTCGTAACCGGCGCGAGGCCCACTCTCGCATGTCGACTGCAGGGTCCGCCCGTCGAGAATGACCGCGCTGGGTTGACCACGGCGCTCCTGTGCGATCCGGATGATCGAACGCAGGTCATTCACCATCGCCTCGAAACAGCCTGCCTGAATCCAGCGTTGCGTCTGCTGGTAGACCAGTTCCCACGGTGGAAAATCATTGGGCAACAAACGCCACGGCGCACCCGCACGTACGATCCAGCGCAGCGCGTTGAACATCTCGCGCAGTTCGTAGCGGCGCTGCGGCGCGTCTTTGTTCATCAAGGTCAGGTACGGAGCGGCGAAGTACCACTCTTCATCCGACACATCCGTTGGGTATGGCCTGCGGTTTTTCATTCCGCCAGGATACCAGGTCTAACTCAAAGTTCCTAACACCCTCTAAGCCGCTTCAGCCGTATATTGCGCCGGCACGCTGGCCTGCATATTCGCCTGCAGATACGATTGCAGATACGCTTCGAAATCCGCTTTCACTTCCGGATGACGCAGCGCGAATTCAACCGTCGCCTTCAGGTAGCCCAGCTTGCTGCCGCAATCGAAGCGTGTGCCGAAGTAGCGGTACGCGAGAACCTGCTCTTCAGTCAGCAGCGATTGCACCGCATCGGTCAATTGCAGCTCACCGCCGGCCCCCGGCTTGAGCGCACGGATATGCTTGAAGATGGTCGGCATCAGCACATAGCGGCCCACCACGCCGAGGTTCGACGGCGCCTTGTCCGGTGCCGGCTTTTCGACGATGCCCGACAGCTTGATCACATTGTCTTCCCACTCGCGGCCGTCCACGACGCCGTACGAGCGGCTGTCTTCACGCGCGATGGTTTCGACGCCGATCACCGAGCTGTGATAGTGGTTGAACGTGTCCACGAGTTGGCTCATCACCGGCTTCTCGCTGTGCAGCAAGTCATCCGCCAGAATCACGGCGAACGGGCTGCCGCCCACCAGTTTTTCGGCGCACAGCACCGCATGGCCCAGGCCGAGCGCTTCGGCTTGACGCACATAGAAGCAGTCGACGTTGGCCGGCTTGATGCTGCGCACGAGGTCGAGCAGCTTCTGCTTGTTGCGCGCTTCGAGCTCCGCTTCGATCTCGTAGGATTTATCGAAATGATCTTCGATAGCGCGCTTGCTGCGGCCCGTCACGAAGATCATCTCGGTGATGCCGGCGGCAATCGCCTCTTCAACCGCGTATTGGATCAGCGGCTTGTCGACGATCGGCAGCATTTCCTTGGGACTTGCTTTGGTAGCCGGCAGGAATCGTGTCCCGAGGCCCGCTACGGGAAACACAGCTTTGGTGACTTTCAGCATGGTAGGCATTCCCACATCGGTTAGAAATTAGTGTGTCGCGGGCCTGGCGGCCACTCGATGTCGCCGAAAAGACTAACAAAAAATTAATTCATTTCTGGCGTTATTTTTTCGATTCGAATAAATAAATCGATTCTCTTTCGTCATTCCCGATCGTGGCCTTCATCAGGAAACAATTACGTAGCGGGATCGAATTATTTTCGGAAATCCCGAAAATTTTACGTATTCGGCGAAGCGGATATCGGCGAGCCTCAAACGGGTCCGGACGCGAATCGCGGACCCGCTCAGGCGCTCCCGGGCGCCGCTCATTCGTGCTCTTCGAGTTGAGGCAGCTTGCCTGGGTTGATCCGAAAACGGCGGATCGGCTCGTTGCGCAGCGCCTCCCGGTAGGCGGAGGCGGCGACAAGGATCAGCAGCACGGCAATGCCGGCGAGTAAATGCAGGTTCATGACTTCACCTCAGGTCAAGAGAATCCGTGCCTTAAATTAGCACGAAAAAACCGGCAAATAATTCGCTGTAGCATGTGCTTATGCCCAATTACAATTCGTCACAAAATCGCCATTTAATTCGATTCGATACGCAATTTTTTATGGATTTTTTTGCCTCCGTGGTGCACTAGCATGTGATGCACCACGGGCGCGTACGGCGCGCCCGGCAATAAGCTATTTCTTCCTTCAGAATAAGGACCGCGCATGAGCGACTCAGCCCTGAATGCCGCCGGCTCATCCCTGCCCCTCGCCCCGTCACGGCCGGCAGCCGCGCCGCGCGCGCAGAGCGAAACGCTAGCCGACAGCGCCGGCAAGGAACACGTGATTGACGCAATGCGGGGTTTCGCCGCGCTTCTGGTCGCGTATTTTCATTGCCGCCAGGTCGAATGGGTTGGCATGCAGACCTTTCACCAAAGCGTCGGCCATTCATTCAGTCTGAGTACGATTGCCGCGTATCTGACGTTCCCGATTGCGTGGGGCTCGGCCGGTGTGCCGATTTTCTTCGTGATCAGCGGCTACTGCATTCATCGTGGCGGCGCGCTGCGCCTCGCGAAAAATCCCGACTACCGGCTCGACACCGGCAATTTCTGGGTGCGCCGCTTTGCGCGCATTTATCCGGTGCTGCTGGCAGCGCTCGTGCTGACTTTTGCGCTCGACTGGTTCAGCTTGCAGTTGCCGCCGGTCAATCACAAGATCCGCGAGATCGGCCTGCAGGCGTTCCTTGTCAATCTGTTTTCGCTGCAAGGCGTGGCCGGCAAGACGTATGGATCGAACGGCGCGCTCTGGACGCTATCGCTCGAAGTGCAGTTCTACGCGATCTATCCGCTGCTATTCGCGCTGCGCCGGCGGCTGGGCATGACGTCCGTGCTGGCGATCGTCGCGGCGATCAACGTGGTGTCCGCCTATGTGCTCGAGCGCCACGATATCCAGTTCTTCACGTCCTATTGGTTTTCGTGGACGCTCGGTGCGTGGATCGCCGATGCGAAGACCCGTGCCGCTCCGGATGCGCGTTCGTCGATCTGGCTCTACGCGCTGGCCGCGGCGTTCATCGCGCTCGGCTGCGCAGCGTTCCATTTCGGGCAGTACGGCGCATTCCAGTTCTGGGCGGTCGGTTTCGCGTTCTACCTGTATAAGGCGCTGGAACGCCGCAATGCGGATACGCCAGGCGTGCGTCTTTTGTCGCGCTTCGGCGACTTCAGCTTCTCGCTGTATCTGATCCATCTGCCGATCTTCGTGCTGCTGTCGTCCATTCTGTTCCGCTCGTCGCTGCAAATGTCGATCTGGCCGTCGTTCGGCTACATGCTGGTGGCGGTGCCGGTGGCGTACGTGTTCTACCGGCTGGTCGAACTCCCGGCAATGAAGTGGTCGGCGAGTTTCAAGCCGCGCACGGCGCGATAAAAAAACGGAGCGAAGGCCCTCAGGACTTTCGCTCCGCTGCGCTAACGACAGGGATCGGCCACGTCCCTGCCCACCCGCGCGTTAAATCACCTTTTGCCCAACCATCCGCTCAAGCGCCCGCGCGAGCACCTCAACGCCCCGCCACGCGCTTCAGAATCCGCGCAACACCTTCCACATAGGTTCCTGTCCCAAACCGGCTCAACGCCGTCTGATACCCATTCCTGACGAGCTTATTGCGCAGCTCGTCGTTCGAGCGCAATTCAGCGAGCGAATCGGCGAGACCGTGTGCGTCGCCGGGCGTGCACAGCATGCCGTTTTCGTAGTCGTCGACGATCTCCAGCACGCCGCCCGCGCGTGCCGCCACCACTGGCCGCTGCGCGAGCATCCCCTCGACGATCACGCGGCCGAACGGCTCCGGCGTGATCGACGTATGAACAACGGCATCGACCGCGCACATACAAGCCGCAATGTCATGCTGGAAGCCTAGAAAATGCACCCGGTCGCCGAGGTTGTGCGCGTGAACGAAGGCATGCAGGTCGATCTCGTACGCCTCCTCGCCAAACAACGGGGCGCCCACCAGCACCGCATGCATCTGCGGATTGAGGACCATTGCTTCGAGCAGCACGTGTTGCCCCTTCCAGCGCGCGAGGCGGCTGAACGAGCCAGCCAGAAACACGTCCTGCGGCAGGTTCAGACGCCGGCGCAGCGCCGCTTGCGGGACCGCGCGCAACGCGTCGAACGGTGCTGCGGAAATGCCGTTGAACACCACGTCGATACGCTTTTTGTCGAACTGCGTGAGCTCCGCGAAGGCGCGAGCGGAAGCCGCCGAATTGGCGATCACATGCGAGAGGCCGAGGCGCGCGCACCACTTGATGATCGCCAATTGCTTGCCGCCGAAATGCTCGGGACTCACGATATCGCGCAGATGCCAGACCACCGGCCGCCTCGCGAGCTTGCCGGCAATCGCGCCGATCACCATCGCGCGCTGCGTGTTGGCGTAGATCACCTCGGCGTTGCGCGCGTGTTTCACCGTGGCGCGCACGAGCGACATCAAGCCCTTGAGCGCCTGGCCCTTTGGCAATGACCCGCCACGCTTGCGGACATTGCGCAATGCGCCGGCGTCCAGCACGTTGACGGTCACGCCGGTCCTGGCAAGCGCACTACGGAATGGGCCGTCGTCGAACAGCACGACTTCGATGCGCGCGCGCAAGGCTTTGACGATCTCCAGCAGCGACAACTCGGCGCCCCCGAGCACGCCACTCTGGTCGACCGCGAGAATGCGGGGCGCGCTGGCAGCCGCGTCGGCTTTATAGGGGACGTACGGCGGCAGCGTCGCCGAGCGCATTGCCGGCACCGAATCACGCACATGGGCGAAGAAACGTTCGCGGAAATGGGCGGCGGAGAACCGCTCGGCGTTCGCACGGCAATCCACCGGCGAAAAACGCTTCATGTGGCCGTCGAAACGCTCGACCGCCGCAATGATCGACTCGGCGTTCTGCTCGTCGAAGAACATGCCGGTGGGCCGCGACTCGGACAGATCGCGCACGGTTTCGAGCGCCCCGCCCTTGCCGTATGCGATCACCGGCGTGCCGCACGCCTGCGCCTCGACCACTGAAATGCCGAAGTCTTCTTCCGCGGCGAACACGAAAGCTTTCGCGCGGCTCATTTTTTCCTTGAGTACCTTGAACGGCTGGTAGCCCATGATCTCGACATTGGGCCCCGCCTTCGCGCGGATCTTCTGCATGTCGGGGCCGTCGCCGATCACTACCAGCTTGCGCTCCGGCATCCGCGCGAACGCTTCGACAATCAGATCGATCTTCTTGTACGGCACCATCCGCGAGGCGGTCAGATAGAAATCATCCTTCTCGGTATATAGCGAAAACGCTTCGACGTCGACGGGCGGAAAGATCACCTGCGCTTCGCGCTGATAGACCTTCTTGATTCGCCGTGCGATGAAGTCGGAGTTCGCAACAAAGCCGTCCACCGAATTCGACGTGCGGATATCCCAGTTGCGGATGTAATGCAGAATCAGCCGCGCCATCGCCGACTTCGGCCCGGCGGTCAGCTTCGACTGCTGCAAGTACTGGTGCTGCAGATCCCACGCATAGCGGATCGGTGAATGCACGTAGCTGATATGCACCTGATCGGGACCGGTCAGAATGCCCTTCGCCACTGCGTGGCTGCTGGAAATCACCACGTCGTAGGCCGACACGTCGAGCTGCTCGATCGCGAGCGGCATCAACGGCAGATACGTGCGGTACTTGGTGCGTGCGAGCGGCAGTTTCTGGATGAACGAGGTCGTGACCGGCTTGCCGCGCAGGAAGCTGCGATCGTCGAGAAAATCGACGAGGCTGAACAGGTCCGCGTCCGGAAAGCACGCGACGATCTGTTCGAGCACCTTCTCGGCACCCGCATAGGTGACGAGCCAGTCGTGCACGATCGCGACACGCACCGTCTTGTCGCGGCGCAACGCCGTGTGGCGCGGCGGCGCCTGAACGCCCGGAACGGTGGAGAGTTCAGCCAGTGCGCTGCGCGTCGCGGATTGCAGCACGGCTTCTTCAAGGACTTCGTGGTTCATGCGCTTTTCCTCGGATTCAGTCGCAACAGCAGTGAACGCGCAAGATCGCGCAAAGCGGGTGTCATCGTGATTGACCAGGCGACGTTCGCGCCGACCATCAATACGCCGGCGACAATCGCCAAAGCGAGACTCGGCAGGAAGCTGGCAAGCCACAGGCCGGCCAGCAGAAAAGCGAGGTGGGCGAGCATGTCGAGCGCGATCTGGCGCGCGCGAATCGCCGACAGGCGCAGCAGCACGGCGTAATCGAACAGTGCCCGGCCGGCCACGGCCATCGCCGCGCCGGTCAAGCCGAAATGGGTGATGCCGAGCCACATCGCCCCTGCAAACAAGGGCAATTCGAACAAGCCGACGCGCGCGGCAGTGGCCGGGTTGACCTGCGACTGGATCAGAATCCGTGTCACGTTCGCCTGGCCGACAAGCCACACGGCGACAATCAGGATCCGGCCCACCGGCGCCGCCACGGTGGCGATCTCATTGCCGACCCACAGATGCAGGAACGGCTCGAGTACGAGCATGGCGACCAGCGCGACCGGCGTGAACACGCCGTTGAGAAACTCGAGCGACTGCTGCGTGATGGTGTCCGCGTCCGCGCGGCCCACGGCAGACAGGCGCGGAAACAGCGTGCGCACCAGCGCGGTCGGCACGATATTCAATCGCGTCACGAGGTTCTGCGGCACCGTGTAATAGGTAACGAAACGCGCGCCGAGACTCGTGCCGAGCATCACGCGGTCGAGCGATTCCGCGATCATGTTGGTGACGCTCGCAATCAGCATCCAGCCGCCAAAGTTGAAGAGTCCCTTGGCCACGCCGAGCTGCGGCGGAAGAATGCTGCGAATGTCCAGCACCTTCAGCGCGGAACGGCCCAGCAGAATCGCCGCCAGAATCCGTGCGAACACCGCGGCGGCCAGCACGTTCTGCAAGGTCGCGCCCATCCACAGCGCAGCGCCAAGCGGCAGCAACTGGAACAGGAAGGTGCCGATGGTCTGATTGGTGTTGTAGACGCCGAAGCGTTCGGCGCCGTTGATCGCGCCGGCGAACACCCACGACACGTTGGCAATCGGAATCGCCACCGCGAGCCACGGCAGCGCCATATAGACCTCGTGCTGCAATTCCGGCGACACCTTGGTGAAGTACGCGGTGTACAGAAACGCGCCGAAATAAATGATCAGGCCACCGACGATGCCGGTCGCGAGATTGAGCCACGTCGCGCTCCAGAACACGCGTGCGCTCTCGCTCCTGTCGCCCGAGGCGCGTGCCTTCGAGATGTGGTTCTGCGCAGCCATGCTCATGCCGAGATCGAGAATCCCGAAGTAGCCGATCAGCGTCCACACGAGACTGATCACGCCGTAGCGCTCGACGCCGAGCAGCTTGATATACGACGGCACGGTCACGAGCGAGACGAAAGTCGGCAGTACCAGCCCGAAGAAGTTGATCGCTACGTTCTTGAGAATGCCTTTGTCCATCGGATGCCCTGGGTTTGACTACATTTGCCTGGTATTGCGAAGAAAGCGTTCATGCCGTGCGGCGCCTCACGGCTTCCAGCGATACATCATTACTTTCCCGCGCGCGTCTTCTTCGACGAACACGAGGTACTCGCCATTGCTGCGTTTCGCGGCGCTGATGCCGTTGGGCACGTCGACCCAGCCCGAGGCGCGGCCCACTTCCGGGCCCGGACGGATCACGCCGACCTCGCGGCCGCTGTCCTTGTCCCACACGTGCACGGCGCCGACCGGTTCGACGCCGAAGAGGTATTGCCCTTCGAGCGTGAGACCGATAATCGTGGCGATGGGTTGGGTCTGCGTGGTCCACGGCAGCGTGATCGAATAGCGCTGCACCGGATTGCCGCTCGACCATTTGTCGTAGCGCACCAGCACGCGGCCCACTTCTTTCCAGAAGCCGCGATCGGCCGGCGTATCGGGCGTATAGCCGGTCACATACATCGTGTCGGTGTCCGGGTCGTAGATCGCGCGATGCAGTTCGGTGAACGGTTGCGGCACCGGGTATTGCGTGAGATTCGAATACGAGTAGATAGGGTTGCCCTTCGCATCGAGGCCGCCGAAACGGAAGCGGTAGATGCCCTTGTTATCGCGGGTGCGCCAGATGTCGCCGGCGCTATCGACCCACCAGCCCCAACCGCCCGCGAGCTTCGTGCCGCTCGTATTGAGCGTGAATTCGTCCGTGTTGAACTTGCCGTCGCCGTTCACGTCGCGCCAGATCCAGTCGCCGCCCGACGGCGCATTCGGCACCTTGGCGACGGCGCGCTCGCGCCCGGCGATGAAGCCCGAAGGAATCGCCACTTCGCCGTCCTGCTGCGCATCGAAGCGATAGATCTTCAGGTGGTCCGCGTACATGTCGGTCAGGTACAGGAACGTGTGGCCCTTGAGCTTGCGGGCGATCGGCAAGCCGGGATACTGGTCGGTGTGAAAGACAGGGTCGTCGGGATACTTGAAGCGGTTCGACAGAAAACCCGCGTATTTCCAGTCCTGACCTGCAGGCTTCGAGAGATCGAGTTCGAAGCGTTTGTTGCCCGTGTAGACGCTATCCGGACGTGACGGGTCGATCCATGCGCCGTCGACGAACAACAAGCCTTGCACCTGCCAGTTCTGTTTGCCGTCCGGTGCATAGCTTTCGAGCGTGGCGCCGAGGCCCGCGCCGATCGGGTCGTAACGCGGTCCGATGCCGTTGGTCGACACATAGACGTTGCCGTGCGCATCCACGCCGACGCCGGTCAGACCGTTGAAGCGCTGCGGTCCCGGCTTGCCGGGGACGCCGCTGAAAATACCGCCGCGTTCGCCGAGCGAGCCCGACTCCGCGTAACGGCCATTGCTCTTGCTGAAGAACAGCACTTGCTGACGCGGACCGTTGTCGGCGATCAGAACGCGGCCTTGTGCATCGACAGCGATATCGACCGCGACCGAATCGGCGGGCAGCGTGAAGGTTTCGTCGATACGCTTGCCGGCGGCGGTGTAGTGCTCCACATGGGGCGCCTTATCATTGCGCGTACCGCTCAATACCCAAAGCGTGCCGTCGGGGGCGAGCGCAATGCGGCCCGGTTCGTGCACGGTCCAGGTGGTTTTCTGCTGCATCGACTCCGCGTCATACACCTCGATGCGATCGCGCGCGGTGTTCGCCGCGTAAAGCGTGGTGTCATTCGCCGCCAGACCGCCGATTTCGGCACTCGTGCCGGTCGGCACTTCGTTCATCATCAGAAAGCCGGCTGCCAGTTGCGCATGCGGGTCCGCGCCGTTCGCGGCCGGCTGGAACGGCGCGGCGCGCTTCGGATCGGCGATCAGCCGGCGCGAAATACCGAACCATTGCTTGCCCTTTTCCGGCCACACACCCTGCTCGACCAGACGTCCCTTTTCGTTGCCGACCGCGATCGCCACGAAGGCGTACTTGCGATTCACCGCGATCGCGCTGCCGCCGCCGTTGCCCCAACCGTGCGTGCCGCCCGCGAAGCCCAGCATCTTGCCGTTCTGGTAGACGCTCGCTTCGGCGCCGCTTTCGTCCCACGGTGCGTTCGTATAAACCTTGCCGTCGGGTGCGACCGCAATCGCCGTGATGTTGATCTGCGTCCACGTGCCGTCGCCGAAACCGAAGGTGTTGCCGACCCAGGAATTTTTCGCGTTCAACACGGTTTCCGCGGATGCCGTGAAGCTGACCGATGCCGCCGTCATGCCGGCCGCACAGGCGAGTACAGCAAACCAGGTTTTGAACGTGAAACGGGCCAAAGTAATTCCTCCAATCCGGGCCGTGCCGCGATCGGGCACATAGCCCGCGCGGATGCAAAATCCAATGAAGTGACAGCAGAGACCGCTAGAAGCGACGCGAGAACGTGAGACTGATTCACGCCAGGCACGACATATAAGACGAGGCTTTGAGGCAAGGCTCGCCGCAGAGCCGTCACTCGGCCGCGAGCCCGGTCGAACGCGACCCGGTCGAACGCGAGTACCAAGCGCGAGTCCGGTCGAGCGCGACCCGGTCGAACGCGACCCGGTCCAAGAGCACTGAGCGCGTGACACACGCGCCCGCCCTGGCCGCCCAATCCGCACGGCTCACATTACGCGGAAAAAACGCCGCGACGAAAATCGAAAATAATTCAAAAATATTCGACGCTTTAAGCGTTGTGAAAGAAAGTGATTTAAAAATTGATTAAATTAAAATAAACACGGAACCCTGCATCCCGTAGCGCCCGCACACTCATCTTTACCGATGCACTCTGATGCCGACGGCACTTCTTACGCATTACGACAATTTCAGGTCGCAAGCATAAAAAACTATTGAGAATGGATAACGAAACACCCTGTTGCAATCTGATTCATTTATCCATTTCATTCCCGTTTTTTCATCAATTTCTTTTGCCTAGAATCGATTGCACTCCCGTTGCGACGCGAAGCGACCGCGCCCCTGTTTTCTTAGGCCCTGTTCTTGACTTGAAAAGGCTCGCGCGATCCTTCGCCAGGCTCATCCGCTTCACACCATGGACGGTTCATGACTGCTAGCGCATTGCCCTTAGCGCCCTCCCACTCACGCCGCATCGTGCAGCTCGACGGCTTGCGCGCCATCGCCGTGCTCGCGGTATTCGCCCAGCACGCGCTGAAAGCGCCGCTGTGGATGGGCGTCGATCTGTTTTTTGTTTTGAGCGGTTTTCTGATTACCGGCATCCTGCTCGAACGCAAGGCGCGTCAGCAGTCGTATTTCGGCTACTTCTATGCGCGCCGCGCGCGGCGCATCCTGCCGCCTTATTTGCTGCTGATGGTGGTGTCGTCGATTCTGTTCGGCTTCGGTTGGGCGCAGCACTGGCAGTGGTACGCGTTCTTCGCGACCAATATTGGCGACGCGCTCAATCAAAGCGGTCACGACAGCCTGAATGTGCTGTGGTCGCTGGCGGTCGAAGAGCAGTTCTATATTGTCTGGCCGTTCGTGATCCTGTTGCTGCCCGAACGCGTGCTCGGCTACGTGGCGGCCGCGTTGATCATTCTGGTGCCGGTACTGCGGGCGCTCGCCACGCCCTGGTTCGATTCGTTCTGGCCGATCTATTACCTGACGCCGTTCCGCATGGACCTGCTGGCGGCCGGCGCGCTGCTCGCGGTCGCCGTACGGCGCGATCGCAATGCACTCGAGCCGTTCAAGGGCCTCGCCGTACTCGGTTTCTTTGCTGCGCTGGCGGTGCTTGCGTGGCTGCATCTGCACTACCCGCGGTTTCGCGCGGCGAATACACCGCTTTCGAACGCCGCGCTCTACAGCGTTTCGTTGCTGCTCTGCACTTCCGTCGTGGTCATCGCCCTGCAAAGCAAGGGCATCGTCAAGCGGCTGCTGTGCAACCCCGTGCTGGTCTATATCGGCACCATCAGCTACACGATTTATCTGATTCACCTGAGCGTGCTGTACACGCTGTGGCCGCTGCATCTGAACCGCTATCTGAGCGCGGCGCTCGCGCTCGCGATCACCCTCGCGTACGCCAGCATCACGTGGTTTGTGTTCGAAAAGCGGTTGATCTTCGGCTCGGCAGGCCAAGCCCGGACGCCGGCCGGCAGCCTTTCGGGGGGCGCGTCGCAAGCGCCGCAAAGCCGCGCATGAGACGCCGCGCGTGGCTCGCCGCGAGCGTGTCGGTCGTTGCGTCGGTGCTGGTTTCGCTGGCACTGGATGCGCATGCCGGAAGCCCGGCAACGCAGGTGCTGGTGGACGCCTACGGCGATTCGACCACACTCGGCATTACTTGCAGCAACGGCCATTGCGGACCCCAGGCGCAAAACGCCGTGTCGTATCTGCAGAATGAATTGCAAGCCCAGCACGGCCAACGGGTACGCGTCGCGAACTACGGCGTGGGCGGCACAACGGCCACCCAGCTGCGCGACGGCACCGGCAACCGCCGCGCCGGCCCGACTGCCGGCCTGCCGTGGCAGGAACGGCTCGCTGCTTCGTCCGCGCAGATCGTGTTGATCAACTACGGCATCAACGAAGTGATGCAGAACCAGACGCCCGAGCAGTTTTACGCGGCCGAAACAACGCTCGTGAAAACCGCCCGTGCGCTCGGCAAAGAGGCAGTGCTGCAGACCTCGAACCCGATGCCCGACAACCGCCTCAACGCGCGGCTCGCCGCGATGGTCGCGATGACGCGCCGCGTGGCTGCCGAACAGCAGGTGCCGCTCGTCGATCAGTTCGCTTACGTCAGCAATCTGCCGGACTGGAAGACGCTGATGTCCGACGGCGCGCATCCGAAGCCGGGCTTGTACCGGCTCAAGGCCGAGCAGGATTTTCAGGTCGTCGATCCGCTGGTGCGGCGACTGCTGGACGGCACGCTCTGAAGCTCTTTTTTCAAGTGCGCTTCTTTTCTCTTTTACCAATATCGAAGGCAAGCTATGAGCCAACCACGCAAAGCGATCATCACCGGCGTATCCGGACAGGACGGCGCCTATCTGACCAAACTGCTGCTCGACAAGGGCTACCACGTGACCGGCACCTACAGGCGCACGAGTTCGGTCAACTTCTGGCGCATTCGTGAGCTCGGCGTGCTCGATCATCCGAATCTGCGTCTCGTCGAACACGATTTGACCGACCTGGGTTCGACGCTGCGCCTGCTCGAAGGCGCGCAGGCCGACGAGCTGTACAACCTCGCCGCGCAGAGCTTCGTGGGCGTCTCGTTCGACCAGCCCGTGACGACCGCCGAAGTGACCGGCATCGGCGCGCTGAATCTGCTCGAAGGCATCCGCATTCTGAATCCGAAGATGCGCTATTACCAGGCGTCGACCTCGGAAATGTTCGGCCTCGTGCAGGCGGTGCCGCAACGCGAGGACACGCCCTTTTATCCGCGCAGTCCGTATGGTGTGGCCAAGCTGTTCGCGCACTGGTCGACCATCAACTATCGCGAGTCGTACAACCTGTTCGCCAGCAGCGGCATTCTGTTCAATCACGAATCGCCGCTGCGTGGCCGCGAATTCGTGACCCGCAAGATCACGGACACGGTTGCGAAGATCAAGCTCGGCAAGCAGGACGTGCTGGAACTCGGCAACCTGAGCGCCAAGCGCGACTGGGGCTTCGCGCTCGAATACGTGGAAGGCATGTGGCGCATGCTGCAAGCCGATGAACCCGACACCTTCGTGCTCGCGACCGGCCGCACCGAGACGGTACGCGACTTCGTCCGCATGGCATTCGCCGCGGCGGGTTATCAGCTCGAATGGTCGGGCAAGGAAGAGCGCGAGACTGGCATCGACGTGGCTACCGGCAAGACGCTGGTGCGCGTGAACCCGAAGTTCTACCGCCCGGCGGAAGTGGACCTGCTGATCGGTTGCGCCGACAAGGCGCGCGAGAAGCTCGGCTGGAAGCCGGAAACCACGCTGGAACAGCTGTGCCACATGATGGTTCATGCGGATCTCGGACGGAACGAGCATCACGAGACGTTCTGAGCGATCTTTTGTGCCGCGCCACGGCGTTCGGGCTTTCTTCGATAGTGGAAAAGGCCTTTGCGTGCGTGGCCGGTAACGAATCAGAGATTCTTTCGTGTCGAGCTGGACTGGACTGTATGGTCTGGCTTTTAAGCTAAAAAACGACAAAAAGTCGAGTTATTTAGCTGAAAAACGACAAATATCAAATTCGTCGCCGCAAACTTAGCTCGTTCGCGACAAATCCGTTCGCCAGCGCTCCAAGCAAACTTAGCTGAAAAACGACAAATTAGGTAGAATCTAAGCTCGATAGCGACATTCAGGCACCGACATGCCCCTTTCCTTAGCGGAAAAACGACTTTCGGACGAAATCCTGTTTGCGACCGGCGATCCGACGTCTGACCGCAGCCTTCAGCGGAGCGCGAAAGAAGGCCATCTGAAACGCGTCGCCGCCGGCGTCTACGTCCAGTCGGGCACCGATGAGGAAATCGCCGGCAGAATCCAGCGAAACTGGCAGAAGCTCGCCGCGCATGCGGTGCCCGGCGCCGTTGTCTCCCATCGCAGCGCATTCGGGGGCGGCATCACGCCGTCGGCTGAAGTCGTGCTGTCTCATCCAACACGATTCAACCGGCGCATTCGCTATCCGGGCCTCACCCTGGTGCTGCTGAAAGGCCCCGGTCCGCAGCCTCGCGATCTGCGTCTTGGTTCGCTCGACCTTTACTGGGCCTCACAAGAACGTGCGCTTCTCGAAAATCTGGGTCGAGCGTCAGCGACGGCACGGGCAGCACGCGATGACATCGAAGAACGCCTGATTACCTGCCTTAACGCGAGCAAGGAGGCGGGACTCAATCAAATTCGCGACCGTGCTCGTGAACTCGTCGAACCGCTCGGCGCGAAAACCAGTTACGACACACTCAATGGTTTGATCGGTGCGCTGCTGAGCACGCATTCAAAGGGTGTACTCAACAAAACGAAAGCGGGGCTGGCCATCGCCCAGGGCGCCCCAATCGACATGGAGCGCATGAGTCTTTTCGACTCGCTCGCCACAGCGCTACGCACGGCGGTACTACCAGATATCGCCGACATAGCCGATCAGGGCAACGGCCGTATCCATTTCGCCTTCCTTGAATCGTACTTTTCCAACTACGTCGAGGGCACGCGGTTCTCTGTGGAGGAAGCCGAGGGCATCGTGCTGCGCAACCAGATTGTCGCGCAACGCCCTAAGGATTCGCATGACATCCTCGGCGTGTTCAATCTCGCGTATCGGAGCGAAACCCGGGCGATGGTGCCGCCCGCCGGGGAAGATTTCGTCGATGTGCTTCAGGAGCGCCATCGAATCATGCTTGAACGCAGACCGGAGGTCGACCCTGGCAACCTCAAACTCGAGGCGAACTACGCGGGCACGACCCAATTTGTTCAGCCATCCCACGTGCGCGGAACCCTTGCCGAAGGATCTCGTCTTGCGCTGTCAATTCCTGAGGGTATGGCAAGGGCGATCTACTACCTCTTCCTCGTCGCCGAGGTCCATCCCTTCGCGGACGGCAATGGACGTCTGTCCAGATTGGTCATGAATGCTGAGTTGTCGCGTGGCGAACGCTGCCGCATCATCATCCCGACACTTTTCCACCCGCAGTTCGTGGATTGTCTGCGAGCCCTTACGCAAAGTGGGCGCCCGGAGCCACTCATCACCGCCCTGTCTCGAATGGCCAACTGGTCCGCCGGATTCGACTACGCCGACGTTGCAAGCCTCATATCCAGCATGAGAGTCGCTCACGCATTCGAAGAGTCCCCTGCCGAGTTCCGGCTTCTCAACGCCGACGGCAGCCGGGCCACTTGAGCGCGGCCCGGCATGGGCCACTTAATGCACCCCACCCGCCGCAATCGCCTCGCCATACACCGACGCCACCCGCTTCGCGATCACCGAGTTATCGAAGTTCTCGCGTGCATAGCGGCGGCAAGCCTCGGCATCCGGCAACTTTAGCGAGCCGTTCAACGCGCCTGCCAGACCTTCCGCAATCGCCTTCGCGCCCGTCTCCGGCAACACCAGATTCGGCGACAAACCCGCCACCGCTTCCGGCAAACCGCCCACCGGCGTCACCAGCACGGGCGTGCCCGAAGCCAGCGATTCAACGGTAATCAGCCCGAAGCCCTCCAGCGCCACCGTGGGCACCACGCTGATATTTGCCGCACGGTACAACGCCGCCAGATGCTGATCGGGCACGAAACCCAACAGCTTCACATTGTCCTCGAGACCCGCCGCGGTGATACGCGCCTGCAGCTCGCCTTCGAGCCGCCCCTTGCCCGCGATCAGCAGCAGCACATCGGGTTCCGTGCGCTTGAGCAGTTTCACCGCATCGATCAGATCTTCGAGGCCCATGCGGCGCACCAGACGCCGCACGGCCAGCACGATCGGCCGGTCTTGCGGCAATTGCAGCTTCAGGCGCGCCTCGGCCGGTGTGAGCGGCAGATTGAACTGCTCGACATCCACGCAGCCCGGCACGACGCGTACACGATCCGGTGAAATGCGATAGCGCGAAGTCAGAATCTTGCCGAACGCCTCCGACAACACGATCAGCCGCGACGAACGCGCATACACCGATTGCTCCAGATAGCGCTTGGCGCGCTGGCCGAGCGAATCGGCGCCCTCCACATGACTCTCGTCGGCCCACGGTCCCTGAAAATGCGAGACCTGCGGAATGCCCCGCGTCACGTCGAGCCCCGGAAACGTGTACAGCGCAAAGTGCGACGAAATCACGTCGGGGCGCGAGGTGCTGAGCTCCTGGCGCAGCGCGCGGCGTGCCGCCATCAGCCGCAGCGGCAGCGATTGCGCGGCGGAGCCGAAACCGTTGATCGCGCCGCCGGTGTCCGCGGCGACTTTGGGCGAGCCGGCCACCACGCCGCGCACCGCGACGCCCGCGCCCGGCAGCGCGCCGACCAGCGAGTAATACATGCGGTCGAGGCCGCCCGCGCGCTCGGGAAACCAGTGCATCCCGATCTGCAGCGATTTGATTGAACTCGTCGTCATGACTGTTGCCCCTGTGCGTTCTGAGAATGGTGATGAATTGTCTGTCCGGCTAGCGTGTTCAGCGTCAGCGCGTCGCTCCTGGCCACTGTCGCAGCTTCTGTTTCGCTACGCCGACGGTCCTTCTGCTGCCCGGCCAGTTGCCGGTACAGCGCGATATATTGCGCAGCCATCCGCGCCCAGCCGAAGCCGGTCGCGAGTTCGTTGGCTGCGATGCCCATCGCGCGGCGCGCGTCGTCGTTGTCAGCAAGACGCGCCACTGCGCCGGCCAATGCCTTGGGATCGTCCGGATCGTCGAGCACGATGCCGCATTCCGGCGTGATGATTTCTGCGCCGCCCGCCGTGCGCGCCGTGACCACCGGCAGGCCTGCGGCCATCGCTTCGAGCAGCGAGAGGCTCATCGCCTCGTAACGCGACGGGAACACGAATGCATCGACCGAATGCATCAGCACCGGCATTTCTTTGACAAGACCGAGAAAATGCACGCGATGCGCAATGCCGAGCGCCTTCGCTTCTTCTGGATACGGGCTGCCTGGCAGAAACCCGGCCACTGCGATCTGCACGTGCTCGGGCAGATGCTTGAGCGCCTGCAATACCGTGCCGAGGTTTTTGCGCGGCGTGCGCAGGTCACCAACGAACAGCAGCAGGAAAGCATCCGCAGGCAAACCGAATTTCGCGCGGTCTCCCGTCGCGGCCGCGAAGCCTTGCGTATCGACACCGTTGTAAATCACGTCGACCCGGTTATGAGGCGTCAACCCGATCGCGCGAATTTCATCGGCGACCTTTTGCGACACCGCCGTGATCACTTTCGAGCGCCGGTAAGCCCAGCGCTCGAGCAACGCATTGCAGCGCGTATAGACCGACTGATACGCGGACCACACGCCTTTGGTGAGGCCGAACGGGTAGTACTTGCTGCCGAACCAGCCGCTATGCACGAAGTGCGAGGTGTTGACGTCGGCGGGCATCCACGTGATGAAGCCGTTCACGTGCAGCACGTCGTATTCCCCGCGATGCGCGCGCAGCCACATCGCGCTCTTGAACGCGAACACCTGCTGGCGCAGCAGATTGGTGGGCCACCAGCGGCCGATTTTCATCGGCGCCCAGCGTACGTTCGGATGCGCGAGCAAATCCGGCGCGACGTGCGATGCAACCAGTGTGACCTCGATGTTCTCATCGAGGGCGGCGCGCGCAATCTCGTGGTTGACGCGCCCCTGGCCGTCGTTATGGCGCACGACGTGCGTGACAATGGCGACTCTCAATCAGTGCCTCCGTGGGGAAATAGCGTGCGTCTGCGGTTCATCTTGTCGTAGTGCACCGCAGAAAGGATCGAAAAAACACTCATGAAAAGCAGCAGCCCGCCAGTGCCGACCAGCGAATTGGTGAACACCAGCATCGCGAAGGTCGCGAGACTGAGGCTCAGGCAGGCGGAAACGAATTTGTCGTTGCGCAGCTTGAACGACGCGAGCGCCGCGCGCACCACCAGCCACACGATGCCGGACATGTAGAGCAAGGTGCCGGGCCAGCCGAGCACGAACGGGATGTTCATCACGCCGCTGTCGAAGTTGCCGTACTGGCCGAGCTGGCCGCCGTCGTTCGAGAGCTTGGTCGAGGTGCCGGTCGCGCCCATGCCTTCGCCGGAGACGTCGGTAAAGGCCGTCTTCGCGAAGGTCGCGTAGAACTCGTTACGCGCGGCGTAGCTCTGGTCGTCGCTCAGGTTGACGAGCGTGTTCAGGCGCGCCTGCATCCGCTCGGCGACCGGGCCGACCGTGAGCAGCGGCACGCAAAGACCGGCAAGCAGCACCGCACTCGCAACGATCCGTACGCGCACCTTGTTGTTCGCCTTGACCAGCTGGATCAGGAGCGCGATCACCCAGCCGCCCCACGTCGAACGCACGAGGCTCAGCGCGAACGAAAAGAAGCCTAGCGCCGCCGCGATCCAGCGCACGCGGTGCGTGGCCGCCATCACGTAGACCATCGCGCCCATCATCGCGAACGCGAACGGTCCCGAGGAATTCATCGTGCTGAACACGCGCACGCCCATCGGCACGGGATCGCCTTGCGAATTCATCTGCGAGCCGAGCATCCACAGCGCGTCCCACGGCGGCATGATGAAGAACTGGATCAGGCCGTAGCCGCCCATCACCAGCATGCCCCAGATGAAGGTGCTCACGATGGTGTCGCGATACTTCGGGTACTGACGCGTGTGCGCCATGATGTGAAAGCCGATCAGGATCGGATAGAGCCAGTTCGCGAGGTCATAGGTCGCGGCGAGCGGCCCGCTCGACATCACGCCGATCATGAACGCATAGGCGAGCCCCATCAGAACCAGCAGCACCGGCAGGCCGCGCCGCTGCGACAGCAGCCTGTAGTAGCGGAGCAAGGAAAACGCACTGATCATCGTCACCGCGAGCGGCGCGACCTGGATCAGGCTGGTCGGCGTGAACGAACCTTTGGACCAGTCGGCGAGACGCCGCACTTCCGGGCTCAGGAACCACAGCCACCACATGAAACCGATGTAGCGCGCCGGACTCTTGAAATAGAGCCACAGGCCCGTCAGGATCGCGAGCATCGGGAATCCGAGCGTGAGCACCGTGCCCTGATGCGCGATGATCAGCATCGCCGTGATCAGCCACAGTAAAGCCTCCGGCAGCCACTCCTTGCGAGCGCCAGACAGTACCCGCTCCGCGTTATCGCCGCCTCGCGCAATCGTCGACATCGTTTAGAGGCCCCCGCGTGATTCGCGCGAAGGGCGTTGACCCGGCCCCTGGCTGCCCCCGTGAACTCGCGCTGGCTGGTTCACAGCGGCAGCGGCAGCGGTCGCCGCGGCACGCGGCGCCGTTGCCACGGCATCGACGTTGGCGTCGGCATCGGCCGTGCCTGCCGCCACGCGTCCCCGCGACGCCGCACGCGCCCGCAGCATCGCCTGCGTGACCCTCACGTGCTGCATGGCATAGTTTTGCGTGGTCAGATCGCGCGACAGCAAACCGGCGGCCGCCGCCTGTGCCTGGCGCAATGCATCCAGCGGAGCGGCGGCGAGCTGATCCACCGCCTCGCGCAGTGCCTGTGGGTCGAACGGCGGGATATAAGCCGCCTCGTCCGCCGGAAAATAATCCTGCAGCGCGCCGACGTTGGTGACCACCATCGGCTTGCCGACCGCCGCCGCTTCCAGCATCACCGTAATGCCCGAGGCATGCGAATTCGGACGCAGCGGCACCACGATCACGTCGGCCCAGTCGTAGAGTTCATGCTGTTTCCTGATGCCCGAGAACAACGCGATCTCGACGTTCGGCGCGCGCAATGAAGCGGGAATCCGCCGGCGTGTCGCGAGCTTCACCGTGTAGCGCGCATCGTTGCCGAAGGCCTTGATGAGCGTTTCCCAATCGCGGTCGCGATCGTTGCCGATCGCGGCGATGCGGATCGGCGTATGCGGTGTCCATTCGGTCGGCGCCTTCACGGGAAAGTCCTGCGTGTTCAGGCCGTAGAAGAGCGGTTTCGCGTCGCGATTGAAGTAGCGCTGGCACAGTTCGGCGTTTTCGCTGGCGAGGGTGGTTAGCTGGTCGGCGCGGGTCATCAGCTTGCGATACAGCCAGCTGCGCAGAATCCCGTAGGAAGGCCATTTATCGAGCAGCCACACGCTTTGCGCCAACAGCAAGGGTGCTGCACCAGGGCCGGCCTTGCGGCCGCTCAGCAGCAGCATCAGCGCGGCGGACAGCCATTCCTGCTCGGTATGCGTCCAGATCACGTCCGAGCGCAGCATTTCGTCGCGGTTGCGCCACGTATGGATGAAGTCGAACCCGAGCGCCGCCTTCAGCGCGCGGCGCAGCAACCGCACCGGCTTGCTTTCGCGCGCGTCCTGCGAATAGGTCAGCGCGAACGCATCGGATTCGGCATGGTGATACCCATACAAACAGCCGATGTTGTCGCCCGGCCGGTAAAAGCGCGGGTCGGCGCCGTAAAACAGATGAACGTGAACTTTCGTACTCATGCAGACACTCCGCTCTGCCGGTGGAAAGGAGCATCGGCATGCGCGAGCAGGCGCGAGTGCCGATGCACGAACGTGCAGGACGATTGGGTCACGCGATCCGCGACAGGGCACGGCGCGCTTCATGCGCGCCGGTGCGCACCGCACGCCAGCGCGACAGCCGCAGGCCCGCCTGTTTCGAAACCAGCGCGAGCGCGGCGTGCGTGAGGCCCGGATACACCCGCGTGCCGACCAGCGTCCACCACCACCACGCGGTTTCGCGGCGCAGCGGCGGCAACTGGTCGCGCAGGATCAGGTGGAAATTGAAAGCGGCATTGCGCAACGCCGTCATGGTTTGCGCGTCGCGCCGGTCTTCGTCGAAACGTTCGGCCGGGAAATGGTCGACGGCCACGCGCGGGTCGTACATCAGCTTCCAGCCGGCGTTCTTCACGGCGAGGCTGAACGCCATGTCGTTGTGGACCTGGGCGCCCGCGCCGCGCAGGCGCTGATCGAAACGGATCGTGCGCACCGCCTCGCGCCGGTAGCTCATGTTGGCGCCCTTCAAAATGTCGACTTCGCGTGCGCCGCCCACACCCAGGTGGTGATTGCCGATGATCTTGCCGTGCGCCGTGACCTTGCCGACCAGCGGCCGCTCGCCGTCCAGCACGCGGCCTTTTTCATGCACCCAGTCGCGGCCGCCCAGCGCACCGAGGCGCGCATCGCTTTCGAACGCAGCAGCAATCCGTTCGACCCAGTCCACATGCGGTGCGGCGTCGTCGTCGGTAATCGCGATCACGTCGCCGTTGGCCGCATCCAGTCCGCGATTCAGGGCGGCGACCTGGCCGGGCACGTCCACCGGCGCGACGAGCAACGGCAACGTGCCCGGCACGGCGGGATCGCGCAGGCAGGCATGAGTCGCTTCGTCGTCGGCGCGCGCGACCACCACCACTTCGTCCGGCACGCGCGACTGCCGTTGCAGCGCGGCGAGGCAGCGCGCCAGATCGGCCGGGCGGCGGTAAGTCGGAACCAGTACCGTCACTTTCATCGTGATGTCCTCTTCTATCGTGTTTGCGCTGGGATCGGATCAATGGGCTTAGCCTGGGGCTCAGATGCTCAGACTCAGGTACTCAAATATTCCTCGACCGCTGCATAGCCATGGGTATAACCGCCGCGCGAACGCGCCGGCATCCCATTGAAGATGCCGCCCTGCACGTGCACGCCGGCTGCGCGCAGGCGCTTCAGTGCCTCCGCGATCTCGCCTTCGTTGTGCACGCCCGAGCGAATCACGAAGAAGGTCGAACCGGCATAGGCGCCGATGATCGACGCATCGGTCACGGCCAGCACCGGCGGCGTGTCGATCAGGATCACGTCGTAGCGCTTGGCGAGGCCATCCAGGTATTGCGGAAGACGCGGCGACATCAGCAGTTCCGACGGATTCGGCGGACGGCGGCCGCAGGAGATGAAGCTCAAGCCTTCGACGTTCGAGGTGCGGATCGCTTCTTCGAGCGAGATCTGCCCGCTCAGCAATTCCGACATGCCGTTGTCCTGCGCACCGCCCATATAGCGTTCGAGCACGCCGCGACGCATATCGCCGTCGATCATCAGCACGCGTTTGCCCGAGTTCGCGAGCAGCACGGCCAGATTGACCGTCAGGAAGCTCTTGCCGACGCCGGACATGGGACCTGTCAGCATGACGATGCGGTTCTTCGCGTCCATCATCGTGAACTGCATGGAGGTGCGCAGGCTGCGCAGGCTTTCGATCGTGACGTCCTTCGGCCGCGCATTCGCCAGCACCGAGCGCAGGCGTTCGCCGCCGCGCTGGAAACCGCTTTCGAGCACAGCCTGTTCGGCGCTCAAGGGCACGAGGCCGTACACCGGCAGATGGAACGCGCGCTCGATATGGTCGGGGTCGTCGATGCCCTTGAACATATTGCGGCGCAGGAACACGAAACCGGTGCCGCAGATCAGGCCCAGAATCACTGCCGCCGACAGGATCAGCACCTTCTTCGGCTTGACCGGCGCACCCGGGCGCATTGCCTGGTCGACGATATGCACATTGCCGCCGGTACCGGCCTTCTGCACCGACAACTCCTGCACGCGGTTGAGCAGCAGCACGTAGATGTCTTCCGCCACCTTCGCGTCGCGTTGCAGCTGCACGGCCTTCACTTCGGTCGCCGGCAGATCGCGGAAGCGGTCAGCGTATTTGGCGCGTTGCGCCTCCAGTTCGGCCATTTGCTGGCGCGCGGCCACGAGCATCGGATGGTCGTCGCCGTAGCGTTCGGTCAGCTGCGCCATCTGCAGACGCAAACCGGCGATCTGCTGCTCGTACTGCACGCTGCCTTCGAGGTAGACCTTGGCTTCGTCGCTCGCATTGATCGAACCGGATTGACGCTGGTAAGCGGTCAACGCGGCTTCGGCGCGTTCGAGATCGGACTTCAGGCGCGGCTCTTCGCTCTTCAGGAAGTCGAGCATCTTGCTGGCGTCGACCTGTTTGTTCGACACGTGCTGACGGACATACGACTGCGCGAGCGCATTGGCCACCAGAGCAGCGTGCTCCGGACTCTTGTCTTCCAGCGAGATCTGGATCACGCCGGTTTGCTTGCCCTGCTCCTGCACGGTGATCGCCGACTGGAACGCGGTGATCGCGTCGAGATCGTTAAAGCGCGTCACGGTGAACTCTTCACCCGGCCGGGCCACCAGCTTGCTGACGAGGATCGTCACGCCGCCGCCCTGTTCCTGCTGGCCAACCTGGCCGCGCAGCAGCAGCGTGCCGTTCTTTGCATAGAGTTCGTAGTGCTGTTCGTCGAACACCTTCATCGTCAGCTTCTCGCCTTCGAGCGCCGGCACCACGTCGAGCGAATCGATCTCGGCGTCTTCACCGCCCCAGGCGTATGAAGCCAGACCCAGCCACGGCTGCGCCAGCTGGCCCGGCGTCGCCATGTGCGCGGCAATGCTGCCAAGCAGCGGAATCGTCTTCGGCACGACGCTGAAGTTCAGCTTCAGTTGCTGGACCACCGGGCCGACTACGCCGCGGCTCTTGATGATTTCGATTTCGGCGTCGGTCGGCAGCGAAGTCGAGCCGGTCGTGATGGCCGCGCCCGTTTGCGTCTGCGTGAGCGCCTGCGAGGTGTTGTCGGACTGCTCGACCCGCACGTGCGCATCGGCCGAATAGATCGGCTTGGCGAGGAAACAGTACGCGGCGGCCAGCGCGACGATCACGCCGGCGATCGCGATCAGCCACCAGATGTCGTCGAGGATCACCTGCACCAGTTGCCCGAGGACGACGTCCTCTTCTTCGGTCTTGATCGGACCGGCCATGTGTGGAGAGATTTGGTTGCTCACAATTCGATCCCGTTTCGGTTGCTTCGGCGTGGGCTTCGGCATGTGCTTGCGCGTTTGCCTCGGCGTTTGCTTCGGTCCCGCGCCCTTTGAGAGCGGCGCGGGCCTGTCGACGGCTCAGACGGTTATCTCGTCAACTGCTTCAGGTAGAACAGCGTCTGTACGCTCGGCAGGACTTGCTGCAACACACGGTTGAACGTGGTCGAAGCCGCGGTGCCCACATACACGACGTCCATCGGTTGCAACTGGAACTGGGACGACAGCATGATCGCGTCGGGCTGCGTCATGTCGAGGCGGTACACGTCCGGCGTGGTCGGATGCTCGCGCATGCCGCGCATCACGAAGATCTGGCGCGGATTGGCGTCCGTGTCGAGAATGCCGCCCCCCTGGGTGAGCGCGTCGGCGATCGTCAGGTGGCCCTTCAACATCGGCAGCTGGATCGGCGTCTTCACTTCGCCCATCACGAAGATGCGGCTGTCGCTGCGATCCGGGATGTTGATCACATCGCCGTTTTGCAGCATGACGTTCTGCGTGGTGTCGCCCTGGTCGAGCATGCGGTTGGCGTCGAGCACGTACAGCTTGTTGTTGCGCGTGAGGCGCACACGCTGGATGTCGGCGTCGCTGTTCGTGCCGCCCGAGCGCGTGATCGCGTCGACCAGCGTGAGCGGCACGTCGCTGATGGCGAGCGGGCCCGGCGTCTTCACGTCGCCGGTCACCTGCACTTTCTGGCCGCGGTACGACAGCACGCGCACGTCGACCTGCGGATTGCGGATGTAGCGCACGAGGCCGGCGCTCAACTGATCGCGCACTTCGCCCACGGTCTTGCCCGCGGCCCTGATGCGGCCGACGAACGGGAAAAAGATCGTGCCGTCGGCGGCAATGGTCTGGCCGTAAGGATCGGCCTGGCCCGGCAGCGCGGCCGTGTATGGCTGCTGCAACGCGCCGCCGATACTCTGCGTGGTGTTGCCGCCCGCCGACAGCGTGCTGCCTTGCGGGGTGGTCAATTCAGGGTGATCCCACACGGTGATGCCGAGAATGTCCTGCGGCGAGAGCCGGTACACATACTGCGACGGGTCGGCAAAGTGCGAAGCCGGCAACGCCGCCTGCGCGGCGGAGGCTTGCGCCTGCGCTTGCGCCGCAACCAGCGGGCCGTCGATCAGATGGACCGGATAGGTTTCGTTAGCTTGTTGACTCTGGTGCTGACCGTCGTCTTTCAGACGGGACGTGTCGAGGTAATTGCCAGGTGCGGTAGCGCAGGCCGACAGAAAGGATGTCAGCAAAAGCGTGGCGGCGAATTTCGAGTTGCAGTTCGCGAATGTGTGTGCAGTGAGTTTTTTCATCAGCATATTTTTTTCAGCCATCCCATGACCAGATGTTCGATGAGCACGAGACTCTCCCTATAGTCGGCTTCCACGTGGCCGTGCGGATCGGCGACGTCGGAGTCGGCTTCCCATTTGCCGAGTGGGTAGACCTTGCCGCGCGCGGCAGGATCGAGCGCTTCGACCGCGCCCACCTGGGTGCGCTCGGTGACGAGCACCAGGTCGGCGCAACGCACGAGCTGGCGGTCGAGGCGCCGCGAATAGTGGATCCCGGAGGCGACGCCCTGCTCGTCGAGCAGGCGCCGCATCACCGGGTCCATGCCGTGGCCGTTCACGGCACGCAGGCCCGCCGAATGAAACGCGATCGGCGCCGAGGACGAGCGCGACGCCGCGCGCTGCCGGGACTTGAACAGCATTTCGGCGGCGGGCGAACGGCACACGTTGGCGTGGCAGACGATCAGGACGTTGGCGAACATAGCGGGCTCCTTGACGAGACGTGGCGGCGCGGCGGCGTATGGGCCAACTTACCGGCCGACCTCGACCGGGTGGGCCGAGCGGGCCGACCCGGCCGTGATCGGCAGACCGTTCGCGCCGACCTTCGCCGGCGCATGGCGCAGCGCGTGCTGACGGCCGATCGCGTGATACTCGATACCGAGTTCGAGCAGCGCGTCCGGCTCGTACAGATTGCGGCCGTCGAAAATCAGCGGCGTGTTGAGGCTCTCTTTGAGCGAATCGAAATCCGGACTCTTGAACGCCTTCCATTCGGTGAGGATCACCAGTGCATCGGCGCCCTCGGCCGCTTCCATCTCCTCGTTCACGAACGACAGGCGCGCATGCTGTTGCGGCACGTCTTTCAGATCGAGTGCGAACACGCGCTTCGATTCGTCGATCGCAACCGGGTCGTAGGCCTTCACGCGCGCGCCGCGGCGCAGCAGTTCGGCGATCAGCGGACGGCTCGGCGCTTCGCGCATGTCGTCCGTGTTCGGCTTGAAGGCGAGACCCCACACGCCGAAGGTGCGATCCGACAGGTCTTCGCCCAAACGATCGACGATCTTGTGCGCGAGGATTTTTTTCTGCGTGTCGTTGACGGCTTCCACCGCCTCGAGAATGCGCAAGTTAGCCTTGTGGTCGGCTGCCGTGCGAATCAGCGCCTGCACGTCTTTCGGGAAGCACGAACCGCCGTAACCGCAACCGGCATACAGGAAGTCGTAGCCGATCCGTGGATCGGAACCGATGCCGCGGCGCACCGCTTCGATATCCGCGCCAACGCGGTCGGCGAGATTCGCGAGTTCGTTCATGTACGAGATACGTGTGGCGAGCATCGCGTTGGCCGCGTACTTGGTGAACTCGGCCGAGCGCACGTCCATGTACAGCGTGCGCTCGCGATTGCGGTTGAACGGGGCATAGAGGCGCTTCATCAGTTCGCGCGCTTTTTCGCCCGGCGCGTCTTCGTCGCAGCCGAGCACGATGCGATCGGGCCGCGTGAAATCTTCCACGGCCGCGCCTTCTTTCAGGAACTCCGGATTCGACACCACGGAGAACATGTGGCTCGCGTTGCGCGCAGCCAGTTCCTCGGCGATTACGTCGCGCACGCGCGAAGCCGTGCCGACCGGCACCGTCGATTTGTCGACGATCACCTTGAAGCCCGTCATATGGCGGCCGATGTTGCGTGCGGCGGCCAGCACGTATTGCAGGTCGGCGGAGCCGTCTTCGTCGGAGGGCGTCCCGACCGCGATGAACTGGATGTCGCCGTGCGCGACCGCGGCCTTGATGTCGGTCGAAAACGTCAGACGGCCTGCTTTGCGATTGCGCGCAATGATCTCCTGCAGACCCGGTTCATGGATCGGCACGCCGCCGTTGTTGAGCACGTCGATCTTGCGCTGATCGACGTCGAGACAGAACACGTCGTGGCCGATGTCGGCCAGACATGCGCCCGTTACGAGGCCTACGTAGCCACTACCGATGATCGTCAGGTTCATCTATTACACCTCGGAAAATGGAATTGATTCAGAAGAGCCGTCGCGCGATGCGTTGCGCGGCCACTGCCCGATAAACGGTCAATACGGCGCTCAGTAAGCGTTGCTGCCCACAAAGCCCTTCCACAGCGTCAGCACGACGATCTTGATGTCGAGCCAGAAGGTCCAGTGCTGCATGTAGTACAGATCGAGCTTGACGCGGCCCATCATCTTTTCGATGCGGTCGGTTTCGCCGCGATAGCCGTTGATCTGCGCCCATCCGGTGATGCCCGGCTTGATCCGGTAACGGTGCATGTAGCCCTTCACCAGATCCTTGTAGATGTCGTCGTGTTCGAGCGCGTGGGGGCGCGGACCGACCACGGACATCTCGCCGCGCAGCACGTTGATGAATTGCGGCAATTCGTCGAGGCTGGTACGCCGCAGGAACGCGCCGACCGCCGTGATGCGCGGATCGCGCCGCGTGGCCTGGGTGATCCGGCCGGCCTCTTCCTTGTGCATCTTCATCGAGCGAAACTTGTAGATCTCGAACTGGTTGCCGTCGATACCTTTGCGCTTCTGGCGGAAAAACACCGGGCCCGGCGAGCTCAGCTTCACCATCACCGCGATCAGCAGCATCGCCGGCGACAGCGCGGTCAATGCCGCCAGCGCGAACAGACGGTCGAACACGCGCTTGGGCAGCACGCGCAGATCGGTGATCGGCGAGGCGGCCAGGTTGATCGCCGGCACACCGAGCAGATCGACCATCGGCTGATTGAAGAGCGTGAGGCTGCGCACGTCCGGAATGAAGCGGATGTTCACGAAGTCGTTCTTCAGGTCCATCACGAAACGGTGGATCGCCTTCTCCTTCGAGATCGGCAGCGCGAGCCACAGCTCGCGAATCGCGCGCTGACGCACCAGTTGAAGCATCCGCGCGTAATCGCGCTCCACCGGCACGCCTTCGATCGAGTCACTCGCGTCGGGGTCTTCGTAAGGGTTGATCGTGCCGTCCTCATCGAACACCACGACGGGACTAAAGCCCGCTTCCGGACGGCTGCGCATCTGTTCGATCAGGAACCGCCCGTACGGTGCGCCGCCGACGATCGCCACCGCGCGCTGATTGAAGCCTTCGCGGCGCAGTCCGCGCAGGATCGAATAGACGATCACCTTGGTGACGATCAGCAGCGCGATCGTGGCGACTGCCCAGTACACGAGCCATAGCCGCGACAGGCTGTCCGAGCGGTGCAGGCTGAAGCTGATCAGCACGCCGGTGACTTCGACCATCACCCAACCGCCCGCGACGCGCCACAGCAGGTCGTAGAGCGGCTTGCCGCGCCACGACTGATAGATCCCCAGCGCGGGAAAAAACACCACCACCAGCAAGCAGTCGAACGCGAGCGACACGCTTTGGACGTCGTCCAGCCACACCAATTTCCCGCTGTGCACGGCCGTCGCAATGGCGGCGCCTAGCGCGACCATAGCGATGTCGATGATTCTCGATAGAACGCTCAGCATGCGGTGCCCCTCAGTTCGTCAGTCAAGTGCCATCCGTTGGTTGATTGAATTCCCGTCACACTCACAAGTCCTGCCGCCGGGGGCGCAACGCCGGTATTCGCGCCCGCCAGATACATGCGCGACGCGAAACTGATTGAACCGGTGCTAATTGCCCTGCCACCTTCCAGATAAAAAATTCCTGAACTGGCGATTTGGAAATCAGGTGTCTGAATGAGTGAATACCCTTGTACAGGTATAGATAAAGCGACATTAAAATTCGGACTGCAAGACAGCAAAATATCTCAAAATGTATCGGTCAAAATTTCGGTATTTTTTCTGAATTTTGTACGGCAATTGTTACCGAATTGGCGTTTGAGATATCCTTTTATCGCCTTTCTGGAGGCGGCAGTGAGTCAATTTTCCTGTTTTCCTACGAAGCTTACATCGCGTCGTTCGCCTCCATTTTCCATCGTTCCATCGAGAAAAAAATTGCCCGCTATTTTTTTCGGGTAATTTTTCTTTTTTAAAAATTAATCGGACATTTTTCCTTCATGAAACGGCTAAATTTATTGGACGTTTTATATAGTTTCTATTTAACGCGCTTTTATTGATTCCTTACTTCGTGATAAAAATCGACGCATTCACCCAGCCTCGAGGAGTCCATCATGACAGCTCCGGTTACGGCCACTCCCGCCGACACCCGGTCCACGCAAGCTATGCCCCTTAACGTCAAACTCAAGGTTCATCCCGTGATTCTGGCGGGCGGCTCCGGTACACGGTTGTGGCCGATGTCGCGCGAACAGCATCCGAAACAACTGATTGGCCTGCTCGGCGACGACTCGCTGCTGCAGTCGACCACTCGTCGGCTCGACGGGCTCGAAGCCGGCCACCCGCTCGCGGAGCAGCTCGTCGTCGTGGCCAACGAGGAACAGCGTTTCACCACCGCCGAGCAATTGCGCACGAGCGGCAAGCCGACCCGGCTGATTCTCGAGCCCGCCGGGCGCGACACGGCGCCGGCGCTGACGGTGGCCGCCCTTTCGATCGCCGCGCAGGACGAGGACGGCATCATGGTCGTGATGCCCGCCGATCACGCC
The DNA here is from genome assembly GCF_001634365.1 of Paraburkholderia phytofirmans OLGA172. Lineage (NCBI taxonomy): Bacteria > Pseudomonadati > Pseudomonadota > Betaproteobacteria > Burkholderiales > Burkholderiaceae > Paraburkholderia > Paraburkholderia phytofirmans. The sequence continues at coordinate 2,500,874 of NZ_CP014578.1, forward strand.
GTGACCGATATCGACGGTTTTCATGCGGCAGTGGCCGCCGGCGTACAGCATGCGGCTGCCGGCCATATCGTGACAATGGGCATCGTGCCGACGCGTGCGGAAACAGGCTATGGCTACATCCGCATCGGCGCAGCGCTCTGCATGCCTAACGACGCTCGCGCAACAGACGCCGATGCAGCCGGCAAGATCGGCGCGCACAAGCTCGATCGCTTCGTCGAAAAGCCCCATCTGGAATTGGCGCAGCGTTATATCGAATCGCAGGAGTACTGGTGGAACAGCGGCATTTTCATCATGCGCGCGTCGACCTGGCTGAAGGCGATCCGCCACTTCCAGCCGGCGATTCACGAAGCCTGCGAAGCGGCGTTCGCAGGCGGCAAAGCGGACGGCGATTTCTTCCGCCTGCAACGCGACGCGTTCAGCGCCTCGCCGTCGAATTCGATCGACTACGCGGTGATGGAGCAACTGGGTAACGATCAGACCGCCGCGTCCGGCGTGGTCGTGCCACTGCAGGCGGGCTGGTCGGACGTGGGCTCGTGGGACGCGATCTGGGACATCTCGGAGAAAGACGCCCACCAGAACGTGGGCCGCGGCCGCGTGATGTTCGAAGGGGCGGCTTCGACCTTCGCGCATTCGGAAGGACGCCTGATTGCCTGCGTCGGCACGCAGGATCTCGTGGTGGTCGAAACGGCCGATGCGATTCTGGTCGCGGACAAATCGCGCGTGCAGGACGTCAAGAAGATTGTCGGACGGATTCGCAACGATGGCGGGCTGGAGGCGGCCAACCATCGCAAGGTGCATCGCCCGTGGGGCAACTACGATTCCGTCGACACCGGCGAGCGCTTCCAGGTGAAACGCATCGTCGTGAAACCCGGTGCACGGCTTTCGTTGCAAATGCATCATCACCGCGCGGAACACTGGATCGTCGTGCGCGGCACCGCGCTCGTCACGCGGGGTGAAGAGCGCTTCATCGTCTCCGAAAACGAATCGGCTTATATTCCGCTGGGCGTCACCCACCGTCTCGAGAACCCGGGCAAGATGCCGCTCGAAATGATCGAGGTGCAGTCGGGTTCGTATCTCGGCGAAGACGATATCGTGCGCTTCGACGACACGTATGGACGTCAATGATTCACAACGGATGAAGCGGGAACCTGCGGCGGTTGCTCCTAACGGCCGCGGGGTGCTGCTGCGCTAGCCGCCGCGCTTACAGCCGTGCTCATCCCGCTTGGGAGATGAGTTCCGGGTACAGCGGGAAACGATCTGATTCACTGCTTTCGGTCGCAGGCGCTGCCGGTTCGCTGGGGTAACGGCGCAGCGGTCCACGGAACGCATTGAAAGGACTGTGCAAAGGGCCGCCGTGATTCACCGTGACCGGCGCCGGTACATGACGCATGGCCGGCAACGGGCGCGCCGCCGCCGCGTTGACTGCCGGTGCGGCGTCGGCTGCAGCCTGTGTGCGGCATTCGCGGTCGATCCACTGCCGCGCCCATTCGAGCGCGTATCGCTCCGCTTCGTCGGCCTCTTCAAAGCGCGGGCCGACGAGGCCGGAACGCTCGACGCGTTTGCCGTCCTTCATGATCTCCGCCCACGCGCGATACATGGCGTTGGGAACCTGCTCCGCCGCAACGTAGATCACATAGCCGCGCCGGTCGGCGACCTGCGTGCCGCGCGGCGCGAGATTCATCGACAGCGGGCTGCGCTGCTCCTCAAGCTGTTGCGTGCGGCGTGCCGAAGCAATGGCCGAATCCAGACTATGCATGGCCGCGTCCACCGCTCGCGCTTCGTGCGTGCCTTGCACACCGGCGCGCACGGCAGGCCGTGCTGCGAGTGACGAGGGCGACGAAGACGCCGAAGATGCACGGGACACCGGCGGCACGTTCGTCAGCCCGGACAACTGGCGTGTGATATCGGCGATCGGATCGGCCGGACGCCAGTTGCTCAGGCTGCTCGAGACACCGGGCGCTTGCCACGATTCGGGGCTCTTCCACGACACACCACGCAGACTTTCGTCGCGCACGCTGGGGGTTTCCGCTACCGGTGCTGCCGGTTTGGCCGTGACGGGCGGTGCCGGTTGCGGGACGTACGCGAAGGTGCGCCCGGTTTGCGACAACAGCCGAACCATCTCGAGGAGGGTGCCGTTCAACTGCCATTCTTCAAAACGGCGCCGGCATGTGGGGCCCGACGGATAGCGCCCCGGCAGCTTCGACCAGGGTTCGCCAGTTGTCAAAATCCACAGGACGGCATTCGCCACGATGCGCGGTTCGGCGCGGGGCCGTCCGCGTCGGTTCAGACGAACGGCCGGCTCATCGGACACAAGCGCTGCTAGCAGCGCCCATTCGTCATTGCTTAGCTCATCAAAAAACATGGGGTTTTCTCCACGCAGCCTGGCCGGGCCGCGGCTTTGGGCGGCCACGGATTCAACTTTCACGATCCGTGTGCAGCCTTCGGTTGCACAAATATGTTTTGTACGTTCTGTCTGTTGGTCAATATCGCACTGACTTAGTGCGATTTGTCCCTATTGCGAAGCACAAAACGTGGTCTCACTCGTGCGTGGGAGAATTTGTGCACGAAGCATACCATCACCAGGGTTTGCATGAATATCGTTGAGACAAGTGTTACGGATGGAAACAATCTTGTCCTTTTTGCTGCGTCATTTCACGCATTGCTGTAACAGAACGGCTGTCGGTTCCAGCTTCGAAAGACACTATTGCACAGCACAATGACACGACAAATTCGGCGAATTGTCTTTACGAAACAGGCATTTGATCCACAATGCATTTTCATGTGCTTTTGGCGTATTTTTCCCCGGCCGGGAAGCGCGCGGGCGCAGCGGATGGCCAGCACCTGACTGGCATCGAGGCGCACGGGCCGCGCAAGCGAACGCGGCGCTTCTTCATGCTGTTCGCCTTCCTCTCGGCGCCGCGCGAGCGTGGCCGAGCGGCTTGCTTCTAGCGCACCGGGTTCGCCGCGCCCGCACCCACCACAGTCATCCATTGGCGTACGCGCCAGTTCGCCACGAGCCCCGCGAGCACATACGGATCGGCTCTGGCAAAAGCTTCGGCGGCTGCAGGAGAGTCGCCTTCGAAGAGCAGCACGGCAGTGTCCACGGGCTCGGTCAACGCGCCGGCCAGTTGTAATTCACCGCGCGCCGCTGCTGCCCAGGCGAGCGTCAGATGGGCGTCGCGATACGCGCCACGCCGTTCGAGGTAGTCCGGTACGAGGTCATAGATCAACAGATAGTGCATGGCGAGCCTCCTTTGGTTCGCGTGACGAAGACAGTGGGCGGCGCATCGGCGCAGGAATTCGAGTCAAGATTACCCATAGGGTAGTCAATGGTATTTTTCGCGGATTTCCTATTCATTTGCATCTGCAGCAATGTGGATCTAATGCTTAATATTTGATCACCTATTTCAAATGACGGTGAGCCAATTCATTGGCATGCGCCGCGCCAATTATTCCGGATTGCATATCATATTTCTGCACTGCTGCGATTCAGCCGTTTCATTCGCCGGAGCATCGCCATCCTTGCGGTGTAGGTGAAAACCAGCGTGAGCGCTTGTCAACCGGAGCACGCCTTTGTCCGTTCTGGCAGACAGCATTTGCCATAACGGACGTGCCGATGCGCCCTGGACAGCATTTGCCATAACGGACGTGCGCGAGGCGCCCTGGACGCCCTTGACGCCCGTGCGCATGAGCCGCCAAAAAAACGTTTTCACCACCGATGGAGTGTCACATGAAAATCCAATCCGCTATCGCTACGCTGGTGCTGGGTGCTGTCCTCGTATCGCCGGTGTTCGCGCAGAACAGCCAGCAAACGAAAATGGCCGACTGTAACAAGCAGGCCGGCGACAAGAAAGGCGACGACCGCAAGGCGTTCATGAAGACCTGCCTGTCCGCCAAGCCGGCTGCCGCAGCACCGATGAGCCAGCAGGACAAGATGAAGGCGTGCAACACGCAAGCCGGCGACAAGAAGGGCGACGACCGCAAGACGTTCATGAAGACCTGCCTGTCGTCCGCGCCGGCTAACTGAACGCGAGGCAATCGGCGCAGCCCACACGCCGCGCGTTCAACGGCGCATTGCTCGAACGGGGCCGCGCCGCTGTCCGGCGCGGCGGCTGTCCTTGCTTCTGTCCTTGCTTCTGTCCTTGCTTCTGTCCTTGCTTCTGTCCTTGCTTCTGCCGTTGCTTCGGTCCTTACTCCCGCTCTTCTTCGCAGTTCATTTCCCCGGCAACCGCTCTCGCGCCACTGATTCCTTCGCTGTCCATCCGCGCGAATGCGCCATTTTTCTTCTATGATGGCTGCGGAGACGGCCCACCCCCACACACAACATTAGACGGGCCGCCATCTTGTCGTTGGTGCTGCAGAGCACCCATCGGAGGCAAGGATGGTATCGAAGCATAAAAACCGCTGGTTGAGGCGGTGGCTGGTCGTCATCATATTCTGGGCCGTGCCCGTGGCGATCGTTGCGGTCAGCGAGATCCGGGAGGAAATGGCGTACAACGCCGTCGACCTCGACCGCGCGCTGACCACCTGGAATTTCACCGACGCACAACGCGCCGCCGGCGCGCCCGCGCGCTGCCACGGCAAGCCTGACGAGGCGCAAGCCGCCGGCTGCCCGGCCGATGTGCTGGCCGCCAATGCGCCGCGCCAGCAGGACGCCCGCAACGAATATGGCGTGCGCCGCTCTACGCTCATGGCTTACCTCTGGCATGCGTTCGTTGGCTACTGGATCGTGCCGGCTATCACGCTGTTCCTGATCGGCGTGTTGATCGGGATGATTCGCCGCGCGCTGCGGCGCCCGCCTGTCAAAAGTCCGGTGAACCACGGGTGAGGATGCGGATGCAGCGCGAAGGCAACACTTTCAGTTCGATTTCAACGCGAATCGTGACCGCGAAAAATCGGTAAAAACGGGTCCTTGAGACGGTCCAGTGCACCCGCCGGCGAGCCCGCCCCTGCCCGGCACGATTCGTCGGGAACCCATTCGAACGCCCTGTCCGAGCGTCGTTTTAACGCTCTCCCGCAGCCGGTCAAAATTACATCAACGCGCCCTGCGATGGGTCGCAAACCCCCGCCACACAAGGCTTTTCGCCGAACGGCGAAGTACGCCTTCCCCGCTTGCGTGTGATATAACTTAAAGGCAACCCGGCAACACCCATGAGGTTGTGCCCAGGAACCACGACGGAGAAAAACGATGCAAAGACGAAACTTCATGTTGAAGACGACCGCTGCGCTCGCTTTCGGAGGCCTTGCCCTCACCGGTTGCACGACCACCAGCAGCAGTCCAAGCACGCCCTCCACTGATGCATCCAAACGCCAGTCGATCGATGCCAGCGTCGACGGCACCATCTCGCGCCTGTTCACGACCGTGAAAGGTTCGCGCGAACTCGTCTCCAAGGCGCGCGGCGTACTGGTGTTCCCGTCGGTGCTGCAAGCGGGCTTCATCGTCGGCGGCCAGTATGGCGAAGGTGCGCTGCGCGTCGGCGGCGGCACAGTGGGTTACTACAGCACGGTTTCCGGCTCGCTCGGTCTGACGGCAGGCGCGCAGTCGAAGGCCATCATCTTCCTGTTCATGACGCAGGACTCGCTCGACACATTCCGCAACGCCGACGGCTGGTCGGCGGGCGGCGACGCCTCCGTCGCGCTGGTGAAGATGGGCGCCAACGGCGCGATCGACACGACCACGGCAACCGCCCCGGTCGAAGTATTCGTGCTGACCAACTCCGGCCTGATGGCCGATATCTCGCTGCAGGGCACCAAGGTGTCGCGCCTGAAAATCTAGGCCCGCGCTCCATTGGCCGGCCCTGAGCGCCGCAGCAATAAAAAACGGCGATGCGCATGGCACGTCGCCGTTCTTTTTCGTTTTGCCGCGTGAGGCGACGCTACGCCGCTCTTTTGCCGCGTGAGGCGACGCTACGCGCTCAGCTCCCCGACGTATCGATCACCTTGAAGCGCGAGCGCTTCTGCGCGCGAATCACCGACTGATACGCGTCAACATACTGCTGCGCCATCCGGTGCGACGTGAAGCGCTCTTCGAAGCGTTGCCGCACACCCGCCCGCGGCACTTTATGCAGGCGATTGACCGCCGCCACCGCACCGATCTCGTCTTCGACGATAAAGCCGGTCACACCGTCGTCCAGCACTTCCGGCACCGAGCCGCGGTTAAACGCAATCACCGGCGTGCCGCACGCCATCGCTTCGATCATCACGAGGCCGAACGGCTCCGGCCAGTCGATCGGGAAGAGCAGCGCATGCGCGCCCGATAGAAACTCGGCCTTCTGGTTATCCGCGATCTCGCCGATGAACTCGACATGCGGCAAGTCCAGCAACGGCCGGATCTCACGCTCGAAATATTCGTGGTCGGCGGCATCCACCTTCGCGGCGATGCGAATCGGCATCCCGCAGCGCCCGGCAATCCGGATTGCGGTATCGACCCGTTTTTCCGGCGAGATACGGCCCAGAAACGCGAGGTACTTCTGCTCGACGGGCTGCGGCGTGTAGAGCTGCTCCGGCAGACCGTGATAGACGGTTGTGAGCCACTTGGCCTGCGGCAACGGATGACGCTGCGAATTCGAAATCGAGATCACCGGCGCGGTATTGAAAGTGTCGAATACCGGCTGCTGCTCGGGCAAGTCGAGGCGGCCATGCATCGTCGTGACGAAGGGGGTCTCCTGACGCTTGAAGACCGAAAACGAGTAGTAGTCGAGGTGAAAATGCAGCACGTCGAAGTTTTCGGCCTGGCGGCGCACCAGTTCCATCAACAGCATATGGGGCGCGATGCGATCGCGGATCCCCGGATCCAGACGCAGCGCGCGCGGCCATACCGGTTCGAGCTTTGCGCTCGTGACGGAATCGCCGCTCGCGAATAGCGTAACGTCATGGCCGAGGTCGACCAGCGCCTCGGTGATGTAGGACACGACGCGCTCTGTGCCGCCGTATAGCTTTGGCGGCACCGATTCGGTCAAAGGGGCGATCTGCGCAATCTTCATATTTTGTCTCCGTGAACTGACGGCTTGCGCCAATGGCGGTGCACGTCAGCGGCGCTGCGTATGACAGCGCCGGTCCCTCTCCATCGATGCAGTGAACGCCGGGTGTCCGCCTGCACCATCCGCATCAAAGCATTATTCACCAGGGCGCAACAAAAAAGCCCTCGGCTTTGCAATTCCTGTGCACTGTTACATTCAGCTTACATGATCGAGAAGAAACCGGGTGGCCCTATCTCAACTGCCGAGCGATACGATCAACTCGCGCAGCGACCGATACCCCGCAATGGCCAACGTCCTCGGCACGCAGACACCTTTCGAACCGACGCGCACCACCGGGCGCCCGCTGACACTACATCGTTCAAACGCACCATCACTTATGCCCACCGCCTTTGCCAGGCTTCTGCACGGGCACATTGCGCAAATCGTTCAGGAAGGTATCGCGCCACACGCCGAGATCGTTCTTGCGCAGCGCCGCCATGTTGATCTCGTGACGCTGCTGGCGCGCATCGAGCGGCATTTGCAAGGCACGCTGCAAGGCCTCGCACATGCCGATCGCATCGTGCGGATTGACCAGCAGCGCGCCGGTCAGCTCCGCGGCCGCGCCCGCGAAGATCGACAACACCAGCACGCCAGGATCGTCAGGATTTTGCGCGGCGACGTACTCCTTCGCGACCAGGTTCATACCGTCGTGCAAGGGCGTCACAAAGCCGATCTGCGACTCGCGAAACAGCGACATCAGCTTCCAGCGGTCGTACTGCTGATTCAGATAGCGGATCGGCGTGTAGTCGAGGCCCGAATAACGGCCGTTGATGCGCCCCGCTTCGTATTCAAGATCCTGGCGGATCTTCTGATACGTGGCGACGTCCGACCGGGTCGGCGGCGCAATCTGCACAAGCGTGACGTTGCCGCGCCATTCGGGCGAGCGTTCCAGCAACTGCTCGAACGCACGAAACCGTTCAACGAGCCCCTTCGAGTAATCGAGCCGGTCGACGCTCATGATCAGCTTGCGGCCCTCCAGACTCTGCTTCAGATCGAGTACGTGCTGGCGGCTTTCGTAGCGCTTGGCCTGTTCGGCGATTTCATCGGGGAATACGCCGATCCGATAGACGCCCGTACGCAACTTGCGGCCGAAGGCTTCGACCTGATTGCCGCCGCTGACGGTGCCGCGCGCGTGGCGTGTCACGTAGTCGTGGAAAGCGAGTTCATCGGTCGTGGTCTGGAAGCCCAGCAGGTCATAGCACGACAGCGATTTCACCAACTCTTCGTGCGGTGGAATGTTGAGCAGAATCTGCGGCGCGGGAAACGGAATGTGCAGGAAAAAGCCGATGCGGTTCGTGACGCCTTCGGAGCGCAGCGCTTCGGCGAACGGGATCAGATGGTAGTCGTGAATCCAGAGCACGTCATCGGGCTCGAGCAGCCTGATCAGCTTGTGCGCGAGCCATGCGTTGACGCGCCGGTAGCCCGCGTACTCTTCGCGCTCGTAACGCGCGAGGTCGTTGCGATAGTGGAATACCGGCCACAGCGTCGCATTCGAAAAGCCGCGGTAGTACTGGTCGTAGTCCTTGCGCGTCAGCCCGACGGTCGCGAAGGTCACGGCACCGTCCTGCTCCAGCGTCGGACCAGCGTTGGCGACGGTCTCGCTCACCACGTCGCCGCTCCAGCCGAACCACACGCCTCCTGCATCCTTCAGCGCGCCGAACACGCCGACCGCAAGGCCACCCGCCGATCCTTTGGTTTCCGTCGGTGTTGCGACGCGATTCGACACGACGATCAGTCGGCCCATGTTGGCAGCCCTCCTTGGTTCGCACGGCGCGGCCGATGTGCTGTAAACACTTCGCCTGCTCCGGCACGACAACGCCTCAGAGGAATCTAGCCGGTGAAGCAGGCCGCGCAGACAAAACCACGCCAGGTTCGTGGATCAGATGGACGGTTCGACTGCTTTAGTGCGTGATCAGTTGCCGCTTCTGCAAGGAAATGCCTTGCCGAGTCCCAGCGAGATCGCCGTACTGGCGTTATAGCCCGCAACGATCGGGTTCTCGGCGATGTACTTGCGTACCGCGTCGGTCAGTTGCGCCGAGCGCGCGTCCGCCGGCAGGCAGTAGTACTGGCCGACGCGCGGGCCGGTGGTGCCGCCGATTGCGTCGATCGTGTTGAAGATACCGTCGGCAGCGCCTTCGATATACGCGGCACACGCACTACGCGATGCAATATCGGTCTTCGTGCACAGCTTGTTGAGGTCGCCCCCTGTAAACGCGGCTGCCGATAGCGGTACGGCAAGCGCGCTGGCGAAAATCAAAGCCCGCAGCATGGTGTTCCTTTCCAGGGTCGTTTATCAGGCGGTCTTGCGCCGCATCGAACCGGCGCGCCTCGTAGCGCGCCAAGCCGTCATTCTGCACTGTTTTGCGAAGCGGCAGGCATGCCGACAACCGCTATGTGCGGGCAAATGTGTGAACGGGCAGCCGGCGTTTCAGCAATCCGGCGGCCCGCGCTCGTGCGGCGAGCGCGCCGGCCGCCGATGCGCCGGTTCTTCGCGCAGTTCACTTCTGCTGCATCTGCTGCAGACGCGCGGTGAGTCCTTCGACCACGTCCGGTTCCTTGTAGGTCTTCGCGAAATCGAGCGCGGTCATGCCGATCTGGTTCTTCACCGTGAGATCCGCGCCGTTGTCGAGCAGGAGCTTCACCGTCGACACGTGACCGCCACGCGCAGCCATCATCAACGGCGTGGTGCCGTTCGGCGAGCCGGCGTCGACGTAGGCCGAATGATCGAGCAGCACCTTGACGATAGCGTCGTTGCCGTTCGCAGCCGCGTAGTGCAGCGGTGCCCAGCCCTTCTTGTTGACTTCGGCGTCCTTCGCGATCAGCAGGTTGACGAAATCGAGGTCGCCGGTCAGCGCGGCCATCATCATCGCGTTCTCGCCAGCCTTGTCCTGGATCTCGATGTTGGTCTTCGGATTGGCGAGCAGCGCGGCGCCCACCTTGTCCGACTTCTCGCGCGCGGCGATCACCAGCAGCGGGAAGCCCTGGTTGTCGACGCTGTTCGGGTCCATGCCCTTGGCGAGCAGCTTGTTGACGCTGTCGACGTCGTCGAATTTAACCGACTTGATCAGCGAGTCGATCGGCGCGGCCTGAACCGGCGAGGCGAGCAGCGAAGTCAATGCGGCGCAGGCGAGCGTGGCGGCCAGCGCGAGGCGCGATGCGCCGCGGCGTGCCGAACCGAAGGCGGTTTGCACCGCCGAAGTCTCTTGCAACGCTGCGGCCGAAGTCGAATAATTTGTCATGTCTTACTTTAGGAAACGTCCCTATCCTTTTGATATTTATCGGCTTTGCCAATCACATGCCAGCTGGCGTGGGGATCTTGAAGAGCCGGAAGAAGTTTTGTGTCGTCGCGGCGCCCAGCGCCGTCTCCGGTATGTCGCGTTGCTGCGCGATGAAGCGTCCGACATAACTTACGTACGCAGGTTCATTAGGCTTGCCGCGATACGGCACGGGCGCGAGATACGGCGAGTCGGTTTCGATCAGCAAGCGCTCGAGCGGCACGCGCCGCGCGACGTCCTGCACGTCGGTCGCGCTCTTGAACGTGACGATGCCCGACAGCGAAATGTAAAAATTCTGCGCCAGCGCCTGTTCGGCAATCGCCCACGGTTCGGTGAAGCAGTGCATCACGCCGCCCGGCTCGCTCGCGCGCTCCTCGGCCATGATGCGCAGCGTGTCTTCCGCCGATGAACGCGTGTGAATGATCAGCGGCTTCTTCGTGGCGTGCGCCGCGCGGATATGGGTGCGGAAGCGCTCCCGCTGCCATTCCATATCGGCGATCGTGCGGCCTTCCAGGCGATAGTAGTCGAGGCCGGTCTCGCCGATCGCGACCACCTTCGGATGCGCGGCCAGTTCGACGAGTTCGGCGAGGCTCGGCTCGCGCATGTCCTCGTGATCCGGATGCACCCCGACCGATGCAAACACGTTCTCGTGCTGGCTGGCGATCGCGAGGACAGAGGGCAGCGTCTCCAGGTCGACCGAGACGCACAGCGCATGCGTGACCGAATGGCTGCGCATGTTCTCGAGCACCTGAGGCAGGCGGTCGGCGAGTCCTTCGAAGTTGATATGGCAGTGCGAATCGACAAACATGATGGTGTCCTGCTGATAAATAGCTGGGTGTGAATCTGGCCGCCGAACAGGCGGTGAATCCGCTTGCCAGTCAGACGGCGGCCGCGTCGAGCCGCTTGCCGACAATCACCAGATCGCGCTCCACGCCGTCCAGCACCGCGACGCGCGGCAGCGACCCCCACGTGTCGAAACCGAACGCGCGGAACAGGCGCAGGCTCGCGTCATTGTGGCCGAAGATAAAGCCCAGCACCGTGTCGATGCCGAGCGCCGGCGCCGCCGCGAGCGAGGCCGCCAGCAGTTGCTTGCCGAGCCCCTTGCCGCGCGCGCTTTCGTCCAGATAGATGCTGACTTCGGCGGTGCGCAGATAGGCCGGGCGGCCGTAGAAGTCCGAGAAGCTCAGCCACGCGATCACCCGGCCGGGCTGCTGCGGATCTTCCACCACCCACAGCGGGCGCTTTTGCGGGCCGTGCGCGTGAAACCACGCCAGACGGCTTTCGACGCTCACCGGTTCGAGATCGGCGGTGACTTGCCGCGACGGCACGGTCGAGTTGTAGATGGCGACGATCGCGGGCAGATCGTCGAGCGTGGCATCGCGGTAGGAAAGGCTCATGGTGCTTTGAACGTGAGATGGAAGATGAATCAGCGGACGCACTCACCGGTGGGCGCGGCGCGGTAAGGCACGCCAGCCCCGGGCCGGACCGGCCGCCATCTGCAGACTACGCAAACAGCTCGCGATAGCCGATAAACAGTTCTTCGAACACCAACCGCGCGTTCAGCGGATGGTTCTCGACGGCGCGCTGGCGTGTCACGGTGCGCATGAAGCGCGCGAACGCGCTGGCGTCGGCTTGCGCTGCACAGCGCGTCAATGCGGTCGACGCCTGCGGAAAATAGCGCGGCACGCCGGCCGTGCGCTGCGCCAGCAAATCGTACATCCAGCGCTGCAGCCAGCCGAGCACGAGCGGCACCGGCAGCTTCTGCAGCGCCTCGCCGCAAGCAAAGGCGTCGCACTCGGCGCCGGCGGCGAGTTGCTTGAGGGTCCAGTCACGCAACGTGCGGTTCTCGTCGCTCGCCAGTGCGAGGGCCGTGAGCGGCGCACCGCCGGCCTCGGCGAGCAGCGCGGGCGCTTCGGCGACACCTTGCGCGGCCAGCCATTTCGTGGCGACCTCTGGCGCGGGCATCGTCATCGGCCACTGGCGGCAGCGGCTGATAATGGTGGGCAGCAGGCGGTCGATGCGCGCCGACACCATCAAAAACACCACGCCCGCCGGCGGTTCCTCCAGCGTTTTCAGGAATGCGTTGGCTGCGGCGATGTTGAGCCCCTCGGCGGGATACAGCACGACCACGCGCGCGCCGCCACGGTGCGAACCGACGCCGACGAAATCGAGCAGGCCGCGAATCTGCTCGATCTTGATTTCCTTGCTGGGCGCGCGGCTCTTCTTGCCTTCGTCGCCCTCGGCCTTCTCGGCTTTTTCGGCTTTTTCGTCCGCGGCGGCGTTACCGAGGCCGGCTTCGGCGGCCAGCGCTTCGGGCACAACGATCCGATAGTCCGGATGATTGCCCTGCGTGAACCAGTTGCACGCCACGCACGCGCCGCAGGGCTCGCCGTTGGCCTGCTGGGCCTCGCACAAAAGCCCTTGCGCGAGGTGCTGCGCGAAGCGCAGCTTGCCGATCCCCGCTTGGCCATGCAGCAGCAAGGCGTGCGGCCAGTGCCCACGCAACTGCTGCAGGCGATTCCAGTCATCGGCTTGCCACGGATAAATCATCGTTTCTCTTTTAAATCAATCGGTTGACGACACTTGATGAGACACCAAGCGAACTCTGCCGCCGTTATAATTCAGGATTATATTCTTTAAGAATCAAAGAACTGCGATCAGTTCTTCGAGTTGCTTCTGAATTCGTGCGATGCTCTGCGAAGAGTCAATGATAGCGAACCGGTACGGGGCTTCTTCCGCGCGGCGCAGATATTCGGCGCGGGTGCGGTTGAAAAATGCCTCCGACTCGCTTTCGAACCGGTCCGGATCGCGCGCGGCGCTGCGCCGTTCGCTAGCGATTTCCGGCGCGAGGTCGAACAGCACCGTTAGCTCCGGCTGAAAACCGCCCTGCACCCAGCGTTCGAGTGTTTCCAGCTTGTCGCGCGGCAGGCCGCGGCCGCCGCCCTGGTAGGCGAAGGTCGCGTCGGTAAAACGGTCGGACAGCACCCAGTCGCCGCGCGCCAGCGCCGGCTCGATTACTTCGGCCAGATGCTGACGGCGCAGCGCGAACATGAGCAACGCTTCGGTTTCGAGGTCCATCTTCTGATGCAGCACGATCTCGCGAATCTGTTCGCCGAGCGATGTGCCGCCCGGCTCGCGCGTCATGACAACCGAGCGGCCGGTGCTCGCGACCTTCTCTTCGAGGCGTTCGCGAAACCAGCCCAGGTGGGTGGTCTTGCCGGCACCGTCGATGCCCTCAAACGTGATGAATTTGCCCCGCGCCATCATTGCCCTCGAATGTATTTGTCCACGGCTTTGTTGTGATCGCCGAGGGTGTCAGAAAAGATACTGCTGCCGTCGCCGCGCGACACGAAGTACAGCGCGGTGGATTGCGCCGGGTTCATCGCCGCCTGCAGCGATGCGACACCGGGCAGCGAGATGGGGGTTGGCGGAAGCCCCATCCGGGTGTAGGTATTGTAGGGAGTGTCGGTCTGCAGGTCTTTCTTCCTGATGTGGCCGGTGTAGCCATCGCCCATGCCGTAGATCACGGTCGGGTCGGTTTGCAGCGGCATGCCCACCCGCAAACGGTTCGCGAACACGGCCGCCACCATTGACCGGTCCGATGGCTTGCCAGTTTCCTTTTCGATGATCGATGCCATCGTCAATGCATCGTACGGGGTCTTGTACGGCAGGTTCGACGCGCGGGCAATCCACGCCTCATCGAGACGCACGCGCATCAGCCGGTAGGCGCGGCGATAGATGTCCAGATCGCTGGTGTCCTTGTCGAACAGATAGGTGTCCGGGAAAAACAGCCCCTCGCCATTGCCGATCGACGCTTCCGGTGCGCCGATCGCGTTCATCAGATCGGTATCGCTCATGCCGATCGAGTCGTGCTTGAGCGCCGGATTGGCATCCAGTTCGGCGCGCATGCGCTTGAACGTCCACCCTTCGATGATGGTCGCCACGTATTCATTGACGTCGCCGAGCGCGATTTTCTGCAGCACTTCGTACGGCGTGATGCCTGTCTTGAACTCGTAGTTGCCGGATTTGAGATTGCCTTGCAGCCCGAGCAAGCGCGTCATGATGACGAACAGTTCAGGCTGGACCGGCACGCCGCCACGGTTGAGCTGCAGCGTGACGCTGCGCAAGCTGCTGTGCGGTTTGACGGTGACATCGAGTTGCGCGGGGGTTAAATCAAGTGGGCTGGTGGCCCAGTGATAGCCGCCTGCGATGGCGGCTGCGGCCAGCACAACGACGATTGAGCCGGCGACGAAACATTTCTTCAGAAGGGACATGCGAAACGTGGCTGGGTTGGACCTCATATAATACTTGTTTGCCTTAGCTAAAGTCAGAATTGACTGTTCTCGGAATCCATGAACACACCGCTCGCTACCGCTTCAGGCACCCCTTCAGTTGCGCCCGCAGTTGCTCACACGGGCACGGCTGCCGCGGCACAGGCCTCCGCGCCCGTCAGACTCCCTGTCTTGCCGCGCCCCGCCGCTGATGAATTCGACGCCGTCATTCAACACGGCGCCTACATGCCGCTGACCCAGTTCGGCGTGATCGACGTCACCGGCGACGACGCGGCGAGCTTCCTGCATGGCCAGTTGACCAACGACACCCAGCATCTCGACGCCGCCAATGCGCGCCTTGCGGGCTACTGTTCGGCGAAGGGCCGATTGCTGGCGTCGTTTCTGACGTGGCGCACGAGCGACGGGATCCGCCTGCTGGTGTCGAAAGACGTGCAGGCCGCCGTGCAAAAGCGGCTGTCCATGTTCGTTCTGCGCGCCAAGGCCAGGCTCGTGGATGCGAGCGGCGAACTGGCGGTGGTGGGCCTCGCCGGCGACGTGCGCAAAGCGCTTTCCGGCGTGTTCGATGCTTTGCCCGACGGCGTGCATGTGCAGGTGGACGGCACGGCGGGTTCGCTGATTCGCGTTCCGGACGCGCTCGGCCGGCTGCGCTATCTGTGGGTGGGTCCGAAGGCCGCGATCGAGGCGCAGTTGCCCCTGCTCGATGGAAAGCTCAAGCGCGTGTCGCCGGCGGTATGGGATTGGCTCGACATTCGCGCGGGCGAACCCCGCATCACGCAACCGGTGGTCGAGCAGTTCGTGCCGCAAATGGTCAATTTCGACGTACTCGGCGCGGTCAATTTCCGCAAAGGCTGCTATCCGGGTCAGGAAGTGGTGGCGCGCAGCCAGTATCGCGGCACGATCAAGCGGCGCACCTCGCTCGCGAACGTGGCGGGCGAACTGGAAACGGTCAAGGCCGGCGCGGAACTGTTTCACTCGGACGATCCGGGCCAGCCATGCGGGATGGTGGTGAACGCGGCGTCGGCGCCGGAGGGTGGCGTCGATGTGCTGGTGGAGATCAAGCTGGCTGCGCTCGAAGGCGGCTCGGTGCATCTGGGCGCAGCAGACGGTCCGGCGCTGACGTTCCTGGCGTTGCCGTATGGGTTGCCGGCTGAGGTTTAAACACTCCGCTGCTCCATAAAGATCCGCAATCCATTCGCTGCCCAGTCGGTGCCGGCACTCTAACTACCTCCCGGGAGACTCCCCCGATGTGCCTGATCGTCTTCGATTGGCGACCCGATGCGGTCGACGGACCGCTCTTCACGCTCGCCGCGAATCGCGACGAATTCTTTCGCCGTACCGCCGAGCCGATCAGCTGGTGGCATGACGCGCCGACCGTGCTGGCCGGCCGCGATCTGCTGGGTGGCGGCACGTGGCTCGGCATGTCGCGCGATGGCCGCTTCGCCGCGCTGACCAACTACCGCGCACCGCATGAAATGCGCGCCGATGCGCCGACCCGCGGCACGCTTGTCAGCGATTGGCTCAGCGGCTCCGCAAGCGGCTCGGGCAATGGCCAGCACGAAACGCCGCTCGACTATCTGCAACATGTCGCGCGAACCGGTGATATCTATAACGGCTTCAATCTGATTATCGGCGACTGGACGCGCCGTGAACTCGGGTGGTACTGCAACCGGTCGAACATTGCGCCCACGCTGCTTACGCCCGGTACGCACGGCATCTCGAACGCGGTGCTCGATACCGCTTGGCCGAAGCTGGTTAAAAAGCGCGCGGAACTAGGCGCCATGCTCACGCGTGAGGCGATGCCGCCGCTCGAACGCCTGATCGATCTGATGCGCGATCCGCGCCTCGCGCGCGACGACGAATTACCGTCCACCGGCATTCCGCTCGAACGCGAGCGGGTGTTGTCGGCGGCGTTTATCGAAACGCCGGAGTACGGCACGCGCGGCACGACCGCGGTGCGCGTGGTCGCGCATGGCGAGGTCATCAGCGTAGCAGCGGCCGAGCGCAGCGACGACAACGGCTCGCACCGGATCGTGCGACCCGGCGACTTCGAGCGTAGTTTTGCGTTCAACGTTGAACGCGAGATTGCCTGACGAGCCGCGGGCAGCGGCGATTACTCAACGCCGAACGCCGCCCGCAATGCCGCGGCGGCATCCTCATGTGCCTGCGCAACGTCGGGCACGTAGCCGCCCATCTTGAAGAACTCGTGAATCATGCCTGGATAGCGTTGCAGCGTGACCTGATTGCCCGCCGCACGCAGTTTCTCCGCATACGCATCACCCTCGTCGCTTAAAGGATCGTATTCGGCGGTCGCGATCCATCCTGGCGCGAGGCCGCTGAAATCGGGCGCGCCGCGGGTACCGTCGAGCGGCGCGAAACGCCAGTCGTCGCGGTCGCTCTTGTCCCGCACGTATTGCTCGAAGAACCATTGAATCGTGTCGCCCGACAGCAGGAAGCCATCGGCGAGGCGCGAGTGCGAATCGGTTTGCTGATGGCCCGTGGCGCCCGGGTAGATCAATAATTGCAGCACGAGTTTGATACCCGCGTCGCGTGCCAGCACCGCGCACACCGTTGCCAGCGTGCCGCCCGCGCTATCGCCACCCACCGCCAGCCGCTCTGCATCGACGCCGTATTCCGCGGCATGCGCGTGCAGCCAGGTCAGCGCATCGAACGCGTCGTCAACGGCGGTGGGAAATTTGTACTCCGGCGCGAGCCGATAATCGACCGACAACACCGTGCACTTGCCATCGCGCGCGAACATCCGGCACAACGCATCGTGCGTATCGACACTGCCGACCGTGAAGCCGCCGCCGTGGTAATACACTACCGCCGGCGCAGGCTCGGCCCAGCTCGGCTCGACAGGCTGATAAAGACGCGCGCGAATTGTCGCGCCGTCGCGCGTCGGCACCTGCAGGTCTTCGACCGCGAACATGGGCGCGCTCGCGATCTCCAGAATCGGCGCGCTTTTCTCGTAGGACGCTCGCGCCGCTTGCGGGCTCAACTCGTGAAGTTGCGGGCGTTTCGCGCGCGCGATCATGTCGAGCACCTGCTCGATCTTCGGATTCAGCGGCATTGGGCTTCTGGTGGCGCGTGGGCGCCGACAATTAGTGGGTCAAAAAATGGGTAAGCAGCCCCTAGCTCACATTCTTCACTTCGGGCTTCAGCGACATCGGATCAGTCGGGTTGCGCAACTGCTCGATATCCTCGTGACGCAGTTTCACCGACGCCATGATGCCCGGGTGCGTGACGATGTAAAAGCGCCGCGCGGCAATCGCTTCGAACGTGATGTCGGCGACGTCGGCCGCGCTCAGCTTGCCCGATTGCACCGCGCGTTGCAGTTGTTTGCCGGCGGCGATCTGCGAGCGGGTCGGCCCGCTATCGTTGCGCAGTTCCGCGGGCCGCGCGCGTTCCGCGTCGGCGATGCCGGTCGGCACGAAGGCCGGACATAACAGCGAACAGCCGACCTCGCCGCCCCCCGCCGCCTGTGCGAGTTGCAGGTCGTGATAGAGCGTCTCGGTCAGCGACACCACGGCGTGCTTCGAGGCGTTGTAGATGCCCATCGCGGGCGGCGACAGCAAACCCGCCACCGACGCCGTGTTGACGATATGCGCAGGCTCGTTCTGCCGCAGCATGATTGGCGTGAAGGCGCGCACGCCGTGCGCGACGCCCATCACATTGACGTTGAACACCCACGCCCAGTCGTTCGCCGAGCTTTCCCAGAGGAAGCCGCCCGAGCCCACGCCCGCGTTGTTGAACAGAAGATGCACCTTGCCGAAGGCGCCGAGCGCCGCTTGCGCGAGCGCTTCGACCTGGGCGGCGTCAGACACGTCCGTCGGCACGCCGATTGCCTCGGCGCCGCCGGCGCGCAATGCGTCGACGGTTTGAAGAAGCGCCTCGGGATTCACGTCGGCGAGCACGAGCTTCATGCCGAGCGAGGCACCCTTCTCCGCGAACGCCCGGCCGAAACCGCTTGCGGCACCGGTGATCACCGCCACCTTGCCGGCGAATTCGAACATCGTTTCTCTCCTGGATTGATCAGCTCGGGATGATCGGCCGAGAGCCGCCAGCCGATACGTTTATCGGCTGGGCTTCATCGACATCTACCGCATGCGCGGTTCGACAGCCGCCGTGCTCAGATCAGCTTGACGAGCTGCTTGCCGAAGTTCTTGCCCTTCAGGAGACCGATGAACGCCTCGGGCGTCGCATCGAGCCCTTGCGCGATGGTCTCGCGATATTGCAGCTTCTTCTGCGCGACCAGGGTGCCGAGTTGCGTGAGCGCTTCGGGCCACACGTCCATATGCTCGCTGACGATGAAGCCCTGCACCAGCAACCGCTGCGTGAGCATTAGCGACGGATACTTGAGCGGCAGCGGCTGGCCGTCGTAGCCGGCAATAAATCCACACAACGCAATGCGGCCGAACGCGTTCATGCGTGCGAGCGTCGCGTCGAGCACTTCGCCGCCGACGTTCTCGAAGTAGCCATCGACGCCATCCGGCGTCACGGCTTTGAGGTCCTGATACAGATTGCCGGCCTTGTAGTCGACGCAGGCGTCGAAGCCGAGCGTCTCGACCACGTAGCGGCACTTATCCGCGCCGCCCGCGATGCCGACCGCGCGCGCGCCGGCCAGCTTCGCCAGTTGCCCGACTACGCTGCCCACGGCGCCGCTCGCCGCGCTGACCACCACCGTCTCGCCTGCTTTCGGTACGATAATTTTGTTCAGGCCATACCAGGCCGTCACGCCGGGCATGCCGACCGAGCCGAGATACGCCGACAGCGGCACGTGCGTAGCGTCGACTTTCTGCACGCCCGCACCGTTCGAGGTGCCGTACTCCTGCCAGCCGAACATCGCGACGACCTTGTCGCCGAGCGCGAATTTCGGATTCTTCGACTCCACCACTTCGCCCACCGTGCCGCCGATCATCACCTCGTTCAGCGGCTGCGGCGCCGCATACGACTTGCTGTCGTTCATGCGGCCGCGCATGTACGGATCGAGCGACAGGAAGTGATTGCGCACGCGCAATTCGCCATCGGCCAGCGGCGCAAGCGGCGTTTCGACGAGCTTGAAGTTATCCGGCGTGACAGCGCCTTGCGGACGCGAAGCCAGCACGAGTTGACGGTTGATCTGGGGCATGACGATCGTCTCCATGGGTTACCGATGTGATCGGCGAATAGTTTGAACGAACGGTATTTGCAACAACAGGATCCGGCGCGCGAGGCGCTCAACGCGCGCGCGGGTCATCCGCTGATTAGCCGTCGCTTGGGCCGGGTTTCGCCGAAGGATCGCTGCGCAGACGCTGTTGCGTCACGTCGCGGCCCACGGCGAGACGCCGCATGTATTTGAAGGTGCCGAGCGCTTTGGCGACGAAGTGGCCTTCGCTGTCGCGGATCTCGCCTTCGCAATAGGCCATGGTGGTCGAGCGGTGCAGCACGCGGCCGGTGGCGCGCAGTTCGCCGCGGCCCGGTTGCATGAAGTTGACCTTCATCTCGATGGTGACCACGCCGACGCCGTCGCCGGCCAGACTGCGCGCGGCCATCGCGAGTGCGACGTCGGCGAGCGTCATGGTCACGCCGCCGTGCGCGACATCCCACGCGTTCATGTGATCGGACTGCAACGGCAGCACGACTTCGCTGATGCCGTCGCCCGCCGACACGAGTTGCGCGCCAAGCCGGTCGGCGAAGGGACTTTCGGGCAACGACGCGTTGCCCGTTTTAAATGAGGGTGAATCGGTCATTGCTGATTTCAGATTTCGTAGTCGACACATTCACGCGATTCGCGCACCGCACCCACGAAGCCCTTTAGTGCCGTGTGCGTCGGATGGACCTGGTAGGCGTCGAGCGCGGCTTTGTCGGTAAAGTCCGACACCAGCACGATGTCATAGGTCGATTCGAGGCCCGCTGCCGCGATGCCAACTTCGAGTTTGAGGATGCCGGGAACGATGTCGCGGCAGCCTTCGAGCTTGTCCTTCAGCTTCAGGGCGTTCTCAGCACGCGAGGCACCTTCTGCGTGCTCTCTGAGCTTCCACATCACAATATGACGGATCACGGGATTACCTTGTTCGAGTCAATTCATTGAACTGGGGCTTTGCGTCCGCTGAAACGGCGCACGCGCGCAATCGCAAATGATAACCGCTATAGCGTTCGTGCATGCGCCACCTGAAACGTCTCTACCGCCGCAGAACGGCCCGCTACAATGCATGATCCACGCCGCTTCCCTCGAGGTGCCGGTCATGTCCTTCTTTCGCGTACTGCTGTCCCGCCGTCACGCCCGTCTGGCCGCGATCCTCGCCGTCGTCACGCTGACGCTCAACGGCTGCGCAGGTCTGTTCGGCGGCGACCCTTTGCGCGTCAACGTGGCCGGCATCGAACCGGTCGACGCTCAGGGCCTGGAGATGCGCTTCAACGTCAAACTGCGTATCCAGAATCCCAATGAATCCGCTGTCAACTTCGACGGCGTGTCGCTCGATCTCGAACTGAACGGCAAGCCGTTCGCCAGCGGTGTCAGCGATCAGAGCGGCAGCGTGCCGCGCTTTGGCGAAACGGTCGTCAATGTGCCGTTGACGGTGCCCGCCTTCGCCGCAGTTCGCCAGGCTTTCGCCTTTGCGGGCGCCGTGCAGGCGGGACAGATTCCGTACATCTTGCGCGGCAAGCTCGCCGGCGGCCTGACAGGCACGACCCGCTTCGTCTATCAAGGCACGTTGAGCCTGCCGGCACTCGGCATGGCTTTGCCCTGACCCCGGTCTGCGCCGCCAGTCGATGCCGCCGATTCGCGCCTGATCAAACCACTTCGAACAGGCCCGCCGCACCTTGGCCACCGCCGATACACATCGTCACGACGACTAGCTTCGCACCGCGCCGCTTGCCTTCGATCAGCGCATGGCCGGTCAAACGCGCGCCCGACACCCCATACGGATGGCCCACCGCAATCGCGCCGCCGTTCACGTTCAGGCGGTCGTGCGGAATGCCGAGCTTGTCGGCGCAATACAGCACCTGCACCGCAAACGCTTCGTTCAACTCCCACAGGTCGATATCTTCGACTTTCAGGCCTGCCTGCTTGAGCAGCTTCGGCACGGCGAACACCGGGCCGATGCCCATCTCGTCCGGCTCGCAGCCGGCCACCGCAAAGCCGCGGAAAATGCCGAGCGGTTGCAGACCTTCGCGCTCCGCGACTTTCGCGTTCATCACGACGCAAGCCGACGCGCCGTCCGAAAACTGGCTCGCATTACCTGCGGTGATCACGCCGCCCGGCATCGCAGTACGAATCTTCGACACGCCTTCGAGCGTCGTGTCGGCACGAATGCCCTCGTCGGCGCTGACGGTCACTTCCTTCGTGTAGAGACGGCCGGTCGCTTTGTCGGCGACGCCGGCCAACACCGTCAGCGGCACGATCTCGTCCTTGAACTTGCCGGCTTCGAGTGCGGCCGCGGCACGCTGTTGCGAGCGCACGCCGTATTCGTCCTGACGCTCCTTCGAGATCGAGTAGCGCTTCGCAACGTTCTCTGCGGTCTGCAACATCGACCAGTAGATTTCCGGCTTGTTCTTGCTGAGCCAGCCTTCGGTCATCATGTGGTCGTTCATCTCGTTCTGCACGCACGAGATCGACTCCACGCCCCCCGCGACGAACACATCGCCCTCACCGGCGATCACGCGCTGCGCGGCCAGTGCGATGGTCTGCAAACCCGACGAGCAGAAACGGTTCACCGTCATACCCGGCACGCTAACCGGCAAACCGGCGCGCAGTGCGATCTGGCGCGCGATGTTCATGCCCGTTGCGCCTTCCGGATTCGCGCAGCCCATGATCACGTCTTCGATGCGCGCCGGGTCCAGCTTTGCGCGCTCGACAGCGGCCTGCGTCGCATGGCCGCCTAGCGTCGCGCCGTGCGTCATGTTGAAACCGCCGCGCCATGATTTGGCGAGGCCCGTACGGGCGGTCGATACGATTACGGCATCAGTCATGCATCTCTCCTGTGTCGACCGGAGTTAGCGCTTTAGCGCTTACTCCGGTCCCATGCAAGTTGGCTGGTACTTCCAGACGTTGATGGTGGGCGCGCTGGCGGATCGCACAGTCGCCCCACTTCACTCATTCCACTCGTTTCGCCCAGGCAGCGGCGATTCAGCCGTTGAACCCACGGCCCTTCGCCGCCAGCTCCGCGATGCTCGGCGCCAGTTGCCACGCGTCGCCATTCGGCCGCGACGCATAGCGGCGAATCGCACGCTCGACGTTGTAGAGGCCGACCGTATCCGCGTACAGCATCGGACCGCCGCGATAGAGCGGGAAGCCGTAGCCGGTCAGATAAACCATGTCGATGTCCGACGCCTTCGACGCAATGCCTTCCTCGAGAATCTTCGCGCCTTCGTTCACGAGCGCGAACACGAGGCGCTCGACGATTTCCTCGTCGCTGATCTTGCGGCGCTCGGCGTCGGCTTCCTTCGAGAACGCCACGATCATCTCGTCGACCACTTTCGACGGATACGCGGTGCGGTCGCCCGCCTTGTAGTCGTACCAGCCGCCACCGGTCTTCTGGCCGAAGCGCCCCATCTCGCAGAGACGATCGGCGATCTTCGAGTAGTGCATGTCCGGATGTTCCTGATAGCGGCGCTTGCGGATCGCCCAGCCGATGTCGTTGCCCGCCAGATCGCTCATGCGGAACGGGCCCATCGCGAAGCCGAACTTCTCGATAGCCTTGTCCACTTGCGCGGGCAACGCGCCTTCTTCAAGCATGAAGAGCGCTTGACGGATGTACTGCTCGATCATCCGGTTGCCGATGAAGCCGTCGCACACGCCCGAGACCACGGCGGTCTTTTTGATCTTCCTGGCGAGTTTCATGACGGTGGCGAGCACGTCTTTCGCCGTTTCCTTGCCGCGCACGACTTCGAGCAGCTTCATCACGTTGGCCGGGCTGAAGAAGTGCATGCCGACCACGTCCTGCGGACGCTTCGTGAAAGCGGCGATCTTGTCGACGTCCAGCGTGGACGTGTTCGATGCGAGGATCGCGCCGGGCTTCGCCACTTCGTCGAGCTGCTTGAATACCTGCTTCTTGACGCCGAGTTCTTCGAACACCGCTTCGACGATCAGGTCGGCGTTTTTCAGGTTGTCGTAGGAGAGCGTAGGCGTGATCAGCGCCATGCGCTGTTCCAGCGCTTCGGGCTTGAGCTTGCCTTTCTTGACGGTGGCTTCGTAATTCTTGCGGATCGTGGCGATGCCGCGGTCCAACGCTTCCTGTTTGGTTTCCAGCAGCGTGACCGGAATGCCCGCGTTGATAAAGTTCATCGCGATACCGCCGCCCATCGTGCCGGCGCCGATCACGGCCACCTGCCTGATCTCGCGAGCAACAGTGTCCGACGGCACATCGGGAATCTTGCTCGCCGCGCGTTCGCCAAAGAACGCATGACGCAGCGCACGGCTTTCGGGCGTCT
This sequence comes from Paraburkholderia phytofirmans OLGA172, assembly GCF_001634365.1. Classification (NCBI taxonomy): domain Bacteria; kingdom Pseudomonadati; phylum Pseudomonadota; class Betaproteobacteria; order Burkholderiales; family Burkholderiaceae; genus Paraburkholderia; species Paraburkholderia phytofirmans. The sequence goes on from NZ_CP014578.1 coordinate 2,524,871, forward strand.
GCACGAGCGCGATGAAGCATTCGCGTTCGAATGCGAGGCCCTTATCGAAACCGTTCTGCACGCCCGCTTCCACTGCGTCGATACATTTCTGCGGCGCCGGGAAATTCTTCGCGACAGCCGCGACGCTATTGCGCGCGAACTGGATGAAACCGGCAGCATTCGGATGCTCGATCTTGCGGTCGCGCACCTTCGGATGCGGACCCGCTTTCGCGCCGACCTTGCGGGCAAACGCGAGCGCGGCTTCTGCCAGATCGCCCTCCACGACTTCGTCGAAGAGGCCAGAGTCGGCCAGCTTCTCCGACATTACCGGCGCACCCGAGACGATCATGTTGAGCGCGGCTTCAAGACCGATTGCACGCGGCAGACGCTGCGTGCCGCCCGCGCCTGGCAGGATGCCGAGCTTCACTTCCGGCAGCGCGATCTGCGCGCCGGAGGCGGCGATGCGGTAATGCGCGCCGAGCGCCAACTCAAGGCCGCCGCCCATGGCGACGCTATGAATCGCGGCGATAACCGGCTTGGCGCTTGACTCGACGGTTTTGATGACCGTGGCGAGCGTCGGCTCCTGGGTCGCCTTCGGCGTGTTGAATTCCGTGATATCGGCACCGCCCGAGAAGGCTTTGCCGGCGCCCGTCAGCACGATCGCCTTGATGGCCGGATCGTTCTGCGCGCGCTCGACCCCTTCGACGATACCGGCCCGCGTCGAGAGGCCGAGACCGTTTACGGGGGGATTGTTCAGCGTGATGACGGCCACGCCGTCATGAGTTGTGTAGTCCACTGCCATCTGCCAGCCTCCATGCGATGAGGCGGCGCATGACGCGCCGCCCGTCCGGTTGATCGAGCCGGCTCGTTGACCGACTTTCTCTCCGATGTTCCCGGAGTCAGCAGGCAGAATACACAAAAAAGCACGCTCGTTCAATTTATCGTTAGATGGGGTTTCCCCTGGCAAGCGAAGTAAGGAGGCAATCCTTTTCGTCTTCGAGCGCGGACGGCAGGATGTGGTCGCGAAAGATATCGCGCAGTTTGAGTTTCTGCAGCTTGCCGGTGGCCGTATGCGGGAGCTCGTCGACGAAGACGACGTCGTCGGGAATCCACCATTTGGCGACCTTGCCGTCGTAGAACGCGAGCAGTTCTTCGCGCGTCACGTCGAAACCCGCCCGCTTGACGACCACCAGCAGCGGCCGCTCGGTCCACTTCGGATGCGCGCAGGCGATGCACGCGGCTTCGGCCACCGCCGGATGCGCGATCGCGACGTTCTCGATGTCGATCGAACTGATCCACTCGCCGCCGGACTTGATCACGTCTTTCGAGCGATCCGTGATGTGCAGGAAGCTGTCGCGGTCAATGGTGGCGACGTCGCCAGTCGGGAACCAGCCATCGACCAGCGGCGAATCGTCCTTGCGGAAATACCGGTCGATCACCCAGGGGCCGCGCACGTGCAGATCGCCGAATGCCACCCCGTCCCACGGCAGATCGCGCCCGTCTTCGCCGACGATCTTCATATCGACGCCGTACAGCGCATGGCCCTGCTTTTCGAGCAGTTTGCGCTGCTCTGCCAACGGACGCTGACTCTGCTCCCACGTCAGCTTCGACAAGGTGCCGAGCGGCGACATTTCCGTCATGCCCCATGCATGGATCACCTGCACACCGTACTCGTCCTCGAAGGCGCGCAGCATGGCCGGCGGACAGGCTGACCCGCCGATCACCGTGCGATTCAGCGAAGAGAAGCGCACCCCGGCCTCGCGCAGGTAGTTGAGCAAGCCGAGCCACACGGTCGGCACGCCGGCCGAATACGTGACGCGTTCGCTTTCCATTAGCTCATGGAGCGATTTGCCGTCGAGATCCTTGCCGGGAAAGACCAGCTTCGCGCCGGTCAGTGGCGCGGCGTGCGGGATGCCCCAGGCGTTCACATGGAACATCGGCACGACCGGCAGCACGGAGTCGCGCGCGGACAGACTCATCGCATCGGGCAGCGACGCGCCGAACGCGTGCAGCACGGTCGAGCGGTGTGAGTACAGCGCGCCTTTCGGGTTGCCTGTGGTGCCCGACGTATAGCAGAGGTAAGACGCCTGCCGTTCGTCGATGGCCGGCCATTCGTAAGCGCCATCCTGCGCTTCGACCAGGGTTTCGTAGCTCAGCACCGGCGTTTGCATCTTCGGCAGATGGGTTTCGTCGGCCAGTGCGATCCAGCCGCGCACTTTTGGGCACTGCGGCGCGAGCGCATCGACGAGTGGTGCGAACGTGGTGTCGAACAGCACGTAGGCGTCGTCGGCGTGGTTGACGATGTAGGCGATCTGGTCGGTAAACAGGCGCGGATTGATCGTGTGGCACACAGCGCCGAAGCCCGTCGTGCCGTAATACGCTTCCAGGTGCCGGTAGCCGTTCCAGGCCAGCGTGGCCACCCGCTCGCCAGGCTCGACGCCAAGCGCGATCAGCGCCTGCGCCAACTGCTTCGCGCGTTTTTCGCAGTCGCGGTAGGTATAGCGATGCACGTCGCCTTCGATGCGCCGCGACACGATCTCGGTGTCGCCGAAATGCCGCGCGGCATGCGCGAGCAACGAGGGCACAGTGAGCGGCACGTCCATCATCTGTCCAAGCAGCGGCGTCGTCATAAAGAGAGGTCTCCTCGCCTTGTTTGCGTCATTGGGGTTGTAGTTCGGGGCCGCGCGGGGCGCTCTGCTTGAGTCGCGCGAAGGAGTCGCGCGAAACGCTCCGGCGGGTCCGCGCGGCGTGCTCCGAGACGGCGCGGTGCGCTCCGGCAGGAGACGCCCGGCACGCAGGCGCGTGTCGGGCTAAACCTTGGGCTAAGGGCCGCCCAGCAGTTCCGCGGGTGCGGACTTACAATATCGGTTAATCCAGAGGCGCTCAACATGTCGTTTTCCCCAAGCATTGCAGGGTTATCCGGGCCTTTGTCGGCTCTTTCCAACGCACTTGTCACCTTGCCCGAAAGCGCGTTTGCGCGCCTCGGCAGCGCATTTCTGACGCGGCTGCCCGCCGCGCCGCTGAGCGCGCCGTACGTGGTCGGGTTCTCCGAAGCAACCGCTGCGTTGCTCGGTTTAGAGCATGGGCTCCAGAATGATCCGGGCTTCGCCGAACTGTTCTCCGGCAACGCCACGCGTGAATGGCCCTCCGAAGCGCTGCCGTATGCGTCGGTATATTCGGGGCATCAGTTCGGCGTGTGGGCCGGCCAGCTCGGCGACGGCCGCGCGCTCGGTCTCGGCGAAGTCGCACACAATGGCCAGCGCTTCGAGCTGCAGCTCAAAGGCGCGGGCCGCACGCCCTATTCGCGCATGGGCGACGGCCGCGCCGTGCTGCGTTCGTCGATCCGCGAATATCTGTGTTCGGAGGCGATGCATCACCTCGGCATTCCAACCACGCGCGCGCTGTGCGTGATCGGCTCCGACCAGCCGGTGCGCCGCGAGGAAGTCGAAACCGCAGCGGTCGTCACACGCGTGGCGCCGAGTTTCGTGCGCTTCGGACACTTCGAGCATTTCTATTCGAACGATCGCGTCGATGCGCTGCGCGCGCTCGCCGATCACGTGATCGAACGCTTCTATCCGCATTGCCGCGAAGCCGACGATCCGTATCTCGCGCTGCTGAATGAAGCGGTGATGTCGACGGCCGATCTAATGGTCGAATGGCAAGCCGTCGGTTTCTGCCACGGCGTGATGAATACCGACAACATGTCAATCCTCGGTCTCACGATCGACTACGGCCCGTTCGGTTTCATGGACGGCTTCGACGCCGGCTACATCTGCAATCACTCTGACTCGCAAGGCCGCTACGCGTACAAGATGCAGCCACAGATCGCGTACTGGAATCTCTTTTGCCTCGCGCAAGGCCTGCTGCCGCTATTGGGTGAACAACATGACGAAAGCGTGCGCGGCGACAAGGCGATCGAAGACGCCCAGCGCGTGCTCGGCGGCTTCAAAGAGCGTTTCGCACCGGCGTTGGAAAAACGCATGCGTGCGAAACTCGGCCTGGAAAGCGAGCGCGAGGGAGACGATACGTTGGTCAACCGCCTGTTCGAAGTGATGCATGCCAACCGTGCGGATTTCACGCTGACGTTCCGCAATCTGGCGCGCATTTCGAAGCACGATGCGAGCGGCGACACGCCGGTGCGCGACCTGTTTCTCGACCGCGCCGCGTTCGATGCGTGGGTGAACGACTACCGCGCGCGCCTGTCCGAAGAAACACGCGACAACGCCGCGCGCGCCATTGCAATGAACCGTGTGAACCCCAAATTCGTACTTCGTAATCATCTGGCGGAAACGGCAATCCGGCGTGCGAAAGAGAAGGACTTCTCCGAAGTGGAGCGTCTGGCCGCAGTCCTGCGCCGTCCGTTCGACGAGCAGCCGGAACACGAAGCGTATGCGGGGCTGCCGCCGGATTGGGCCAGCTCGCTGGAAGTGAGTTGCTCTTCGTGACGAGCCCCCAAAACAATCTCGAGACAGGAACCCCGACCATGAACAAGCCCGACGACCTCAATACCGACGCCCCCGCCGTGCAGAAAGACGACGCCGAATGGCGCAAGCAACTCTCCGACATCGAATACCAGGTGACACGCCACGCGGCCACGGAGCGCCCCTTCACTGGCCGCTACCACGACCACTGGGACCGCGGCATCTATGACTGCGTCTGCTGCGGTACGCCACTGTTCGAATCGGACACCAAGTTCGACGCCGGTTGCGGCTGGCCGAGCTACTTCAAGCCGATCAACGGCGAAGTGATCGCCGAGAAAACCGACCGCACGCACGGCATGCTGCGCATCGAGGTGCAGTGCAAGAACTGCGGCGCGCATCTGGGCCACGTGTTCGAAGACGGACCGGCGCCGACCGGCCTGCGTTACTGCATCAATTCGGCTGCGTTACAATTCGAGCCCAAGTAACGCAGCGCGGAGTTCGGCGCATGGCCGGCCGGCGGCTGTCGTAAGGCGCCTGTTGGCCGCGACACCCTTCATCCGGCTTGCAAACCGGTCAAGGCAGCGGTCAAGGCAGCGGCCAAGCCAGCGGTCAACCCGGCGCGGCAATCAGGCGACGAATGGCGCAACGCGCAGTTCCCGGCTGCCGTGTCGGGTTTCTGCCGCCTCCATGCCACCGGGCGCGCCGCGTCCCTGTTTCTCAAACTCTCCGACCTACTCTCCGAATTCCCGACCAGATAATGAAATTCCTGTTCGATCTGTTCCCGATCATCCTGTTTTTCGTCGCCTTCAAGCTATGGGGCATTTTCACGGCGACGGCTGTGGCGATCGTTGCCACCCTGGTGCAGATCGCGTGGGTGGCGTTCCGCCACCGCAAGGTCGATCCGATGCTGTGGGTGAGCCTCGGTGTCGTCACCGTCTTTGGCGGAGCGACGCTCGTGCTGCACAACGACACCTTTATCAAATGGAAGCCGACCGTGCTGTACTGGGCGTTTTCGGTCGCTTTGATCATCTCGCAACTGGCCTTCAGCAAGAACCTGATCGAAGCGATGATGGGCAAGCAGATCACGCTGCCGCACGCGATCTGGGGCAAGCTGAATATCGTTTGGGCGATTTTCTTCGTGCTGCTGGGGCTGGTGAACCTGTTCGTCGCGTATCACTACACGACCGACCAGTGGGTCAATTTCAAGCTGTTCGGCGCGACCGGGTGCCTCGTGGTATTCATCGTCGGACAGAGTTTGTGGCTGTCGAAGTATATGAAGGAAGAATGACATGACAAGCGATGTGTTCATGCACGCCACCACCGCCGAGCGCGCCGCGCTGATCGAGGCGCGCCTCACCGCGGCGCTCGCGCCGGTTGCCTCGATCCAGATCACGGATGACAGCGCGCAGCACGCAGGCCACGCCGGCGCCTCGGCTGGCGGTCATTTCACTGTCACGATCGTGGCGGTCGCATTCGCCGGCAAGGCCCGCGTGGCGCGGCATCGCATGGTGTATGATGCGCTGGCCGATGCCATGCAGCGCGGCATTCACGCCCTTGCAATCACGGCGTACACGCCCGAAGAATTCGCTTTGTTGCCCCGCTAGGAAAATTTCTGATGACCTTGAAGAAAACCCACCTTTGGGTATTGCTGGCTGCATTTGCTGCCGCACCTGCATTTGCACAGAACATCGCTGTCGTGAACGGTACGCCGATTCCGAAAGCGCGCGCCGACGCACTGGTCGATCAACTGGTTCATCAAGGCCAGCAAAACACGCCGCAGTTGCAAATGGCCGTGCGCGAAGAGCTGGTGAACCGCGAAATCCTGATGCAGGAAGCGCTGCGCCGCGGCCTGCCGAATCGGCCGGACATCAAGGCGCAAATCGCCGTTGCACAGCAAACGGTCGTGCTGCGCGCGCTGATCGAAGACTTCGTGAAGAACAACGCGCCGACCGATGCCGAAATCACTGCGCGCTACAACGCGCTGATCAAGGACGCGGGCGGCAAGGAATATCACCTGCACCACATCCTGGTGGACAACGAAGAGCAAGCCAAGGATCTGATCGCCAAGATCAAGGCCGGCGCGAGCTTCGAAGACCTCGCCAAGCAATACTCGAAGGACCCGGGATCGGGCAAGAACGGCGGCGACCTGGACTGGTCGGACCCGAAGGCCTACGTGCCTGAATTCGCGGACGCGGCCACGCATCTGCAGAAAGGCCAGATGACCGACGCACCGGTTCATACGCAGTTCGGCTGGCACATCATCCGTGTCGACGACGTGCGCAACATCACGCCGCCGCCGCTCGAGCAAGTGCGCCCGCAGATCGTGCAGCAGATCCAGCAGGAGAAGCTGCAGGCGTTCGAAGAAGGTCTGCGTAAGAACGCGAAGATTCAGTAAGCGTTTTTCGCTGCCCTAAAAAAGAAACCGCCTGCGGGCGGTTTTTTGTTTCTGCGTCCGCTTCGGGTCGGCGCTTCGGGTGCTATCTATCGGCGGTTTTCGACTGCGACATCGCAGCCGTAGCACCGGCAAGCTGCCGCGCGTGGATAACGCGGCAGCCTGTACTACATCATCACCCCAGCCAGCGGCGTGCGTTCTGGAACACGCGCAGCCACGGGCTCGCGTCCGTGCTGCCTTCGCCCCAGCCTTCCGGATGCCAGCTCATCTGCACCGCACGGTGCACGCGCTCGGTGTGCGGCATCAGCACCGTGAAGCGGCCATCGGCTGTCGTAACCGACGTGATGCCGTCCGGCGAACCGTTCGGGTTGAACGGATACTGTTGAGTTGCCTGACCACGGTGATCGACGTAACGCATCGCCACTGCCACCTTCGACGCATCGCCCTGCTGCGAGAAATCCGCGTAACCCTCGCCGTGCGCAATCGCCACCGGAATGCGCGAGCCTTCCATCCCGGCAAAGAAAATCGACGGCGAAGCCTGCACTTCGACCAGCGAGAAGCGCGCTTCGAATTTCTCCGACTTGTTGCGCGTGAACTTCGGCCAGGCTTCGGCGCCCGGAATCATCGACGCGAGGCTGCTCATCATCTGGCAGCCGTTGCAGATGCCCAGCGCAAACGTGTCTTCGCGGCCGAAGAACGCAGCGAACATATCGGCCAGTTGCGAGTTGAAGCGGATCGCCTTCGCCCAGCCTTCACCGGCGCCCAGCGTATCGCCGTACGAGAAGCCGCCGCACGCCACCGCACCGGCGAAATCCGCCAGGTTGGCGCGGCCGGCCAGCAGGTCGCTCATGTGCACGTCGTGCGCGTCGAAGCCGGCGCGGTCGAAGGCATAAGCCGTTTCGAGGTGCGAGTTCACGCCCTGCTCACGCAGGATCGCGACACACGGGCGTGCACTCGTGTTGATGAACGGCGCGGCGACGTCTTCCTTCGGATCGAACGTGAGGATCGGCGAAATGCCCGGATCTGCGGCGTCGGAGAGCGCATCGTATTCGGCATCGGCACACGCGGGGTTGTCGCGCAGACGCGAAATACGCCAGCTCACTTCGCTCCACGCGCGATGCAATTCGGTACGCGGTGCCTCGTAGATCTTCTTCGCGTCGCGATAGATTTCGATCGTGTCGCGCTCGTTGGTCTTGCCGATCACATGCGAGCATGCCGACAGACCGTGTTCGCGCAACGCGCCCAGCACCGGGTCGCGATCCGTCGCGCGCACCTGAATCACCGCGCCAAGCTCCTCGCTGAAGAGCGCGCGGATCGTGCGGTCTTCACGACGGCCGCTGGTCTGCTTCGCCCAGTCTTTCGCGTCGCCGTAATCGGATTCGTGGTTCGGATCGAGCACCAGCATGTCGACATTCAGCGACACGCCAACGTGACCCGCAAACGCCATTTCGCAAACCGTCGCCCACAGGCCGCCATCCGAACGGTCGTGGTAGGCGAGCAGCTTGCCGTCGCTATTGAGCGACTGGATCGCAGTGAAGAAACGCTTCAGATCCTCAGGGTCGTCGACGTCCGGCACCGTGTCGCCGACCTGCTGCGTGACTTGCGCGAGAATACTGCCGCCCAGGCGATGCCTGGCGCGGCCAAGGTCGATCGCGATCAGCACGGAATCGCCCACCTCGCTCGCGCGGCGCAGTTGCGGCGTGAGGTGTTTGCGCACGTCTTCGACCGGCGCGAATGCCGAGATGATCAGCGAGACCGGCGCGACCACTTCCTTCGCCACGCCACGGTCTTCCCACTTGGTGCGCATGGACAGCGAATCCTTGCCGACCGGAATGCTGATGCCGAGCGCGGGGCACAACTCCATGCCGATGGCCTTGACCGTGTCGTACAGCGCGGCGTCTTCGCCCGCTGCGCCGCACGCGGCCATCCAGTTGGCCGACAGCTTGAGCTTATCGAGCGACGCAATCGGCGCCGCCGCAATGTTCGTGACTGCCTCGCCGACCGCCATGCGGCCCGAGGCCGGCGCGTTGATCACGGCGAGCGGCGTACGCTCGGCCATGGTCATCGCTTCGCCGCGGAAGCCCGCGTAATCCATCGTCGTGATGGCGACGTCGGCCACCGGCACTTGCCACGGGCCGACCATCTGGTCGCGCGCGGTCGTGCCGCCGACCGAGCGGTCGCCGATCGTGATCAGGAACGACTTGCTGGCAACCGTAGGGTGACGCAGCACGCTGACCGCGACTTCCGACAACGCGATGCCGGTGACGTCCACCGGTTCGAGTTTCCGCTCGACGCGCTTCACGTCGCGATGCATGCGCGGCGCCTTGCCTAGCAGCACTTCCATCGGCATGTCGACAGGCTCGTGCGCGACGTTGTCGTTCGACTCAGAATCGATCACTTTCAGTTGACGCTCGGCCGTGGCCGTGCCGACCACCGCGAACGGGCAGCGCTCGCGCTTGCACATCGCTTCGAAGGCCGGCAGATCGGCCGGCGCAATCGCCAGCACGTAACGCTCCTGCGCTTCGTTCGACCAGATTTCGCGCGGCGACAAACCGCTCTCTTCCAGCTGGATTTTGCGCAGATCGAAGATCGCGCCCTTGCTGGCGCCGTCCACCACTTCCGGGAACGCGTTCGACAGACCGCCCGCGCCCACGTCGTGAATGCTCAGAATCGGGTTCTTCTCGCCAAGCTGCCAGCACGCGTTGATCACTTCCTGCGCACGGCGCTCGATTTCCGGATTGCCGCGCTGGACCGAGTCGAAGTCGAGTTCGGCCGTGTTGGTGCCAGTCGCCATCGAGCTGGCGGCGCCGCCGCCCATGCCGATGCGCATACCCGGGCCGCCGATCTGGATCAGCAGCGACCCTTCCGGCAGATCGTGCTTGTGCGTGTGCTGGTCGGAGATATTGCCGATGCCCCCAGCGATCATGATGGGCTTGTGATAACCACGCACCAGACCCGCGACGTTCTGCTCGTAAGCACGGAAATAGCCACCCAGATTCGGCCGGCCGAATTCGTTATTGAAAGCGGCGCCGCCGAGCGGGCCGTCGATCATGATTTGCAGCGGCGACGCGATGCGGTCAGGACGGCCATACGCTTCGTGCTTGTCGTCCGGGTTCCGGTGCGCCAACGGCTGAGCGGCGTCGCGCGCGTTTTCCCATGCTTCGACGCCGTCCGGCAATTCCAGATTCGACACCGTGAAACCCGCCAGACCCGCCTTCGGACGCGCGCCGCGGCCGGTCGCGCCTTCGTCGCGGATTTCGCCGCCCGCGCCGGTCGAGGCGCCCGGGAACGGCGAGATCGCGGTTGGGTGGTTGTGCGTCTCCACCTTCATCAAGGTGTGCGTCAGTTCGACGTTGCGGTGGTAGTGTTCGGGCAGCGCGCCGGGTTCAGCCGGCGTGTGGGGGAACCAGCGCTCGGCCACGCCGCCCGCCATGATCGCCGAGTTGTCCGAATACGCGACGATGGTGCCCTGCGGGTTCAGCTTCTCCGTGTTGCGGATCATGTTGAACAGCGAGATGTCCTGCTTCTCGCCGTCGATCGTCCATTCCGCGTTGAAGATCTTGTGACGGCAGTGTTCGCTGTTGGCCTGCGCGAACATCATCAGTTCGACGTCGGTCGGATTGCGGCCGAGTTTCGTGAAGGCGTCGACGAGGTAGTCGATTTCGTCGTCGGCGAGCGCGAGGCCCAGTTCCGTGTTCGCCGCTTCCAGCGCGCCGCGGCCGTTGCTCAGCACGTCGACGGTTTGCAGCGGCTTGGCCGGCAGTTCGTCGAACAGATGCATCGCATGGTCACGCGAGGGCGACACGCTCTCGGTCATACGGTCGTGCAGCGCCGCGGCGACGGCCGCGCGGGCTTCGTCCGAGAGCGCCTTCTTGCCGCCCAGCAGGCCGCTCTTCAGCGTGACCGTGTATTCGACGCCGCGCTCGATGCGGCGCACCTGCGCGAGGCCGCAGAGGTGGGCAATATCGGTTGCCTTGCTGGCCCATGGCGACACTGTGCCGAAGCGCGGCACCACGAGGAAGGTTTCGGCCGTGCCGCGCTCTTTGGTTTCTTCGAGCGGATCGCCGTAGTGCATCAGCGCTTCGATCTTCGCGTTGTCTTCCGCGGACAACGGGGTTTGCGCGTTGACGAAGTGCAGATACTGGCCGCGCACGCCCGTGATGTTGGGGTCGATGCGCGTAAGCGTTTCGAGCAGGCGGGTTTGACGGAAATCGGAAAGGGCCGAAGCGCCGGGGAAACACGAGAAGTGGGCCATGGACTTGACGTTGCGTCGCTAATGATGCCGATGAGTGATGCCGATGAGTCGCGCGTGAAGGCGACGTGAGGCGGAAAGGAAGTCCGGGATTATACCCCGGGAACGGGCTTCCAGCGGGCTTCGCACCAGGGTTTTGGCGCGCTCCGCATGGCGGCTCGGGCGCGCCGCTGCGGCGCTCCCGCGTGGCGCTCGCGTGGCGGAGCCATCCGTTTGACTGCTATCATTCGCCCTTTCACCAAATCGGCGCGAGCCGCCCGAGCAATGCCGGGCAACGCGCCGCATGCCACGCTTAACGGGACCGCGGCGTTTCGGCGTCCCGCCAGCAAATCGAATCAGATCATGGATGTCATCGTCATCGGCGGCGGGATTGCGGGCGTCGCCACCGCTTATCAACTGCGCGCGGCCGGCCACCGGGTATGCGTCGTCGAACGCCACGCTACGGTCGCGCAAGGCGCGACTTATGGGCACGGCGGCAGCGTGCTACCGACCCCGCTCGACGTCTGGTTTGGCCCGACCTTCATGGCGAGCCGTCAGGGCGCCAAAAACGGCGTGATCAGCAAGGCCGGCTTTAACGGCGCGGCACGCCAGTTCATCAAGCAGCTGGCCGCTTTGCAGGAGCCCGAGGCGTTCAGCCGCCAGTACGCGCGGCTGCGTCCGCTGATCGAAGCATCGCGTGACGCGATGGCCGATATCGAAGCGCGCTTCGGCCTGGAATTCGAACAGGCAAGCGGCCTGCTCTATCTGGTGCGTTCCGAGCAGGAGTGGCGGCAGACACAGACTGCGCTCGATCTGCTGCGCCAATACGAAGTCCCGCATCACGTGCTGACGCCGGCCGAATGCGCCGCGTTCGAGCATTCCGTGCGGACCGAGCCGGAATTCGCCGGCGGCGTGCTGTTCGACCATGAGCGCACGGCCAATTGCCCGCTTTTCGCGAAACTGATCAAGCAGAGCCTCGATACGCAGGGCGGCGTGCAATTCATGCTGGGCTGCGAAGTCTCGGCGATCCGTCTCGAAGGTCAGCGCGCCGCGGTGGAACTGGCGCGACGGCCGGGCGCCAGCGCCACCGCGGCGCGCTCACGCGAAGTCGACGTGATCAACGCCGACGCGATTGTCGTTGCCGCGGGTTACGGCAGCCTCACGCTGCTCGAACGCCTGGGCCTGCGGCTGCCGCTGCACCCGCTGCGCCTGCATAACCTGGTGGCGCCGATTGCACATGAGGAATGCGCACCGCACGTCGCAATAGTGGATGCGGTCAAGCGGATTACGGTCAGCCGCATGAATCATCGCCTGCGGGTTGCGGGCGGTGCGGTCCTGCAGAGCGCCGGACAGATCGACAAGCCGCTCGGCGAGGCATTGACGAAGGAAGCGCTGGCGCTGCTGGGCCAAGCGACGCACGACTGGATCCCGGGCGCGGCCCGGATCTCCGCGGCCTTGCCATGGGAAGGCGTAAAACTGCTGTCGCCAGACGGTTTGCCGGTGATCGGCAATGCGCTTCATCCGCGTCTGTTCGTCAACGCTGGGCACGGGCCTGCCGGCTGGGGCCTCGCATGCGGTTCGGGCAAACTGATCGCCGACCTGATCTCGGGCAAGACCCCCGACGTCCCCGCAGACACCCTGGCTGCGCTGCGCGCGGACCGATTCCAGTAAACGGCAGACCCGCCCGGAGCCTATCGGCACTACCATAGTGGCTCCCAAAGCTTCCTCGCCTTGCCCAAGGTGAACGTCAAGCCTCGCCATGACTGCGCCCGAATCCACGCTCCCGACGTTAATCAGCCCGCGCAACCGGGCCTTGCCGCTGCTCACGCTAACCGACCTGCGAATCCTCGAGACCCAGGCAGCGGCAACACTGCCTCAGCACACGCTGATGTCCCGCGCCGGCAAAGCCGCCGCCAGCTACCTGCAAGAACAGATCGCCCGCGACACATCGACCGAAAAAGCGAAGCACAAGGTATGGGTCGTGGCGGGCCCCGGCAACAACGGCGGCGACGCATTGATCATGGCCGCGGAGCTGCATCGGTCCGGCATCGCCGTAGAGCTGTGCATGCCGCTTGAAGTCAAGCCGGACGACGCCCGCTGGGCGCTCGACACAGCCCGCGCGGCGGGCGTAGCCATCACCACCGCACCGCCGGCCTCGCTGGACAGCTACACGTGGCTGGTGGACGGCATGTTCGGCATCGGCCTGACCCGCCCGCTGGAAGGCATCTTTGCCACCATCGCCCGGCAACTCTCGCAGCGCACGAAAACAAAGCCCAGAAGAGGCGGCGTTCTGGCACTCGACACGCCAAGCGGTCTCGACGGCGACACCGGCACGGTAGTCGGCGAAGGGTTGGATCAAGGCAAAGGACGAAGCGAAAATCAGAGCCATGGCCTCGCGGTCCACGCCACCCACACGATTACCTTCATCGGCGCGAAACCCGGCCTCTTCACCGCACAGGGCCGCGATCTCGCCGGCAGGGTGATCGTGGCGCCGATCGGCATCGACAGCACCACCCGCGCGGCTGTCCAACTCAACGCGCCCGGACTGTTCGCCGCCTTCCTGCCGCCGCGTGACTTCGCCACCAACAAGGGCACCTTCGGCAGCCTTGCCGTGGTCGGCGGCGACACCGGCATGTGCGGCGCGCCGATCCTTGCCTCGCGCGCGGCGCTCTACACCGGTGCGGGTAAAGTGCACGTCGCCTTGCTCGGCGACGGCGCCCCACCCTACGATCCGCCGCACCCCGAACTGATGCTGCATGCCATTGACGATCTGCCGCTCGACAAGATGGACGCACTCGCCATCGGTTGCGGCATGGGTCTGCGCGATCGTGCCACGCGTGTCATGCACGACGTGTTGCCGCTCGACATGCCCAAACTGTTCGACGCCGACGCGCTCAATCTGATTTCGACAGACCCGTCGCTCGCGGCCGAAGTCACCGCGCGCGGCGTGCAAGGCGACCCGTGCGTGCTGACGCCGCACCCGCTCGAAGCCGCGCGCCTGCTCGGCACCGACGCGCCGGGCGTGCAACGCGACCGCCTCGCCGCCGCGCGCGCACTGGCTGCTCGCTTTGCCGCCGTGGTCGTGCTGAAAGGCGCGGGCACCGTCATCGCCGCGCCGGACGGCCGCGTCGCGATCAATCCGACCGGCAATGCCGCACTCGCGACGGGCGGCACAGGCGATGTGCTCGGCGGCATCATCGGTGCATTGCTCGCCCAGCATGTGCCGCGTTACGAAGCCGCGCTAGCAGGCGTCTACCTGCACGGCCTCGCCGCCGACACGCTGAGCGCGCAAGGCCACGGTCCGGCAGGTTTGACGGCGGGCGAACTCGCCCCGATGGTGCGGACTTTGCTAAACCGCATGTTCTATCCGGCAGCGCCTGAATGAACCCACCCATCCCACAGTGTGACCGGGACGTCCAAACCGCTGCCACCTGTCACGCAACGCCGCTATACTGATCGACTGCGCCGCGCGTCGGGTCGTCGCGGGTTGCAGCGAACCTTCAGCGAGCCGGCTCGACCTCCAGGCAGGCTCGCGAAGGCTCGCGGCAACCCACCGCGAACCCGGCCGCGCGGCATCGCTCTAACAGCATCGTTGCATCATCCCCGGCAGCGCTTCACGCGTGCGCCATTCTTCGTGCCCCTTCGTTAGACGGACGCTATGACCCAGAACTCGCTCCCCTCCTGGTCCTCGCTGCAAACGCATTACGAGCAGATTCGCGATGCGCACATGCGCGACTGGTTCGCCCCCGAGAACGATCCCGCCCCTACCCGTGCTGAGCGCTTGGCGTTCGCGGGCGGCGGTCTCGCGGCCGATTTCTCGAAGAACCGCATCACCGACGAAACCCTGAAACTGCTGGTGCAACTCGCGCGCGAAGCCGGCGTCGAGAAACGCCGCGACGCGATGTTCGCGGGCGCAATCGTCAACCCGACCGAAGGCCGCGCCGCCTTGCACACCGCGCTGCGCGCCACCGATCCGAAGGCGCCGTTCCATGCACAAATCCAGGCCGAACGCGCCAGGATGGCCGCGTTCGCCGACAAGGTCCGCAGCGGCGAGTGGACCGGCTATACGGGCAAGCGGATTCGCTACGTCGTGAACATCGGCATCGGCGGCTCGGATCTCGGGCCGAAGATGGTCGTGCATGCGCTGCATCATCTGGCCGCGCCCGAGATCACCACGCATTTCGTGTCGAATGTGGACGGCGCGGATCTGTACAACGTGATGCAGATGATCGATCCCGAAGAGACACTCGCGATCATCGTCTCCAAGACCTTCACCACGCTCGAAACGATGACCAACGCGCGCTCGCTGCGTGACTGGTTCATCGAGAAAGGCTGCCCGGAAAGCGCACTGGCGAAGCACTTCGTCGGCGTGTCGGCGAACCCGGCTGAGGTAGTCAAGTTCGGCATCGCGAAAGAGAACGTGTTCGAGATGTGGGACTGGGTCGGCGGGCGGTATTCGCTGTGGTCGGCGGTGGGTCTATCGATCATGATCGCGATCGGCCCGCAACAGTTCGGCGAACTGCTGGCCGGCGCCAACGAGATGGATCAGCATTTCCGCGACGCCCCGCTCGACAAGAATTTGCCGGTGCTGCTCGGCATGATCGGCATCTGGTATCGCAACTTCTTCGGCTCGCAAAGCTATCTGGTCGCGCCGTATTCGGAAGCGCTGCATTTCCTGCCGTCGTATCTGCAACAACTCGAAATGGAGAGCAACGGCAAGTCGGCGCGCCTGGATGGCGTGATGGTCGACTATCCGACCTCTGCGGTGACGTGGGGTGAACCGGGTACGAACGGACAGCATGCGTTCTTCCAGATGCTGCACCAGGGTCCGACCATCGTGCCGATCGACTTCATCGCAGTGTTGACGCCGGAGCATCCGCTTGTCAGTCATCATCCGAAGCTGCTGGCGAACTGCTTCGCGCAAAGCGAAGCGCTGATGCTGGGACGCACGCTCGAAGAAGCGAAGAAGGTTGCCGGTGCGGACAAGCCTGAACTGGCGCCGCACCTGGTGTTTCCGGGCAACCGTCCGACCTCGACGCTGCTGGTCGATGCCCTCACGGCGCGTTCGCTTGGCGCATTGATCGCGTTGTACGAGCACAAGGTGCTGGTGCAGGCATCGGTATGGGACATCAATCCGTTCGATCAATGGGGCGTCGAGTTGGGCAAGATCCTCGGCAAGGTGGTCGAGGCGGATCTGACGTCGGCCAGCGTCGATGAAAAGAAGCACGACTCCTCGACGTCGGCGTTGATCGCGCGGGCGCGTGCTGCATTGAAGCGCTGAGCGTGAGCGACGCGCTTGTTCGTGCCGCATGCGCTGATTGTTCACGCGCGCCTGGTTAGCGGCTTTGTGTTATCGAGTTGCATCAGATGGAAAGCAAAGCGGGCTCTTGTGGTCCGCTTTGCTTTGTACGAACGAGCGATGTGTTGCTCGCACGCTCAGGCCAGACGCCCCGCTTCGATGGTCACCGTCGTATCGCAGCGGCGCGCCAGCTCGACGTCGTGCGTGACGAGGATCAGCGTGGCGCCGTTCGCACGGTTCATCTCGAACATCAGATCGATCACTGCGTGACCAGTGGCTGCATCAAGACTGCCGGTCGGCTCGTCGGCGAACAGGATCGCCGGATGCGTAACAAACGCGCGCGCAAGCGCAACCCGCTGCTGTTCGCCGCCCGACAGCAGCTTCGGATAGTGCCCCGTGCGCTGAGCGAGTCCTACCTGCTCCAGCAAGCCGCGCGCACGCGCCGCAGCCTCACGCGTCCCGATGCCGCCTTGCAGTTCGAGCGGCAAGGTGACGTTTTCAAGCGCCGTCAAATGCGGCATCAATTGAAACGACTGGAACACGAAACCGACCGAGCCGCTGCGCAACGCGGCGCGCTCGTCTTCGTTCAGTTCGGTGAGTTCGCGACCGAGCAGCCGAACCGAGCCGGAGCTCGCGCTGTCCAATCCTGCGAGCAAGCCGAGCAGCGTAGACTTGCCCGACCCGGATGCACCGACGATCGCCACACTGCTGCCGGCATCGATAGCAAGATCGATGTCTTCGAGAATCGTCAGTTCACCCGTTGCATCCTTAACCTTCTTGCACAAACCCCGCACTGCAATGACTGGATCAGTTTTGTTTAGCATGGTGAAGCGTAGGTTGAAAGTGCGCGCCGTAGCGCCTCGCGCGCTGGCGCTGACTACGGCATTCGGCTCGGCCGTGCTGGCCGCCACCCTGTTTTCGCTGGCCTTCCCAGCCCGTGCGGCCAACGCACCCGAACAGGCCAAGCCGGTGATCGTCGTACTCGGCGACAGCATCTCCGCCGAATACGGCTTGCCCCGCGACACTGGCTGGGTTGCCTTGATGCGCCAGCGCCTCACCGATGAGCGAATCGATTATAGCGTCGCCAATGCGAGCATCAGCGGCGACACTACGAGCGGTGGCCGGGCCCGCTTGCCGGCGCTCCTGCAGCGGCTCAAGCCGAGCATCGTGATCGTCGAGCTCGGTGCCAACGATGCGTTGCGCGGCGTGCCGCTCGCAACGACCGAAGACAACCTGCGTACGATCATCGAGCAGGCTCAACAGAGTCACGCGAAGGTCGTGCTGATTGGCATGTATGTGCCACCCAATTACGGCCCCGACTACACGCAAAAGTTCCACGGCCTGTACGGCGAACTCTCGAAGCAATTGCGCGTGCCGCTGGTGCCCTTCCTGCTGGCCGGTATCGCCGACAAACCGGACATGTTTCAGGCGGACCAGATCCATCCCACGCAGCAGGCACAGCCAGTGCTACTCAATAACGTGTGGCCAGCTGTCAAGCCACTCCTTCGCACAAGTTCGCCGCACTGAAAAGCTCGCTAGCAACTTGTTTCCGGTAATTGGGGAACGCGGATCGGTAAGCGGATCGATGAAGTCGATCCGGCACTTTCGTAATCCCGTGTAACCCGGCTCGATTCTGAGCGACTTTTGAGGAGATAACGTGAAATATTTACCGTTAATCGCTTTGACCGTGGCAATTTCTGCAGGCGCCGCTCAACCGCCTACCGGCGTCCAATCCGTGGGCCAAAGCCAGCAGCCGCCGAAGGTCGTCGCGACGTGCATTGCGCACAAGTGGGCCGATAGTTCGCAACAGCAAGTCGTGTCGCAAGACATCCTGGCTAACGATCAGGCAATGGATGTCTATGTGCCGGGTCAGCAGCCGCCTGACGGCGCCGCCGCCGTCGTACGGCCCTCCTATACCGGCCCGGGTTCATGGGTCGGGTTCCGCGCCAATGGCGCTGCAGGGAGCGATGCCACCAGCTCGATCAGCGCTTGCCTGTAAGCGGCTGACGGCATAATAAGCCGCGCACTCAGGCAAACCAATTGACGCGCTTTGCGCGCGTCAATTGAAAAAGCCCCGCAAAATTTGCGGGGCTTTTTGGCATCTGCGCGCTTTACTTGCTTGCGTGCAGGAGTTGAAGCTGGATCTTATTCGCCGCTCGCCTGAGCATTGCTGCTGTCGAGCGAGCCATAGAACTTCACCTTCGAACGCGCGCGCAGCGCCTCGACGTACGCCTCTGCTTCGGACTGAGCGTCGACTTGCGCAATCTGCTGCTGCGCGGCAGCCAAACGCTTCGGATCGATCGAGGCACCGGCAACAACTGCGTTCACGCGATAGATCGCATAGCCGTCGTCACCCAGATCCACACCGACGTAGGCGGGTAACTTTTGTGCGTCCGCTTTGTAGATTGCACTCAATGCAGCCGGTGGCACGCCTTGCGCGTCGTTGCGCGAAACTTTCAGTGGCGACGAGAAGCCTGTCGTGGCCTTCGACTTGTCGAACTCAGCCAGCTTCGCGATGCCGTCCTTGTGAGCTGCATCGTTCGACTGAGCCGCAATCACTTTCTGACGCACTGCGTCCTTGACGGCGTCGAGCGCCGGCACGGCTGCAGCCTTGTAATCGGTCACGCGTGCCGCGATCAGCGTGTTACTGCCGACGTCGATCGCTTGCGTGTTGTTGCGTGCAGTGACCGCATCGTTTGCGAAGACCGCAGCCAGGAACTTCGCATTGTTCAGCGGGCTGTCAGGCGGCAGCTTCGGATCCGGCTGCGGCGTCACGGTGGCCGTTTGCTGTTGCAGCTTGTACTTGTCGGCGGCAGGCTGCAGGCTCTTCGCCTTCTCGTAGACGACCGACGTGAAGCCTTCCGAGTCGTCGCTGAATGCCTTGCTTGCCAGCTGTGTCTTCAGGTCTTTTGCGATCTGATCTTTCACTTCGTCGAACGGTTTCGTGACGGCCGGCTTCACGTCCGTGACCTTGACGATGTGATAGCCGAAGTCGGTCTGCACGATGCCGCTGACTTCGTCTTTCTTGAGGCCGAACACGGCGTCGTCGAACACCTGGCCGCCTGCGATCATGCCGCGGCCGAAGTAGCCCAGATCGCCGCCCTTCGACGCCGAACCCGGATCCTGCGAGTTCTGCTGCGCGATTTGCGCGAACTGGTCCGGATGCGCCTTGATCTGCGCGAGCAACTCTTCGGCCTTCTGCTTCGCCTTGGCCTTGTCAGCCGCGCTGGCATCTTTCGGCGCGGCAATCAGGATGTGGCTCGCGCGCACCTGGCCGTCCGTGCGGTAATGCGCGATGTTGTCGTCGTAGTACTTCTTCAGGTCGGCGTCGCTCGGCTGCACGGCTGCAGACAAGGTTGCCGGCGACATCACCAGATACTGGATCGTCGCCGTGGCCGGCGTGGCGAAGTCGTTGCGATGCGCGTCGTAGTACGCCTGCAGTTGCGCATCCGTCGGCTGCACCTTGGCTGCATAGTCACGCGGATGGAACGCGATGCCCTGCACTTCGCGCTGCTGTTCGGCGAGCTCGGTCAAATGCTGTGCGAGGGTCTTCGACGTGAAGGCGCTGCCTTGAATGCTCGCAGGCAACTGCTGCGTGGCGAGGCTGTAGCGCACACGTTCGTCGTATTGATCGGGCGTCATGCCCTGCATCGCGAGCAACTGCTTGTAGCGGTCGACGTCGATCGAGCCGTCAGGATTCTTCAGCGACGAGATCACCGGATCGTTCAGCAGCACGCGGCGCACGGCGTCGTCAGATGCGGTCAGATGCAGGCGCTGTGTTTCGTCAGCCAGCACACGCTGCTCGATCAGACCGTCGAGCATTTCGCGACGGCGCTCAGGCGTGTCGAACGACTTCATGTCGAACTGCGCGCCGAGCATCTGACGGGCGCGGTCGAGTTGCTGACGCGTCGCGTCGTCATACTCTGCGCGCGTGATCTTGTGACCGTTGACGCTGGCGACGTTTGCACTTTCGTCAAAGAAGCCGCGGAAGCCTTGAATACCTACAAAACCCAACCCCGGCACAATGACGAGGATGAGCATGAACATCATCAGGCGTTTGTGATTGCGGAAAAAATCGAGCATGCGTAAGGAGTGCCCAAAACAGAACGCCCGATCTTACAACAGCGGGCAATAAAAAAGGCGAACCGGAGTTCGCCTTTCGTGGATGCTGGCGGAGTGGACGGGACTCGAACCCGCGACCCCCGGCGTGACAGGCCGGTATTCTAACCGACTGAACTACCACTCCTTATACTGCAACTGAGCTGAAACACTTAGCCGAATCTGAAATGCTGATGGGCTCGAAAACACCCAGCAAAGCCTTATGGGGTAAAACGCCCACGCAATTCGATCCAGCGGATACAACGAAAAATACAACGATCCGGGATTCTGCCGCAAATGTAGCTACTTGGCAACGGAAATCTGGCCGTGCAGCTAACCTGAAGGCATCGCGCCTCTTATGCTACTCGCAACCTGGCAAAGTGACCTTGCCCCTGTTCCGCGACTCCCGTAACTGCGGGAATTATGCGGCTCGTCCCTGCTGAGCGCGCCAGCCACAGATGGTTCGGCGTCGTGACACGCTGTCGCGACATCTGTCGGGTCTGCGCCTGCGGCCATGTTACGGATGCTCGGGAACGCCGCGTCATTTGTTACGTAATGCCAGAGCCCGCGCTTGAACGTAGCCAATGCGCGAACGCACCCCCTCGGATCTGCCAGGTCCCGCACGGAAGGGCCAAACGGCACGCCGCACATAGTCGCGCAGTTTTCACGCGTCGCGAACGCGCGGTTCGAACTCGCGCCCGGTCTCACGTCGCCTGCATTGGCACACGATTTGCTCGAACTCTGGCCAGCCTTTTGTTACTGCATGAGGGACACCCAATGCCAGCACGCGCCGAGGCCGCATCAGCCCCTGACCGCACCTATCTCGCCCGACAGCCGCTGCTCGATCGGGAGGGCAATCTTTGCGGATACGAATTGCTCGTGCGCGAAGACGCCTCCAACTACGCGGCCATCGACGACTTGCGAGCCGCCACGGCGAGAGTCATCAAACGCGTTATCGGCGAAATCGGGATAGAAAGCGTGCTGGGCAAGCACGTGGGATACTTGAACGTGAGTCGCGAGATATTGTTGAGCGATTCGTTCGACGTTGTTGCGCCCGACCGTTTCATGCTGGAGCTGCCGCCGGATCTGCACGTCGACGAAACGTTGCTGCAGCGGCTCGCCGAGTTGCGCGCCAAGCGTTATCGGTTCGTGCTGGACGCAATCACGCGGCCGGATGAGACCTTCGCGCTGCTTCTGCCTTTCGCGGAGGCGATCAAGATTGATGTCAGCCGGTGCCACCCGGAAACGCAAACGGTCCTCGTGCGTGCATTGAAGGCAAGAGGAAAGACACTGATTGCCCTGAAAGTGGAAACGATGGCCGCATTTGAAGCAACGCGCAAGTGCGGATTCGACCTGTTTCAGGGGTACTTCTTTGCCCACCCCGAGATCCTGACGACGCGCCGCGTCCATACACCACGTCATTCATTGCTTCGGCTGTTGCGGTTGATCGAACTGGACCCATCCCTGACCGAGATTGAAGCGGAATTGAAGCGGGTCCCGGCGCTCACCACGCACGTGATGCGCATGGCCAACCTGCAGGCGTGCCGGCACGGTCCCACATCATCGACAACGCTGCGCGACGCCATCAGTGCGATCGGCACGAGCCGTCTGGGACGCTGGGCTCAATTACTACTCTACGCGGACGACAGCATCGCCTCGCTCGAGCACAATCCGCTCGCTCAGCTCGCCTTGACGCGGGCCCGTTTCATGGAACTGGCCGTTGACCGAATGCCAGATGTCGACGCTGACGACGCCGAATGCGCATTTCTCACCGGCGTGCTTTCCCTGGTAGAGGCGGCCTCGGGGGACTCCCTCGATCACACGATCCGGGACTTTCCCGTGTCGGACACGGTTCGCGCGGCCCTATTGCGTCGCGAGGGCGTGCTCGGAACGCTCTTGAGTGCCATCGAAGCGCTGGAGCTCGGCAATTGGGACCGGTTCGATTGCATCGCCGAGCAGATCGCGTCCCCGACCACCCCTAACCTGGCTGAGCTAGCCGCGCAGGCGGCGGTGTGGGCCGGGTCGGCGGACCAAAGCCTTTCCGAGCTCGAGCGGCCGCATCACGGCATGCCGCGCTCGACAGCGGCATCGGCAGGCGTCAGTGGACGGTTGTAGCCAAGCCCGAGCAATGGGCGATCACGGCACTTCGCCACGCAAGGGCGTTAGGGGGTATCGATGTCATGCAGCCGTCGTGCTGCACCAAGGGCCGCAAGGCGTGAGGATTCGGGAGAAGCCATGGCGACAAGCACGTGCAACCAGCACGAACAGTTCGCGTTAGCGCAGAAAGCGTTCAGCGAGTATTTCGCAACCATCGTCAAACCGCGGCTCGGCAGGTTGGATGCCGAACTGAACTGGATGGACTTTTCCCAGACGGCGAAGCTGATTCGGGACACCGGCATCCGCAGCCAGTACCGAGCGAGAGCAATACGGTTGTTAGAAGCAAGCATCTCCTGCAGCGCGCCGAACGCGCAACCGATGGCGAGGTCCACATACAATACGGCCTTCCGGGCGGCCACGACGTTTTTGGTGTTCGTGCTTGCGTACCGGCTCGGGCCCGGGGTCCTTCCGGCGCTGCTTGCTGCCGCCATTTGGTATGGGTACGTCGCGGGAGAATATAGGGATGGTCAGGAAGCCGCCGACAAGCATGACAAACAGGCGCGGGAATGGGCAGAGAAAATCGCCGCGTGGGAGGCGGACTTGTTAACGCTCAAGGCCCTCGAGTGACACTTGAATCGTTCCTGTAATCGCCGCAGGGAGCGGCCCCTGCACCCTCAAGGCGTTTCGACCGCGCATCAATCTGTCGCATATCCGTTAAGGCGGTCGTTAAGAATGGATAGGCCCTACGCTTGCGGATCATCGGGCGCCGGATGAACCCGATTCCGGCCCTGCGCCTTTGCCAGATACAGCGCTTCATCCGCCCGCTTCAGCCACGCGTTCACCATCATGCCGTCGCGCGGCCACTCGGCCACGCCCGCAGAAACAGTAAGCACTCCGCTGGGACTTCCCATGTGCGGCAGCGCCATTGCCGCGACCGTCTCGCGAAAATTCTCCGCCGCCTGACAGCCATCGCGCAACGATTGCGCCGGCAGGATAACGAGAAATTCCTCGCCGCCGAAACGGTAGCCGCGCCCGCCCGGGCGCATGTTCTGGTGCAACACACCGGCCACAGCTTTGAGCACCGCGTCACCGGCGAAATGCCCGCAATGGTCGTTGTACGCTTTGAAATAATCGACGTCGAGCATGATGGCGCAGAACCCGTGCGGCCCGCTGGGAGCCCATGCCGGAAACAGGCTGAGATCCTCGCGGAGCCTGAGGCGGTTATACAGTTCCGTCAGCGGGTCGGTGCGCGCCAGCTCGAACAGCCGCGCATTGAAATGCTCCAGCTCCCTCTGCTGGGTGGCGAGTTGCCTGTGCAGCGCGGTAATCCTGTGCGCCACCAGAAGACGTATGGCCAACTGGTCGGGGTCGAGTGGTTTGGCGAGATAATCGTCCGCGCCGGCCTGCATTCCGTCGAGGATATTGACTTTGCTGCCCGACGACGTAATGAAGATGAAGTAAACATATTTTTCCAGCCGGGTGGAGGCGCGGATCCGCCGGCAAAGTTCCAGCCCATCCATGCCTGGCATTTCCCGGTCGCTGATGACGACATCGACATCGTTGTCCTGGAATAGTCGCCACGCCTCTTCACCGGCGCTGGCGGACACGAACTCATGCTTCAGCCGCCGCATCTGGATTTCCAGGATCAAGCGCGAGGAAGCGTCGTCTTCGGCAATCAGGACGCGCATGGCGGGAGCGGTTCAGTGTTGAGTTGCGCGAGAGCCTCGCAAATTCCGGCGAATTCGGCTTCGGCATCATCCAGGCGTACGGGCACGGCCTCAAGCTCGGCGGTGCGAGCCGCGGTCTCGATCTCGTCGCACAGGCTCGCCAGACGCCGCAGGCCGAGATTCCCCGCGCTGCCCTTGATCGCATGCGCCAACCTGGCGACCCCGTCGGCGTCGGCCGCTTCCAGCGTCGGGCCAAGCTCCGAGAGGCGCCGCTGCGTGTCTTGAATGAACAGGCGGGCAATGTCCCTCATGCCCGCGCCCGTACCGTCGTCAAGCCGGTGCAGCTGCTCGCGCAGTTCCTGTCCGACGGCGGACAGGCCAGTGTGCGGCGCGTCCGCCCCCCGGCCGTTCTGGCCATAGCGGGCCATGGCGTCGAACAGCCGCTGCCAGTCGATCGGTTTCGTGATCGTCGTGGTCATGCCGGCGGCCTGGTAGCGCAGCAGGTCTTCCGGCAAAACGTTGGCCGTCAGTGCCAGAATGGGCACCCTGCCGCGCGGCGCCGGCAGGGTGCGAATGCGCCGCGTCGCCTCCATCCCGTCCATGACCGGCATGTTCACATCCATCAGGATCAGGTCGAAATCCTCGTCCGTGGCCGCCGCCAGCGCCTGCTCGCCCGTTTCCACCGCCACCAGCTGATAGCCCTGCGTGCGCAGCATTCTTGTGACCAGCATCCTGTTGGTCTCCACATCCTCTGCCAGGAGCACGCGTTGCGGGCTGCGTTTCATCATGCCCAATTTTTCCGACTCCTCCAACCCGGTGGGTTTGCCCAGTGTCATTGGCACCTCGAACCAGAACCGGCTGCCCACACCCGAGAGACTTTCCACACCTATCGTTCCGCCCAGTGCCTCAACGAGACGCTTACAGATGGCAAGGCCAAGGCCGCTGCCGCCGTAGCGGCGCGTCGTCGAGGTATCGGCCTGACTGAAGGCGTCGAACAGGTGAGCCTGCTTTTCCACCGGGATGCCGATTCCCGTATCGCGCACTTCGAACCGGCATATTCCACGCTCTGCGCCTGTGGGCTGCCAAACGCCGGTAACGGTCACGACCCCTTGCGAGGTAAACTTGATCGCGTTGGCGATGAGATTGGTGAGAATCTGACGCAGCTTGGTCGGATCCCCCTTCAGCGGCGGCACGTTGTCCAGCTCGAAGTGCAGCGCCAGATGCCGCTCCGTGGCCAGGGGCGCCATCTGCGAGCGCACAGGCTCGATCATCCGCGGTAGCTCGAAGTCGATCGTCTCGACCTCCATCTTGCCGGCGTCAAGACGGGAGAAGTCGAGGATGTCGTTGATAACGGAGAGGAGATAGCGGCCGGAGGATTGGATCTGTTTCACATAGGTCCGGTGCTGCGGGGACAGGTCGTCCTGGTACAAGAGATCCGCGACCCCCAGCACGCTGGTCAGCGGCGTGCGGATCTCATGGCTCATGACAGCCAGGAAATCGGACTTGGCCTGCGCGGCTCTTTGCACATCGCGCTGCCGCTCCCGCAGCTGCACGTTCATGCGCTGGCGCTGCTCCAGAATCGCGCCCACGGGCAGCGCGATTAGCAGAATGTAGGCGATGAAAATCTGGATACCCTGAATTTCCTTGATGGTGTCGGTCCCCGCGGAGACCGCTATGGGTCCGTGGCCCGCCATCGTAGCCAGGATCGTCGCAATGGCCAGCGCCGCGGATGCGGTGGTGGCGCCGAGCAGCCCGCCACCAAATGTTGCCAGAAGGAGAAACGGCACGGACAGGTCCATCCCGGTGACGTGGTAGCGGAAATCGAGATAGCCCAGTGCGCCCACGGCCAGCGCGATGGTCAGGACCTGCAGGATGGCCTGCCACGACTTGCGCTCCTCCTGCCACAACCGTTTGTCGGTCCAGGCCAGCAGCAGCGGAGTAACCGTGATCAGCCCGCAGGTGACGGATAGGTACCAGGTGAGCCAGGTGGCGACGAATGGCGCGCCGAAGCTCAGGGCCACCAGCAGCGCGCCGCCCGTCGAACTGATGAGCGGCACCAGCGTGCAGATCGCCGCGAGTTTTGCCATGGCCCACATGCTTTCGCTCAACGCTGACGCGCCGGTGAGTTGCACCAGGAAGGCGACCGATGATATTTCGAAGGCGTCACACAGAATGATCCCGAAGGCGATGACCGGCGTCCCGGTAATGGCGAGGGCGAGATAGTCAGCGCAGGCCGCCAGCGCCAACAGAACCGGCCAGGTTCGGCGTGGGTTGCGCAGCAGGGCCGCTACCGCGAAGGCGTTGGACGCCCAGATCGGCGTATCGGTGCCAAAAAAGGAAATGGAAATGAACGCGGCCAGGAAATAGGCCGTAGGCAACACGAATATCAGCCAGACCGGCGGCATTGCCGCCACCGACGCCTTCGACCAGCGCGGTAAGGTTTCAGTCTTCATGTCGTATCGAGGCCCAGGCTGACCGCATCGTGTTCATACTTTATGATCAATAAATTTGAGTCAATGTCAAGGCTGGGGTGCAATACGTGTCGCCGTCAACCGCGCGTTATGGGACATGCGGTAGACGGTGAAGCGCTTCCCTGCTTGGACACGCCTGCGGGCCGGAACAAGCGGGCCGGCCGGTACATGCAGTTCGGTACGACACTCGCCGCACCGCTTACCGGCGTTCCTTCTGCCTTACGAGTTGTTCCGCTCGCAGGGGTCTCTGATAGAGATAACCCTGACCGAGCGACACGCCTACGGCTCGCAACGCCTGATGCTGCTCCTCGGTTTCCACACCTTCGGCGATGACCTGCAAGCCGAAATGATGCGCAACGGACACGACGGCCTTGATCAGCCCGGCGCCACCTGTATCGGCCTGACTCACAAACTGACGATCGATCTTCACGTAGTCGAAAGGAAACCGGCTGAGGAGATCAAGGTTGCTATGGTGCGTCCCGAAGTCATCGATAGCGAATCTGACACCGCCTGCCTTGAGTGCCCTGAAGGCAGCCATGGTATGGGCGCTTTCGTTCAGAAGGAACCGTTCAGTCAGCTCCAGGACCAGACTGATGCCTCCCGGCAGCGTTCTGCTCACGGCCAACACCTCCGCTGCAAAACCCTTTCTCTCCAGGTCCCCTGGTGCGATATTGACCGCTACGCGCAACGGCAGCGTTGGCGCGTGACGGCTCATCTCCGCCACTGCGGTGCGCAGCACGAATCCCGTCACCACGGCAAGAAGCGAACTGGTCTCGACCTCAGCCATGAAAAAGGACGGACCGATAGGCCCCTTCTTCGGATGATCCCAGCGTAACAGAGCCTCCACGCCGACCGTGTACCGACTGGCGACGTCGACGATGGGCTGATAAACGACGTGAAACTCGTGTTGCCGTAACCCGCGGCGAACCGCGTTCAGGAGCAGACGGTCTGGAGCAAACGCGAGCAGATACAGGGTGATGATGAGCATGTCCAGCAGGACGCCCGCAGCGCCAGAATATAGCCGGTACTGCCAGCGCAGCTGGGAAGCGAATTCGGGCGACGAGGACAACGTGATGGAAAACGGCCACGCGCCAGAAGTTACATTTGTCGTGTAAGACGGCGCGGATTTCGGGACCGGCACGAACCCGTCGTTGTCCGTCAGAAGCCCGACGCCAGCTAGCGACAGGGCGACATGCTGTGCACTGAATCTCACTCCGTGCGCGAGCGCATCCGCAATATAGGTGCCCGCGATCAGGTATAGGATGCCGGTGCCCTGGCCGGTCGCATCGAACATCGTGAGGACCGGATCGCCTGGATGGAACGGGGTCTGCGGCAGCAGGTTGATACTGGTGCCCGTCGCGGTCGACCTGACATAGACCGACAGCGGAACGTCGATCTGTCCCAGGCCGGAGGAACAATAAACCCGCCCGTCGACCACAAGATTCAGACCACGAACGTACCGCACATATGTCTGCAACTGCGCCAGGGGACGTCGGACATCGCCACACGGTCGTCCCACGAGAGCTACCAGTTCGGTCCGCCGGCGCGCCCTGACGTCGTTCAATATACGGTCGACGGACGCGACCAGATCGTTGCCGATCAGCCGCTCATGGGCCGCCAGCGCGCGAGTCGCACCGTACTCCCCGAACAGAACCGCGGCTACCAGGACAAGAGCGCTGCCGCCGGTTGCGACGAGTAGCGACAGACGCGGCCCGATCCCGCTCCATATCGGCACCGGGCCGCTGGCCCCAGCGGGCAGCGAGAGGCTGGCAGATTTCGAGATCTCTGACATGGCAACCCAAAGTGAGGGGGAACTGCCCGCATCCGGAACGGATATCGATGGTCGTCGGCGCACGATTATCGTAAGACAAATTTACCGAAACCGCGACCCTGATGAATATACGGACCCGTTACGTGGCCAATGGGATCGGCCCGCGGGGCGAAGACCGTTGGCGGCGCAACAAGCACAAGCTCAGACGACGAAGTGACGGGGGCTATCCACTCCAGCATGATTATCAGAACCGGAACGAAGTCACCCATCTCATCCAGGTCTTCCTGGACCTCGGGATCCTTGTCAACGCGGCCGCGCGTTCACCAGATTGGTGACGTTGGCCGCGCCGATACCGGTGGCAAAGTTCCAACCCGCACCGGTGCCGTAGGCCTTCGAATAGCTTGGAAATAGGGTGACTTCGAATCGTGGAGCTGGTCGATGAAGCGAACGAGTGCGGCTTCCCTCTCGGCCGGACGCTTCAGGAGGAGCTGCATGCGCTCAAGAATGAGCGTGTCTTCGACGCGTTCGCGATCACCCCCAGCGCTCACCTCGGGGCGGGTCTTGCCGGCCAGTTCGACGGTTTGGCGCTCGTCAATGACCTGGGTGACCAGTTGCCGGGCGGTTTGCGCCATTGATTCGGATGCCGTACCGCCCAAGGCGACGAGCATCAGAAGAAAGACAGGGACGCCTGATCTGAATCTCGGGAACATGTAGTTTCTCCCTACGCGTCCTCGCAGCATCGGCCACCAGCCTTGTGCATCCGAAACTGAGCAACTAGCCGTATTCGGAGCTTTTTTCGAGACTGCACTTCAATCATCTGGCCGAGGCTAATTCCGTCGGCCTTCTGGGTGCATACACTGCTTACGGACAACATCAAGCAGTGCGGAATGACCAGTCGCTGCAATGGCCGTTCACTTTCACTCGGACCTTGCTCCATCGGGAAGAGGAAGAAAGCCCGTGCACCTATCCGGGAACCGGGGCACTTGCCGCTATTTCACCGCGCACCAGGGTGCCCCATCCTAATGCGGTCTTTGCTCAGCGAGCAATATGTGCGATAGAAATTTTTTTGATAATTTCAGCATGGTGATTCCCTGTTTCGTCATATTGCTCGATACAGGAGCGGGAAAGCGTTTGGATCGCTCCGCCGTATTCAAGAGAATGCGTAATAGATTGGGCGATTTCCGGGAACTGGGCTCGATCGTATGCATCCCCAAGTTCCTCGTCACGGCCGTGGGCAAGATGTCGCTCGACGATTTCTTTGGCATACCCAAGGCGCTCTCGAATAAGGGCACGACCAGTTGCACGAAAGCCGTGACCAGCCATTTCGTCTTTTAATTGGCGACAGGCAATAAAAAACCCGCAGAGCCATTAGCCATGCGGGTTTCAGCGGATTGCTCCGGACATCTATGGACGCTTATGGACGTCCTCACGAAACGGAAATGGTGGGTGCTGAGAGGCTCGAACTCCCGACCTACGCCTTGTAAGGGCGCCGCTCTACCAACTGAGCTAAGCACCCGTTTCGCGATTCACCGTGCTCCTGCATTTGCTGCCCGATTTATCGACTTGCACCCTAACTCATGCAATTGCGCATCACCTGGAGCAAGTCACACAGAATTCGCCGCACTTCTTTCTAACGAATCCGCAGCTCCTCAAGCAGCAAGCCCATTAGTTTAGCGCATCCTTCAGAGCTTTGCCAGGCCTAAATTTAGGAATCTTCGCTGCCTTGATCTTGATGGCAGCGCCGGTGCGCGGATTGCGTCCTGTACGCGCAGTACGCTTGCCCACGGCAAACGTACCGAAACCGACCAAAGTCACCGAACCGCCTTGCTTCAACGCACCTTTGACCCCACCGATCACCGCATCCAGTGCACGGCCTGCAGCGGCCTTCGAAATATCGGCTTGCTGCGCAATGTGATCGATCAATTCCGTTTTATTCATTCCAACCCCCGAGAATGTTTATGGCAATCGTGACGGTGCTCTACAGCACCTGGTATCACGCGGCTGGCGGCCAACGCCAAGCCGACTCATTAGAATTGGCCGAAACCCTTGTGTCAAGCGGGGTTGAGCCTGATTCGAGCGGCTCTGGATGACGCTGCTTATAACCCGATCTTGCCGCAAATCGATGCGCGCACAACCAGTCTGCGGCTGAGAGCGCTCTTTGCTCAAAAGGTGGGATTGCGTGCGTTTCAGACGTGTCTTTCTATATCTCGCCGGCAATAAAAAACCCGCGACCGTGATCGCGGGTTCTTTGCAGCAAACAGCTTTCGCCGCTGGCTAACTTAGTGCTTCACGACTTCCGTCGCACCGGCTTCCTTGCCTGGCTCAGCCGCTGCGACAGGCGCAGCCGGCTTCGGCTCTTCTTCCGGCAATGCCTGAGGCACACGCTCCAGCGCCAACTCGAGCACCTTGTCGATCCACCGGACCGGCACGATTTCGATTGCGTTCTTCACGTTGTCCGGAATTTCCGTCAAGTCCTTGACGTTTTCTTCCGGAATCAGCACCAGCTTGATACCGCCGCGATGCGCTGCCAGCAGTTTTTCCTTCAGGCCGCCGATCGGCAGGACTTCGCCACGCAAGGTGATTTCGCCCGTCATCGCGACATCGGCACGAACCGGAATACCGGTCAACACCGACACCAGCGCGGTTGTCATCGCGATACCGGCCGACGGACCGTCTTTCGGCGTCGCGCCTTCCGGCACGTGGATGTGAATGTCCTGCTTCTCGAACGCTTCGTCCTTGACGCCCAGACGGCGCGAACGCGAGCGGACCACCGAGCGCGCAGCTTCGACGGATTCCTTCATCACGTCGCCGAGCGAACCCGTGCGGATCACATTGCCCTTACCCGGCATCACCGCGGCTTCGATGGTCAGCAGATCGCCGCCCACTTCTGTCCACGCAAGACCCGTGACCTGGCCAACCTGATTTTCCTTCGCGGCCAGACCGAAGTCGTACTTGCGCACGCCGAGGAACGTGTCGATATTGCTGCCGTCGACCGTCACCGCGCCTGCCGCCTTCTTCAGCAGAAGCATCTTCACGACCTTGCGACAGATCTTCGAAATTTCACGCTCGAGCGAACGGACGCCCGCTTCACGCGTGTAGTAACGAATGATGTCGCGGATCGCGGTTTCCGTCACATCGACCTCGCCATCCTTGAGGCCGTTGTTCTTCTTCTGCTTGGGCAAAAGATAACGTTGCGCGATGCTGACCTTCTCGTCTTCCGTGTAACCCGACAGACGGATCACTTCCATCCGGTCGAGCAGCGGCGGCGGTATGTTCAGCGAGTTCGACGTCGCCACGAACATCACGTCCGACAGATCGAAGTCGACTTCGACGTAGTGATCGGCGAACGTATGGTTCTGTTCCGGATCGAGCACTTCCAGCAGAGCCGAGGACGGATCGCCGCGGAAATCCTGGCCCATCTTGTCGACTTCGTCGAGCAGGAAGAGCGGATTGCGCACGCCGACCTTGGTCAGGCTTTGCAGGATCTTGCCGGGCATCGAACCGATGTACGTACGACGGTGACCGCGAATCTCGGCTTCGTCGCGCACGCCGCCGAGCGCCATACGCACGAACTTGCGGTTCGTAGCGCGAGCGATCGACTGACCCAGCGACGTCTTACCAACACCCGGAGGCCCAACGAGACACAGGATCGGCGCTTTCACCTTGTCGACACGTTGCTGGACCGCGAGATACTCGAGAATGCGTTCCTTCACTTTCTCGAGACCGAAGTGGTCTTCGTCGAGCACGCGTTCCGCATTCGAGAGGTCGTTGTTGACCTTGCTCTTCTTGCGCCACGGCAAGCCGATCAGCGTATCGATGTAGTTGCGCACGACCGTTGCTTCAGCCGACATCGGTGACATCAGCTTGAGTTTCTTCAGCTCGGCGTCGGCCTTCTTCTTCGCTTCCTTCGGCATGCGGGCAGCCGTGATGCGCTTCTCGAGTTCCTCGAGATCCGCACCTTCTTCGCCTTCGCCCAGTTCCTTCTGGATCGCCTTGACCTGTTCGTTCAGGTAGTACTCGCGCTGACTCTTCTCCATCTGGCGTTTCACACGCCCACGGATGCGCTTTTCGACCTGCAGGATGTCGATCTCGGCTTCGAGTTGCGCGAGCAGATGCTCGAGGCGCTCGATCACCGGGAACATTTCGAGGATGTGCTGCTTCTGGTCGAGCTTGAGCGGCAGATGCGCCGCGATCGTATCGGCCAGACGCCCTGCCTCGTCGATGCCCGACAGCGACGTCAGGATCTCCGGCGGGATCTTCTTGTTCAGTTTCACATACTGGTCGAACTGCGACACGATCGCGCGGCGCAGCGCTTCAGTTTCAGCGCTGTCGGCGTGGTCGGGTTCGAGCGGCATGACTTCGCACGAAAACTGCGTTTCCTGTTCTTCGATGGAAAGCGTTTTTGCGCGCTGCAAGCCTTCAACGAGCACCTTAACGGTGCCGTCGGGCAGCTTCAGCATTTGCAGGATGTTGGCAACACACCCTACTTCGTACATGTCCTTTTCGGTCGGCTCATCTTTCGCAGCCGTTTTCTGGGCGACGAGCATGATGTGC
Source organism: Paraburkholderia phytofirmans OLGA172 (assembly GCF_001634365.1). NCBI lineage: Bacteria > Pseudomonadati > Pseudomonadota > Betaproteobacteria > Burkholderiales > Burkholderiaceae > Paraburkholderia > Paraburkholderia phytofirmans. The sequence goes on from NZ_CP014578.1 coordinate 2,557,851, forward strand.
TTGCCGCCTTCCATCGCTGCTTCGAGAGCCTTGATCGACTTCGGGCGGCCTACGAAGAGCGGAATCACCATGTGCGGGAAGACGACTACGTCACGCAGCGGGAGCAGCGGGAGCGTAATGCGTTCCGGCGGAAGGAGTTGGGTTCCTGACATTTCATTTCCCCATGAGTGGAATCAGTTCGTTCGATAGGTGAGGCCAGCAGAAAAGATTGCAAGCCTCCGCGTGTGGGAAAAGTTCAGTGACTCCGAAGGTTCAGTGACTCCATAGTGAAAACAACCATCCTGACCACACGATAAACGAAAAAAGCCGTTCACGTCGCCATGAACGGCTTTTTTTGCAGAACCCGAAAGCCGATCAGTTCGAACCCGCCACTTTTGGCGCGTCTTCGTAGATCAGTAACGGTTTGCCGTCGCCGTCAATTACGTTGTCGTCGATGATGACCTTGCTAACGCCTTTCATTTGCGGCAAGTCGTACATGACATCAAGCAGCGCCTGTTCCAGGATCGAACGCAGACCCCGGGCGCCTGTCTTGCGACGAATCGCCTTACGCGCAACAGCCTGCAGCGCAGCCGGGCGAATTTCGAGTTCGACGCGTTCCATGTTGAACAGCTTGTGGTATTGCTTCACCAAGGCATTCTTCGGTTCGACGAGGATCTTCATCAGCGCCGTTTCGTCGAGCTTGCCGAGCGTCGCCACCACCGGCAGACGACCGATCAGTTCCGGAATCAGGCCGAACTTGATCAGATCTTCCGGCTCCACTTCGCGCAGCACTTCGCCGGCGTCGCGGTCCTGCTTGCTCTTCACGCTCGCGCCGAAGCCGATACCGGTCTTCTCGGTACGGTCGACAATGACCTTCTCGAGACCGTCGAATGCGCCACCGCAAATGAACAGAATATTGGTGGTGTCGACCTGGATAAAGTCCTGATTCGGATGCTTACGGCCACCCTGCGGCGGCACCGACGCCATCGTGCCTTCAACCAGTTTCAGCAAAGCCTGTTGCACGCCTTCGCCCGACACATCGCGGGTGATCGACGGGTTGTCGGACTTGCGGCTGATCTTGTCGATTTCGTCGATGTAGACAATGCCGCGCTGGGCCTTGTCGACTTCGTAATTGCAGTTCTGCAGCAGCTTCTGGATGATGTTCTCGACGTCTTCGCCGACGTAGCCGGCTTCCGTCAGCGTCGTTGCATCCGCAATGACGAACGGGACGTTCAGAAGACGCGCGAGCGTCTGCGCGAGCAAGGTCTTGCCGGAACCGGTCGGGCCGATCAGCAGGATGTTGCTCTTGGACAGTTCGATCTCGTCTTTCTTGTCGAGATGCTTGAGGCGCTTGTAGTGGTTGTACACCGCAACCGCAAGAATCTTCTTCGCGCGCTCCTGACCGATCACGTACTGGTCGAGGATTTCACGGATTTCCTGCGGACTCGGCAGATCGGACTTGGACAAGCCCGCCTCAATGCCCGCGCCTGCAGCTTCATCGCGAATGATTTCGTTGCACAGGTCGATACATTCATCACAGATGAACACCGACGGGCCTGCAATCAGCTTTTTGACTTCATGCTGGCTCTTGCCGCAGAACGAGCAATACAACAGCTTTTCGCTGTTAGAACCTTTCTTGTCCGCCATAGATGTGTGAGCCTCCGGACACTCGATTACATGATACGCCGTTTGCCCCGGCCTCGCAGTTTGGGCGCGGCAGGGCTTGAGCCAAGGTGACGGCGTTTGCCGCAGGCGCTCGGACGAGTCTTGATTATTTCACAACCGGTCCGATGACGGCCTCGTCCCGTTTTGGGGCAAGACCGCACCGGCGATTCAAGGACACTTCAAGGACGCTTGTGCGCCACTTGATCAACCAGACCGTAAGCTTGCGCGTCATCGCCAGACATGAAATTGTCCCGGTCGGTGTCACGGGCGATACGCTCGACAGGTTGGCCAGTGTGATGCGCGAGCAGATGATTCAGCCTTTCCTTCAGGTACAGGATTTCGCGCGCCTGGATTTCAATGTCCGACGCCTGACCGCGCGCGCCGCCCAGCGGCTGGTGAATCATCACGCGCGAATTCGGCAGCGCAAAACGCTTGCCCTTTGCGCCGGCCGCCAGCAGGAACGCGCCCATGCTGGCCGCGAGGCCCATGCACAGCGTCGACACGTCCGGCTTGATGAACTGCATCGTGTCGTAGATTGCCATCCCAGCCGAGACCGAACCGCCCGGGCTGTTGATGTAGAAGCTGATGTCCTTGTCCGGATTTTCGCTTTCAAGGAACAACATTTGCGCGACGACGAGGTTGGCCGTCTGGTCGTTCACTTCGCCGACCAGGAACACGATGCGTTCCTTCAGCAGACGTGAATAGATGTCATACGAGCGCTCGCCGCGGCCGCTCGTTTCCACGACGATCGGCACCAGTCCGAGCGCCTGCGCTTCGAGATCCCGCGACGACTGGGAGGTCAACGTGTCCAGCATTTGGGCGCGAAAGGTCATGCAATGGATCCTTGTCTGGAGATATTCTAAATATTAGATGCTAGACAGGTGTAGTCGACGAGCCCGTATTCAAGTGCGCGATCAGCACAAACGCGGTGTGCGGCGCTGGGCGAAACACGCCGTGCAAAACGCAACGTACTTTCACAGCACAAAAAAACGGCGTGCGAGCCGTCGCTCCGACAGCCGGCACGCCGTTGCAGCGACACTTATGCTTGCGCCGTTGCGCTTGCCAGTTCTTCGAAGCTTACTTCCTTGTCCGTCACCTTGGCCTTGCTGAGGACGAAATCGACGACGTTGGCTTCAACGACGTACGCTTCCATTTCGGCAAGACGTTGCTGATTGGAATAATACCAGCGGACGACTTCCTTCGGGTCTTCGTAGCTTTTCGCGAATTCGTCGACTTCGGCACGAATCTGCTCCGGCTTGGCTTGCAGCTCGTTAGCCTTGACCAGCTCGGCCAGCACGAGGCCCAGCTTCACGCGACGCTCAGCCTGTTCCTTGAACATTTCAGCCGGGATCGGTGCGTCGGCAGCGTTCGGCACGCCACGTTGCTCGAGGTCCTGACGCGCCATGCCGACCAGACGCTCCTGATCCTGTTCGATCAGCGCATTCGGCACGTCGAGTTCCGAAATCTTCAGGAGCGCGTCCATGACCTGGTTCTTGACGATAGCTTGCGTGCGGCGCTTCGCTTCGCGTTCGAGATTGTCTTTGATCTCAGCGCGCATCTTGACCAGATCGCCGTCTTCGATACCGAGCGATTTCGCGAACTCGGCGTCGATTTCCGGCAGGTGCGGCCACTCGATCTTCTTCATCGTGATCGTGAATTGCGCGGTCTTGCCCGCGACATCCTTGCCGTGATAGTCAGCCGGGAAAGCCAGGTCGAATTCCTTCGACTCGCCGCCCTTCAGGCCGAGCGCCGCCTTTTCGAATTCCGGCAGCATGCGGCCTTCGCCCAGCACGAATGCGAAGTCTTCTGCGCTGCCGCCCTGGAACACTTCACCGTCGATCTTGCCGACGAAGTCGACCGTCACGCGGTCGCCGTCTTTAGCCGCCGTGTCCGCGCCGCCGTCGCCGTGTTCGCCAGAGTCGCCGCGAGCGTGGAAGTGCACGCGCTGCTTGCGCAGGATGTCCAGCGTGCGGTCGATTTCCGCTTCGCTGATGGTGGTCGTGGTGCGTTCGATTTCAGCCGTGGCGACGTCGCCCAGCTTCACTTCCGGATACACCTCGAAGGTCGCGTCGAACGCGTAGTCGCCTTCAGCAACGTCGGCCTTCGGCGCGAAGCTCGGCTGGCCGGCAACGCGCAGGTTTTCGGCGCGGCTGATGTCGAAAAACTCCTTGCCGACCTTGTCGCTCAGGACTTCGGCTTCCACCTGGCCCGAATACTGTTGGGTGACCATCTTGAGCGGCACCTTGCCCGGGCGGAAACCCGGCATGCGCACGTTCTTCGCGAGTTGGCGGATACGCGAGTCCACTTCCTTCTGCACGGCGTCCTTCGGCAGGGAAATCGTGACGCGGCGTTCGAGCTTGCCGAGGTTTTCAACAACGTTAGCCATGGCTTCAATCGTCCTAAAATTATTCGAGCGAATCAGTTATCTTCTACGTGCCGCTTTTCGATGTCGCTTCGCATCGCGCGTCTGATCGATTCAGCGCCTGCGCCGCGGCCTTGCAGGCCACCGGCAGCACGGTTTGGGTCTAAAGAGCCGAATATTTTAGCAAACTATTTGCGCGCCTAGCCGCAATACTGTTAACAAAGTCGAATTTGTGTTAACTTTCAAGCGCCTGCAACGACAAGAAGAGCTTGAAGATGGCAAGAACGGAAGCAACGCTGCCCGGTGGTGCGAGGCTCGCGGACTATCTGGCGGTGGGGTATCTGGCGCTGAACTGCTCGCTGGGCGAGGTCAAGGAGGCGCTCGTGAAATGCGGCGTGCATACGCGGCTACGCCGCGATATGCCGCGGGAAGTGCTGGTGTATTTCGTGATGGCGATGTGCCTGTATCCGCGCGTGGCCTATGAGGAAGTGTTTCGGCTGGTGATCGAGGGGCTGCGGCGCATCTACGGCGACCAGGTACGCGATGTGCAGGTCAGCAAGGCGGCGATCTCGCAGGGGCGCGCACGCCTGGGCTGGCAGGTGATGCGCGAGCTGTTCGCCCGGCAGGCAGCGCAACGCCCACGAACTGCAGGCGACGACTATGCGGGCTACCGGGTCATGAGCGTGGACGGCTCGACGCTGGATGTGCCTGATGAGAAGGTCAATGCGGAGGCGTTCGGTTATGCGCAGGGCGGACGCGGTGAGGCCGCGTATCCGCAGATTCGCTTTGTAGCGCTGGCCGAATGTGCAACGCACGCGCTGTGTGAGGTCCAGATGGGCGGGGTATGCGATGACAGCGAACAGGCGCTCACACGCCAGCTGTTTCCGGCATTCTCGGACGACATGCTGGTGCTGGCCGATCGCCTGTTCTATGGCTATGACATGTGGCGCGACGCGGTGGCCACCGGAGCGAAGCTACTGTGGCGCGTGAAGTCGAATTTGCGGCTGCCGTGCGAAGTGCCGCTGGCAGACGGTTCGTACCTGAGCACCGTCTATGCCAGCGACACCGACCGGCGACACCAGCGCAACGGCATGCGGGTGCGGGTCATCGAGTATCGCCTGGAAGGCGTGCCTGATGCCGAGCCGCAGTATCGCCTGATCACCAATCTGCTGGACGCAGCGGTAGCGCCTGCCATAGAACTCGCGGCGCTGTACCACCGGCGCTGGAAAATAGAAGAGATGTTTGACGAGATCAAGACACATCTGTGCGATGGCAAGAAGGTGCTGCGCAGCAAGACGCCTGATCTGGTCCGTCAGGAGTTCTATGCGTTAATGCTTACCCACGCGGCGATCCGTCGCCTGATGTACGAGGCGGCACAGGACAGCGGACAGCGACCCGAAGACTTATCGTTCGTTCATGCCGTGCGCGTGCTGAACCGACGCCTGCCCGAGGCGGCGGCCGTTCCCCCCTGAGCAGTGGCAAAGTTGGAGGCTCAGCTTGCTGCGGGAAATCGCCAGCGGGCGCGCGGTGCAAAGCCGCGGCAAGCGCAATCCCCGCGGCGTGAAGCGAAAGATGTCGAATTTCCGGATCCGGCGACGATGGGAGCCGTTGAATCAGCGAATAGCGCCCAAAGTGGTTATCAAGTGAACAGTATTGCGCCTAGCCGGGATTCGATGATTGCGCGCGTTTTTATCGGGGTTCAAGCCGCTTTCCGCACTGTTTTTCACCTCTTTGCGGCTCGCTTGGCGGCTGCCTGGTGGCCCTGCCTTGCGCCCACTCCCTGCCAGTTTCCAGCCTGCTTGCGGCGGTGCTTGTGGCAGTTTAGCGGCCCCTTTCACCGGTGCCGAATCCGCCAGAAGGACCTGCGTGGCCGACAATGCCGCGCTTGCCGCTCGCGTTTCCACTCATGATTCCCACACGCCTTCCGGCGGACAATCCCGGCTATGCCATTCGACATATTCAGTCGGTGCGCCCATGCTGATAAGCTAGTGGACGCGCTCGGGGCTGCGCCTCTATCTGTTTATGCCACCCGCCCTCGCAACGACTCCAACCATTCAGAGACACCATGCCGAACCTGCCGTCCTCGCCTGTCGTCGTCATTGCTCCCGATTCCTTCAAAGGTTCGCTCAGCGCGGAACAGGTCGCGCAGGCGATTGCGTCCGGCATCCAGCGCGCCCGGCTGGACGCCACTGTGCGCATCTGCCCGATGGCCGATGGCGGCGAAGGCACGCTCGACGCCATGCTCACAAGCGGCGGCGAACGCCGCACGCTGAGCGTGCGCGGCGCGGCCGGTCCAGTGCGCGAGGCACTCACCGGCCTGCTTGCGGATGGCAGCGCGATCATCGAAACAGCGGAAATCGTCGGCATTACCGATCCGGTCGGCATGGGCGTGCCGGTCGAGGCGCGCAGCACCCGCGGTATGGGCGAAGCGATTCGCGCACTGCTCGACGCGGGCGTGCGGCGCTTTTTCGTCGCGCTCGGCGGCAGCAGCACGAACGACGGCGGCGCCGGCTTGCTGGCCGGTCTCGGCCTGAAATTTTTCGACGCGGAAGGCAAGGAACTTGACGCCACGCCCGAACAACTCGCTCGCGTCGCGCGCCTCGACGTCTCGCAACTGGACGCCCGTCTCGCGGACACGCAGTTCGTCGGCATGTCGGATGTGGACAACCCGCTGACCGGCGAGCACGGCGCGACCGCTGTGTTCGGACCGCAAAAGGGGGTGAAGCCGGAACAGGTTGCCCCCATCGACGCCGCCCTCACCCGCTTCGCCGATCTGCTCGAGGCGGCGCTGGGGCGCTCCGCACGCAACCAACCCGGCGCGGGTGCGGCCGGCGGTCTCGGCTTCGCGCTGCACATGCTGGACGCGCAGTTCGAGCCGGGGGCGGAAACCGTCGCACGGCAGATCGGCCTGGACGCGGCGCTTGGAGGCGCGAACTGGCTGATCACCGGCGAAGGCCGCTCGGACGTGCAAACGCTGCACGGCAAAGCGCCGTTCATCGCTTGCCGTCATGCGCAGGCAGCGGGCGTGCCGGCCACGCTGCTCTCCGGTGCGGTCGACTCCGCGGCGCTACCGCGCCTTGCCGAATACTTCAGTGGCTGCTTCTCGCCGGCCCCCGGGCCGATCACCCTCGATGTTGCAATTCGCGACGCGGCGCGTCTTTTGGCCGACGCAGCCGAACAGTTGACGCGCCTGAAATACGGCGCGCGTTGACCGGCAGGACGGTTGCGGCAACAATCACAGCGCCGCGACCGCGCCACTCATCACGGGAAGAGCATGAAGGCCTCCGCCAAAACCGGACTCGAACAGTTCTTGACGTACCGTCTGCATGTCCTGAACAAACTCGCGGAGCGTGGCATCGGCGTGCGCTATCAGGACAAATTGGGCGTGACATTGCCTGAAGCACGGGTGATTGCGTCGGTGGGCTCGTTCGGACCGTTTTCGATCATGGAACTGGCGCGGCACGCCAACCTCGACAAGAGTCAGGCGAGCCGTGCGGCCGAGGCGTTGATCAAGCAAGGACTCGTGAAACGCGAGCCGAGCGCTGAAGACGGCCGCGTCGTGCTGGTGTCGCTGACCCCTGAAGGCCGCGCGCTCTATCGCAAGGTGATGCCGATCGCGCGTAAGTGGAACGGGGATATGTTCGACTGCCTCGACGAGCAGGAGAAGCTCGCGTTCGGCCAGGCGCTCGACAAGATCATCAATTCGATGTCGGAGCGCGAGGAGTAAGTAACGACGCGCCAGCGCCAGGTGCCCGCGCAGTGCAATCCCTCGGCGCGTCCCAATCTTCCGGCTCTGTGCAATCCCCCACGTCGGAATACGCCCGCGCCGAAGTCAGCGCTTTCCGGTGTTTTGACCATCAGCGCCAGCCGCGCCTGCATCGTTAGCTGTAGCGCTTGCTGCACCTGACCCGCTGGGCGCACCACCTGCCGATCCGCCAGCGCCGCCCGCTCCTGCGCCGCCATCGGCCACTCCTCCAGCCACACCGCCAGCCTGGGCTCCGGCCTGCACCTGAGCGCCACGCGCAAGCCGCCAGGCGATCGCACCGAGCAAGCCGACAGCCAGCAACAACGCCGCCCACAACATATAGCGCCGCATTGCATCGTGGTCTTTGCCCGGCGACTGCGCATCGCCCTCCAGCCCAACGGGCAACGCCTCGCCCAGCCGCGCCGTGACGGCGACCGACGAAGCGCCCATCAGCAGATCCGCCCGGCTCACCGCTGACGACACCGCGGCCGCACTCCCCACCGCCAGCGTGAATGGCGCGGCCCCGCGCGCGACGAAAGTGAGTGTCGCCGGACGCCAGCCCGCTGCGACAGTCAACGTGCCGCTTCCCAAACCGCCATTGCGCGTATCGACCACCACGCGCCACTGACGATCGGTGTCGAGCGCCATTTCAAGCGATGGATTGCTTTGCTCCACCGTGCCGTTGTGCAACCGGAAGAGCATCGCGCTCGATACTTCTCTCCAGGCCGACTCCAGTCCCGCACGCGAGTAGACGACAGCGGGCGCCACAGTATTCGGCTGCGGCAGATTCAGGCGCAAACGATCGATGGGATAAGGGCCGCCGGTCTCGAAGAAATACTCGCCGGCTTTCGGACCCGCGTGGGCGACGATGCCTTCGCGCCATTCCCGCTGGGTATCCGCGCGCTGCGCATTGTCGGCGCTGGCCGCCTGCACCTGAGCGTCGATCGACTCGATGTACGGCTCGCCGTCGAGCCAGTGCAAACGCAGGTAACGTGCGCGCATGCCGTTGAACTCGATACGGTCCTGGCTCAGCGTGCTGCCGTTGTAGCTCACCTTGAGCAGTTGCGCCTCGCCGGCGGGTTGCCAGTTGCGCAAATCGTCACTCGATTCGACGCTGACTCGCCCCTGATAATTGTCGTCACGCACATGGACGACCAATGCGTCGATCTGAGCCTCCCCTCGCGTCTCGCGCGAGACGTCGATCAGGTCGGCGTCATGTTGCGCGCGGTCCGGTGGCGCTGACGTTGCACGCAGCGACCCGTCGGCGGCAATCGTCACGCCGAGTGGCGCGCCGCTACTGCTGCCGGAAGCGGCGGACGGCAACGGAAACCAGCGCACCGGACGCAAGGCGGCCGGTGCGCTGGAAGGCTCGCGCGGCGCCTCGAGCGAATACGGCACCGGTTCGCCGGCGCCATTGAACACGCGCACGTCGCCGAGATCCCCGCGCTGGCTGGCGGCGTAGACGGCAGCCGGAAGCGTCACGCTGTAATAGGCGGCGCCGCTCTCGAGTTCGAGCGCAAAGCGCTGCGCAAACCGATCGGCCGCTACGGCCGCCGTCGACACCCATATGGACGAGATCGCAAGACACCACCCCGTCACTATCAAGACACGCTTCATTGCTCAGTTTCCAGAACGGCCGCTTTAGGCGGCAACGGCGAGAAGTAGCCAATCAGGAGCAACATCAGGCCGATACCGATGAACGACACGACCCGCTCGATACCGGTCACGTGCGACAGGTCGAACAGGAATAGTTTGACGACGGTCGCCGCCAGCAGGCCGCCGCCGATGAACCAGAATATCCGGCTGGTTCGCCGAGTCGCCCAGATCATCACAGCCAACGCGCAGACCGTCCAGAACACCGATACCGAAGCCTGCACCAGCATCGAGTGTGACATTTCGTCGAGCTGGTACGGCACGCCGATCCAATGATGCAGCGTGCGCAGCAGCAACGCGTTGAACCACAGGAACAAGGTCGCGAGCACCGCGTAGTCGAAAGCCCGCGGACGCCCGTGCACGCCCAGTGCGCGCAGGCGCCGCAGCCACACGGCGCAGGCGATAAACGCAAGGATCTGCGCCACATCCAGCGGATTCGCGATCGGCAGCCAGAAAAGGGGCGCGGCGCTGCCGTCGCTCGTCACGCTCGCGATGCTCCACATCCAGAGCAAGGCGGCGAGCGGCGCCGTGGCCCACACCTGATAGGCCTCTACGAAGCGCGCGACCGGCCAGCGCAAACGATGCCCGACGCCCGCCACCAATAGCAGCAGAATGCCGACGCCATAAGCCCACGCGCTCCAGCTCCATGCACCTTCCGGCACGTAGGCGCGCAAGCCCCAATAGCCTTCGAGCGCGACGAGCGCGCCGGCCGTCCAGAACATCAGCGCATGCAGGGGCGCGAGCACACGATCGCCGACGTCGCACTGCTGACGCCAAAGCAGCAGGTAGGTGGACGCTGCGACGACCGCGCAAGCCAGCCAACCGTAACCGCTGACCGGGACCATGCTCAGCATGAACAGACTCAAGGTCAGCAGAGCGAGGACCGGCACGAGCGCCAGTGCCGGCAGTTCGGCGAGCGGCCAACGCAGCTCGCGGCGCGCGCCGTGCGCGAGCCATGCTGTTAGAACGGCGAACAGCGCGACGACGGCCGTTTCGAAACGATCATGGCCATACGCAAGATGCGCCTGCACGTAGGCGTGGATCTCGTGGAGACCGCCCGAGATCCACCACGACAGCCCCCACACGCTGGCGACGAGGCCAATCTGCGGCATCCATACGTGCCACGCGCCCGCTTCGCTGCGCCCATGCAACCGCCATCCCGTGAAGATGCCCGCGATCGCGATCAGCACGGTCGCGATATACGCGCCGTTCAGGACCGGCCACGCATGTGCGCCATCGATCTGCGCGAGCATGCCGACAACATACGCGCCCGCCGCGGCCAGTTGCATCAGCAAGCCGAAGCCAAACGCGATCAGGCGCCGCTGACGCACAGCGAGCCAGGTGATCGCGGCGCCTTCAATTGCCCAGGCCGCGCTCGTGGTCGGTCCGGTGAAAGCGAGCGGCACAGCGAGCGTAGCGAAGATCACGGCCAGCGCGAGCATGGCCTCGAACATCATGCCAAGGCGCGCGTGCCGCCGCGCCAGCCAGCCCGCGATCGCGAGGTAGAACGCTGCCAGCGCCACCGCGCTCCACGCCAGACCGAACTCGGTGCCCTTCATCAGCGCCGCTTGCAGACCGATCGCGACGAGCGGCGTGCCGAACACCAGCGTGCCGTCGACGTAATGCTTGAGCGCGACCTCGCGGCGCACCGCGTAGAGCAACGCGATGCCGACATACATCAGGAAGAACAGAATCAGGAACGGCTCGGTGCTGGCAAGCAACTCAGGCCGGTAAGCCGTTACGCCCCACACAGCGCCGATCGAAAACGTGAACACAAAGCCAAGCAGATTCAGCGGCCGCCACGCCTTGAACCACGCGATCGCGAAAATGCCCGCGTTGAGCAGCGCGTAGTAGCTGAACAGCATCACGTGATTGCCGCCGCCCGTCGACAGGAGCACCGTCGCGAGGAAGCCGCCCGCGCTGCCCATGAAGGCCAGCGACGACGCGTTCTGCCGCACCGCCAGAAAGGCGCTCAAGCCGCAGATCGCGAGCATCAGCGGCAAGGCGGCGGCCGCCGGCAGCAAATGGTAGAGCCTGGTGGCGGCGAACACGGTCAGATAGAGCGCACCGACGCCGCCGCCCTGCAAGATCAGCCCGTACGCGCCGCGACGCTCGCCGATGCGCCACCCGAGCCCGATCAGGACGGTCGCGGCAAGCGCCACACCGGCGAGGCGGAATTCGATCGGCAGCAGGCTGTTGTCGGCGGCGTATTTGAGCAGGAACGCAATGCCGAAGAACAACACGACGACGCCGGCCCGCACGACCGTGTTGCCGCCGTATAGCCAGTCGCGTCCGCGTTTGAGGAGGCGCTCGGCGAGATCGGGACCGGCGCCGCGCGGCGGTACGGGCGGAGACGGTGGTGCGGACGGGGTCTGCGCTGGCAGCGGTTCGCTCGATGAAAGCGCACCGGGCGACGCGGACGGCCTGACCGCACTGGCGCTCACCGTCAGGTGTATGGCGGCCGGTTGCGCCGGCGTTGCCGCAGGCTCGCGCGGCGGCTTCTGCTCTGTCGCGGCTGGCATCGCGTAGGGATGCGGCACATCATCGGCCGGACGCAGTTTGAACGCTGCCGGCTCGCCATCCACGCTCCCGGTCGCCGATGCCCCCGTGACGCTGGCCCGCCATTCGCGAATCTCGCCGCGCAGAACGACGATCTCGCGCTCGAGTCGCTCGACGCGCGCGGCCAGTTCGCTGGATGGGCTGCGGATTGGACTCCCGCTATCGGTCGCCGCCGGTTTGGACGCGGGTTCGTTCGCGGCACCCAAGGACTTCTTTTGCAGCAGACGTGCGAGCGCAAAGCCGGCCACCCCGCCCATCAGCGCACCGTAGCCGATCGGGAAATCGTTCGACAAGGCGGCCAACACCCCGACGATCGCGCCGATCACGGCAAATATCACGTTCATCGCATCCCTCTTTTATTGTCTTCTGTTGCGAGATCCGTTTGTCGCACGTATTAATCCGCGAGTATTGCGTCAACGACGTTTAATAGAGTAACTGCGCTGAACACCTTCGTCACGCTTCGAGCACGGCGGAGCCGGCCAGGCCGCCGCGTTCACGGCAACCCGTCAACCATGTCAAAATTCGGGATCGGCCACCGGGCCTTCAGTCACCACCTCAGTCACCCACATTTCACCCAGGGAAGTTTCAGTGGACATCAACAAACAGCTAGCGGCCCTCACCGCCTCAGAACTTCAAACCGCCGGCGCAAGCCAGGCGACGGCGATCGCCGTCAGTGTGCTGCTGCGTCATCTGCGCTCGCCTGAACTGGCAAAATTGTTGTCGTCGGCGTTCGAAAACCACCAGGCGGTCATGCTGCAAACGCCATGGCCCGATCCGATGCTGCAGGCATTCGGATCGACCCGCCGCTTTCTCGAAGGCGCCGCACAAGCCGAGTTGCCGGGCGCACAAGCCGAACAGCAATCGCCCGCACCGGACGCCTGAGCGCTGCCGGGCACGCGCGGCCCGGCGCAAGTCACACGGAAAACAAAAAACCCCGTCAGTCCGAAGACTTAACGGGGTTCTCTGCTACATAGGGATGGTGCGAGGGAGGGGACTCGAACCCCTACACCCTTGCGGGCGTCAGGACCTAAACCTGGTGCGTCTACCAATTTCGCCACCCTCGCAGCCGGGCAAAGCCGCTACGCGTTCTGCCCGATGTCCTGCCTGCTCACGGCCGCGTAAAACCCCGCGCCCGAAAGTGTAAGCGCGAGATTCTAACCGATTGATTCGCACTTGTCTGCATTTGCTCATGCATCTGCCCGAGGAGCGTGGATGCTACAATTTTCGGCCAAAGGCACGCACGCCGTGCCCCTCTTCGCCTGCCCTTCCCCACATTCCAATCCCGTGAATTTCGACGAATATTGCCAGCAGAAAGCGGCGCCGCCCGGATCGAGCACTTACTATGCGCTTCGGCAGGCGCCCGCGGCAAGCCAGCCGCTCCTGACCGCGCTGTTTGCCCTGCGCCGCGAGTTCGAGGAAACCGTAAAAGAAACCAGCGATCCGGCCATCGGCCGCACCAAACTCGCGTGGTGGCAAAACGAGATCGCCGCGCTGGCTTCGGGCTCGCCGTCGCATCCGGTTTCAAAGGCGCTGGCGGCTTATTTGCCCGACGTGCAGACCGCGTATCCGGCATTACAGGCGCTGCTCGCCGGTTTCGAAATGGACCTCGACCAGGCGCGCTACCTCGACTATCCGAATCTGCGGCGCTACGTGCAGGGCGTGGGCGGCACCTTCGCGTCGCTGCTCGCGCGTGCTACGGCGAAAGACAGCGCACAGGCGTCGAACTGGTCCGGGCCGCTCGGCGAGGCGCTGCAGCTTGCGCAGTTCGTCGTCGAAACCGGCAATGATGCGCGTCACGGCCGCATCTATATTCCGATCGACGAAATGCAGCGCTTTAATGTCACTGCTGCGGATCTGATCAATCGAAAATATTCCGACGCGTTTACCGAGCTGATGCGCTTCGAGACCAAGCGGGCCCGCGATGCTTTGCAAGCGGCGCTCGCCGCCATGCCCGTGCATGAGCGCCGCTCGCAGCGCACGCTGGTGGCGCAGGCGGCACTTGCCCTGGCGCTGCTGGATGAAATCGAACGTGACGGCTATCACGTGCTGCATCAACGCATCGCGTTGACGCCGATCCGCAAACTCTGGATCGCGTGGCGCGCCAGATAAGCGGGCGGCACGCCGGCCGCCACCTTATGCAGAGAAGAAAGCGCAGTCCACTATCAGACGCGTAGGAGGGGCAGCGGCTCGAACCGCTGCTGCAGGATCGCGGGCGCGTCGAGCCCCCACCAGGGTCCGAGCACGGTCGCGTAGAGTTGCTGGAAATCGACACCCACCGGCAAGTTGCCGTTGCCGTCTAGCCGCGTGAGCACCGGCGGCACGCCATACAAGCCGCCCTGCACTCGCCCGCCCATGACGAAATGCGGCGCCACTGTGCCGTGGTCGGTACCGTTGCTCTGATTCTCACTCGGGCGCCGGCCGAATTCGGCGTAGGTCATCACCAGCGTCTCATTCCAGCGGCCGAGTTCCACCAGCGCCGACTTCATCGACGCAAACCCTTCGGCCAGTTGCTTGAGCAGCGCTGCCTGCTGACCAGGCTGGTTCTGATGCGTATCGAAACCGTTCAGCGTCAAACGGATCACCGCGACGCCCGGGCCGCGCTTCGGCTGCCCTCGCGGCGTGTTCCCCAAGGGGACTTCCTGGGGGGCGCCCGCCAAGGGGACTTCCTGGGGGGCGTCGCCAGCGGCGAGCACCTGCATCGTGGTCTTGATCGAACTGCCGAATGCACCGCCGGGAAACACCGTCTTCAATTGCGGCTGACCTTGTATGGGACGTAGGCGGTCGGCGGCTTTCACGATCTCGTTCTCGACGTCGAGAATGTGCGCCAGTTCCGGATTACGCTCGTGCAGCGACACCGGTGTGGCGAGACGCGAGGCCTTGACGAACTGCGCCGGGTTGACCAGCGCGATCGCGCGCGCGCCGTTGGCGAGCGGCCCCATTTCGGCGCTGCCGATCACCACGCCGTCGGCGGCAAAACCGGCCGGCACCGGAGCTTGCGCAAATGCGCGTGTGAGCCAGCCCTCGCGCAAGTATTGATCCGAACGCGACGCGGTATCCCAGATCTCGATCGAGCGGAAATGCGACAGGTTCGGTTGCGCATAGCTGACGCCCTGAACGATCGCCAGTTGCTGGCTCTGCCAAAGCGGCATCAGCGGTTGCAACGACGGGTGCAGCGCGGTGCGCTCGTCGAGCTGAATCGCCTGCTCGCGTTTGATGCCAATGTTTTTACGCAGCTGATAGTAAGTGGGATCGGCAAACGGAATCACGGTATTCAAACCGTCGTTACCGCCCTTCAACTCGACGAGGATCAGCAGGTTGCTATAGCGGGGATTCGTTGAACCGCCGGGAGTTGCCGCCTGCGCACCGAACGCGCGTGGCAACCAGAGCGTCGCGCCGGCGGCTGCACTGATCGACAGAAAGCTGCGTCGTTTCATCCTTCACCTCGTTCGATTGCCATGACGCCTGTCTTGCCGCCGTCGACGGACCGTTCATTGGCGCGGCCGATCTGACTTAAACGGTTGAACGGCTCGATTCCGTCGCCCGTCGCAGCCGCTCACGTCAGTCGCTCACCTCAACAGATCGCCCGGTTGCTCACTTCAACTGATACGCCGGGTCCATCAGCAACGCCTCCAGATAAGCACTGGCGGTCGAATCGGTTTCGATCGCGTCAACCGGCGCGAGCGGCAAAACCGCGTGCTGCAGTTGAAGCTCCACCGACAGCCCCGGCTTCGCCGTCGGCGCGGTGTTGTATTGCGCAAGCCACGTGTCGATGTCAAAGCGTACGCCACCTTGGCCCGTCTGGCCGACTCGCGCCATCGCGCGCTGCATTGGCGGATTCGCCTGCATATTGCCCGGTGCACCGCTCGCCGCGAGCTTTGCACTCGTTGGATTGTTCACACGCCGCTGACCGGCGGTTTCAGACGCGCGAAACAGTTGCTCGACGAATTGCTTGCGGGCAAGCAGTGTCGAACTATTGATCCATATCGTGCCGCCCGGCCATCCTTTGACGTTCGGCGGGTAGAACAGGTTCTCGCCAAGCGTGCGGATCTGCGCGGCGAACGGTGCCGTGTCGTCATAACCGATATCGAACGCACGCAGTGTCCCGACGACGAACTCCACCGGCGATTTCACAAGGACGCCGCGATCGTCGTCGTCCCAGAACGCGTCGCTCATGAAGAGGCCGCGCAATGCGACCTTGATATCGTAGTGACTCGCGCGAAACTGCGCGGCGATCGGTGCGATGCGGGCGGGGTCCGGTGTGTCGGAGACAAACTCGCGCCACAGTCTGGACGTGACGAAGGTCGCCGTTTCCGGCCGCGCTAGCAGGATGTCGAGCACCTGATCGCCGTCGAACGGACCGGTTTGACCGAGTACGGTCTTGTCGCCGTCATCGTGCTGGGTGGCACGCCACACATACGTCTGCGTGTCGGGATCGAGGCTCCACCCTGTGTAGGCACGCGCGGCTTCCGCTACGTCGCGCTGCGTGTAGTGCCCTTCGCCGAGCGTGAACAACTCCATCACTTCACGCGCGAAGTTTTCATTGGGCTTGCCCTTGCGATTGCTCGCACCATCCAGGTATTGGAGCATCGCCGGATCTTTCGCGACGCCGTGCAACAGCTCGCCGAAGTTGCCGAGCGCGTCACGGCGCAACAGCATGTTCTGCTGCGCCATCTGCTGCGGATACTGGACTTTGTCCTGCCCCGACGCGAAGTGGTTATGCCAGAAGAGCGTCATGCGTTCGGTCAGTGGCGACGGCGTGCTCAACATCTCGCGCACCCACCATGCACGTAATATTTCGTAACGCTGGCCACGCAGCCGCTGCTCTTCGCGGCGTTGATCGTCCGTCCACGTCTTGCGGATTTCGCGTGTCGGGATTGGTTCGAGTACCCAGTCCGGCAGTGGCGTGACGGCTTCGGTTCGGGCTGTGGCCAGCACTTTGTCGACGGCCTGCTCGCGCGTGAGTCCAAGGTATTGCGCGACCTCGCCACTGTCGGGCGCAAAGCCGACGCGCGTCAGGAAGAAACGCGCGTCGTCGGCGTCGAGGATGTCCTGGTCGGCTGCGGAAACAGCAGACGCGGCAGACGGCGCGCGATGCTTGTTGTGGGGAGCATGAGCAGCGCCTTGCTGCACGGCCGGTGCCGGCGCACACCACGTCACGACGACGAGCGCAGTGGCTGTGACTGCCAGCCAGCACCCACCCTTACCGCCTGTCACTTTCATCGTCGACCATCCGGTTGCGGGGCGTCACGAAAAGGCATTCGCGCATGCAAAAGCCGCTGTGCTCTGGCGGCTCAACGGCAGATGAAAGGAAAAAGTTGACCAGGGAAGTGCAACGAAATCTTTCGCGCGCGGAGAAAGCGCGACTGGCGTGCCGAGAGCGGGCACGGAAATAGCTACCGCTTGTAGAGCTCGCGCACAGCGTCTTCGATGTGCTGCCGTAAGAGACGCCGCTCGTCGGGCGTCATATGGCCATCACGACGGCGTTGATCAAGATCGGGGGGAACTGCAGTGCGCAATATCACGTCTGACGCAGGGCGGTCGCTGCCAGGGTTGGAGTTACGGCGATTCGCCCTGAAATTAGCCGGCTTGGGCACGCGTTCGGTCACCGCTCTGTCGGCCGAAGGCTGGGCGTGGGCGAGCGTTGGTCCCAGTGTGCCTGCAAGCGTCCCGGCTACCGCCAGTACAATTACGCTTAGGCGCACATTCGGCCAAACCCCTCCCTTCATGTTGTTCCCTTCGTGGCGCGGCAACCGGCTACCTTAAATGCGTATACAGACCCCGGTAGCGAGCCGGGTGCGAGAGTTTTAGTCGAGTGAAGTATCCACCGAACAGCCGCATTCAGTAAAGGAGTCTACCTGCCCGTGCTTTACGTCGTGCCACAGTGCGGGTAAATTTTGTAACTGACTGTAACCCGGTAAACGATGCAACCGCGCACCACTTTCTAATCGCGCTAAGATGCCGACCATGGAAACCAAAAACCCTTCGAAAATCCTCGTCGTCGACGACGATCCGCGCCTGCGCGATCTGCTGCGCCGCTACCTCGGTGAACAGGGCTTTAATGTCTATGTTGCCGAGAACGCGCCGTCCATGAACAAGCTCTGGGTGCGTGAGCGCTTCGACTTGCTGGTGCTCGATCTGATGCTGCCCGGCGAAGACGGCCTGTCGATTTGCCGCCGCTTGCGCGGCAGCAACGACCGCACGCCGATCATCATGCTGACGGCCAAGGGTGAAGACGTCGATCGTATCGTCGGGCTCGAAATGGGCGCCGACGACTATCTGCCCAAGCCGTTCAACCCGCGCGAACTGGTCGCGCGGATTCACGCGGTGCTGCGCCGCCAGTCGCCGTCGGAGTTGCCGGGCGCGCCGTCCGAAACCACCGAAGTGTTCGAGTTCGGCGAGTTCGCGCTGAATCTCGCCACCCGCACACTCACCAAGGCCGGACAGGAAATTCCGCTGACCACGGGTGAGTTTTCGGTGCTGAAGGTGTTTGCGCGTCACCCGCGTCAGCCGCTGTCGCGTGAAAAGCTGATGGAATTGGCGCGTGGCCGTGAATATGAAGTCTTCGACCGCAGTCTCGACGTGCAGATTTCGCGTCTGCGCAAGCTGATCGAACCTGATCCGGGCAGCCCGCGTTTCATTCAAACCGTCTGGGGTCTTGGCTACGTGTTCATTCCTGACGGTGCAGCCTGAGTTTGCCCTCACGTTATGTGTCGACCAGAGTTGGCGCTTTAGCGCCTTATCTCTGGTCCCATGCAAAGCAGTCGACCAGAGTTGGCTCTTTAGCTGTCGACCAGAATTCGCGCTTCAGCGCGATTACTCTGGTCCCATGCAAAGCGCTTACTCTGGTTCCATGCAAGATAGTTCCAGATAAGAAGGGCCCATGCGGATCGACCGGCGCCTCCTGACGCTCGCGTTCGGTGGCCTTTTCTGGCGGACCTTTCTGTTGATCGCGCTGTTGATCGCAGTCAGTCTCGCCGCGTGGTTCCAGAGCTTTCGGGTGATCGAACGCGAGCCGCGCGCACAGCGCGTGGCGTTGCAACTGGTCGCCATCGTCAAGCTCACGCGCACTGCACTCCTCTATTCCGATCCCGACCTGCGGCGCGCCCTGCTGCAGGATCTGGAGAGCAATGAAGGGGTGCGCGTGTACCCTCGCGAAACCACCGACAAGTACAGACTCCAGCCCAACGAGTCGCTGAACCGGCTGATCGAACATGACATTCGCGGCCGCCTCGGCGACGACACGGTGATTGCGCAGAGCGTCAACGACATCCCCGGCGTCTGGATCAGCTTCAAGATCGACGACGACGACTACTGGGTGGCGCTCGACCGCGATCAACTGGACAACGCGACGGGCTTGCAGTGGGCCGGCTGGGGCGTGTTTGCGCTGGCGCTGTCGCTGTTTGGCGCGGCCTTCATCACCAGTCTCGTGAACCGTCCGTTCGCCCGGCTCGCCATGGCCGCGCGCAAAGTCGGCTCCGGCCAGTTACCGGAGCCGCTGCCCGAGCGCGGCATGGGCGTGGCCGCCGAGACCAATCGCAGCTTCAACCAGATGGTGCAGGACCTCGAACAGCTCGAGGCCGACCGCGCGCTGATGCTCGCCGGCATTTCGCACGATCTGCGCACCCCGCTTGCGCGGCTGCGGCTCGAAACCGAAATGAGCCCGTCCGACCAGGCCACCAAAGATGCGATGGTCGACGACATCGAGCAGATGGACATGATCATCGGCCGGTTCCTCGATTACGCTCGTCCGGTGCAGCGGGTGCCGGAGCCCGTCGATCTGTCGGTGATCGCAGGTGAGCTTGCCGCGCGCATGCAGAGCGAAGACAGCATGCGCCTGATCACACGCCTCGCGCCGTCTGCGGTGATCGAGGCGGATGAAACCGACATGCGTCGCGTGGTCGGCAATCTGCTGGAGAACGCGCGCAAGTATGGTTTGAGCGACGCCGACGGCATACCGCATGTGATTCTGGAAACGCGGGTATCACACTCACGGGTCGAATTGTCGGTGGTCGACGAAGGGCCCGGCATTCCCGAAGACCAACTGGCTCTTGTCACACGACCGTTCTATCGCGTGAACTCTGCGCGCACCCAGGCGAACGGTACCGGCCTTGGCATGGCCATTGTGCAGCGGCTGGTAGGCCGTTATCGCGGCGCGTTGCGCCTGCGCAATCGCACGCCAGGCCCGGGGCTCGAGGTCACGATCGAGTTTCCGCTGGCAAAAGGCGTCTGACCAAAGGGGCATTGCCCTGCCAGTGCGACCGCCGGCCGCGTTGAATAAAAACTCCCCAAGGGGTTAGGATAAAACTATTGAGCGAATGGTTTGATATTGCCATATTCAAAACCGTGTAACGTGCTCGTTACGACGAGCTGATAGCCTCAACATGCTGTTTTTCCGTCAAACGAAGGAGCACTTGCATGAAAACCGTTGGCGATAAAGTCGAAGCGTTCACCGTCACTGCGGCCAAGCCGGGCTTCAACAACCATGAAGAAAACGGCGTATCGGCGTTCGAGGAGATCACGGAACAGTCGTTTCCGGGCAAGTGGAAGATCATCTATTTCTACCCGAAGGATTTCACGTTCGTGTGCCCGACGGAAATCGTCGAGTTCGGCAAGCTGGCCAAGGATTTCGAGGAGCGCGACGCGGTATTGCTCGGCGGTAGCGTGGACAATGAATTCGTCAAGCTGGCCTGGCGCCGCGAGCACAAGGACCTGAGCAAGCTCAACCACTATTCGTTTGGTGACGTGAAGGGCGAGTTGATCGACCAGCTCGGCGTGCGCGACAAGGAAGCCGGCGTGGCGCTGCGCGCAACGTTCATTGTCGATCCGGACAATACGATTCAACACGTTTCAGTGAACAACCTGAACGTCGGCCGCAACCCGAAAGAAGTGCTGCGTATTCTCGACGGCCTGCAAACGGACGAACCGTGTCCTTGCAACTGGGCGGTCGGCGGCGCAACGCTGTAAGCCACGCTGTCAGAAGCCCGCTACGCTTGAAACGGCAGCGGGCTTTTTTGTCGACAAACCGATAGAATATTTCAATGGAATTCTTGCCTTCGATTAAGGCACATGTACCTGACTACGCCAAGGACATTCGGCTGAATCTGCGCAATTGCGGGATGTTGGCCGCATTGCGGCAGTGGATAACGCTGCTGCGCAGTGTATTGCTGCTGAAGGAAATAGTTTTTTTGCGAGCGCAGCAGGGTTAAGGTTTTTTCGCTGCGCAGGCAAAAAACCTAATATCAATTCTTGATCAACAAAACCGCAGCCTGCGCTTCAATGCCTTCGCCTCGCCCAAGGTAACCCAGCTTCTCATTAGTCTTGGCCTTAACATTAACCCGCTCAACCGGGAGGTTAAGATCCGCAGCGATATTAGCCCGCATCCCCTCGATATGCGGCGCCAGCTTAGGCGCCTGAGCAACCACACTGCTATCCACATTAGCAATGGAAAACCCCGCCGCTCTAACGCGAGCGAAACACTCACGCAGCAAAACCCGGCTATCCGCGCCAGCAAATCTGGCATCGGTATCGGAGAAATGCCGCCCGATATCGCCCATCGCGGCCGCGCCGAAAATAGCATCGGTAATCGCATGCAGCAGCACATCCGCATCCGAATGCCCGAGCAACCCGCGCTCGTAGGGAATCGTCACGCCGCCGATAATCAACGGACGCCCCGGCACCAGCGCATGCACGTCATAACCCTGCCCAATTCTGAAATCCATATCCGTCAAGTCCGTTAATTTAAATCTGATTTATCCATTCAGGAAGCCGACGACGGCCGGCACAAAATCGCCTCGGCCAAATCGAAGTCTTCCGGATAAGTGACCTTGAAGTTACGCAAACTCCCCTGCACCAACCTGGGCGCGTGCCCCAGCCACTCGAGCGCGCTCGCTTCGTCGGTCAGGTCGTGACCGTCCGCCTGCGCGCGCAAAATCGCCTCGCGCAACATGCCGATGCGGAACATCTGCGGCGTCTGCGCCTGCCACAGGCCGTCGCGCGCTTCGGTGCGGGCAATCCGCCCGTCGGACGAACCCGAGTCGATCCGCTTCAAGGTATCCGCCACCGGCAAGGCCATGATGCCGCCCACCGCGTCGTCCTTCAGCGAGGCGATCAGCGTGCGGATCAAGCCAGGCGTAATGCCGGGCCGCGCGGCGTCGTGCACCAGTACCCAGTCGTCGTCGTGCGCGCCAAACTCGGCCAGCGCATGCAGTCCGTTCAGCACCGACGCCTGGCGCGACGCCCCGCCAGAGCGGCGCACGGCGAAACGCAAGCCGCTGAAGCGGCGGGCGTCGAAGTGCTGGTCTTCGGGGGCAATCACGACAAGGGTTTGCGCAAACTCGCTGCAGGCGTCGAAAGCCGCCAGCGAGTAATGCAACATGTCGCGGCCGGCGACAGTGCGATATTGTTTGGGCATCGCGGCGCCGGAACGGCTGCCGATGCCTGCGCACGGAATCAGGGCAAATAGACGGGAAGTCACGAGTGCGGAAGCCGCGAAGTTAAAGTAAAGGACGGATTTTATAATACCTCCTTCGCATCTACGCCCCGACACGCGTAAACTTGCCGATCACGTGTGAGCCCGAGGCCGCCTTTTCTCTTCTATGCCAGACATCGCCGCATCATCGCAGTACGCCCCGCCCGTCGCGCTCGTCAAGCCCGGCCAGCGTTTCGCCTTCGACGGCACGCACGGCTCGTCCGACGCGCTGCTGATCGCCCGCTACCATCTGGCCTATCGCGAGAAGGTGCCGCTCCTCGCGGTCGTCTGCGAAAACGCTGTCGACGCGCAGCGGCTGTCGCAGGAAATCGGCTTTTTCGCGCCCGAGGCACGCGTGCGTTTGCTGCCCGACTGGGAAACGCTGCCTTACGATACCTTTTCGCCCCACCAGGATCTGGTCTCCGAGCGCCTCGCCACGCTGCACGATCTCGGCGACGGCCGCTGCGACATCCTGCTGGTGCCGGCCACCACCGCTTTGTACCGGATGCCGCCTGCCTCGTTCATGGCGGGCTACACGTTCTCCTTCTCGCAAGGCGAGCGCCTCGACGAGGCCAGGCTCAAAGCGCAGTTGACGCTGGCCGGCTACGAGCATGTGAGCCAGGTGGTGCGTCCGGGCGAATACTGCGTGCGCGGCTCGCTGCTCGACCTCTTTCCGATGGGTTCGCCGCTGCCATACCGGATCGACCTGTTCGACGACCAGGTCGACTCGATCCGTGCATTCGATCCGGACACGCAGCGCAGCCTCTATCCCGTGAAGGACGTGCGCCTGCTGCCCGGCCGCGAATTCCCGTTCGACGAGGCCGCCCGCACCGCCTTCCGCAGCCGCTGGCGCGAAACCTTCGAGGGCGATCCGAGCCGCGCGTCGATTTATAAGGACATTGGCAACGGCGTGCCCTCAGCAGGCATCGAATACTATCTGCCGCTCTTCTTCGACGAGACGGCGACGCTCTTCCACTATCTCCCCGAAGGTGCGCAACTGGCGTTCGTGGGCGATCTGGACGCGGCGATCCGGCGCTTCACCAACGACACCAAACAACGCTACAACTTCCTGTCGCACGATCGCGACCGGCCGATTCTGGAGCCGCAGCGTCTGTTCCTGTCGGACGAGGATTTCTTCACGTTCGCCAAGCCGTTCGCGCGGCTCGCCTTGCCCGCCAACGCGGGCGGCGGCTGGTCAACCCCATTGCCGAATCTTGCGATCGACCGTCACGCGGAGGATCCGCTCTCGGCCTTACGCGCCTATCTCGACACCACGCCGAACCGCGTGCTCTTTGCCACTGAGTCGGCCGGCCGGCGCGAAACGCTGTTGCAGTTGCTCGCCGACAATCATCTGAAGCCGGCGTCGAGCGACACGTTCCAAAGCTGGCTCACGGGCGACACACGTTTCTCGCTTGGCGTCGCACCGCTGGCCAACGGTTTTGCGGTTCCGGTCGACGGCATCGCGATCATCACCGAGACGGAGCTTTACGGCCCGCTCGCGCGCCGCGCGGGACGCCGCCGTCAGGAACAGGCGAGCAACGTCGATTCGATGGTGCGCGATCTGTCCGAGTTGAAGATCGGCGATCCGGTCGTGCATTCGCAGCACGGCATCGGCCGCTATATGGGCCTCGTCACGATGGATCTCGGCGAAGGCGAGACCGAATTCCTGCACCTCGAATACGCGAGCGACAGCAAGCTCTACGTGCCGGTCGCGCAGTTGCATGTGATCTCGCGCTACAGCGGCGCGGATCCGGAAAGCGCGCCGTTGCATTCCCTCGGATCAGGCCAGTGGGAAAAGGCCAAACGCAAGGCCGCGCAGCAGATTCGCGACACCGCGGCAGAACTGCTGAACCTGTATGCGCGTCGCGCCCTGCGCGAAGGCCATGCGTTCGCGCTTGAACCGAAAGACTATGTGAAGTTCGCCGAGAGCTTCGGCTTCGAGGAAACACCGGACCAGGCCGCGGCGATTGCCGCTGTGATCGGCGACATGACGAGCGGCAAGCCGATGGACCGCCTGGTGTGCGGCGACGTCGGTTTCGGCAAGACCGAAGTGGCATTGCGCGCGGCGTTCATTGCGGTGATGGGCGGCAAGCAGGTTGCGCTGCTCTCGCCCACCACGCTGCTCGCCGAACAGCACACGCAAACCTTCACTGACCGTTTCTCCGATTGGCCGGTGCGCATCGCCGAATTGTCGCGCTTCAAGTCGACCAAGGAAGTCAACGCGGCAATCCAGCAGATCAACGAAGGCACGGTCGATATCGTGATCGGCACGCACAAGCTGCTGTCGTCGGACGTGCAGTTCAAACGGCTGGGGCTCGTGATCATCGACGAGGAACACCGTTTCGGTGTGCGTCAGAAAGAGGCGTTGAAAGCGTTGCGCGCCGAGGTCGACGTGCTCACGCTGACCGCCACGCCGATCCCACGTACGCTCGGCATGGCGCTCGAAGGTCTGCGCGATTTCTCCGTGATCGCCACCGCGCCGCAAAAGCGCCTCGCGATCAAAACCTTCGTGCGTCGCGAAGAAGACGGCGTGATTCGCGAAGCGATGTTGCGCGAATTGAAACGTGGCGGCCAGGTGTACTTCCTGCATAACGAAGTCGAGACGATCGAGAATCGTCGGCACATGCTTGAAGCGCTCGTGCCCGAAGCGCGTATCGCCGTCGCGCATGGACAGATGCATGAGCGCGAACTCGAACGCGTGATGCGTGATTTCGTTGCCCAACGCGCGAACGTTCTGCTGTGCACGACGATTATCGAAACCGGCATCGACGTGCCGAGTGCCAACACGATTCTGATTCACCGCTCCGACAAGTTCGGCCTCGCGCAGTTGCACCAGTTGCGTGGCCGCGTCGGCCGTTCGCATCACCAGGCGTACTCGTATCTGCTGGTGCATGACCCGCAAGGACTGACCAAGCAGGCGCAGCGCCGTCTCGAAGCGATCCAGCAGATGGAGGAACTCGGTTCGGGCTTCTATCTCGCGATGCACGACCTCGAGATTCGCGGCACGGGTGAAGTGCTCGGCGACAAGCAATCGGGCGAGATTCAGGAGATCGGTTTCCAGCTCTATACCGACATGCTGAACGATGCCGTGAAGGCGCTCAAGGAAGGCAAGGAGCCGGACCTCACCGCGCCGCTCGCCGCAACCACCGAGATCAACCTGCACGCGCCCGCGATTCTGCCCGCGGACTATTGCGGCGACGTGCAGGAACGTCTGTCGCTCTACAAGCGCCTGGCTAATTGCGAACACAACGATTCGATCGACGGCATTCAGGAAGAACTGATCGATCGCTTCGGCAAGTTGCCGCCGCAAGCGCATGCGCTCGTCGAGACGCATCGTCTGCGGTTGGCGGCCAAGCCTTTGGGCATTTCGAAAATCGATGCGGGCGAATCCGTGATCGGCTTGCAGTTCATCCCCAACCCGCCGATCGATGCAATGCGGATCATCGAGATGGTGCAGAAGCACAAGCACATCAAGCTCGCGGGCCAGGACAAGCTGCGTATTGAAACGCGCAGCCCGGATCTGGCCGTGCGTGTGGCGACGGTGAAAGAGACCTTGCGCGCATTGGGATCGCCCAGTCGCGGCACGGCGGCCACGGTTGCTGCGCGCTAACGTGTCGCGCCGTTGCGTGCTGACGCGCCGGTATCGCGTCAACATCGGCGCCGCTATTGGCACCCGCACCGGCACCCGCGCCGGCACCTATCCCGGGCCCCAAAAAAACGGGTACGTCTAGGCGCTGTGCGCTCATGCTGCGGTGCGCAAACGCGCACCGCAGCATACGGGTGCGGTTTTTTTGGGTATGATCGAAAGACTCAAATGCCGGAGTCTTGTCATGTCTCACGTCGCTGAATCAGCGCAGTCCCCGCAAGCGTCCGCCTCTGAATCGAATACTTCCTCGCCTGCCTCACTTCCCTGGGTAACCCGTCTCGTGTCGATGGACACGGTAAGCCGCAATCCGAATCTCGGCCTGATCGAAACCGTGCGCGACGAATTGCGCGCGGTCGGCATCGAAGCCACGCTCACTCACGACGAAAGCGGCAAATGGGCCAATCTGTTCGCAACGATTCCCGCGCACAACGGCGAGACGAACGGCGGCGTCGTGCTGTCGGGCCATACAGACGTCGTGCCTGTGGACGGTCAGCAATGGGACAGCGATCCGTTCAAGCCGGAAATTCGCGGCGATAAACTGTACGGCCGCGGCACCTGCGACATGAAAGGCTTCATCGGCGCGGCGCTGACACTCGTGCCCGACATGCAGCGCACCAGGCTCGCCAAGCCGATTCACTTCGCCTTGTCGTTCGACGAGGAAGTGGGCTGTGCCGGCGCACCGCTCCTGATCGCCGATCTGATGAAGCGCGGCGTGAAGCCGGACGGCTGCATTGTCGGCGAACCGACCAGCATGCGCCCGATCGTCGCTCACAAAGGCATCAACGCGTATCAGTGCTGCGTGCGCGGGCAGGCCGCGCATTCGTCGCTCACGCCGAAGGGCTTGAATGCCATCGAATACGCCGCGCGTTTGATTTGCTACATCCGCGATATGGCCGATCAATTCCGCGCGCAAGGCCCGTTCGACGAACTGTATGACGTGCCCTTCACCACGGCGCAAACCAGCACGATCATGGGTGGCAATGCGCTCAATACCGTGCCGGCCGAATGCACGTTCCAGTTCGAATTCCGCAATCTGCCGACGCTCGACCCCGAGCCGATCTTCGCGCGCATCGACCAATATGCACGCGAAACACTGCTGCCGAAAATGTTGCGCGAGCATCCATCTGCGGCGATCGAGATTACGAAGATCGCTGCCGCGCCAGGCCTCGATTCGTCTGAACAAGCCGCGATCACGCAACTCGTGCGCGCGCTGACCGCCGATCAGGACAAGCGCAAGGTCGCGTACGGCACCGAAGCCGGGCTGTTCTCGCTGGCGGGCATTCCGAGCATTGTGTGCGGCCCCGGCGATATCCAGCAGGCGCACAAAGCCAACGAGTTCGTGGCGCTGGATCAGCTCGTGGCGTGCGAACGTTTCCTGCAAAAATTCATTCACAGCATGTCGGTTGACGCTTCGTAGGAAGTCCCCTTTCGCACAGGAGGGACGCACACGCGCACTGAAACTGACCGCTGCAAAAACAGTCTTAGCCATATCGAGAAACAACACGCCCACGCCATGTCAAGCGCCACGCCGCAGCATACCGACCATACGATCGACGGCGAGCCGATCCCCACACTCGACGACATCGCCACGCAGCACTTTGCGTTGACGCCGTGGGTCACGCGAACGCCGGTGTTCGACCGGCTCGACTTTCCGTCGCTGGAAGGCACGGTCGTGAACTTCAAGTTCGAGTTGTTGCAAGCGGGCGGCAGCTTCAAGGCGCGCGGCGCGTTCACCAACCTGCTTGCGCTCGACGAAGCGCAACGCAGCGCGGGCGTCACCTGTGTGTCGGGCGGCAATCACGCCGTGGCGGTCGCGTACGCAGCGATGCGTCTCGGTATCAGCGCGAAGGTCGTGCTGTTCCGGGCGGCCAATCCGGCACGCGTCGCCTTGTGCCGGCAATATCGCGCCGACATCGTGTTCGCGGAGAACATTGCCGAAGCATTCGAACTGGTGCGCCGTATCGAGGCGGAGGAAGGCCGCTACTTCGTACACCCGTTCAACGGTTATCGCACTGTGCTGGGCTCGGCCACGCTCGGCTATGAATGGGTCACGCAAACGCCCGACCTCGAAGCGGTGATCGTGCCAATCGGCGGTGGCGGTCTCGCTGCCGGTGTGGCCACCGCCATGCGGCTCGCGAATCCGCGGGTGCATGTGTACGGCGTCGAACCGGAAGGATCGGATGCGATGGGCAAAAGCTTTGCCGCCAATCACACGGTCAAGCTGGGCCACATGCACACCATTGCCGATTCATTGGCGTCGCCGCATACCGAGGAATACAGCTACGAGTTGTGCCGCCGTCATATCGACCAGCTCGTCACCGTATCCGACGACCAGTTGCGCGCGGCCATGCTGACCTTGTTCGGACAACTTAAGCTAGCCGTGGAACCGGCCTGCGCCGCAGCTACGGCGGCGCTGCTGGGACCGCTGCGCGAAACGCTGCAAGGCAAACGCGTAGGCGTGCTGCTGTGCGGCACCAATACCGACCCGGTCAGTTTTGCCGCGCATATCGAACGGGCGCGCCATAGCCAGTCACAGTTTCCAGAATAAAGCCAAGCTGCTCTTTCCAGGGCACAAAACTAGCCTATCCTTCTTGGATTGGTATGATTCGAATATCGACTTCTGGGAGGAACGTATATGAGCATGATTAAGGAATTCAAGGAATTTGCCCTTAAAGGCAACGTGATGGATCTCGCCGTCGGGGTGATTATCGGCGGCGCATTTTCCACCATCGTCAATTCAATTGTTAAAGACCTGATCATGCCGGTTGTCGGCGTTGCCACCGGCGGCCTCGATTTCTCCAACAAATTCGTTCGCCTCGGCGATATTCCCGCGAGCTTCAAAGGCAGTCCCGAGTCGTATAAAGACTTGCAGACGGCAGGCGTGGCAGTGTTCGGTTATGGCTCGTTCATCACCGTGGCCATCAACTTCGTGATCCTCGCGTTCATCATTTTCCTGATGGTCAAGTTCATCAACAATCTGCGCAAGCCGGCTGAAGCCGCGCCGGCAGAGCCGCCGCCGACGCCCGAAGAAGTCGTGCTGCTGCGTGAGATTCGCGATTCGCTGAAGAACTCATCGCCGCGTTAAGGCGCCCGTGGTAAGCCACCCGCGTTAAGCCACTTTCACCGCGTTACGCATTCGCACCAGCACATTAGCCGGCGCGAATAAAAAAGGCCTGTTGCGAGAAAATCGCCGAGAAAATCCCCACAGGCCTTTTTCATGGCGCGTGCAAATTACGCCGGCCCAGTTGACGCTGCGAACTCATTAAGCGTCCTTTTCCGCCTTCTGACTCAGCGCGCTTTCGATCATCGTTTCGAGCTGTCCGAAATTGACAGGCTTGGTCAGATGCGAAGTAAAGCCCGCGCTCAGGCAACGCCGCACATCTTCGTCAGTACCGAAACCGGTCAACGCAACCGCCGGCGCATCCGAATGCTCGCGAAACGCTTTGATGAAATCAAGGCCGGTGCCATCGGGCAAGCCCACATCGCTAATCACCAGATCGAAGGTCTGCGACTCGGTGGCGGCCAATGCCTCGTCCACACGGCCTACCGTGGTCACCTCGTGCCCGAGGCTGCGAATCAGCTGCGCCATCACCTCGGCGGTATCCACATGGTCTTCGATCAGCAAAATGGTCAACAGGCCGGGCGGACGCACCTCATCAGGCGCTGCAACGGGCGTCGATTCCGCAGGCGCGGCGGCGGTCGGCAGCGTGATCGTGAAAGTCGCGCCGCAGTGCGCGCCCGGGCTCTGTGCGATCACCGTGCCGCCGTGCACATCGGTCAGTGCCTTGGTGATCGCGAGACCCAGGCCCAAGCCGCCGAATTGCCGCGTCATGTTCTGGTTGCCCTGCTCGAACGCGTTGAACAGTTTGCCGATCTGCCCGGGCTCGATGCCGATGCCCGTATCCTCGACCGAGATCTGCACGTGCATGCGTTCATCATGCGTGCGCACGTAGATATGGCCGCCGTCCGGCGTGAACTTGGCGGCGTTGCGTATCAGGTTCCACAGCATCTGTTGCAGCCGTGCGCGGTCGGCGAGCACGTAATGGTGTTGCGCGTTCTTGTGGACATGCACGTCCTGCTGCTTGACCTGGATCTCGCTGCGAAAGAGTTCGAGCACGCTGTCCATCACCTCATGCACGTCGACGGTTTCGAGCGACAAACGCAGCTTGCCGTTCGCCACGCGCGTGAGATCGAGGAGATCGTCGATCAAGCGCGCTTCGAGTTCGACGTTGCGACGGATCATGCGCACGCTCGCGCGTGCCTGATCGGGCAGATCCGGGATCATCTCCAGAACGCTGGCGCCCGCCAGTACAGGCGTGAGCGGCGTGCGCAATTCGTGCGACAGCATGGCGAGGAAGCGGTCTTTCGCACGATTGGCTTCTTCAGCGGTCTGGCGGGCGGCCTGCTCCGAGGCGAGCAGCCGCTCGCGCTCCTCGATCGCCGCGCGCTGGGGATGAATATCCGTGCAACTGCCGAACCATTTGCTGACATTGCCCTCGGGATCGCGCATGGCGACCGCGCGGACGTCGAACCAGCGATATTCGCCGTCGTGGCGGCGAATCCGCAGTTCGTGCCGATAATCGGCGGCGCCGCTCGTCACCGCCTTGAGCCAGGTGCGGCGAATCTCTTCACGATCGTCGGGATGGACCGCGGCGAGCCACGCAAGACCGTACGAACTGCTTTCCGCCAACCCCGTGTAGTCGAACCACTGCTTCGACAGGAAATCGCAATCTCCCGCGGCGTTGCAGGTCAGCACGAGGTGCGGCAACGCCTCTGACAAGGTGCGGTAATGCTGTTCGCGATCGCGCAGCAACAAGGCTTCGTCCGAGGCTTTCTGCAAACGCACCTGGGACAGCACCCGGTCCACCGCTTCGGGCAGGTAATCAAGGTAGTCGCCGGATTTCGGCACCACATCGGATACGCCCGCGCGCAACGCTTCGATTACGCGGGATTCGTCGGTGAAACCGGTCACGAGGATGGCGGGAATCCGCACGCCTTCCGCCCGCAAGCGGCGAAAGAAGTCGAGGCCGGTCTCCGGCCCGCTGAGCTGGTAGTCGAGCACGAGCAGATCGGGCGCGCCCGCAGCGAGCCGCTCGCGGGCGGCTTCGACACCGGCGCAGATTGCAACCCGGCAGCCGGCGCGCTCGAGCGACTTGCGCGCAAGCCGCAAGATGCCTTCGTCGTCGTCGACGACCAGCACATAAGCGGCAGGCTGCGGGGACACTTCTTCGGTCATGCAGAGTCTTCTTTGGCTAGATCGGGTGTGGCTATCTTGTCATGGGCCGCTTTCGGAGCGCCTTCACATGAAGTTTCCGTCACGGCGGGGCCAGCCGGTGGCCCGGCGGCAGCTTGACCACCTGCAGGAAGAAGCCGAGACGGCGCACGGCTTCGATGAACGCGTCGTATTCGACCGGCTTGGTGATATAGACGTTGCAGCCGAGTTCGTAACAACGTGCGATTTCGCGCGGATCGTCGGTCGTGGTCAGCACGATCACGGGCACCGCGGCTGTCTGCGGCGAATCCTTCAAACGCCGCAATACCTCGAAACCATCCACGCGCGGCATTTTCAGATCGAGCAGCACGACGAAATTCGTCAGATCTTCACGAGGCGGGTAAGGGCTGGCCGCCGCGTCCGCCGGCACCGGCCCGAAGAAGTAATCGAGCGCCTGCTGGCCATCTCGAAAGCGTACGAAACCGTTCGAAATGCCGGCACGGCGCAGATTGCGCTCGACCAGCGTCGCGTGGCCGTCGTCGTCTTCGATCAGCACGATACTGACCGTTTCCCCGTGACTCATATGCCCTCCGTGCCGACGATCCATTTTTGCATCGTGCTTTTAATTGTCCCCACCGTTTCTCCTCGTGCCTGTCCCGGCTCAATGACGCGCCGGCTGTTCCGGCAACACGACGAAAAAGGTCGAGCCCGCGCCTTCCGCCGACTCGACCCAAACGCGGCCGCCATGCCGTTCGACCATACGGCGCACCACCGCGAGGCCGATGCCGTCGCCGTTCGCGACGTCGCCGTGCAAACGCTGAAACGCGCGGAACACCTTCGACATATACGCCGCTGGAATCCCGAGGCCGTTGTCGCGCACATAATAAGTGCGCGTGCGCAACGCGCGCGGCTCCGTCTCGTCGACTGGTTCCGGCTCCGGCGCCAGCACGCCGATCTCGATGCGCCCATTGCGCGCCGGATCGAGATAATTGAGCGCGTTACCGACCAGGTTGCTGAAAATCTGCTCGATCGCGCCCGGGTCGCCCCATGCGGGCGGCAACTCGCGCACGGTGACCACCGCCGCACGCTGCCTGATCGCGCCTTGCAGCGCGTCGACCACGCGGCTCACCACCCGTCCGACACTCACCCGCTGCCACTGGTATTCGCGCCGGCCGGCGCGCGAAATCCGCAATAGCGCGTCGATGATCGCCGCCGCCTGCGTCACCGCTGCGCGTAGATATTGCAGAGACTCGCGCACGTCGCCGTCGAGGATATGCACCATGCGCCGATGCTCCGCCTCCGGCAGTCTCGCCGCCTCGACGATGCTGCCCAGTTCGTCGCATGACACCTGCAATTCTTTCGAAAAGCCTTGCAGATTCACCAGCGGCGAGCGCAGATCGTGCGACACGCTATAGATGAACATTTCATTGTCTTGCGTCTCCTGGCGCAGTTCTTCGTTGACGCCCGCCAGTTCCCGCGCGCGCGCTTCGAGCCGCGCTTTCAGCATGGCCTGTTCGCCGTCGGCCTCGCGCAGGCGCGCGCCCGTCTGATGCAGCACCGCGTCGAGCGCGGCAATTTCGTCGCTGCCGGACAGCGGCGCTGCGAGCTCCCGCCCGCGGCCCAGACGTTCGGCGTTGCCCGTCAACACTTCCAGACGCTGGCCGATGCTGCGCGCAAACACCACGGCGGTGACCGCCCAGATCAGCATCGACCCCAACACCGCGGCGATCAGCGCATATTGCTGGCGTTCGTGGCGCCGCGCCAGAGCCGCGCCGCGCTCGGCGTCGAGCCGCGAGGCCTCGCTACCAAATTCAGCGAGCTGATCGCGGAACAGCGCGATCTGCTGAGGGAGCGCGCCCGTATCCTGGGCGGCAAACGAATTCAGGTTGCGTCCTGCGTGCAGCGCCTGCGAGATCCTGGCAGCCTGCGCGCGATACGCCTCGATCGCCTGTTGCATCTTGCGCACGCGCCCGACCTGTTGCGGCGTATCGGCCACCAGCGCTTCGAGGTTCGAAAGCCGGTCGCCGAGGTCGACCCATACCGTGTGGCGGTCGATAAACAACGGATCGCCGACGACCATACCCGTACGGACCCGTGCGGCCTGACGCAGCAGCGGATCGACCATGGCCGACGACTGGTAAAGGATCTGCTTGCTGTTGCTGACCCACTGCGCGGCCTGCGCCGTTTGCTCCTGGGTATCGAAGACGACGCCCAGAAGCGCCAGCTCGACCGCGCTCGGCACTGCAATCAGCAGCAGACCCTTGGTGAATAGTTTCATGTTCGCCCGAAGGGTCGTTCAAGCCGCGGCGTGCTTGCCAGTCCGGCACGGCCCGCGCCCCTCGCCTCACCACGCGGACGGCCCGTCGCGGCGCAGGACTGGAAAGCACGCCGCGGTGCTGCCGGACGGGCCATTATCGACGTGAACGTGAGATATTTCAACGTAGCGGCAAGATGCGCTCGCCCACATAAAAATGACTTTTTTATTGCTACGGGATGTTTTTTCGGCGGCGCGTGCGTCTATGATGGAGACAGATGTGCTGGGAAGCGAAAGCGCGCGGCGAGGCGGTTCGGCATGATTCGTGCGGGAGGCGGTGGGAAGGCGCAGGCGCCGAATCACCGTGAATCCGGCCTTGTCGTATGCTATAAAAGATCGACGTGCGGCGCGCGAAGCCGGGAGTTGTCGCATGAGGACGCTGCGTTTCTTGCAATTCTTTTTCAGGCGAATTTTTATGTCCTTCCCGAAAAAGCGTAGACGCGCGAAGGTGGACGGCGATGAGTCGTTCCTCGCGGTCCTACGGCATTTCAAGCCGTTCAGTCAGCTCGACACCAAAATTGCGCGCGCTCGCGCGCAGGACGAACCGGTGCTCTATGCACATGTGCTGCCCGGGCTCGACGTTCTCCTATGCAGCGTACGCGGCGCGCAGCCACCCTATCCCGCGCCCGCCGAATTGCGGCGGCGTTGTATCGAATCCATTACCAATGCATTGGAGCAGCCGCTCGATGGGCTCGAGAACGGCGGGTATTGGTATGAAGCCGATGGGTTTGGCTTCCTCGTCTTTGCCAGCCGGGCTCGAGGCAAGATTCTGATGGAGTTTGGCGCCACCCGCATTGGCGGCGCCCGGCGAGGGGTTCGCAGGCAGGATGCGGCGGGGGACGCCGCTCCGCGCTCGTTGAGGTAGTTCGTTTCTTTCCTTTTCGTTATTTGTTCACCGGCGCACCGTTGAGGGAAATGGCCGGCTTAGGCTGCTGCTTCACGCCCGGCGGCGGCGCGCTCGGCGCCTGACGAGCCTGCGACAGCAACTGCCCGCACGGCAGCGGTTTGTTATTGCTAGGCGCAAGCAGCGGAATCAGCGCGGCAAACGGATTGATCAATCCGAGCCCGATCACGGCGCCGCCTCGCAGCGCCAGCGCGGCGGCATTCACCCCCACGTGCGGGTCCTTGAAGGTCCCCTTCACATACAGCGGCGAGCGCAGCGAAAACACCCGGAAGCCCTTGGTATGCGGATGCACGCCAAGATCCATCGATTCGTCGCGCAGATTCACATTGCCGTCGATATTGATCACCGCGTCGTCCGTGTCGAGCGCGAAGACGCGCGAATCCAGCACGCCGTTCGTCGCGACAAAATCCGCCGCCGCGCAATTGATCTTCACGTCGCGATTGCCAAACAGCTTTTCATAGACCACGTTCGCCACGTTCAGTCCCGCAGCTTCCATCAGCAGGCGGCTCACCGTCCCGTCCGTGATCAAGGCCTTCAGCTCGCCGTTCGAGGTCGCCGCTAACGCCGCCGGCGAATTGCCGGTCGCGGTCAGCGCGGCGTCGCCGTTGATTTCGCCGAGCGCGTTCTGCATCGACTTGAAGTCCGGGAACAACTGCTTGAGCTTCAGATGCCGCGCCGACGTCGCGAAGCGGCCCTTCAGCGGCGTCGTGCTGCCGTCCAGATGAATATCCGACGACAGCGAGCCACCCGCCACGCCGAACTTCAGCGGCTCGAGCGACAGCACGCCGTCGGTCATCACGACGTGCGTGTACAGGTCCGTGATCGGCAGGTTGGTGTCCTTGACGATGCGGCGCCCCGTGAACTTCACGTCGGCGTCGATTGCCTTCCAGCGGTCGGTGCGGAACTCTTCCACTGGCAACGCTTTATTGGCCGGCTGCGCCGTCGCGTCGCCGCGCTTCGCCTTGCTGGCTTTCGAGTCCGCGCCGATGACCGGCGCCAGATCGGCGAACTGCAGCAGATGCGACACCAGTTCGCCCTGCAACAGCGGACGCGGCTCACGGGCCGTGTAGGTCAGCGAGCCATTCAGATCGCTGCCGCCCACCCGGCCCGTAAAATTTTCATACTTGAATACGCTGCCGCCGGACTTGAACTGACCAATGAGGCGCCCCTCGGTCGCATACGGCGGCGTGTCGGGCAAGGTCACGCCCGTCAGCGAATACAGCCGCGCCAGGCTGTTGCCTTGCAGCCAGAGGCGCAAATCGACTGCGGCAAGATGCGCCGGATCGATGAGCGTGCCCACGAGCCCGACGCGCAGATCGCCAGCTTTCACATCGGCCTGCACCGGGAACGGCCGGTTCGCGTCCTGCAACGCCAGCACGCCGCCTACCTTGCCGCTGCCGGACACCGGCGTCTTGTTGTAGATACCTTTGACGGTCCAACCGATCGCGTAAGGAGTGATCCCGGGTTTCGTACCGTTCGCCGTGCCTGCCTCGCTGGCGCTCGACGCCGAGGCCACCGCTGCTCCGCTTGCGCCCTCGCTTGCACCGTTCGCTCCACTGGCAAGCAGCGCACCCGACGCGCCATTCGCCGCTGTCGCGCCCGAAGCGGTGATCTCCGTCGACGAAGCGCCGGAAGCCGCGGCTGCGGTTTCCGATGCGGCCTGCGCGTTAGCCTGTGCGGCAAGCTTGCTCGCGCCGGCCTTGCCGACCGCCTCCGCCGACGCGCTGCGCGACGCCGCCTCCTGCTCCTTCATCGCCTCGCCGATCGGAATCGGCTGGCCGAGCGTGTCGATGGCCACCTGCATCTCAAGCTTCTTCTGCTGATCGGACAGCGCGATATTGCCCTTCGCAAATGCGATGTCGTGCAAATCGAGCCTCCATTCGGAAGGTCCACCGGACGATGCCAGCTTGAAAGTCCAGTTATCACGGCCATCGAGCAGCCGTTCGAGGTCGACCGAGGGATTCACGAGATTGATCGCGGGAATCACAATGTCGTGCGCGAGCAGCGGCAGCACCTTGACCTCGAAGTCGATTTCATCGAGCGCCGCGAAGTGCGGCTGTTGGGTCCAGTCGGGATTGCCTACCGTGATATTGGCCGCCGAAAAACGCGGCCAGGGCACCCAGCCGCGCCAGCCGGTCTCGCCGACCGGGTACTGCCACCCTACTTTCAGATCGCCGTTGATCGCGAACGGTCGGCCGATCGCCTGCGTGACCTTGTCGTTGATGTAAGGCCGGGCCCGGTTCCAGTCAAAGGTCAAAATGAAAATTGTCAGCGCGACAATCAGAATGACGATGATCGCCACCAGCCATGCGATGATTTTTCCTATCCGCCTTCCAATCGTGCTCGACACCGCCATTGAGAAACTCCGCCTTTGTTCTTCGTTGTGCATGGGGCAGCACGCAGCGTGCCCGGTAGTATTGTCCAATAGGAGGCGTTTTATCATGCCGCACAGTTTGGGCACAGGGTTCTCTTCCATGGAAACGTAAGGGAATGTCATGGC
This sequence comes from Paraburkholderia phytofirmans OLGA172, assembly GCF_001634365.1. Classification (NCBI taxonomy): domain Bacteria; kingdom Pseudomonadati; phylum Pseudomonadota; class Betaproteobacteria; order Burkholderiales; family Burkholderiaceae; genus Paraburkholderia; species Paraburkholderia phytofirmans. The sequence goes on from NZ_CP014578.1 coordinate 2,594,858, forward strand.
GGCCCCCGAATCCACGCAAAAATCCACCGCGAACCCACTCATGACCGATGTTCCCTTCGTCCTCGCCGACGGCATCGCCCGGCGCGATGCATTGCGCGGGCAGACATTGCTGCAACCGACCACCTTCGCCCTCGGCGCCAGCGACCGCGTCGCGGTCACCGGGCCGTCGGGTTCGGGCAAGAGCGTGTTTCTGCGCGCCCTCGCCCTGCTCGATCCGCTCGATGCGGGACGCATCATGTGGCACGGCGCGCCGGTCGAACGCGCCGCCATTCCGCGTTACCGCCGCAACGTCGCGTATATCCGCCAACGGCCCGCGCTGCTCGACGGCAGCGTCGAAGACAATCTGCGCTACCCGTTCGAATTGCGCGCCTACCGCGACGTGCGCTTCGATCGCGCGCGCGCGGCAAGTCTCGCCGCGCAGGCCGGCCGCGGCAGCGACTTTCTCGACAAGCGTGCGAGCGAGTTGTCCGGCGGAGAAGCGCAGATCACCGCGCTGATTCGCGTATTGCAACTCGCACCCGAAGTGCTGCTGCTGGATGAACCCACTGCGTCGCTCGATCCGGAATCGTCGCGCGCGATCGAGGCGCTGGTGCACGCGTGGTTCGCGGACGACCCTGGGCGGCATGCGTCGATGTGGGTATCGCACGATCCGGCGCAAGCGGCGCGCATGAGCGCCCGGCACCTCACGATGCGCGCCGGTGTGCTCGACGAATCCGTGGCGGCGCCCGCGCCTCAGGAGATCGACCCATGACACTGCAGAACCTGAGTCTCTGGGACGTCGCGATCGCCGCGTTGCTGATCGTGGTGAACGGCGTGGTGTCGGTGGCGCTCAAGCTGGACCTCGAACGCAAGCTCGCGTGGGCAGCGGTACGCACCGTCGTGCAGTTGCTGGCGATCGGCTATGTGCTCGGCTGGGTGTTCCGATACGCCCACTGGTTCGTGGTGCTGCCCTTGATGGTCGTGATGACGCTGATCGCCGGCTTCGCGGGCGCGCAGCGCGGCAGCCGCACCTATGCCGGCCAGCGTGCGGATAGCGTGCTGTCGATCTGGGTCAGTTCGTGGCTCGTGGCCGCGGTTGGGCTCTTCGTCGTGATCCGCATTCACCCGTGGTACGAGCCGCAGTACGCGATTCCGATTCTCGGCATGATCCTCGGCAATACGCTGACAGGCGTGTCGCTCGGCATCGAACGGATGACCGAAGAGTTGACCGCGCGGCGTGACCGTGTGGACATGGCGCTCGCACTCGGCGCGACCCGTTGGGAAGCGGCGCACGCGCCAGCGCGCCAGGCGGTGCGCGCGGGCATGATGCCCACGCTGAATCAGATGGCCGTAGTCGGCGTGGTGAGTTTGCCCGGCATGATGACCGGGCAGGTGCTGGCCGGTCAGTCGCCGTTGCAGGCGGTGCGCTATCAGATCGTGATCATGTTCCTGATCGCGGCGGCGTCCGCCTTGGGGACGGTGGGCGCGGTGCTGCTCACGTATCGGCGGCTCTTCTCGGCGGAGCACCGGTTTCTGTCGGCGCGGCTGGTGGAGCGGGCGGCGGCGCAGCGTTGAGAGGGCACGCGGATGCGCAGCGCGACTTGCGTCGCCTGTTCGCGGTCTATCTCATCGGCCACACGCCACAGGTGCGATAGCGTGGGACGAGCAATGCGCGAAGCTGGCTGGCCGCTGCCGGCAAATAGCCGCCCTGCCGCTGCGGCGCCATGCGGCGGCCATCTGGCTGACTTCGCGCGCGCAACCCTCAACGTTTCGCTGTGACCGCCACTTCGGTGCCGTCATTGAGCGTCAGCGTTTTCGTGCTGCCGTTGGTCGGCATCGTAAAACGCAGAATCTGGCTGACGCTCACGTCGTTCGGACACTTGAGCGTTTTGCCGCCGCTCGTCACCGTCTTCACGCCGTGCGGCGTCTGCGCCTGAAAGCTCAGTTGCACGGACGCGGTGCCGTCAGCAGCGACGACCGGCGCAAAGCGGATCTGTGTCTGACGAATCATTGCGCCGTTGGTATCGGTCGGCAGCGACGCATAATTCGGGCAGGCATCCGCTGCGGGCACGGGGCCGCCCGGCGGCACGGTTTTCCACGTGAAGTCGTCCGATTCGCCGGAGCGGATCGTGCGCGTTTCCTGTGAATTGCCGAACTGTTTCGACGTGACGCGGACCGTGTAGCGGATCGGACCGTCGAGGGCGGACTGCGACGTCACCGTGATCGGCGTGGCTGCGTGCGCCGCCGTGACGAGCATGCCGGGCGCGAGCGCGCAAGCGAGAGAAGCGACAACTGAAACGGCGGAAAGTTTGAAGCTGGAGCTCATACTGTCACCTCGTTGTTGTGCCGCTGCGTACTCGCTTAAGCGTTACTGCCAATGCACCGTCTGAGCGAAGTCTGGTCGATGCCTGACTGATGCCTGGTTAATACCGGGTTGAGGCCCGCCCAGACGAGCCGCGAGACACGCAACTGTTTTGGCATGATGCCCCACCAGTCTACCGCCAAGCAGCGCTCTGCGCGCCTCATACGAATCGGGTGTTACCCCGCTTGCAAGGAGGCGTTTTCTGCGTGTGCGATATAACAGACCCGCCAGACCCTGTGCACACCCTGCACGGTTTAGAACCCCGTCAGGACCAGCTTGCCAATCGCGCGGCCGTCTTCGAGCAGTCGATGCGCCCGGCGCAAATTTTCGGCGTTGATCTTGCCGAGATCCTGGCCGACCGTCGTGCGCAACGTGCCCGCATCGACGAGACGCGCCACCTCGGTTAGCAGCTTATGCTGCTCGATCATGTCCGGCGTTTTGAACATCGAGCGCGTGAACATGAACTCCCAATGGAACGCGGCGCTTTTCGCCTTCAATAGTTCCACCGGCAGCGGCTGACTGTTTTCGACGATTGTGCAAATGCCGCCTTGCGGCTTGATCACTTCGGCGGCCGCCGGGAAATTCCGGTCGGTATCGTTGAAGATCAGCACGTAGTCGACCTGGTCGATGCCGAGCTTTTTCAACTGCGCGGGCATATCGCCGAAGTGATCGACGATATGATCCGCGCCCAGCGCCGTCGCCCACTTCGCCGATTCGGGACGCGAGGCGGTAGCGATCACAGTCAGTTTCGCTAGTTGTTTGGCCAGCTGGATGCCGATCGAGCCGACCCCGCCCGCCCCGCCGACGATCAGCACCGTGCGGCCTTCGTCCGCGCCTTGCGGCGACACGCCGAGGCGGTCGAAGAGCGCCTCCCAGGCCGTGATCGCGGTCAACGGCAATGCGGCTGCGTGCGTGAAATCGAGCGACGCCGGCTTGCGCCCGACAATGCGTTCGTCGACCAGATGGAACTCGCTATTCGCGCCCGGCCGCGTGATGCTGCCCGCATAGAAAACCGGGTCGCCGACCTTGAACAGCGTAACGTCCGGGCCGACCGCCACCACGGTGCCGGCGGCGTCCCAGCCGAGCACACGCGGCGCTTTCTCGACGGTGTCTTTCGGGGCACGCACCTTGGTGTCGACCGGGTTGACGGAGATGGCTTCGACCTTCACCAGCAGGTCGCGGCCGGTGGCTTCGGGTTGGGGAATGTCGACGTCGACCAGGGACTCGGCTTGATCGATCGGCAAATAGCGATGGAGGCCTACAGCTTTCATCACAGCTCCTGTTCTTTCAGATGAGGTTGAGAGACTGGCGATCGATGCGGACGGCGCCTCGCGCCATGCGGGCCAATCGATCGCATGGGTGTCATCCTAAGGCGGATCTTATTCTCATAAAACCATCATAATGACTGAAACATCTTTTTGAATTTCAGAAGAATGGACCATCCTGCCGATCCCGAAACAGCCGCTGCAAAGCCCGCTGACAAGCCCTCGTCCGGCGAGCGGGAGCGACTCGATCTGCTCGACGTCGCCCTGTTCGTGCGGGCCGCCCTGCTCGCCAATGTGTCGGCAGCCGGTCGCGAATTCGGCCTGTCGGCGGCGGTGGCGAGCTCGCGCATCGCACAGCTGGAAAAGCGCCTCGGCGCGCGCCTGCTGCATCGGACCACCCGGCGCATCAGTCTCACGCAGGACGGCGAAGTGTTCATGACATACGCCGAGGCGCTGCTCGACGCGGCCGATGCCGCACGCGCCTCGGTGGGCCGCGCGCAGGCCGAGCCGCAGGGGCGCTTGCGAGTATCCATGCCGTCGTCGTTCGGACGGCAGCACATATCGCCGGTGATCAGCGAATTTCTGCGCCGCTATCCCGGCGTGAGCGTCGATCTGCGACTGACGGATCAGGTGATCGACCTGGTCGATGCGGGTATCGACGTGGCGATCCGCGTCGGCGTGCTCAAGGATTCGTCGCTGGTGGCGCGGCGCCTGGCTGTGAACCGCCGCGTGCTGTGCGCCGCGCCCGCTTACCTCGCCGCGCGTGGAACGCCGCATCATCCTGCGGACCTCGCGCAGCACGAATGCATAATCCTGTCAGACCAGCGCGACTGGGCCTTCGTCACGCCCGCCGGTTCGCTCGAGGTACGCGTGAGCGGACGCCTCGTCGTCGACAACGGTGAAGTGATTCGCGACGCCTTGCTGGCCGGTTTCGGCATCGCGCTCAAATCGACCTGGGACGTAGCGCCGTATCTGCGCAGCGGCGAACTGGTAAGCGTGCTCGATACCTATCCGCTCGCGGAGAAGGTGGCGATCTGGGCGGTCTATCCCAGCCGTGCGTTCGTGCCGCCGAGAGCGCTCGCGTTTATCGAGTTCCTTGCTGCACATTTCGGCGATCCGCCTTATTGGGACGCTGAGCCGGAATCAGCCGGAATCAGCCGGAATCAGCCGGACTGAAGGCCGCAGATCCTGAAGCGACCGCCGTGTCCGGGCCGGTCCTCACGCCCAGCGCGCCGTCAGTGCGTGCCGCGGCGGCCGCCACCCGGTGCCTCGCCATCGGAATTGACGTTCGTGTGCGCTTCATCCAGACGTTTTTTCATTGCCGCGGTAATGCGCTGCCGCGTCTTCGCGTAGCCCGCCCACGGGTCGCGCTTAAGATCCTGGAGACGCTCGTGCACATTTTCGATGGTCCATTGATCGCCGCTCGTCGTGGTGGCGACTTCGTCCCACGAGAGGGGTACCGAAACGCCCAGGCCCGGCCTGGCGCGTGCCGAAAATGCGGCCACCGTGCTCGAGCCACGGTTGTTGCGCAGGTAATCGACGAAGATCTTCCGCTTGCGATTCTGCGCGCCCATCTTCGCGCTAAAGTACCTGGGCAGCGTTGCCGCCATATGCTGCGCGACCGCTTGCGAAAACGCTTTCACTTCGTCCCAGCCGGCGTGCTTCGCGAGCGGCACCACCACGTGGAACCCTTTACCTCCGCTCGTCTTGCAGAACGAGGTCAGGCCAAGTTCCTCGAGCAGCGAGCGCGTCAGTTGCGCAGCCTCGATCATCCGCTCCCAGGCGAGCGACGCATCGGGGTCGAGATCGAACACCATGCGATCGGGTTTTTCTATGTTCGACACCACGGCATTCCATGTATGAAATTCGACGGTGCCCATTTGCGCGGCGCCGACCACAGCCTTCAGCGTATCGACGGTGATCAGCGGCGGATGCCCCGGGTCCAGTCCGGGATGTTGCGTGACGTTGGGAATCGACAGCTTCTGACTGTGCCTCTGGAAAAACAGCTCGCCGCCGATGTCCTCGGGCGCGCGCACCAGCGACACCGGCCGGTCCCGCAGATATGGCAGCATCCAGTCGGCGACCGCTTCGTAGTACCGCACGAGATCGATTTTGCGCGTGCCGGTGCGCTTGTCGATGATGCGGTCGGGATGGGATACGCGGACGCCGGCGACTTCGGCCGGCGTCGCGGCAGTTTTCGATTTCGTCGCGCTTTTTTTAGCGGGCTCGGCTGCGAGAGCCTCGACGGCCTTTCTCGTCGTGCGCTTTTTCGGCACGTCGTCGGAAGCGGTATCGGTTTGCTGTTGCACGTCGGCTCCTTTGCGGGCTGCTTCCCTGATGATCTGCCGCGCCGGTTTGTCGTTGCGCAGACTCACGAACGACGCCTGTCGCACGATGCCATCGCTCGTCCATTCGGCGAAATTGCATTCGCAGACGAGTACCGGTTCGACCCAATGCACCGCCGTGCGGCTGCGCTCGCGCGGCGCGCCGGCGAACGGCATGTGCTCGATCTCGTGCGCGCCGAGTTCCTTCTTGACTGAGCGTAGCGACGCGGCGTCGAAACCCGTGCCGACCCGTCCGGCGTATTGCAGTTTGCCGGTGTCGTCGTAGACGCCAAGCAACAGCGCACCGAACGCCGCGCGGCTGCCGGACGGCTCCGAATAGCCGCCGATCACGAACTCCTGGCGCCGCCGGCACTTCAATTTGATCCACGCGGACGAGCGTCCCGATGCGTAACCGCTATCACGCCGTTTGCCGATGATCCCTTCGAGCGCCATATCGCACGCGCTCTTCAATAGTTCGCCTGCACTGAACGCGAAGTCGTTGGAGAAGCGCAGAACGCTGTCGTCGTGCCCATCCTCGTCGTTCCCGTCAATCAGCGCACGCAAGATCGTGCGGCGTTGTTCGAGCGGCACGCCGCGCAAGTCATAGCCGTTCAGAAACGGAATGTCGAACAGATAGATGACAATGTCCTGCGGGCGGTTCGAGTCGAACGCGTTTTGCAGCGCCTGAAAACCTGGCACGCCGTTTTCATCGAGCACCACGGCTTCGCCGTCAAGCCACGCGCTTTCGACGTCGAGTTGTTCAAGCGCCTTCACCTGCTTGCCGAACTTCGCGGTCCAATCGTTGCCCGCGCGCGTGAACACCTTGACCGCGCGGCCCTTTGCCTTTCGATCGATGCGGACCAGCACGCGATAGCCGTCGAACTTGATTTCGTACACCCATTCATCGCCAGGTGGCGCGGCGTCGACGAGCGTCGCCAGTTGCGGCTTGAAGGTAGCGGGCAACGCGGCTTTGACCGCGCCTTTGATCGAGGGGGATGCAGCAAACGCCTGCGTTGCGCTCGCCACCCTCTTTGCGCTTGCGCTCCCGTGTGTAGACCCGCTCGCGGTCTTTCCCGTCGCGCGCCTCGTAGACCCTGCGCCCCTGCCGGTCGGCACCCTGCCATCCAGCACACTGCCTGGGCGCTCCTTCAGGACGTCGTATTCGCTCTCCTTGCGGGCTTCGTCGTCACGCTCCTTGATCAGCAGCCACTGCTCCTTGTCGCCGCTGCCACGCATACGACTGCGTACCAGCGTCCAGCCGCCGTGCAGCTTTTCGCCGAAGAGCCGGAATTTGAGCTTGCCCGCTTGATACGATCTGGCCGCCTCCGCCGCGCCGCCGACCGGCTCCCACGTGCCACGGTCCCACACGATCACCGTTCCCGCGCCGTAGTTGCCAGGCGGGATCTCGCCTTCGAACGAGCCATATTCGACAGGATGATCTTCCACATGCACCGCAAGCCGTTTCACCGACGGGTCGAGGCTCGGCCCCTTGGGCACCGCCCACGACAGTAACGTGCCGTTCAGTTCGAGCCGGAAGTCGTAATGCAAGCGCCGCGCGTCGTGCTCCTGGATCACATACGACAGCGCTCCATTCGATGCGCGCGCCGCGTCACGCGCCGCCGTCCCGCGGCCGGCTTGCTTACGCGCAGCCGCCCCCGACGGCTCCGGTGTTTCGTCGAAGCGGCGCTTGCGGTTGTAGGGATCGAGCCTGTCGTTCATCGAGGTGACCTCGTCGTGGGTCGAGCGAGCGCGGCGCTATCGATCAAATGAGCGATCAGGCGGCCGCACGCCGTTTGCGTGCAGCCGGCGCCGCCTTGGCACTGGCGCCTCCGCTCCTGCCCCCGCTGCGGCGCGTACCCACCGAGCGCGCCGAGCGCGGCTTCTTATGGGCTGGCGCAGTTGGCTCGGTATTGGTATCGGTGGCCTCGTCGTCATCACCCACTGCATGCTTGCGCGCACCGGCCGCCGGCCTGGCTTTGCCGCGGCCAAGGCTGCGCTTGAGCAGGTCGGAGAGATCAAGAATGTCGGCGGATCGACGCGATTCGTGCGGCGTCTCGACTTCGGTAATTTCCTCGGTCTTACCCGAGCGAATCTTTCGGTCGACCAGCGCCATGATGTCGTCGTGGAATGTGTCGTGATACTGCGATGGATCCCACTTGTCGCTCATGTCGCTGATCAGCTTTTTCGCCATGTCGAGTTCGCGCGCGGTAACGCCGGCTGCCTTCATACTTTCGGGCGGCAGCTTGAATTCGTCGAAGTCGCGAACCTCGCCGGCCCAGCGCAGGGTGTTCAACGCGAGCATCTGCCCAACCGGAATCAGCGCCGCGAGATGCTGCTTGTTGTGCAGCACGACGCTCGCCACGCCGATCTTGCCCGACGCCTTCATTGCTTCGCGCAGCAGCGCGTACACCTTTTCGCCCTTGCGATCGGGCGTCAGAAAGTACGGCGTGTCGAGATAGAGGAACGAAATGTCCGGTGCGTCGACGAATGCGAGGATATCGACCGTCTGCGTCGACTCGGGATTGGCCGCGCGAATCTCCTCGTCCGAAAGTACGACGTACTTGTCCTTTTCGTACTCGAAGCCGCGCACGATGTTCTCGCGCGCCACGTCCTTGCCGGTGCGCTTGTTGATCTGCTTGTAGCCGATCGGATCGATCGTGCGCTTGTCCAGCAGATTGAAGCCGACTTTCTGCGACTGAGTCGCCGGATACAACTGCACCGGTACGTGGACAAGGCCGAAGCTGATTGCGCCCTTCCAGATCATGTGTGCCATCGCGCGCTCTCCAGAGCCCCAGACCTTCATTCGATGAAGCAGCAAGCGTGCCACGGTTTTGGCGCTATGACTGGCGCGGCGCCGTGCTGGCTGCCACCGGCATCGGCTGTAAGTCTTGCGTCATGTCGGCAAAAGATACGGAGGCCGAGCGTTGCGCAAGCATGCGGTCTGTGCGGCATGCGTCGCGGCCTTGCCTGGCCGCCGGCGTCAGTCCGCGCTCGCCGGCTCGAGTTCGACCGGCACCGCTGCGAAGCCGCGAAACCGCACGCGTCCGCCGCGCGTCGGTTCGCCGTCGAGCCGATATGCCGGAAAGCGCCGCACGAAGCGTCCGATGGCGATGCGCGCCTCGAGTCGCGCAAGCGACAACCCCACACACTGGTGAATGCCGAAGCCGAACGCCAGATGCCGGTTCGGATCGCGGCGCATGTCGAAGCGGTCCGGATCTGCGAACTGTTCGGGATCGCGATTGGCCGCGCCGATGCACAACGTGACGGGCGTACCGCGTGCCACCGCGACACCACCGACTTCCGTGTCGACAGTTGCCATCCGGTTGCCTAGCTGATTCGAGCTCTCGAATCGCAAACACTCTTCGATCGCCGATTCGATCAGCGACGGCTCGCGCAGTAATGCGGCGCGCTGCTCCGGCCAGTCGGCGAGCGTAACGAGACCGTTGCCGATCAGATTCGTGGTGGTCTCATGACCGGCGTTCAGAATGAAGATGCAGTTTTGCAGAAGCTCGGCTTCCGACAATTGCTCGCCGCCCTGTTCTCCCTGCTCGCCCTGGATCAGGCGCGTCAATACGTCATGCTGAGGATCGCCGGGTTCACGCCGGCGCTGCGCCACCAGAGCGCGCAAATAGTCGACAAATTCGCTGACCGCGCGGTTTCCCCGTTCGAGCTGCGCCTCGTTCAGCGAGGGTTCGAGCGCGCCAAGTATCGCCAGCGACCAGCCGCGCAACGGCGCGCGCTCAGCGTGCGGCACAGCCAGCAGATTGCCGATGATTTCGACCGGGATCGCCGACGCGAACTCGCCAATCAGATCGATCCGGCCACGCGCCGCGGCAGCATCGAGCAAGCCATCGACGAGGCGGATCAGCCCCGGCTCCATGGCCGCGATCGCGCGCGCCGTCAGCGCGCCGGCGATCAGTTTGCGAACCCGCGTGTGACGCGGCGGATCGTTGAAGACGAGACTGGTGGTGTGATGCGCGTAGAGCGGCGAGTCGCCGTACTTCGGCTTGAATTCGACGGCCTTGTCGGAACTGAACGTTTTCGGGTCGCGGTAGACCGCCTGCACGTCGCGAAAACGCGTCAGAAACAGCGAGCCGTCCGGCATGCGTTTGACCGGCTCGTGGGCGCGCAGCGCATGGTAGACCGGGTACGGATCGGCATAGAACGCAGGGCTCGGATGGCGCAGATCGAAGTCGCGCGCAAGGGTGAGCGCGTCGCTGGCGGTCGCGGGGGGCATGACTTGTCTCCGTGGTGGCGCGCCTCGTCGCTGGTGCCAATGGGTGCCGCGTGCGGTGTGGCAGGTGCCGCGTGCGGTGTGGCACACGCCGCCTCACAGGCGCGGCGGGATCGACAGGCTCGATGGGCTGCGGGGCGTCGTTCGAAGCGCCAGTATGACGCGGGCGCCTGATGATTGCACTGCGGATTGCCTGACGAAGCACGCGGCGGGTTGCTGGCGGAACGCCTGGCCGGCTGTCGTCCGCTGCTCCTTCGTCTGCTAGCGGCTTGCCGGCTATCCGGTTGCAGGCTGCCCGACCGGCTGCGTGCCGCCGAACCGTTACAATGGCGGAGTTTTCCGCGCGCGCCGCGCGGCCGCCCTTTTCTGCGTCAATGCGTCGTCCATGAACCTCGTCATCCAAAGCACCGCGCCCCTTTCCGCCGACCATCACAAAACGCTCGTTGCGCTCGCCCGTGGTTCGCACGCCGCCGTCGTCGACGCGAACGCGATTCGCATCGCCGAGGCGAACATTGCGCAACGCGCCGACCTCGAGGTCTATTGCGGCACGCATCAACTGGACTACGCGTTTGTCGAAGCCGGCCGCCAGCTGCGTGACTTTGGGCTCGTCGCGATGGACATGGATTCGACGCTGATCACGATCGAATGCATTGATGAAATCGCCGACTTCTGCGGCTTGAAAGCCGAAGTCGCCGCGATCACCGAAGCGGCGATGCGCGGCGAAATCAAGGACTTCAACGAAAGTCTGACGCGCCGCGTGGCGCTGCTCAAGGGACTCGACGCCGGCGCGCTCGAACGCGTTTATGAAGAGCGGCTGCAACTCTCGCCGGGCACCGAACAGATGCTGGCCGGCGCGAAAGCGGCAGGGTTGAAAACGCTGCTGGTGTCCGGCGGATTCACGTTCTTCACCGAGAAACTGAAGGCCCGGCTCGGCCTCGATTTCACGCTCGCGAACACGCTCGAAATCGTTGATGGCAAGTTGACCGGCAATGTAATCGGCGAGATCGTCAACGCCGACGTCAAAGCACGCACACTTCGCGAGACGTGCGCCCAACTGGGCATCGCGCCGACCCGCGCGATTGCGATGGGTGATGGTTCGAACGATCTGAAAATGATGGCCGCTGCGGGACTTTCCGTAGCATTCCGCGCGAAGCCAGTGGTGCGCGAAGCAGCCAGCGTGGCGTTCAACCACGTTGGGCTGGATGGGTTGCTGCGGTTGTTCTGAAGTCTTAAATTTGCGCTGGCCTGCGCAACGGTGGCCAGCGCTGGCACGAGGGTTACTTGTTCAGAAACGCTATCAGGAACACGCCCAGCATGCAGATCCCAACGGTGCCTACCACGACGTTCGTCCACTTCACAACACGAGCGAAATTTTCGTCAGATTCCAGAAACGCAAATAGTTTGTGCATGAGTTCCTCCCGTAAGCTGACCAGTATAATTGCTGCGCTATCTAAAAAAACTAAATCAAGCACACGTGTAGGATTGCAAACAGAACTGCAGCGACGGACGTTGTAAAAATCGAAGCGCCGATTGCTACGGGCGACAATGAACCGGAAACGAACGGTGTCTGCCTATTGCAGGCGATTGGAGCCGCCCGGTCATGATGTGCATTGACCGAGGCCGACATCACGATATTGGAACAGGAAAACGCCAGCATGCAAAATCCAACAATGGCGAACGCCAAGGTCGGCGCCGCGCCACTTCCGCGCTCCAGCGCGGTCACCGCTTCATAAACCGCGGCCGCACATAGCCCGATCGCACACCAGAACAGTTGGCCGTCTTTCACCGATACGGCGATCAACGTCTTCGCGACGCGCCAGCCGTGCGTGGGTGCGACGAGCGCTAGCGTAAAGATCGGGCCGACAATCGGCACGCCAAGATTCAGCAACATCCAGAAAAATAGATTCATCGAAGCTCACCATTGCGCAGTAACCGTTAGTCGGGATGTGCACCATCGTAGCGTCGAGATCCGGGGGCGACCATTCGGCCGAATGGTTAGGCTTACTGGCTATCTTGACAAGAAAAAAACCCATCGGGAACGCGTCCCAATGGGCTCATCCAACCTTCGGCAATCGGCAATCGGCAATCGGCAATCGGCAATCGGCGCTCAGGCGCTTAACCCAGCGCCACCAGACACTGTTCGATATCCGCGCGCAAATCGGCCTCCGCTTCCAGACCGATATAGAACCGCACCAGCGTACCGCGGTACGGCCATTGACCTTCCGTGCGCATCGAGGCGACGTCGTACGGCATTGCGAGACTGTGCGCGCCGCCCCAGCTCCAGCCGAGCGAAAACAGCTCGAGCGACTCGCAGAACGTGTCGATTTGCGCCGCGCTGTAACGTGCGTCGAACACCACGGAGAACAGTCCGCCCGCCCCCGTAAAGTCGCGTTTGAAAAACTCATGCCCCGGACAGTCGGGAAATGCCGGGTGCAAGACCGCGGCGATTTCCGGACGGGTCTTCAGCCAGGTGGCGAGGCCGAGCGCCGCGCGGTCATGCTGTTCGAAGCGCAGTTGCATGGTCGGCAGACTGCGCAGAATCAGCGAACAGTCATCCGACGACACGCCGATACCCATGCGCATGCGCGCCGCCTTCAGCTTCAGATGCAACTCGCGATCGACGGTGATCGTCGCGCCCATCAGCACGTCGCCGCCACCCGACTGGTACTTGGTCAACGCCTGCACCGAGATATCGACGCCGTGGTCGAACGGCCGGAAACCAAGCCCCGCGGACCAGGTATTGTCGATTGCCGTGACGACGTTGCGCGCGCGCGCCACCGCGGTGATGGCGGGCACGTCGGGCACTTCCATCGTGACCGAACCGGGTGCCTCGATCCAGATCAGGCGCGTATTCGGCTGGATCAGATCCGCGATCCCCGCACCGATCATCGGATCGTAGTAGCGCGCGGCAATACCGAAATCGCGTGCCAGCCAGTCGCCGTGATCGCGGTTCGGCGAGTAGACATTATCGGGAATCAGCACGTCGTCGCCGGCCTTCACGAGGCCGAAGTACACGTTGGAAATCGACGACAACCCCGAAGGCTGCAACAACGCGTGATTGCCACCTTCGATGGTGGCAAGCCGCTGCGCCAGTGCGAGCGAAGTCGGCGTGGCGTGCAGGCCATAGCGCCATTGCGCGTCGTTTTTCCAGTCGAGCGCGCGCATCGTCGCGAGATCGGGGAATACGACCGTCGAAGCGCGCGTGACCGGCATCGAGAACGACTCGAAGCCTGGTGTGAGCTGATCTTCGGCACGCACGATGCGGGTTTGCAGGCCGCGTTTGAGTTTGGATTGGGTCATGGTGTATGTAGGCTTCATTCGCCGATTTGCAGATTGCTAACTCCACCGACGGCGTGACCGCTGCTCGTCGCCGAGGCGGGCGCTGCAGCGCTGCCGGCGGACGGCTGCGGCGCGGCGGCCGCCTTACCGGCCGCCGCACTGGCACCCGCTGACGCAGCCGGCACGGCCTGCCCCGCTGCCAGTGGTTTCAGATCGAACGGCTGCGGGTCCGAATCATCGACGTTCATCCGGTCGCCCGCCACCGAACCGTCGGCGGCAAACTTGCCCACCCAGTTGCCGGTGATATGCGTGCCGTCGTTCGATTCCTCGACTTCGAGCGTATCGCCGTCGCGGTCGCCCGCGATCAGGATCACCTCGCCGGTATCGGTGTACTGATACTCGCCGTGCACGCCAGCGGAATCGTCGGCGGGGTCGCCGGTTTTCGCGCCGAGCAGCAGCACGATCTGACGCGCGCCCAGCATGCCGGCGTAGCGCGGAAACTTCGCGAATTCGGGGCTCGGCTTGAGCGGCAACTGAATCGGCGGAGGCGCCGCCAGTTGCTTCACTGCGTCGCTTTCCGCCCACCCCTGCGTGGGCAGCAGAGCCCCGGCGCCGGCACACAGCAATGCGGCCGCGCCCACTACGCCCCGAAGGAAGTCCCTCCGGGGAACTGCCCAACCGCGCTGACGCATCGCACCCTTCATCGCTTTCGATTCCTGCATCCGTTCTTTCCTTATTGCCCGATACTGCTCGATACTGGTTTGCTACCTGCTTGCTGCCTGGCTTCGTGCAGCGGGGAAAGCCGGCGTGCTGCGCTGCGTCGCGTTGCCCCGCCTCGGCCTCAGATCCGCTCGAAGATCGCCGCGATGCCCTGCCCGCCGCCGATACACATCGTCACGAGCGCATAGCGGCCGCCGACCCGCTGCAATTCATACAGCGCCTTGACGGTGATCAGTGCGCCGGTCGCGCCGATCGGGTGGCCGAGCGAAATGCCCGAGCCGTTCGGATTGACCTTGGCCGGATCGAAGCCGAGTTCCTTGCTGACCGCGCACGCCTGAGCGGCAAACGCCTCGTTCGCTTCGATCACATCCAGATCGGCGACCGTCAGGCCGGCGCGCTCGAGCGCCTTGCGCGTCGCCGGCACCGGGCCGATGCCCATGTAGGCCGGATCGACGCCGGCATGCGCGTACGAAACCAGCCGTGCCAGCGGCTTGATGCCGCGCTTTTCAGCGACGCTGCGCTCCATCAGCACGACCGCCGCGGCGGCATCGTTGATGCCCGACGCGTTGCCGGCCGTCACCGTGCCGTTTTCCTTCGCGAACACCGGCTTCAACTTGGAGAAGTCTTCCGCCGTTGCGTTCATGCGCGCGTGCTCATCCGTATCGAACACGACGTCGCACTTCTTCGACGGAATCGTGATCGGCAGGATCTGGTCCTTGAAGTAGCCATTCGTAATCGCGTTGGCCGCGCGCCGATGCGATTCGAGCGCGAGCGCATCCTGCGTTTCGCGAGATATCTCGTATTTGCGCGCGACGTTCTCCGCCGTCACGCCCATATGGATCTGCTGGAACGGGTCGTTCAGCGCGCCGACCAGCATGTCGACAAGGCGCGCATCGCCCATGCGCTGACCGAAGCGCGCAGCCGGCATGGAATACGGCGCGCGGCTCATGTTTTCCGCGCCGCCGCCGATCGCGATGTCGGCGTCGCCGAGCAGCACGCTTTGCGCGGCCGAGACGATGGCCTGCAGGCCCGAGCCGCACAGGCGGTTGACCGTCAACGCGGGCGCATGTTGCGCGACACCGCCGTTGATCGCCGCCACGCGGGCCAGATACATGTCTTTCGGTTCGGTATGCACGACGTTGCCGAACACCACGTGTCCGACCTCGTCGCCCGACACGTTCGCGCGCGCCAGCGCTTCACGCACGACACGTGCGCCAAGATCCGTCGGCGGAAAATCCTTCAGACTGCCGCCAAAAGCGCCGATTGCCGTCCGCACACCGCTTACCACCACTACGTCCCGTTGCATCGCTCGCTCCTCTCTTTCGTGTCTCAAGATGAATCTGCCTTGCCGGGCTGCGGGGCGCGCCTCGCTGCGCGTTGTGATCAGCCGCCCAGACTATGTTCGACCGTCGCCCGCGAAGGGATCGGCGCAACCGCGCCGTAACCTTGCGTGGACAGGGCCGCAGCCACGTTCGCATAACGCGCCGCTTAGTTCGGCTGATCTTTAGCCGACTGGTTGAACTCGATCATTGCCTCGCCGAGCGCGAGGATTTCCGGGCGCCGGGCTGCCGGGGGGCGGGCTGCCGGGGGGCGGCCTTCCGGGGGCCGGCGGTCCGCGGGCCGGGCTGCCGAAGGCCGGCCGTCTGGCGCGTCAGCCATGCTCACCGTCATCGCTTAGACCTCGCCCCACAGGTCGTGGCCGTCGGCGCCGGTGATCTTCACCGAGACGAAATCGCCGACCTTGTAACGCTTGGACGCCTTGGTGGCCGGTGCGATATACACGACGCCGTCGATCTCGGGCGCATCCGCCGCCGTGCGGCCGATGCCGCCGTCGGCATTGATCTCGTCGACCAGCACTTTCAGCGTCTTGCCGACCTTCTTCGCGATCCGTTTGGCCGACACTTCTTCGGCCACTTCCATGAAACGCGCGCGGCGTTCTTCGCGCACTTCGTCGGGCAATGCGCCGTCGAGTTCGTTGGCGCTCGCGCCTTCGACTGGCGAGTAAGCAAAGCAGCCGACCCGATCCAGTTCCGCCTCGCGGATGAAATCGAGCAGCGTCTGGAATTGCTCTTCAGTCTCGCCCGGGAAGCCGGCGATGAACGTGCTGCGGATCGTCAGATCGGGACATATTTCGCGCCACGCCTTCACGCGCTCCATCACTTTCTCGGCGTTGGCCGGACGCTTCATGCGCTTCAGCACTTCTGGATGCGCGTGCTGGAACGGCACATCCAGATACGGCAGCACGTGGCCCTTGAACGGACCTTCGGCCATCATCGGAATGACTTCATCGACGCTCGGATACGGATACACGTAATGCAAGCGCACCCATGCGCCGTATTGCGCCGCGAGTTCGCCGAGCGCGCCGACCAGATCGGTCATGCGCGTCTTGATCGGCTTGCCGTTCCAGAAACCGGTGCGGTATTTGACGTCGACGCCATAGGCGCTCGTGTCCTGCGAAATCACCAGCAGTTCTTTCACGCCGGACTTGAACAGGTTCTCCGCTTCGAGCATCACTTCGGCGACCGGGCGCGACACGAGGTCGCCGCGCATCGACGGGATGATGCAGAACGTGCAGCGGTGGTTGCAGCCTTCGGAAATTTTCAGGTACGCATAGTGGCGCGGCGTGAGCTTCACGCCGGCAGCCGGCACCAGATCGATGAACGGATCGTGCGGCTTCGGCAGATGATTG
The DNA here is from genome assembly GCF_001634365.1 of Paraburkholderia phytofirmans OLGA172. Taxonomy (NCBI): domain Bacteria; kingdom Pseudomonadati; phylum Pseudomonadota; class Betaproteobacteria; order Burkholderiales; family Burkholderiaceae; genus Paraburkholderia; species Paraburkholderia phytofirmans. The sequence continues at coordinate 2,611,710 of NZ_CP014578.1, forward strand.
TGGACCGCCTGCATCACTTCGCCGAGCGCATGCGGGCCAGTCACGGCCAGCACCTTCGGATGCACTTCTTCGATCAGGTTCGAGCCGCTCGCACTCTGCTTGGCACCCAGGCAGCCCGTGACGATCACCTTGCCGTTTTCGCTGAGCGCTTCACCGATCGCGTCGAGGCTTTCCTGCACCGCTTCGTCGATGAACCCGCAAGTGTTGACGACGACGAGGTCCGCGCCGTCGTACGTGCCGGAGATCTCGTATCCCTCGGCGCGCAGCTGCGTAATGATCTGTTCGGAATCGACTAGCGCTTTAGGGCAGCCGAGGCTGACGAATCCGACCTTCGGAGTCGAAGGGGTCGGCACGGCGGAGGAAATGGTCTGCGACATAGATGGGTCCGGCGTATAGCGGTGACGATGCGACAAATGGGGACGGTGCGGCAAGGCTCATGGGTCCGTTGGCCATAAATCATAAAGCCCACAGCCCGGACAGTGTCCCGCGCACGCAACCCTTTATTGTACCGCGCCGACGACCGTGCAGCCGGTCAAGTGGCGAGGCGTTGCCGGACCGGGCAGGCCGACGGCCGCGCATTGATATGCCGGTATCAAGTCGTTGAGTGCCGGGGCGCGCTGGATCACTTCAAGAATTTCGCGCGAATCATGCAGGCGCCGGATAGCTGCATGCAGCTCGGCGGCCTGCGGCCACGTCCGCTTCAGATAGCTGAGCCACATTTTGACGCGTCCGTGCTCATGGCGCCCCGCGACACGGGCTTGCAGTTTTTTCAGGTAGCCGGCGAGCTGCCCCAGCACGGCCGGCCATTCCTCGCCGGAAGGCGTCCGGTCCATCAGCCCGCGTATGCGCAAGGCCAGGAAAGGATCCGACACGGCGCCGCGCCCGATCATCACGTCAGCGCAGCCGCTGACCGCCCTGCACCGCTCCCAGTCGTCCACCGTCCAGACTTCTCCGTTGGCAATGACCGGCACGTCCACGGCGGCGTCGATCCGCGCGATCCACTCCCAGTGGGCCGGCGGCCGGTAGCCATGGTCACGCGTTCTGGCATGCACGACGATCGAGGCCGCGCCACCTTCCGCTAGCGCCGTGGCGCAGTCGATCGCGAGCGCGGTATCGGACACGCCGAGCCGCATTTTTGCTGTTACGGCGATGTCGGCGGCCACCGCGGCGCGAACGGACGAAACGATCCGGTTCAGCTGCTCAGGGTGAGCCAGCAGCATCGCGCCGCCACCGTGCCGGTTGACGACTTTGGCGGGACAACCGAAGTTCAGATCGAGTCCATGCGGCGACAAACTAGCCGCCTGGGCCGCATTCAGCGCCATCCATTCAGGGTCGCTGCCGAGCAACTGGATCACCATCGGCGTGCCGCTGGGTGTACGGCCTCCGTGAAGGACTTCGGGCGTATCCCTCTCGTAGACTCGCTCGGGAAGCACCGAGCCCGTCACCCTGACGAATTCGGACACGCACCCGTCGAATCCGCCCGTGCTGGTCAGCACGTCGCGCAATACGTAGTCCGCAAGCCCTTCCATGGGCGCAAGAAACAGCTGGCTCATGCGAGAACGACGCCTAAGCTGCTTTTGCGAATCTTACGGTCAACCAAGGCTGACAAATCCGGCCCTCGGAATCGAAGGCGTAGGCGAGATAGGAAAACGGGTCTGCGACATAGATGGGGCGGACATACAGCGGTGGCGACAGCGGCAAATGGGGACGGTGCGGCAAGGGCTAAGAGGTGACAGGATCATGAGATCCGCGCCCCGCGACAAGCGCACGCAACCCGCGATTGAACCGTGCCCGCGACCGTCCGCTTGCGCCCGGCGCGCGGGCCACCGGGGTCGCACCCGGCACCGCCCGGCGCGACGTGCACACCCGGCCGCCGCCACGGTCCGTGAGGCGGACTCGCCAAGACGCGCTCGTCGCGTCGGCGCCGTGCTGCGGGTTACTTCTTCTCCGGTTCCGGGTTGCTTTGCGGATTAGTAGCCGGCGTGACCGGCGCGCCGGCCGCATTCACCGGGCCACCCGGCGTGAACGGGAAGGTGGCGAACATCGATTTCGCCTGGTTCTGCATCTGCTCCTGCATCTGCACGAACATGTTCTTCGACTGCTCGATATAGCTGGTCATCATGCCCTGCATCATCGGCGCCTGCATGTTCATGAACTGCGACCAGACTTCGGGGTTCATCGCCTTGCCTTCGTACAGGTTCTTCGACTGGTCGGCGAGCTTCGCCTGAATGTCGATGAAGGCCTGGATGTTCTTTTCCAGATACGTGCCCATCATGCCCTGCATCGCATGGCCGTAGAAACGGATGATCTGCGACAGCATCGACGACGAAAACATCGGCAAGCCGCCGCTTTCCTCTTCGAGAATGATCTGCAACAGGATGGCGCGCGTCAGATCCTCGTTGCTCTTCGCATCGATGACCTTGAAATCCTCCTGATCCAGCACGAGCTGCTTAACGTCCGTCAGCGTGATGTACGTGCTTGTCTCGGTATCGTAGAGTCGACGATTCGGATACTTCTTGATCAATCGTTCGGCTGTTTTCTTTGTAGTAGTAGTCATGTAACGCCTTTGAGCGCAAGTTGAGCGCGGAAACGGCGTCATACCGACTGCGCAATCGGGCAATCGCACAGTCGAGACGCCGCCGGAACCATCTGAGCAGAAGCACGCCGCCTTGTGAGCGGCGCGCCGATGACTCAGCCCATATGCAAACCGCCATTCAGCGAAAAATCCGCGCCCGTGGAGAAACCCGATTCGTCCGAGGCGAGCCATGCCACGATCGAACCGATTTCACCCGGCTGGCCGAGACGGCGCACCGGAATCGTCGCGACGATCTTTTCCAGCACATCCGGGCGGATCGACTTGACCATATCCGTACCAATGTAGCCCGGCGACACGGTGTTCACCGTCACGCCTTTGGTGGCCACTTCCTGCGCCAGCGACATCGTGAAGCCGTGAATGCCGGCCTTCGCGGTCGAGTAGTTGGTCTGGCCGAACTGGCCCTTCTGGCCATTCACCGACGAAATGTTGATGACTCGCCCGAAGCCGCGCTCGACCATGCCGTCGATCACCTGCTTGGTGACGTTGAACAGGCTGGTCAGGTTAGTGTCGATCACCGCCGTCCAGTCTTCGTGCGTCATCTTGCGGAACACGACGTCGCGCGTAATCCCGGCGTTGTTCACCAGTACATCGATCTCGCCGACTTCGGCCTTGACCTTGTCGAACGCCGCCTTGGTCGATTCCCAGTCACCGACATTGCCTTCGGACGCAATGAAATCGTAGCCGAGCGCCTTCTGCTCTTCGAGCCACTTCACGCGGCGCGGCGAGTTCGGGCCACAACCTGCAACGACCTTGAAACCCTCTTTGTGCAGCCGTTGGCAAATGCTCGTGCCGATACCGCCCATCCCGCCCGTTACGTACGCAATTCGCTGTGTCATAAACTACACTCCGTTTTTCGTTTTCGAGGCGCCGACCGGCTGCCTCTTCCCTCGCCTGGTGGATCATCTCCACTGCCGCCGGGCGACCGGCCGACGAGGCCATTGCTCGCCGCGCACCACCTGTTGCCAGGTGACGCGCGGCAACCCTGCTTTAGCGCCTGCTAAAACCTACCGAGCCCACTTGAGCCTGCTCGAGGCCCGGATTTGAGGCCCGGATTTGAGGCTCGGATTTGAGGCTCGTCAAGCGCGCTCGAGCGCCAGCGCCACGCCCATGCCGCCGCCGATACACAACGACGCCAGACCCTTCTTCGCATCGCGCTTCTGCATTTCGTGCAGCAGCGTGACGAGAATCCGGCAACCGGACGCGCCGATCGGATGGCCGATCGCAATCGCGCCGCCGTTCACGTTGATCTTCGACGCGTCCCAGCCCATCTGCTGATTCACGGCTACCGCCTGCGCAGCGAACGCTTCGTTGATTTCCATCAGGTCGAGATCGGCCGGCGTCCAGCCCGCGCGCTCGAGACAGCGGCGCGACGCAGGAACCGGGCCCATGCCCATCACCTTCGGATCCAGACCCGAGGTGGCGTAAGCCTTGATGCGCGCAAGCGGCGTGAGGCCGAGCGCTTCGGCCTTCTTCGCCGACATCACCAGCACGGCCGCCGCGCCGTCGTTCAGGCCCGACGCGTTGGCCGCCGTGACCGTGCCTTCCTTCGAGAAAGCCGGCTTCAGACCCGCCAGCGATTCAGCCGTCACGCCGTGACGCACGAACTCGTCGGTTGCGAAACGCAGCGGCTCGCCCTTGCGTTGCGGAATCTCGACCGGCACGATTTCGTCGTTGAAGCGGCCCGACTTCTGCGCGGCTTCCGCCTTGTTCTGCGACAGCGCCGCGAACGCGTCCTGCTGCTCGCGCGTAATGCCGTATTCCTTGGCGACGTTCTCCGCCGTCACGCCCATGTGGTACTGGTTGTAGACGTCCCACAGGCCGTCGACGATCATCGAGTCGATCAGCTTCGCGTCGCCCATGCGGAAACCGTCGCGCGAGCCCGGCAGCACGTGCGGCGCCGCGCTCATGTTTTCCTGACCACCGGCAATCACGATGTCGGCATCGCCCGCGATGATCGCGTTGGCCGCCAGCATCACAGCCTTCAGGCCCGAGCCGCACACCACGTTGATCGTCATGCCGGGCACGGCCGTTGGCAGCCCCGCCTTGATCAGCGACTGACGCGCCGGATTCTGGCCCGAACCTGCCGTCAGCACCTGCCCCAGGATGACTTCGCTGACCTGCTCAGGCTTCAGACCAGACCGTTCGAGCACGGCGCGAATCACCGTCGCGCCGAGTTCGGGCGCGGCGATCTTCGCCAGCGACCCACCGAATTTGCCAACTGCCGTACGGGCGGCCGATACGATCACAACATCAGTCATTTCCATGTCCTCCGGGCACCTCGGCCGAATCCGCCGCAGCCCGTCAAGTTAAAAATCTTGTTGCTCATGCGCCCTTGCCTATCCGGACGCGCATTCATACCGCCAAACGATCCGCGCCTTCAGGCGCGCTACAGCCTACTCCCGTTGCCGCACATACCGCCCAGGCGCGGGCTCGATCACCGGGAATTCCGCGGAGCCGGCTTCGGCGCGCGGCTTCACCTTCTTGCCGCCATACTGGTCGAGCCACGTGGTCCATTCGGGCCACCAGCTGCCAGGCACTTCGGCCGCCTGGTCGAGCCATTCGTCCGGACTTTCCGGCAACGTCCTGACGTCGCCTTCCAGGGTCCAGTAGTTGCGCTTTTTCTTCGCCGGCGGATTGATCACCCCTGCGATATGACCCGACGCGCCGAGCACGAACTTCAGCGGCCCGGTGAGCAGCGGCACCGACGCATAGGCGGTTTGCCACGGCACGATATGGTCTTCGCGTGAACCGTAGATGAAGGTGGGCACATCGATCTTCGAGAGGTCGATCGGCTCGCCGCAGGTGGTCAACGCACCCGGCTCGCGCAGACGATTCTCGAGATACGTGTTACGCAGATACCAGACATACATCGGGCCCGGCAGACTGGTCGAATCGCTGTTCCAGTACAGCAGATCGAACGGCACCGGCGTGCGCCCCTTGAGGTAATTGTCGACGACGTAGTTCCACACCAGATCGTTCGGCCGCAGGAACGAGAAGGTGTTGGCGAATTCGATGCCGCGCATCAAGCCGGGAACGCTGCCGTTCTTGCCGCCGATGGTCTGCTCGCGCATCTGCACATGCGCCTCGTCGACGAACACGTCGAGCACGCCCGTGTCGGAGAAGTCGAGCATTGCGGTGAGCAAGGTCATCGACGCGGCCGGATGCTGGCCGCGCGCTGCCGCCACCGCCAGCGCCGTGGCCAGCATGGTGCCGCCCACGCAGAAACCCAGCGTGTTGATCTGCTCGCGGCCGCTGATCTTGCTGACCGTGTCGATCGCCTCGAGGACGCCCTCGCCGATGTAGTCGTCCCACGTCTTGCTGGCGACCGATGCATCCGCATTACGCCACGAAATCAGGAACACCTGATGACCCGAATCGAGCCCGTGCGCGACCAGCGAGTTCTCCGGCTGCAGATCGAGAATGTAGAACTTGTTGATGCAAGGCGGCACGATCAGCAGCGGCCGCTCACGCACGGTGGCCGTGCGCGGCTTGTACTGGATCAACTGCATCAGGTCGTTCTCGAACACGACCGAGCCTTCGGTAGTCGCGAGATTTTCGCCGACCACGAAACGCGATTCGTCCGTCTGCGAAATCTTGCCGCGCTGCAGGTCGCCCAGCAGATTCATCACGCCCTGCCGCAAGCTCTCGCCCTGGCTATCCACCAAGGTCTTTTGCGCTTCCGGATTCAATGCGAAGAAGTTGCTGGGCGACGCCGCCGCGGTCCATTGCTGAACGGCGAAACGGACGCGCTCGCGCATCTTCGGTTCCGTTTCGAGCGCGTCGACCATTTCCTGCAGATAGCGCGCGTTCAACAGATACCACGCCGCGGTAAATGCGTAGGCGGGCGCCGCGCTCCACGCGTCGGAACTGAAGCGGCGGTCCTTGAGTTCGGGGGCTTTCGTCGTGGAAGTGGCCGCCTGCTGGATCAACTCCATCGCCTCGCGCGAATAATCGGCTTGCAGTTTTTGCAGACGCTCCGTTGGAATCGCGGCGCCCGGAACATTGAGTCCGGCGAATGAAGGCATTGGCGGCAGGGATCCCGCAGCCAGTTTGCTGAAGTCGGGCATGCCCGGAAACGACGGCATCTGCGGCAAGCCCATGTGCGGCATCTGTGGCATCTGCGGCATCGGGAAAGGCATGCCATTGCCGCCTGGCGACGCGCCGAGCGAACGCCACGCGTTCGTCCAGGCGTCGAGTAACTGCTGCATGCCTGCGGCCGGCGTTGCGCCGCTCGTACTAGCCTGCTGCGTGTGCTCCGTCGAGGAGTCAGTGTTGGGGGAGGTTGAAGAATGTGAAGCTGCCATACCTGCTTTTGACCGGTAAGTCCTTGCGGACGGGTTGAGAGGCAGGTTCATGCGCACGTGGGCGATTGCTCGCGACCTCGTCACGCCCTGTCCCATGTACGAGGAGCTGTGAGGAACATTCTTGCTCCCCATCGCAAGGCATGTCAATGCTTGTTCCCGATTTTGCCGCAGTGCGATAGTTTTTTAATTATCGTTTTCCCTGTGTGGTAGATCGCGCTTCTGGAACCTGAGTTGACAAGTGCCGGCGCAAGCGAAAAAACGCCCATAATGCATGGGTTTATGTACATTTTGCCGTTCGCAAACGAACATTTCCGGCGGCAGATTTATGGCTGCGTGGCGAATTCCGGCAGCGCAGCAAAAAAGCGTGCCGCGCCCCCGAAGAAACCCTCATACGCGTGCTCGCTGGGAGGCGTCGCGCCCACCGTAGCGGGCGCCGGAGCGGCCAGCCTATTCCGCGATCGTCTGCGCCTGATCGTCCAGCCAGATCAGCGCGGCCATGCGCCCAGTCTCGCGATCGCGGCGATAGGAATAGAAACGCTCATGTTGCGTGACCGTGCACAGATCGCCGCCGACAATGCGCGTGACGCCGAGCCGCTGCAAGCGCAAACGCGCCAGCGCCGCGAGATCGGCAAGATATTTGCCGGGGTTTTGCGGATGCGTAACGAATGCATCCGCGGTGGCCTCGCGTTGCGCGCCGTCCACGCCATTCATGAAGGCGTCACGCACATCTGCACCCACCTCGAAGGCGCCCGGCCCGATCGCCGGGCCGAGATAGGCGTGCAACGATGCGGCCTCCACGCCGGCGAGACCGGCGACGCGCTCTGCGGTTTGTTCGACGATGCCCGCTGCCAGGCCACGCCAGCCGGCATGGGCCGCACCGACCGCACGCCCTGCTTCGTCGCATAACAGCACCGGCATGCAATCGGCGACCATCACGACACACACCGTGCCGGCCCGATCGGTGACACTGGCGTCCGCTCGTGTCGGCGCGCCGCTGGCGTGAGCCTGAGCAAGCGCATCTTCAGCCCGCACGATGCCGGCGCCGTGAATCTGTTCGAGCCACGCGGCCTCGCCTACGCCTGCCAGACTCAGCAGCCGCGCGCGATTGGTTGCGACCGCGGCGGGATCGTCGCCCGCTTTCATCCCCAGATTCAGGCCGCCGGGCTGGTCCACGCCATCCTGCCAGCGGCCGAACGGCGGCTCGCTCACGCCGCCGTTGCGCGTGGTGACGAGCGCACGCACCCGGGGCGACACGTTCCATGCCGGTTGCACGACATCGGCAAAGCTCAGCGCGGGCAAGCTCATGCGTGACCGTCCTCGTTGGGTTCGTCGTGCTCGGCGCGATTGTCGTCTTCGTCGCCTTCGTCGTAATCGCCGCCACCGTGTGCTTCGTCTTCGTCGGCGTAGTCGTCCAGCGAAGCGTCGCCCGGCGAGGCGTCGCCCGGCGAGGCGTCGTAATCGTCTTCCTCGTAGTATGTCTCGTCGAACTCGCCCGCGTCGTCACGCCCGAGGCCGAGCGCCGCCGACAGCACCTGCATGTCTTCCGGTGCATCGGCACGCCATTGCATGGTGCGGCCGGTTTGCGGGTGGATCAGGCCGAGGCGCCACGCATGCAGCGCCTGGCGTGCGAAACCGTCTGGCAACGGCGTCACCGAGCGCTTGCCGCGCGCGCGCCCATAAACCGGATCGCCGAGCAGCGGATGGCCGATGTGCGCGCAATGCACGCGAATCTGATGGGTGCGGCCGGTTTCCAGATCGCAATGAATCGCGGTGACCGGCTGACGCTGCCAGATCGCGGTGTCCACGCGCCGGAAATGCGTGCGTGCCGCTTTGCCCGATGCGCTCGTCACCACCGCCATGCGCGTGCGTTCGCGCGGATCGCGGCCGATCGGCGCGTCGATGGTGCCCTCTTCGGGCATGTTGCCCCACACCAGCGCGAGATAGCGGCGCTTCACCGTGCGTGCCTGGAGCTGGCGCACCAGATCGGTCTGCGCCTCGAGCGTGCGCGCCACCACCATCAGACCGGACGTTTCCTTATCGAGCCGATGGACGATACCCGCACGCGGCAGGCCGGCCGCAGCGTCGCCATAGCGGTACAGCAGACCGTTCAGAACGGTGCCGCTCCAGTTGCCGGCGGCCGGATGCACGACCATGCCAGCCGGCTTGTTGATGACCACGAGCGTGTCGTCCTCGTAGACAATCTCGAGCGGCACCGGCTCGGGTGTGAACGCGAGCTGCTCCGGCAGCAGATCGGGCACGAGCTCGATGGTCGCGCCAAGCGGCACCGGCTGGCGGATCTTCGCCGGCTTGCCGTCGATGCGCACCCGCTCCGACTCGATCCAGCTTTGCAGCCGGTTACGTGAAAACTCCGGAAAGACCCGGGCGAGCACCTTGTCGAGCCGTTCGCCGGCCAGTTCGTCGGGCACGGCGACGCTGCGCGGCGACTCGTCCGCCACGCGGCTCGCCACCGTCGGCACCCTGCTTTGCGGGCCGGCGGCGGCGAGCGCGTCGCTGCCGAGATCGTCGTCGAGTGAATCGACGCCCAACGCGTCGGAGGGGTCAGCGCTTACGCTATAATCTTTGTTGCTATTCCCGGCACCGGTTGCGGCGCCTGGAGTATTTGAGCGGGTCATTGAGTCTGGGTCACCTGGACGTAAAGCTAGACTGGAAAATGCGAGCCTTGAACACCATCACTAAAACGGCGCTCAATTTGGCGGCCATCAAGAAGGCGGCCCGGAAAGTGGCCGGATACATTGCGTGCGCCGCAGCCGTCGCCATTATTGCGGCTTGTCACGGCCTGCCGGAAAAAACCGACGAGACGGCTACGTGGAACAACAACAAATTATATACGGAGGCGAACGACGCTCTGACCGGTGGTGATTTCGGCAAGTGCGCCAAGTATTTCGAGATGCTCGAAGGCCGCGATCCGTTCGGCCACTTTGCCCAGCAAGCGCAGATCAACGTCGCGTATTGCAACTGGAAAGATAACGAAAACGCCGCCGCCGACCAGGCGATCGACCGCTTCATCCAGTTGCACCCGGATCACCCGGACATCGCCTACGCCTACTACCTGAAAGGCATGATCCACTTCAACGACGACCTCGGTCTGTTCGGCCGCTTCTCCGGCCAGGACATGAGCGAGCGCGATCCGAAGTCGCTGCGCGAGTCGTATGACGCGTTCAAGGTCGTGGTCGACAAGTACCCGAACAGCAAGTATGCGCCGGACGCCGCGCAACGCATGCGCTATATCGTGAACGCGCTGGCGTCGCACGAAGTCCACGCGGCGGATTATTACTACCGCCGTGGCGCCTACGTCGCCGCGATCAACCGCGCGCAACTGGCGTTGAGGGAATACAAAAACGCGCCGGCTATCGAAGACGCACTGCACATCATGATGCTCTCGTACGAGAAGCTGAATCAGCCGCAACTGGCCGACGACACGAAGCGCATTCTGGCAGGCACCTTCCCCGACAGCCCGTACATCACGGGCCATGCAAGGCCGGGTAAGGAAAAGTCGTGGTGGCAGTTCTAAGCCGCACCACGCACTGAGAATCCGCTGCAAACAAAAACGCCACGACTTCGGTCGTGGCGTTTTTGTTTGGACAGCATCGCCAGCTATGCATCACAAGCGGATATCAGGCAGGTGCGCTCAGTCCCGCTCGAACATCGCAATCGACTCCACATGCGACGTATGCGGGAACATGTTCACCACGCCCGCGCCTACCAGCCGATAGCCGGCCTCATGCACCAGCAGACCTGAATCGCGTGCGAGCGTCGCCGGGTTGCACGACACGTAGACGATCCGCTTGGGCAGCGGCCCATTGCCGCTCTGCGCGATCTCCGCGAGTGCCTTGGCGACGGCCAGCGCGCCTTCGCGCGGCGGGTCGATGAGGAACTTGTCGAAATGGCCGAGCGCGCGCATGTCGTCGGCGGTGACTTCGAACAGGTTGCGGCAAGCAAACGACGTATGGCCCGCTACGCCGTTCAGCTCGGCATTGGCAAGCGCACGCGAAGTCAGCACGTCACTACCTTCGATGCCCACCACTTCCTTCGAAATCCGCGCGAGCGGCAGCGTGAAGTTGCCGATTCCGCAGAACAGATCGAGCACGCGGTCGGTGCTGGCCGGGGCGAGCAGACGCAGCGCGCGGCTCACCAGCACGCGATTGATGGCGTGATTCACCTGGGTGAAATCGGTCGGCTTGAACGGCATCCGGATGTTGAATTCCGGCAGCGTGTAGTCGAGTTGCATGTCGAGCGGATAGAACGGCGTGACCGTGTCAGGACCGCCCGGCTGCAACCACCACTGGATCTTGTGTTCGTCCGCGAAATCGCGCAGCACCTGCTCGTCGGCGGCGGTGATCGGCGCGAGATTGCGCAGCACCAGCGCGGTGACCGAGGAGCCGACCGCGAGCTCGATTTGCGGCATACGATCGTAAATCGACAGCTTGCGGACCATGAAACGCAGCGGCATCAGCATCGCCGAAATGTGCGGCGGCAGCACCTCGCAGGTCTTCATATCGGCGATGTAGCTGCTCTTCTTCTCGTGGAAGCCGATCCGCATGCCGCCCTTTTCCGGCAGATAACGCACAGCCAGACGCGCGCGGTAGCGGTAACCCCAGGCCGGCCCGTGAATGGGCCGGAACACCGTCTCCGGGCGCAGCTTCGCCAGATGCTGGAAATTGTCTTCGAGCACGCGCTGCTTGACGGCGATCTGGGCGCGGATGTCGAGATGCTGCATCGAACAACCGCCGCAGATATCGAAGTAGGTGCATTTCGGTTTGGTGCGAAGCACGCTTTCGCGGAACACCTGGACAACCTCGGCCTGCTCGAATTTCGGCTTGCTACGATGCGTCGAGTAGCTGACACGTTCGCCGGGCAACGCACCTTCGACAAAAATCACCTTGCCGGGCGTGCCGTCTTCGCTCTCGATGCGGCCCACGCCGCGCGCTTCCATATCGAGCGAAACGATTTCGATGATCGGCTCATTGCCGGTAATGACGTGCGCTTTGACCGGAGCGGGCGCCTTCTGGTGCTTGGGCGAGCGACGGTGGGGGGCAGTTCGGGACACCTGCGACTTCCTGACAAACTTGGGGAAAGGCGAGATTGTAGACGAAGCGCCGCTGTCGCCAACGATTTGGCGCAGCTGCGGCGGCTAGCGCCTGCCTACCCGCGCCGTAGCCGATTCGCGTGCGGCGAACCGCTTCGCTATCACAATACTGCGACCTATTGATCGAATGCGGCCAGATACTCCGCCCATTGCGGCGCCGTTTCCAGCGCTAACGCATTCTTGACCAGGTTGATCTCGTCAGCATACTCCTCGGCCGAAAACGCGCCGCGGATCAGCTGGAAGCGGCAATACAGCAGGTACGTATTGACGACGTCGGTCTCGCAATAATTGCGGATTTCCTCGATGCGCCCTTGCTGGTACGCGTGCCACACCTGGCTGCCGTCCATCCCCATCTTGCCGGGGAAGCCGCACATCTTGGCGAGCGCGTCGAGGGGCGCGTTGGCGCGCGCCTGATACATCGCCAGCACGTCCATCAGATCGGTGTGACGCGCGTGATAGCGGCTGATGTAGTTGTTCCACTTGAACTCGCGGTCGTCCTCGCCGAGGTCCCAGAAACGGGAGGCCGGAATGCCGTTGACCAGCGCGCGGTAGTTCAGCACCGGCAGGTCGAACCCGCCGCCGTTCCACGACACGAGCTGCGGCGTGTACTTTTCGATCACGCGATAAAACGACTGCACGAGCGCCGCCTCGCCGTCTTCCAGCGTGCCGAGCGAGCGCACGCGGAAGCCGTTGTGGTCGCGGAACACACAGGAAATCGCCGCGATCCGTTGCAGGTGGTGCGGCAGGAAATCGCTGCCGGTCTTTTCGCGGCGCGCCGCAAAAGCGTGCTCGGCGACTTCGGCGTCGCTCAGCGTGGCAGGCAGATCTTCGAGGCGGCGAATGCCGGCGACATCGGGAATCGTCTCGATGTCGAAAACAAGAATCGGTGTCATCAGGTTATAGAACGGCGTCCTTCCGAACACCGTTGGAGGCAAAGAAGCGCTTTAGCCGCACCAGCGCTTCCTGTTGGATCTGGCGTACACGCTCGCGCGTGAGGCCCATTTCGTCGGCCAGCTCTTCAAGCGTGGCGGGCTCGATGTGGTTCAGCCCGAAGCGGCGCTCGATCACATGACGATGTTTGTCCGACAGGCGCGCGAGCCATGCGCGTGTAAGCGTTTCCAGCTCGCGATGCTGCACTTCGGCGTCCGGCGACTGGCTTTGGTCGTCGGACAGCAGATCGAGCAGGCTGCTCGCCGGGTCGAGATCGAGCGGCGCATCGAGCGATGCGGTGTGTTCGTTCAGCGCGAGAATGTCGGTGACTTCGTCGGTGGTCTTGCCGGTCAGATAGGCGATGTCGTCGATGCTGGCGTCGCGGCGCTCGGCTGCTTCGCCGGAATTCATCGAATTCTTTTCCAGATGGCGCTTTGCGCGCAGCACCTGATTGAGCTCACGGATCACGTGCACCGGCAAACGCACCGTGCGCGCCTGGTTCATGATCGCGCGCTCGATGCTCTGGCGAATCCACCAGGTGGCATACGTGGAGAAACGGAAGCCACGCGTGGGATCGAATTTCTCGATGGCGTGCATCAGGCCGAGGTTGCCCTCTTCGATCAGATCGAGCAGCGGCACGCCGCGGTTCAGGTACCCCTTCGCGATGCTGACGACGAGCCGCAGATTACGTTCGATCATCACTTGCCGCGCTTCGAACTCGCCCGCCTTCGCCAGGCGCGAATACTTCTGCTCTTCCTCGACGGTCAGAAGCGGCTTGACGCTGATGCGGTTCAGGTAATGCTGAATCGTGTCGGCCGTCAGCTCGGCTTGCAGCAACGCGCGGAAATCGTCTACGTCGGGCGGCGCTTCGCTCGCGCCTTCGCGGGCCTCGCCAGCTTCTTCCATGCTGCCCTGGCGTTCGTCGAGATCGCGCTCCTCGACGATCTCGTCTTCCGCTTCCGAAGCGCCGCCCTCCTCCACCGAAGCGGACGTGACGCGGCTAATCGTCTCAGACTCGGCTTGCGGCAGGCGGCGCTTCGATTTCGGCATGGTCGTATCGCTTATTGCGGCGGCAAATACTTCAGTGGGTCGACAGGTTTACCCTGCCGGCGAACTTCGAAATGCAACATCACGCGGTCGGAATCGCTATTGCCCATCTCGGCGATCTTCTGCCCTTTGGTCACCGCATCCCCCTCTTTTACCATCAAAGAGCGGTTGTGTGCGTACGCCGTGAGATAAGTTGCATCATGCTTGATGATAATGAGATTACCGTAACCACGCAGCCCATTTCCGGCATAAACCACGCGTCCATCCGCCGAAGCCTTAACTGGATCGCCAGCCGCGCCACCGATATTGATGCCCTTGTTGGTCGAATCGTTGAACGTGCCGAGCATCGGCCCCCGCACCGGCCATGCGAACGCAACGTTGCCGGGCGCGCCGGTGCTCGAATCGCTCGCGCCAGCCGGGTTGGCCGGTGCCGTCAGCGACGCGTTGTTCGCACCCGAACCATAGATCGGCGGTGCCGCGACGCCTGCTGCGGCACCGCCCGACGGTGGCGTGCTGCCAAGCGGCGCGCTCTGCACCGCGCCACCGCCGATCGGCGCCGTCGACACGCCCGGCGTCAGGGCGGCGGTGTTCGCACCCGGCGGCACGACGCGCAGCAACTGATCGACTTCAATCTGATTCGGGTTCGTGAGATTGTTCCACGTCGAGATATCGCGGTAGTTCTGACCGTTCTCCAACGCGATCCGGTACAGCGTATCGCCCGGCTTCACGCGATAGTAGCCAGGCGGCGGCGGCCCGAGCGGCACGGCCGGCTGCTGCGCGGCTTGTGTGCCGAGCGCGCCGCTGCCGGAACGGTCGACGACCGGCGCCTGATCGAAGCGGGTCGCACAGGCCGACATCAACAGGGACAAGGCGAGCACGCACACGCTACGCTGGGTTACGGTCATGGGGATAGTCAGTCTGGTTCTTTGCATCGCGCGCAACATACTCATCGGTGTCAAATCACTCCGGATTTTAAGGGTACAAAGAAAACGCGATCAAGCCGCGACTCGCGCCACTGCGCGGGTCCGAGACGTTCGACCAGGGTCAGCACCTGGTTCTGGCCTTCCTGCGAGCCGACCGGCGCGACCAGACGGCCGCCGATCGCGAGTTGTTCAAGTAATGCTTGCGGTACGTCGAGTCCGGCCGCGGCGATCACGATCGCATCGAACGGCGCTGCCGACGGCAGTCCCAGACGGCCATCGCCGTAGTGCAGCCGAATGTTCGGAATGCGCAGCGGACGCAAGTTTGTCTTCGCGCGCTCGGATAGCGGCTTGATGCGCTCGATCGAATAAACATCCCGCGCGACCTGGCTCAGTACCGCTGCCTGATAGCCGCAACCTGTGCCGATTTCGAGCACGTTGTTCAATGCGCGGCCGGCGGCCGCCAGTTCGATCATCCGCGCGACCACAGAGGGCTTGGAAATCGTCTGGTGATGGCCGATCGGCAGCGCGGCATCTTCATAGGCCTGGGCCGCGAGGCCCGGGTCGACGAACATGTGACGCGGCACCACCGACATCGCGTTCAACACGCGCTGATCGGTCACACCGTTCGCACGCAGCCGTTCGACCATCCGTTCGCGAACCCGTTCCGAAGTCAGTGCCAAAGCGCCGTTCAACGCGACATTCGGCACGGCGGTCCGCTCGTTGAGTTTGGCCACTGGCTTGTTCACCGGCGCCGGTTTTGGCGCGGCGCGCACCGCCGCACTTTGCGCGACGGCTGTTGCGGGTGGTTTGGCTTGCGACTTGGCTTGCGACTTGGCTTGGGCATTGACCGGCGGGCTCGCCGACGCCTTCGCTTGCGGCTTTGCTTGCGGTTTTGCAAGCGACGGCGCCTGCGCTTGGGCCTGTGCCCTCGCCGGCGGCTTCGCCTGGATTTTCCCCGCGGAGCCAGGCGCCGGGTTCTTCGCCGGTTGCTGGCGTGCGTTCAGCGCCGCGCTCGCGGCGAGTGCCGCCGCGCGCATTTCGCCCGGACGTCCTTCAGTCCGGCGCGGTTCACGCACCAGGTCCTCGAGGCCGAGCGGAAAGCGCTTTGCGCGCTCGCTAGTCATGAAGTGCCGCTGCCGGCGCGCGCCCAGTCGCGCGCCGCGGGCAGCATCTGCGTGTGGGTCAGGTCGAGTTGCAACGGCGTGATCGACACCAGGCCGTTGGCGACGGCATGAAAATCGGTGCCTTCGCTCGCGTCGCGCGCGCTGCCAGACGGACCGATCCAGTAGATCGGTTCGCCGCGCGGGTTGGTCTGGCGGATCACCGGCTGCGACGGATGCCGCTTGCCAAGACGCGTGATATGCCAGCCGCCGATTTGCTCATACGGCAGGTTCGGAATATTGACGTTCAGAAGCGGATGCCCCGGCAACGGGTGCTCGAGGTAGTGCGCGACGATCTCGGCGGCCACGCGCGCAGCATCTTCGAGGTGCACCCAGTCTTTGTCGACCAGCGAAAAGGCGATGGCCGGCACACCGAACATGATGCCTTCGGTGGCGGCGGCGACGGTACCCGAATAGAGCGTGTCTTCGCCCATGTTCTGGCCGTTGTTGATGCCTGAGACGACGAGGTCGGGCGTGTGGTCCAGCATACCGGTCAGCGCGATGTGCACCGAATCGGTTGGCGTGCCGTTGACGTAGTAGAAGCCGTTCGCCGAGCGCAGCACCGAAAGCGGGCGCGACAGCGTCAAGGAATTCGACGCGCCGCTGCAGTTCTGCTCGGGGGCCATCACGGTGACGTCCGCGATCGGCTTGAGCGCTTCGTAAAGCGCCGCAAGGCCTGGCGCCAGATAGCCGTCGTCATTGCTGAGTAGGATTCGCATGCGGCGATTGTAACCGAGGAAAGAAGGCACGCGAACGACACGGCAGGCGCTGCGCGCATCCCATGCAAAGCGCGCGCGCCGGGCCTCGCGGCGACGGGTATCGAGCGCACAGGCAGCCGGCTTCGAGCAATAAAAACGCACGGTCGTGCTGATTGTTTTACACTCAGAATAGTTGCGATGCCCCGAAGGAAGTCCCTTGGGGAACCCTGATCGATATGGAGACACGATGCGCGCGATTCGCTGCAATCAATACGGGCCGCCGGAGAGCCTGGTCGTCGAAAATCTGCCTGACCTCGAGCCGCCACCCGGCCACGTCGTGATCGACGTCAAAGCGGCGGCGGTCAACTTTCCCGATGTGCTGATCATCGAGAACAAGTACCAGTTCAAACCGCCCCTGCCCTTTACGCCCGGCTCGGAAGTCGCGGGCGTCGTGCGCGCGGTCGGCGCCGGGGTGACGCAGTTCAGGCCGGGCTCGCGGGTGGTCGCGTTCACCGGCTCAGGCGGGTTTGCCGAGCAGGCCCTGGCGCCGGTCGAGGCGTGCGTGCCGCTGGCGGACGGCGTCGAATTCGAACTGGCCGCCGCGTTCACGCTCGCCTATGGCACGTCGCATCACGCAGTGGTCGACCGCGGCCAGTTGAAGGCCGGTGAAACGATGCTGGTGTTGGGCGCGGCGGGCGGCGTCGGGCTTGCCGCGGTCGAGATTGGCAAGGCGCTCGGTGCGCGCGTGATCGCGGCGGCGTCGAGCGACGAGAAGCTCGCCACCTGCGTGAAGCATGGCGCGGACGCGACCATCAACTACAGCACCGAAGATCTGCGCGAGCGCATCAAGGCGCTGACCGATGGCAAGGGTCCGGACGTGATCTACGATCCGGTCGGCGGCGTGTATGCGGAACCGGCGTTTCGCAGCATCGGCTGGCGCGGTCGTTATCTGGTGGTCGGCTTTGCAAATGGCGAGATCCCGAAGTTGCCGCTCAACCTGACGCTGCTCAAAGGCGCAAGTCTGGTCGGTGTGTTCTGGGGAGACTTTGCGAAACGCGAGCCGCAGCACAATCACGCCGCGTTCCAGCAAATGACCGGCTGGATTGGCGAAGGCAAGCTCAAGCCCTATGTATCGGAACGTTATTCGCTCGAAGACACCGGCCGCGCGTTGCGCGACATGGCCGAGCGGCGCGTGATCGGGAAGGTAGTGATTACGCCTTAACCGTTAGCCGTCGCGCGCTCAACGTGCGCTTCATCGAGCGACAAATGAAAACGGCGCGAGGTTTTAAAACCGCGCGCCGTTTTTGCTGCGCCCAGCGCTCGTGTGCCTACAGCTTTTCCGTATCACCCGACTTTGGCTGCCACTTCATCAGCCGCCGCTCGCCCAGCCCGACGATGGCATCGAGAATCAGCGCGAACGCCGTCAACACCAGAATGCCGGCGAACACGGTATTGATATCGAAAGTGCCCTCGGCTTGCAGAATCAGATAGCCGACGCCGCGCGCCGAGCCGAGATATTCCCCCACCACCGAGCCGACGAACGCCAGGCCCACCGATGTATGCAAGCTCGAAAACACCCAGCTCATCGCGCTTGGCAGATAGACGAAACGCAGCAACTGCTTGCGGTTGGCGCCGAGCATACGCGCGTTGGCGAGCACAACCGGGCTCACTTCCTTCACGCCCTGGTAGACGTTAAAGAACACGATAAAGAACACCAGCGTGACGCCTAGCGCCACCTTCGACCAGATGCCGAGGCCAAACCACACGCCGAAGATCGGCGCAAGAATCACCCGCGGCATCGAGTTGGCCGCCTTGATATAGGGATCGAATAGCGCGCTCGCGAGCGGCGACAGCGCAAGCCACAGACCGACGCCGAGTCCGAGCGCGGTGCCGAGCGCGAACGCGAGCACCGTTTCGACGAGGGTGATCCACAGGTGCAGATAGATTTCGCCGCCCGTGAACCACTCCCAGATGCGCTGCAGTACCTTCTGCGGCTCGCCGAAGAAGAACGCGGCCTTGTTCGGGTCGTCGAAATAGAACGGCGGCAGCAGTGTCGGACTGGTCAGCACGTACCAGAGCACGAAGCACAGTACGAGCAGCAGCCACTGCCAGATCACCAGGTTCGCCCGGTTCGGGCGTAACGTCTTCCACATGACTCGGTTTGCCTTAGACGATTGATCGACGCTACTGCCGAACGTAACTTGCGAACGCAACAGCAAGACGCAAATGTGTCACCCAACTGCGAGACCCGACCGTGAGCCGCGATTAAACGGCCGTCAGTTGCTGCTGGTAGCCCTTGAGCACCTCATCGCGCAGCACGCTCCAGATCTGCGCATGCAATTCGACGAAACGCGGATGCGCGCGGATCTCGGCGACGTCGCGCGGACGCGGCAGATCGATCGTGAATTCGCCGATCGGATGCGTGCCCGGCCCCGCCGACAGCACCACCACGCGGTCGGACATCGAGATCGCTTCGTCGAGATCGTGCGTGATGAATAGCACCGCTTTGCGTTTGGCGGCCCACAGGTCGAGCAACTCGTTTTCCATCAACTGACGCGTCTGGATATCGAGCGCGGAAAACGGCTCGTCCATCAGGATGATGTCCGGATCGAGGATCAGCGTCTGTGCCATCGCGACGCGCTTGCGCATGCCGCCCGACAGTTGATGCGGATAGCGGTCGCCGAAACCGCCGAGGCCCACGCGCTTCAACCATTCGTCGGCTTTGCTGCGCGCTTCGGCCGGCGGCACGCCGCGGAATGCCAGGCCGGCCATCACGTTGTCGATGGCCGAGCGCCACGGCATCAGTGCGTCAGCCTGGAACATATAGCCGGCGCGCCGGTTGATCCCCTTGAGCGGCTCGCCGAATACACTGATCGTGCCCGACGACGGCCCCAGCAAACCCGCGCCGACGTTCAGCAAGGTGGATTTGCCGCAACCGGTCGGGCCGACCACCGAGACGAATTCGCCCGGCGCGATGCGCAAGGTCGTATCCTTGACCGCCGTATAGCGCTGCGCGCGGTTGTCCCGCGCAGCGAACGTGCAGGTGATGTTGTCGAGCGCCAGGGCGGCAACGGTCATCGTTCGACTCGCTTCGAAGATCGGTTTCGGTTTGTCATGCCGTCATGACGGCGATGGTTGAGGCAAGCGCGGCACGTGCCGCCCCCGGCTCCACACTTACGGCGCTCAGGCCTTGACCGTCGCCAGCGCTTTCTTGACGAAGTCGTTGGTCCACGTCTTCGACAAATCGATCGGCTTGCCCTGCACGTTCGGATCGAATGCCTGCAAGGTCTTCAGCGACGTGGCCGGGCCGTCGGCGGGCATCAGGCCATCCGGCGACATCGCTTCCTTCACGTGCTGCCACGCGTCCAGATACACCGCGCGGTCGCCGAGCAGATAGCCTTCCGGCACCGTGTCGATCAGCTCGCTGCCGGTCGCCGTTTGCAACCACTTGAGTGCGCGCACCATCGCATTGGTCAGCGCCTGGGTGGTGTTCGGATTCTTCGTGATGAAGCTCTGCGACGCGTACAGGCACCCCGCCGGCATGTCGCCGCCAAACACGCTGCGCGTGTCGGCCAAGGTCCGCGTGTCCGATACGACGCGAATCTCGCCGCTGCGTTCGAGCTTGGTCATCACCGGGTCGAGATTGGCGATGGCATCGATCTGGCCCGACTGCAGCGCCGCGATCGCCCCCGCCCCTGCGCCCACACCGATGAACGCGACGTCTTTCGCGGTCAGCCCGGCTTTCGCCAGCACGAAACTCGCCATGATCGAGGTCGACGAACCCGGCGCGGTGACGCCGATTTTCTTGCCCTTCAGATCGGCGATCGACTTGTAGTTCGGCATCGCCTTCTTCGAGACCGCGAGTACGATCTGCGGCGCGCGCCCTTGCAGCACGAATTCGCGGAACGACTGCTTTTGCGCCTGCAGCAGCAAGGTGTGCTCGAACGCGCCGGAGACCACATCCGCGCTGCCGCCCACTGCCGCCTTCAGCGCTTGCGAGCCGCCGGCGAAATCCGAGATTTCGACGTCGAGCCCTTCGTCCTTGAAGTAATTGCGGCGCTCGGCAATCGTGAGCGGCAAGTAATAGAACAGATTCTTGCCGCCGACGGCGATCGCCACCTTGGTGGTTTCAGGTTTGCCCTGCGCGAAGGCCAGCGGCGTGGCAGCGAACGTGGCGCCCGCGAGCGCGGCGGTACCCGCGAGGAAGGTTCTGCGTTGCATGGTCTGTTGTCTCCAAACTTTTGTTGTCTTTTTTGCAGCGCGCTCACTTACACAATCAGTTGCGCACGCAACCTTGCAATGTGGTCAGAATCATAACCTAGCGATTGCAGGACTTCATCGGTATGTTCACCCAGTTCCGGGCCTAGCCAGCGCGTTTCGCCGGGGGTTTCCGAGAGCTTCGGCGTCACCGCGGGAAGCGTGATTTCCTGACCGTCCTGCCACTTGAAGCGCTGGATCATCTGGCGCGCCATGAATTGCGGATCGGTGAACATGTCCGCGACGCTGTAAATACGGCCGACCGGCACGTCGGCGGCGTTCAGCACGGCGAGTGCCTCGTCGATGGTGCGCGTGGCGAGCCACGCGGCGATCGCGCCGTCGATTTCCTGCGTGCGCGGCACGCGGCCGTCGTTGTGCGCCAACGCGGGATCGTTCGCCAGATCTTCTCGTTCGATGGCGATCATCAAGCGCCTGAAGATCGGGTCGCTATTGCCGCCGATCACGATGCTGCCGTCGCGGCAAGGATATGTGTTCGACGGCACGATGCCCGGCAGCGACGCGCCGGTACGCTCGCGCACCATGCCGTACACGCCGTACTCCGGCACCACGCTCTCCATCATGTTGAAGACCGCCTCGTACAGCGCGACGTCGACGACCTGCCCTTTGCCGCCGTTCACCTGCTTGTGATGCAGCGCCATCAATGCGCCGATTACGCCGTGCAGCGCGGCAATCGAATCGCCGATCGAAATGCCGATGCGCGGCGGCGGCAAATCCGGGTAGCCGGTGATGTGGCGCAAACCGCCCATCGATTCGGCGATCGCTCCGAATCCAGGCCGGTCGCGATACGGCCCGGTCTGGCCATAGCCGGACAGACGCACCATCACGAGCCCCGGGTTCTCCGCCGACAAGACGTCATAACCGAGACCGAGCTTCTCCAACAAACCCGGCCGGAAATTTTCGACGACGATATCGGCTTCTTTCGCCAGACGCCGCACGATCTCCTTGCCCTCCTCGGCTTTCAGATTGATCGTGACGGATTTCTTGTTGCGCGCCTGAACGGCCCACCACAGCGACGTGCCACCGACTTCCGGATAGAGCTTGCGCCACTTGCGCAGCGGGTCGCCGCCTTTGGGATCTTCGATCTTGATGACGTCGGCGCCAAACTCGCCGAGAAAGCGCGCGGCGAACGGGCCGGCGATCAGCGTGCCGAGTTCGAGCACCTTGACGCCGGCAAGCGGGCCTTTCGGCGTGGCGGTGGCGCTGGGATCGGGGTTGACGCTCATGTGTCTCCTCTGTGTTCTGTTCTTGCCAAGGCGGCGCGCGGCGCGAGGCGATGCGGACCGGTCTCGCGCGGCTCGCTCAGACATGGCAGGCGCCGCGACGTGGCGCTTTCCGTGACGTCGCGCTACATCGAGCGCCGGTCGAGCATCGCACGGGCGATGGTGCCGGCGTCGACATACTCGAGTTCACCGCCCACCGGCACGCCGCGCGCGAGGCGCGTCACGGCAAGACCGCGCGCCTTGAGCGTCTGCCCGAGGTAATGCGCGGTGGCCTCGCCTTCATTGGTGAAATTGGTTGCGAGCACAACTTCCTTGACGATGCCGTCCGAAGCGCGTTTGACCAGCCGGTCGAAATGGATTTCCTTCGGACCGATGCCGTCGAGCGGACTGAGCCGCCCCATCAGAACGAAATAGAGGCCGCGATAGGTCATCGTCTGTTCGAGCATGATCTGGTCGGCGGGCGTCTCGACGACGCACAACAGCGCCGGATCGCGCTCCTCGTCGAGACAGACCTCGCAGATCTGCGCTTCGGTAAAGGTGTTGCACTTCTCGCAGTGCTGCAGATGTTCAGTCGCGAACAGCAACGAGCGGCCGAGTTTTTCGGCGCCGTCGCGGTCGTGCTGCATCAGGTGGTACGCCATGCGTTGCGCGGACTTAGGCCCGACACCGGGCAGCACGCGCAGCGCTTCGACGAGCGCCGACAAGGCGGAAGGTTGTTTCATGCGGATCGGCGGTGTCGAAGTGGGTGTTGCCTGGTAGGGTCCGGTACGCGGGTGGCGATGCGGTTATCACGCCGCGGTCAACGCAGCGGCGTGAGTCCTTCTCCTTCTTCTTGCAGCGACGTCGCTCAGAACGGCAGCTTGAAGCCCGGCGGCAACGGCAGACCCGAAGTCATACCGCCCATCTTTTCCTGAGCGGTGGCTTCGGCCTTGCGCACGGCGTCGTTGAACGCAGCGGCGACCAGGTCTTCCAGCATGTCCTTGTCGTCGGCGAGCAGGCTCGGATCGATCGACACGCGGCGCACGTCGTTCTTGCAGGTCATCGTCACCTTGACGAGACCGGCGCCCGACTGCCCCTCGACTTCGATCAATGCAAGCTGCTCCTGCATCTTCTTCATGTTTTCCTGCATCTGCTGGGCCTGCTTCATCAGCCCGGCGAGTTGGCCTTTCATCATGGACATGCTCCTTCTTGATAGCGTGAAATCCGGAAATCGGGTGCGCCACAGGGCGCGGCGAATCAGTGGACGGACGGCGCGCCGTTCGGGCCGGCGTCCTGCGTAATCGGCCGAATCGAGCCGGGCACGATGCTCGCGCCGAACTCGCGGATCAGCGACTGCACGAACGGATCGGCGCCGATTTCGCGCTCCGCTTCCTGCTGGCGCTGGGCGCGCATGGCGGCGTCGTGCGCGGCCGCCGTGCGGCGCGCCGGGCCGACTTCGACCAATACGTCGACGGTCTGGCCGAGCCTGTCAGCGAGCGCGGCTTTCAGTTTAGCGACCTGCGAGGCTTCCGCGTACTGGGGCACCGGCACGTTCAGTTTGAGCGTGCCGCCTTCGAGTGCCATCAG
This sequence comes from Paraburkholderia phytofirmans OLGA172, assembly GCF_001634365.1. Taxonomy (NCBI): domain Bacteria; kingdom Pseudomonadati; phylum Pseudomonadota; class Betaproteobacteria; order Burkholderiales; family Burkholderiaceae; genus Paraburkholderia; species Paraburkholderia phytofirmans. Next base: position 2,635,539 of record NZ_CP014578.1, read on the forward strand.
TTCGCTGTTGAACGCGAGTTGATACGAAATACCCTTGAGCGGCAGGTCGACGGCGAGCGCGGGCCAGTCGCCCTGAAAACCCAGCGGATCGAGCGGCACGGCGGGCGGCAACGGCCGCTTGTCGACCGCTGGTGCAGGTGTGGACGCAGGCGCCGCGTTCACGCGGACGTCGTCGGGTCCGCTGTCGAACACCGGCACGTAGTTGTCGTCCGGCAGGCCGTAGTAGCCCTCGTCCGCTGCCGTGAGCGGCATGTATTCGTCGGGCGGCATGTCGTCCCACGGCGCGCTCGACGAGCCGGTCTGCTCCTGGGCCTGCGCCGACGGCGCACGCGCGCCCGCAGCTGCGTCTTGTTGCGGCGCGCGGCGCGGGGCGCCCGGCGTCGGCACATTGACGACAACGCGCGGTGCGGCAGGCTTCGGCGTAGCCGGGGCTGCTGCCGGCTTGGCGGTGGCTGCCGCCGTGGCGCGGCCACGGTCCGACGACACTTTCAAGCCGGCGCTGCGCAATACATTGAGCGCGTCGGCCGCGCCGCCTGCACGGCGGGGCGGAATGTTGGCCGCGGGCGGCGATTCTTGCGATGCCGGCGCGGGTGCGGCCTCTTCTGCCTGTGCGAACGCGGCTGCGGCCGGAGCAGCGAGCGAAGACGCGGGCGCCGATTCCTGAGAAGCGGCCGCAGCGGGTGATTCATTCGGGACTGGCTCGGTGGGTGCGTCGTCCCACGGTGCCAAAGCCGGCGCGGTCGCTACTTTCGGTGCTGCGATCGGTTCGGTCGCCACGACTGCCGACGCCAGGGGCGTTGCTTCGGGCATCGGGGCCCCTCGGGGCGCGCTCGCGTCCGTAGGTGCCGACATCGGATCGCTCGGAATCGGTTCGGCGGAAGCCTCTTCCTGCCACGGCGCTAAAGCCGGTGCGACGATGACGTCGGCCGCCTTGGGCGCAGGCGCCGCGCTCGCTTCGCCAGAGGCCGATGCGGATACAGCTACGGACCTGGAAACGATTGCTGCTTCACCAGTAGATGCCTTCGGCGTGTCAGCATTTTCAGCAGCCCCCGCCGACGCCAGGTGCCGCGAATCGGCCGTGGCGGGCTTCGTTTCCGCCAGCGGATTAGGCGAGCGTACCGGCACGGCAGCAGCAGCTTCAACCGCACGCGACGGCGCCACCGCCTGTTGCGCAGCGACCGCCGGCGAGCCAGCGCGTTTAGCGCCACCCACCCCCGCCGGCCCTGCCGGACGCGCGGCAGTCGCGCCGCCACCGCCGATGGGCGCCGGTTCGAACGCCAGCATGCGCAGCAGCGTCATCGTAAAACCGGCATATTCGTCGGGCGCGAGACCCAGTTCGCTACGGCCGATGGTCGCAATCTGATAGAACAACTGCACCTGCTCGGCGCTCAACGCTTCGGCGAAACGACGCAGATCCCCCGCTTCCGGCCACTCGTCCAACACCGACGACGGCGCGAACTGCGCCCACGCGATTCGGTGCAACAGGCTCGCCAGATCCTGCAACGCCGTCGAAAACGACAGGCTGCGCAACGCCATCTCGTCCGCGACCGCCAGCACGGCGGCGCCGTCGCCATCGGCCAGCGCGTCGAGCAGTCGAATCAGATAGCTTTGATCGAGCGCGCCGAGCATGCCGCGCACCGCTTCTTCATTCACCTGATTGGCCGAATAGGCGATCGCCTGATCGGTGAGCGAGAGCGCGTCGCGCATCGAGCCGTCGGCCGCGCGCGCGAGCAGGCGCAATGCCTGGGCGTCGAACGGCACCTTCTCTTCACCGAGAATGTGCTCGAGATGCGACACGATGTGCCCGGCCGGCATCTGCTTCAAGTTGAACTGCAGACAGCGCGACAGCACCGTGACCGGAATCTTCTGCGGATCGGTAGTAGCAAGAATGAATTTGACGTGCGAAGGCGGCTCTTCCAGCGTCTTCAACATCGCGTTGAAGGCGTGGTTGGTCAGCATGTGCACTTCGTCGATCATGTAGACCTTGAAGCGCGCGTCGACCGGTGCGTAAACCGCGCGCTCCAGCAGCGCCGCCATTTCGTCGACACCGCGGTTACTCGCCGCGTCCATCTCGACATAATCGACAAAGCGGCCCTCATCGATTTCGCGGCACGCGCGGCACACGCCGCACGGCGTGGAGGTCACGCCGGTTTCGCAATTCAGCGCCTTGGCGAAGATGCGCGACAGCGTGGTCTTACCGACGCCGCGGGTGCCGGTAAACAGATAGGCGTGATGCAGACGGCCACCGTCGAGCGCGTGCGTGAGCGCGCGCACCACGTGCTCCTGTCCGACGAGCGAAGCGAAATCCTTCGGCCGCCATTTGCGTGCGAGAACTTGATAGGTCATCCGGAAATTGTATCAGTAACGATGGCGCGCAAAACCGAATCGAGACGGCGCACGAACGCGTGTTGCCGCTTCATTGAAACTGGCTAACGGACCGATAGAAAAAAATAGATGAAGCGCGCGGGGAATGCCGCTGCAGCGCCTGTGAGGCATGCCTAAGGCAAAACAGGAGATGGGAGGTGCTACTGACGAAAATGCGACGAAAACGCGGACAAAAAAAAAGAAGGTGACGAGCCTGACCCTCGGCACTGGTGGAAAACGGCTGTGGCTGCTTCGTTCCCGACCTGACCAGGTTGACCATCCCTCCATGCGAGGAGGCCCGTCACGAAACATTCTATCACCGCTTGGGCCGTCGCGCGACTGTTAATACGGCCAAACCGACATCGACGCGCCGAATCAGGCGCTTCGCACTATATAGGCAGCAGCCCGGCAGTACGCGTTCGGGTACTTGAGTTTGCGCTGCCTGTCTCCAGATAGACTGCGTCGCGGTTGTTAAAACGGAGTGACACGGCACCGGCGGCCATTGGCCCCACTGCCCTTGATGAGTACTATCACCACCGGCAACGCATAGCGAATTAAGCTAAACTGCCATACGGATGACCCGCAAGCGCGAGCTTTCCACACATTCCGGACAGGGTTTTTCGACCTTTTCAGGGGTGTGCCGGCAAGGCTCCGGTTGCGGCAAAGCGAATGGAAGTTTCCCTAGATTTTGACGTATCGTGGCGAGCAATTCAGGCGGGCCTCGAACCGATAGAGGTATTCATACAATGAGCGAATCAATCAAGCATATTAGCGACGCATCGTTCGAACAGGACGTCGTGAAATCCGATAAACCCGTGCTGCTCGATTTCTGGGCTGAATGGTGCGGTCCCTGCAAGATGATCGCGCCGATCCTCGACGAAGTCGCCAAGGATTACGCCGATCGCCTGCAGATCGCCAAGATCAACGTCGACGAACATCAATCGACGCCGGTCAAGTTCGGCGTGCGCGGCATCCCCACGCTGATCCTCTTCAAGAACGGCGCTGTCGCCGCGCAGAAGGTCGGCGCACTGTCGAAGTCGCAACTCACCGCGTTCCTCGACGGCAACCTGTAAAGCGGCGCCCGGCGCGTCGGGGTGCTCCTGATTCCCTTGAGACCTATAGGCGCGCTGTCTTAGGCGTGTTGTCCAGCGACAACACGCCTGATAAATAAGAAAGATGCCATGCCGTCGCACTGGCGGAAATTGGCGTGTGCTATGCTAGAATCCGCAAAACGTCGAAAAGACGTGTAAGTCCTTGAGCGGTTCCGCTCACTCTCCTCCCAGATTTCATTTCGTCGCACCTTCTCCTGCGGGTTCTCCGTATGCATTTATCCGAGCTTAAGACTCTGCACGTGTCCGAATTGATCGAGATGGCCAATGGCCTCGAGATCGAAAGTGCAAACCGCCTGCGCAAGCAGGAATTGATGTTTGCCATTCTAAAAAAACGAGCCAAAACGGGCGACACGATCTTCGGCGACGGCACGCTCGAAGTGCTGCCGGACGGCTTCGGCTTCCTGCGTTCGCCGGAAACCTCGTATCTCGCCAGCACGGACGATATTTACATCAGCCCGTCGCAAATCCGCCGCTTCAACCTGCACACGGGCGACACGATCGAAGGCGAAGTGCGTACGCCGAAAGACGGCGAACGCTATTTCGCGCTGGTGAAGGTGGACAAGGTCAACGGCCAGCCGCCGGAAGCCTCGAAGCACAAGATCATGTTCGAAAACCTGACGCCGCTGCACCCGAACAAGGTGCTGCTGCTCGAACGTGAAATGCGTGGCGAAGAAAACGTCACGGGCCGCATCATCGACATGATCGCGCCGATCGGCAAAGGCCAGCGCGGTCTGCTGGTTGCCTCGCCGAAGTCCGGTAAGACCGTGATGCTGCAGCACATCGCGCACGCCATTAAGCAAAACCATCCGGATGTCGTGCTGTTCGTGCTGCTGATCGACGAACGCCCGGAAGAAGTGACCGAAATGCAGCGTTCGGTGGCCGGCGAAGTGATCGCCTCCACGTTCGACGAACCGGCTGCGCGGCACGTCCAGGTCGCCGAAATGGTGATCGAAAAAGCCAAGCGCCTCGTCGAAATGAAGAACGACGTGGTGATTCTGCTCGACTCGATCACGCGTCTTGCGCGTGCGTACAACACAGTCGTGCCGGCCTCGGGCAAGGTGCTGACGGGTGGTGTCGACGCGAACGCGCTGCAACGTCCGAAGCGCTTCTTCGGCGCGGCGCGCAATATCGAGGAAGGCGGTTCGCTGACCATCATCGGTACGGCGCTGATCGAAACCGGCAGCCGCATGGACGACGTGATCTACGAAGAATTCAAGGGCACCGGCAACATGGAAGTGCACCTGGAGCGTCGCCTTGCTGAAAAGCGCGTCTATCCGTCGATCAACCTGAACAAGTCCGGCACGCGCCGTGAAGAACTGCTGATCAAGCCCGAAGTGCTGCAAAAGATCTGGGTGCTGCGCAAGTTCATTCACGACATGGACGAAGTCGAGTCGATGGAATTCCTGCTCGACAAGATTCGCCAGACGAAGAGCAACTCCGAGTTCTTCGACATGATGCGTCGTGGCGGCGGCAGCTAACGCTTAAGCCGCAACGCTGCGCCGGGAGCAACTACCCGCATCGCAGAAGAAAGCCGCTCGCTGCAAACGAGCGGTTTTTTTTCGTCCGCGGCATGTGCAACGACAAACAACTGCCGCCCGATTCAAATGCCGGCGAACTCCGCATGAGCGCCACATCCTCTCGCGCACCGTTGTGGATGACGCGCATGTCGCCGGGCGTCGGCCAGGCCGCGCTGATCGCGCCCATGCTGCTGCGTGGCTTGCTGCTGTTCATCGTGCTGCCGGTCGCCAATCTGACGTTTAGAATCTTCGCTATTGAAGAATTCACGCACGGCTACCGGCTGAAAAACATCGTGCGGCAACTGACGATCTCGTTCGCGACGGCCTCGGTGATCATCGTCGAACAACATCGGCAGGCACTGCATCAAGCTCGCCTCGCGAAGTTCGTGAATCCGTACAATCCGTTGTTCCAGAATTCGCTTGCGGCGCTGACCAGTGGCTTGAGCGCAGCCGGCGGCTCGCCGTCCGAGGCACATGCGCTTGCGCTGGTCGAAATCAGCCGGACGGTGACGCAGCAGGCTAGCTTCCTGACATCGCTGGACGGCTTCTACTTTCTGATCGGCATTGCGATATGCGGCGGCATGTTCGCCGCGCGGCAAAAACAGATCGACTAAAGGTTTCATCAGGCCATGCTCTCGAAACTCACCCAATGGTTCGGCACGCGCCGCCGCGACCGCGCGCTGCGCGACTACGCGATCGAGGACGCCCTCTGGCAGGCCACGCTCGACGGCCTGCCGTTCCTCGCCCACCTCGACGCGCCGGATCGCGTGCGTCTGCGCGAGCTGACCAGCCTTTTTATCGCGCAAAAGGAATTTTCAACCGCGCACGACCTCGAGCTAACCGACGCCATGACCGTGGCGATCGCCGCGCAAGCGTGTTTGCCGGTGCTGAACCTGAGCCTCGACCTGTATCGCGGCTGGGTCGGCGTGATCGTCTATCCGGGCGAGTTCGTGATCCGCAAGACGGTCGAGGACGAAGACGGCGTGGTGCACGAGGTCGAGCACGACGCGAGCGGCGAAGCGTGGGAAGGCGGCCCGGTGGTGTTGTCATGGGAAGACGCGCAGATGACCGGCGGCACGGACGCCTATAACGTTGTGATTCACGAATTCGCGCACAAGATCGACATGCTGACCGGCGAGGCGGACGGCCATCCACCGCTCATGCGCCGCTGGCATGCACCGCTCGATTCACAGGCATGGGCCGACATTTTCGACCATGCCTACGACCAGTTCTGCGCCAAAGTGGACGCGGTGCCGGATCGGCGCTGGGCACGTTTCGAGCGCGATTCGCTGATCGATCCGTATGCGGCGGACCATCCGTCGGAATTTTTTGCCGTTTGCAGCGAAGCGTTGTTCGTCCAGCCGCACGCCTTCGAGGCGGAATATCCCGAGCTATACCGCTTGCTGGCGCGGTATTACCGCCAGGATCCGGCGCGGGCCGGGTTGACTTTCCCGCCGGCCTGAGAGGTCTGCCGCGCCACCACGCAAGGGCGTGCCGGTGGAGGGGCGCCACTCCAGCCACGCACCAGCCGGCGAGAAACAACCGGCGCAAAGGCGGCGAAAACGCGGCAAAAGACGGGCAAAAAGGTCGTAGAAAGGTCGTCAAGCGACTGATTTTCTGGCATAATCGTCGTTTTTCGACCATAGGCAAGTGGCTCGCGCCTAGATGCTGTCCGCCTTCATAGCGGCTGCACGCGGGTTGGCTACCGCCAGATTAAAGGAAAGACCATGAAAGAAGGCATTCACCCGGATTACCGCGAAGTCCTGTTCGTCGACATGTCGATCGACTTCAAGTTTGTGACGCGCTCGACCATCCAGACGCGTGAAACCGCCGAATTCAACGGCAAGACCTACCCGCTCGCCAAGATCGAAGTGTCGTCGGAATCGCATCCGTTCTACACCGGCCAACAAAAGATCATGGACACGGCAGGCCGCGTCGAGAAGTTCAACAAGAAGTTCGGCACGCGCGCTACCGGCAAGGCAGCAGCGAAGTAATACCCGCTTCGTCGCCGGCCTTGGCCTGCAACGAAGCAGCAGCGAAAAAGGGCAGCTCACGCTGCCCTTTTTTGTCGCCTTTTTTTGTCGCCGACTCTGGACGCCCGGATGCGAAGCGTCGCCCGGCGATTCGTCGCCCGTTGCGGCGCCGTGTTACAGGCATCCCATTCACGTTGCCAGCCGTTACCGGCCGTGACGCGCAGCGCACGGCACGACTACAATGCCGGATGCTCCAAATTGGCCATTCCCGCCGGACTTTCCGTCTGGTCCCGGCTGCACCGCTTATCCGATATCCACACACCGCATGAGACCTGCCGTTCGCCTCACTGCCTCCGCGACCAGTGCGTTGCCGCGCTGGCTGCTGCTGACCATCTGTATCGTCTATGCCTTCTTTGGCCTGTTTGGCCGGGATCCGTGGAAGAACGAGGACGCAGCCGGCTTCGGCGTCATGTGGACGATGGCGAACGGCGGCACGCACGACTGGCTGTTGCCGAACCTGGTCGGCAAGTACATGACGGAAGACGGGCCGTTCGGTTACTGGCTCGGCGCCAGCGCGATCCGCGCGCTCGCGCCGTGGGTCGACGCGAGCAATGCCTCACGCGTGTTTACGGGCCTGCTGTTTTGCGCGGCCTGTGCATTCGTCTGGTATGCGGCTTATCTGCTCGGCCGGCGCGCCGAAGTGCAGCCGTTCAAATACGCGTTCGGCGGCGAGCCGGAACCGCGCGACTACGGCCGCACCCTCGCCGATGGCGCGCTGCTGATCCTGCTCGCCTGCTTCGGCCTTGCCGAGCGCGGCCACGAAACCACGCCGCAACTGGCGCAGTTCTTCGGCATCGCCATGCTCGTCTATGGGCTCGTGCGGATGATCGACAAGCCGATCCAGGGCGCGCTGATCTGGGGCCTGGCGCTCGGTCTGGTTGCGCTCTCCAGCACCCCCGTGCTGGTCGGCGCGCTGTTGCTCGGCACCCTCGCGATGGCGCTGATCGTGCGCAACGCGCGTACGCGCTGGCTGCTGCTGGCCGGTTTGCCAGTGGCGCTCCTGCTGTCGGTTGCGTGGCCGATCGCCGCGCTCGCCGCCTATCCCGATGACGCCGTCTGGTATCTGAACCAGTGGGTGCACGTCAGCCTGTCGTCATTCGCCGGGCCGCCCGGCTCGGTGGCCGCCTACGCGCTCAAGAATCTCCCGCTCTTCACGTGGCCGGCCTGGCCGCTCGCGCTCTGGGCGTGGTTCAGCTGGTCGGGCCTGCGGCGCGCACCGCACGTGGCGATTCCGCTGTCGGTGATCGGGCCGCTGCTGGCTCTGGTCGTGTTGCAGAGCCATCAGTCGAACCGGCTTTACATGCTGTTGCTGCCGCCGCTCGCAGTGCTGGCCACCTTCGCGCTGCCCACGCTCAAACGCGGCGCGATCAATGCGATCGACTGGTTCGCACTGTTGAGCTTCACGATCCTCGGCAGCTTCGTCTGGCTGGTGTACATCGCCGGGCTGACCGGCTTCCCGCATCCGCTCGCGCGCAACCTCGCGCGTCTCGCCCCGGGTTTTGCGCCGCAGTTCAAGATCCTGTCGTTCATGTGCGCGGTCGCCGTGACGATCTGCTGGTTCGTGCTAGTGCAATGGCGCCTCGCCCGTCATCCGAAAGTTCTGTGGCGCAGCGTGGTGCTCTCGAGCGCCGGCACGACGCTGATGTGGGTGCTGCTGATGACGCTGTGGCTGCCGGTCGTCAACTACAGCCGGACCTATAAGGACGTCGCCCAGCAGATCGCAAGCCATCTGCCGGATGACTACACCTGTATCTCGCCGGTGCGCCTCGGTAACGCGCAGATCGCGACTTTCGCCTATTTCGGCGATATGCATTTCTCGTTCAACGAGGACTGCGACGTGATCCTGCGTCAGGACACCCAGGACTTCGGCGATCCGAGCGCGATGTCGGACTTCATGTGGAAGCTGGTGTGGGAAGGCCGCCGCGTGGCCGACCGCGACGAACGCTTCCGCCTGTATGTGCGGATCGACCGTCCGAAGCCGCCAGTCGTCAAACGCCGCAGCTGGCATAAAAAGCCAGACTGATCATGTTCGCCGACGTGCGAAAAATCGCCGGGCTCGCATGGCCTGTGCTGATCGGCCAGCTGGCGATCATCGCGTTCGGCGTAATCGACACGGCGATGGTCGGCCGCTATTCGGCCGTCGATCTCGCCGCACTCGGCCTCGGCTCGTCGATCTATATTTCCGTCTACATCGGCCTGACCGGCATCCTCACCGCGCTGCAACCGATCACCGCGCAACTCTATGGCGCGCGCCGGTACGTCGAGATCGGCGAAGAAGTGCGCCAGGCTTTGTGGCTCGCGCTCGCGTTGACCGTGATCGGCTTTCTGATTCTCTATTTTCCAGGGCCGGTGCTGCAGTTGGCTCGTGTGCCCGAAGCGCTGCATGAGCGCACGGTCGCCTACCTGCAGATTCTGGCATTCGGCTTGCCGGCCGGCCTCGCCTTTCGCGTCTACAGCTCGATCACCAATGCGGTCGGCAAACCGCGGCTCGTGATGATCCTGCAGATCGGCGCGCTGCTGCTCAAGTTTCCGCTCAACACATGGTTCATCTTTGGCGGACTCGGCGTGCCGGCGCTCGGCGGGCCGGGCTGTGCGCTTGCCAGCACCGCGATCAACTGGGGGCTGGCCGTGGTTGGGATGCTGCTGCTGACACGCGTCTACGTTTTCAAGCCGTTCGCGATCTTTGCGCACTTCTGCTGGCCGGTCTGGCGCCGGCAAGCGGCGCAGCTGCGCCTGGGCATTCCGATGGGTCTGTCGTACCTGATCGAAGTCACCTCGTACACGTTCATGGCGCTCTTCATTGCACGCTTTGGCACAACGACGCTCGCCGGACACCAGATCGCAGGCAACATCGGCGCAGTGCTCTACATGACGCCGCTGTCGATCGGGATCGCTTCGTCTACGCTGGTCGCTCAGGCACTGGGCGCGCATCGCCCGGAAGCGGCGCGCACGCTGTCGCGGCACGGCATCATGATGGCCGTGGCGATCGCCTGCTGTTACGGCGCGATCGTGCTGGTGCTGCGGCCGTATGTGATCGAAGGCTATACGCCGAATGCGCAGGTCGCGGCGGCAGCGATGCCGCTGGTGCTGATCGTCGTCTGCTATCACCTGTTCGATGCCTTGCAGATCACCACCGCGTTCGTGCTGCGCGCGTACAAAGTGGCGGTCGTGCCAACCGTCATCTATGCGGTTGCGCTGTGGGGCGTGGGACTCGGCGGCGGATATCTGCTCGGCTTCAATGTTTCCGGCACCACGCCGGAATGGCTGACCGGCGCGCGCGGCTTTTGGGTCGCCAATACGGCGAGCCTGGCGATTGCCGGCATCGGTTTGCTGTTGTACTGGCGTGGCGTGAGCAAGCGGTATTTGCGCGCCGAGCCGGTGGTCAGGGTGGATTCGGCGGTTTGACGCGACGGAGATCGCCGCAAAATTGCCCCCTTCGTGGAAAGCCCAGCTCGGCCGGCGAATACAGGCGATGCCCCGCCTGCGTGCGCCCAACCGCCCGAATCAGGCCGGCCTGTTCGTAGTAGCGCAGCGTGTGGGTGGAGACGCCGATCGTCCCGGCGACCTCGCCGATGGTGAGTGCCTTTGACATTTTCGACATGACGGAACTCAGGTTGGGACTTCGAGTGCACTCCAAGTCAAGTGGAAGACGCTGTCATTTGTCCGGACTGTCATTTTTACGACTCGCTGCGTTGATCGATAAACTCAATACTGCTTAATCGCCAGGCAAAAGCTTTAAATATTGTCCAGCCTGATTTACTTGTCATGAATCGATCGGTATAAATCGTCGGCGTTTGCAAATAAGGGCGCGCAATTTGTTCTATGCTTAAGCGCAGCGCCTGCTGACAGGCTGCGTCGTCCCGAGTTTTTCCCTTTGCGGCCAACTTTTTCGCCCTCAATGGAGTGCTTGCCATGCTGAAGAAGCTTTTGATGCTTTGCGTTGCTTTGGCTTTGTCGCTGTCGGCCGGATTTGCGGCTGCCGTCGAAGTGAATTCCGCCGATCAGGCCGCGCTCGAATCGGTCAAGGGTATCGGCCCGGTGCATGCGAAAGCGATCATCGACGAACGCACCAAGAACGGCCCGTTCAAGGATGCTGACGATCTCTCTACTCGCGTCAAAGGCCTCGGCACCAAATCAGTGGCTAATCTCGAAGCGGCGGGTTTGACCGTCAACGGCTCGTCCACACCGCCGACCGGCGCCAAGGCAGCCGCGAAGTCGACCGGCGCCGCGAGCACCAAGGCGGCACCGGCGGCGGCACCCGCTGCCACCACGCCGGCCGCGACACCGGCCCCGACGGCGACCGCAGCGCCGGCCGAAGCGTCAGGCACAAAGGCATCGAAATCGAAGAAGAAGAGCAAGGCCGCGGCATCCGGCGCGGCTGCCGCTTCGGCACCGGCTACGGCCGCCGCAGCCAGCACGCCGGCCGACGCGTCCGGCACCAAGGCCTCGAAGAAGAAGGCGAAGACGAGCAAGGCTGCATCGGCTGCCGCAGCCTCCGGCGCGTAATATTTGGCTTGAGCATCGGCAGCGCGATGATCGCGCGATGGCGCATATAAGCCGCCCCGTCGCCGTCCGTCCCGCCTCCCCAACGCCGCGCAACCGCGCAGCGTTTTCACCCGCCGACCCGTCAAGCACGCGTCGGCATTCAAGAGAGTCCGTCATGAGCCTACTCGACACTATCGGTTCCCTGGTTGGCAAATCGCCCGAAGACGGCGGCCAGCAAGCCCTGGTTTCCGCCGCACTCGAATTCGTCAACAGCCAGCCGGGCGGCCTGAACGGCCTGATCAGCAGCTTCAGGGAAAAGGGGCTCGGCGACGTTGTGTCGTCGTGGGTCGGTAACGGTGAGAACCAGCCGATCACACCCGATGCACTCCATAGCGTGCTCGGCTCGGATGCTGTCGCCAGCCTCGCGGCGAAAGCTGGCGTGCAGCCGGATCAGGTCACGGGCCTGTTGTCGCAGATTCTGCCGCACGTCGTCAACGCAGCGACGCCGGAAGGCGAAGTGCCCGCCGAAGGCACACTGAATTCGACGACTGTGCTCGGCGCGCTTGGCGGTCTGTCGGCACTGTTCGGCAAGGGCAACGCGTAAGCGGCCTCGTCAGATGTCCTGAGCACCCGCCAAAAGGCGAAAAAAAAGCGGCAACGAAGTCATCTTCGTTGCCGCTTCTGATTTTTGGCAGACGCGTTTGGCAAATGCGTTTGGGAGGCTCGGCTTGTACCGCAGCCACTTCCTACCTAAGGTCTACCTAAGGTCTGCCGAACGCCTGTCGCTTAGTGCACGACGCGGTCGAATACCAGCCTGCCGTCTTCCACTTCGACCGGAATCACATCCTTCGGACCGAACTTCCCGGCGAGTATCAGTTTGGCGACCGGGTTCTCGATCTCCTGCTGGATCGCACGCTTCAATGGCCGCGCCCCAAACTGCGGATCGTAGCCGACCTTGCCGACGTGCTCGAGCGCCGCGTCCGACACCAGCAGTTGCATGTCGAGCTTGGCAAGCCGTTCTTGCAGACGTTGCAGCTGAATCCGCGCGATCGACTGGATGTTCGAACGATCGAGTGCATGGAACACCACGACGTCGTCGATCCGGTTCAGGAACTCGGGCCGGAAATGCAGTTTCACTTCTTCCCAGACCGCGTCCTTCACCACTTCCTGCGGTTCGCCGACCATCGCCTGAATCACCTGCGAGCCGAGGTTTGACGTCATCACGATCACCGTGTTCTTGAAGTCCACGGTACGACCCTGGCCATCAGTCATACGGCCGTCGTCGAGCACCTGCAGCAGGACGTTGAACACGTCCGGATGCGCCTTCTCGATTTCGTCGAGCAGGATCACGCTGTACGGCTTGCGGCGCACGGCTTCGGTCAGATAACCGCCTTCCTCGTAACCGACGTAGCCCGGCGGCGCGCCGATCAACCGCGCGACGCTATGCTTCTCCACGAATTCGCTCATGTCGATGCGGATCAGATGATCTTCCGAATCGAACAGGAACGACGCCAGCGCCTTACACAGTTCGGTTTTACCCACACCGGTCGGCCCGAGGAACAGGAACGAGCCGTACGGCCGGTTCGGATCCGCCAGACCCGCACGCGAGCGGCGAATCGCATCCGCCACCGCGGTGATCGCCTCGTCCTGACCGACCACGCGGTCGTGCAGTTTCTCTTCGATCTGCAGCAGCTTTTCGCGCTCGCCTTGCATCATGCGCGACACCGGGATGCCAGTGGAACGCGAGACGACTTCTGCGATTTCCTCTGCGCCCACCTGAGTGCGCAACAGACGCGGCCGGGTCGGGTTGTTCTGCTCGTTCGCTTCGGCCTTGGTCACTTCCTTCAACTGCGCCTCGAGACCCGGCAGCTTGCCGTACTGCAACTCGGCAACCTTCTCGAGCTTGCCTTCGCGCTGCAAGCGTGTGATTTCCGCGCGCGTTTTCTCGATGTCTTCCTTCAACTGCGCGCTGCCCTGCACCGCCGCTTTTTCCGCGGTCCAGATTTCTTCGAGATCCGAATATTCGCGGTCGAGGCGCTCGATTTCCTCTTCGATCAGTTGCAAACGCTTTTGCGACGCTTCGTCCTTTTCCTTCTTGACGGCTTCGCGCTCGATCTTCAACTGGATCAATCGACGGTCGAGCCGATCCATCTCTTCCGGCTTGGAGTCGATTTCCATCTTGATCTTCGAAGCAGCTTCGTCGATCAGATCGATGGCCTTGTCCGGCAGGAAACGATCCGTGATGTAGCGATGCGACAATTCGGCTGCGGCGACGATCGCCGGGTCGGTGATATCGACGCCGTGATGCAGTTCGTACTTCTCCTGCAAGCCGCGCAGGATCGCGATGGTTGCCTCGACCGACGGTTCGTCGACCAGCACCTTCTGGAAGCGGCGTTCGAGCGCGGCGTCCTTTTCGATGTACTTGCGATATTCGTCGAGCGTGGTGGCGCCGACGCAATGCAGTTCGCCGCGCGAGAGCGCCGGCTTGAGCATATTGCCCGCGTCCATCGCGCCTTCGGCCTTGCCCGCGCCAACCATCGTATGGATTTCGTCGATGAAGACGATGGTCTGGCCTTCGTCCTTCGCGATGTCGTGCAGCACGGCCTTCAGGCGTTCTTCGAACTCGCCGCGGTATTTGGCGCCGGCCAGCAACGCCGCCATGTCCAAAGACAGCACGCGCTTGCCCTTGAGCGTTTCCGGCACTTCGCCGTTGACGATCCGCTGCGCGAGCCCTTCGACGATCGCGGTCTTACCCACGCCCGGTTCGCCGATCAGCACCGGATTGTTCTTGGTGCGGCGCTGCAGGATCTGGATCGAACGGCGGATTTCGTCGTCGCGGCCGATCACGGGGTCGAGCTTGCCCGCCCGCGCACGCTCGGTCAGATCGACGGTGTACTTTTTCAGCGCTTCGCGCTGGCTTTCGGCGTCCTGGCTATGCACCTGCGAACCGCCGCGCACCGCCGCGATCGCGCTTTCCAGTGACTTGCGCGACAGACCGTGCTGACGCGCGAGACGGCCGGCCTCGCCTTTATCGTCAGCGACCGCAAGCAGAAACATCTCGCTCGCGATAAACGTGTCGTCGAGTTTTTGTGCTTCCTTGTCCGCCTGGTTCAGCAAGCCGGTCAGTTCGCGGCCGATCTGCACATTGCCGTCGGTGCCCTGCACTTGCGGCAGGCGCGTGATGGCATCGTTCAGCGCGGTTTGCAGTGCCTGCACATGGACGCCGGCACGCGAGAGCAGCGAACGCGCCGAACCGTCCTGCTGGGCGATGAGCGCCGACAGGACATGAACCGGTTCGATGTATTGATTGTCATGACCGACGGCAAGACTCTGTGCGTCGGCCAGTGCTTCCTGAAATTTAGTGGTAAGTTTGTCGATTCTCATCAAGAGACCTCCAATTTTCGATTACCACCAAATTGAGGCGTTTTACGCAGGTTTCAAGCGTTTTTTTGCATCAGCAACAACTATTTAACATTTGACGCACGAGAACTTGCCGGCGGATTTCAGGATGGCGGCCCGGCTTCGCCGCCAGCAGGTGCGACCGGCACAATCGGAATGATGGTGCTTAAACCAAGCAGCGCAGCCAGCGGGCGGTGCGGCTTCGCAACCTCGCCGATCGTGTAGCGGTCGAGTTCGGCGAGGAACGCGTTGCGTGCTGCCTCGAGCGCGCCGCGAATACGGCATTGCGGTGTAATGACACAGGCCCGGCGCTCACCCTGCGGGTCCGGGAAGCAGCCGACCAGTGCAAAGTCGGTTTCCGTGGCCCGCACGATCTCGCCCACGGTCAACGTGTTGGTTTGTTCGGCGAGCCGCAGGCCGCCGTTACGGCCGCGCACGGTCTCGACCCAGCCGAGTTCGCCGAGTTGCTGCACCACCTTCATCAAATGGTTCTTGGATATCCCGTACGCGTCCGAGATGTCCTGGATGGTCGATAAGCCTTCGCCACGGACGGCGAGGTATAACAGGACGCGTAATGCGTAATCCGTATAGTCGGTCAGTCTCATAAGTGCAGGTGTCACGATGAGCGCAAGCCGCGATCCGGGGATAACCGCGTCGATGCAAGGGTTGCGAGGGGCCGTCGCTTCGCCCTAAGATGCAGGCGCCGCGCATATTTTGTCATTCTGCGCTGACAGGCGGTGTTTGTCTTTCGGCAGCAATGGTAACGTCTCCCGCATAGGCCATTCATCCGAAAAGCGGGGCATTCGCAGCCTACTTCCTTTCGTTTGGACACAGTTTGAGGCCATTCCCGACCGTCTGTGGCACCGCGCGACGATCCACAATGAATCACTGCATTATCTGGAATTTGCATGAATCCGTCTTTCCCTGCCGCACCGGTTGTCGAGCGCGCCGCCGAGCCTACCGAGGCGAATATTCGCGAGCTCGTCTACGGCTTTTACGACCGCGTGCGCGCCGATCCGCTGCTGGGCCCCGTGTTCGACGCGACGCTTGCGGGCCGTTGGGACGACCACTTGCCCAAGATGTGCACGTTCTGGGGCAGTCTTGTGCTGGGCGCGAAGCAATACCGCGGCAATGTGCAGCAGGCGCATCAGCCGCTCGAGGGTGTCGAGCCGCAGCATTTCAGCCGCTGGCTGTATCTGTTTCTGGATACGGTGGAGTCGCGCTATCAGCCGGCGGCGGCGGTCCGCTTCATGGAACCGGCGCTGCGTATCGCGCAGAGTTTGCAATTGAGCCGCTTCGGCTGGAATTACAAGATTCCGGAGGAACAACAGGCGTTGCTGGAGCGCGTCGCACCGAAGCGGCGTCCGCGCGACGACGAGCACGCCGGGGTCGCCCCGACACGGCCGCCTGGTGAACCGTTTCCGACGCGGATCATCGGGAAAGCGAACGACGATTGACGCGGGCGCTTGAGAAGCGCGCGCCCTAATCCGCGTCCTGGTTATCCGATTCGATGCCCCATCTGGCCAGCGCCGCGTCGTCGGTGACGCGGGCATCGACCCAGCGCTCGCCTTCTTCGGTCTTCTCTTTCTTCCAGAACGGCGCCTGGGTCTTCAGGTAGTCCATCACGAACTCGCACGACGCGAAAGCCTCGCCCCGATGTGCGGCGGTGGTCGCCACCAGCACGATCTGGTCGAGCGGATAAAGCTTGCCGACCCGATGCACGATCAGCACCTCGATCCCCGGCCAGCGCTCGCGCGCGCTCACGACGATCGCTTCCAGCGACTTCTCCGTCATGCCCGGATAGTGTTCGAGCTCCATTGTTTCGACCGCGCTGCCGTCGTTCAGATCACGCACGGTGCCGACAAAACAGGCAACCGCGCCGATCTTCGGATTGCGCGCGCGTAACGCGGCAACCTCGGCGGTGAGGTCGAAATCTTCCGTCTGGACGCGAACGGGCATCTCTGGCTCCTGTGCGGGTTAGTGCGGCTCAGCGCGGCTTAACCGGTTGGCGTGCTTTAGCGCGGCTTTTTGCGGCCGTCGGGGCGGCTCACCCGCCAGTGACGGGCGGAAAGAACGCGACTTCGCAATCTTCGGTGATGCGCGTGCCAGCATCGGTCATCACGTGGTTGCAGGCCATGCGCAGCGCGCGGCCTTCGGCGAGGGTATCGGCCCAGACGCCGCCGCGCACGCGCAACCAGGCGCGCACGTCGCCGACGGTCGCGATGCCGTCGGGCAAATCGACCGTTTCGTCGGCGGTTTCAAGCGCTTCGCGCACGCTTGCAAAATATCGGAGTTGAATCTTCATCGGGAAGCTGCCGGCTGTTGCCGGCCTCAGTTCAGCAATTCGGAAAAGGGGATGAAACGCACGGTCTCGCCGACGCTGATTGCGTGGTTCGGCGGATTGTCGATCAGGCCGTCGCCCCATACGGTCGATGTCAGTACAGCGGAGCTCTGATTGGGAAACAGATCGAGGCCGCCGGCCGCATTGACGCGCGCGCGCAGGAATTCGTTGCGGCGGTCGGCCTTGTTCTGCGTGAAATCCGCGCGCAGCGACAGCGCGCGCGGCGCCACCGTCTGCATGCCGGCCAGACGCAGGACGAACGGACGCACGAACAGTAGAAATGTCACGAAACTGGAAACAGGGTTGCCCGGCAGGCCGATGAAAAAGGTTTCGTCTGATGCAGCCGCATCTGCCTGCTGAGCGGCGCGGCGCACTGCGCCGAACGCGAGCGGCTTACCCGGTTTCATCGCGATCTGCCACATCGACAGGCGCCCTTCGGCCTCGACCGCCGGCTTGACGTGATCTTCCTCGCCGACCGACACGCCGCCGCAAGTCAGGATCAGATCGTGTGCCTGCGCGGCTTCGCGCAGTGTTGTTCGGGTGGCGTCAAGCTTATCGGGGACGATGCCGTAGTCGGTGACGTCGCAGCCTAATTTTTCCAGCAGCCCGCGCAGCGTGAAACGGTTCGAGTTGTAGATCGCGCCCGGTTTCAGCGGTTCGCCAGGCATGGTCAGTTCGTCGCCGGTGAAGAACACGGCAACCTTTGCGCGGCGGCGCACCTGGAGTTCGGCGCAACCGACCGAGGCGGCGAGCCCCAATGCTTGCGGCGTCAGCCGCGTGCCCGCGGGAAGAATGATCGAGCCGCTACGGATGTCCGCGCCTTGGCCCGTGATCCATTCGCCGGATGCCGGGCTGTGGAGGATTGTGACTTCGTTGCCGGCGGCCTCGGTTTGCTCCTGCATCACGATGGCGTCGGCGCCCGGCGGCACCGTGGCGCCGGTGAAGATGCGGGCGGCCGTGCCTCGCTCTAACGGCTCGGGCGCGTGACCGGCTGGAATGCGTTGCGAGACCGGCAGGCGGCGGTTGCCATCGGTTGTCAGATCTTCAGTGCGGATCGCGTAGCCGTCCATTGAACTGGTGTTCATGGGAGGGACGTCCAGCGGCGAAACGACGTCTGCCGATAGCACCCGGTTGAGCGCGTCTAGTGTGGGGATCGATTCCGTTCCGGTGATCGGGGTCGCCGCGCTGAGCAGAGTCGTCAACGCTTCGGCGGTGGAGAGCATCGGAGCGCGGGGCGTTGGGGTGGACATCTTTGGGTCTCGAAGCCGCAGGTTAAAAGAATATTGTAGCGGTCGATCGTGGTGGCCGGTGGCGGCCTGGCGTTATGGTGGTTTTTTTGCCTTTGGCGGTGGTGGGGTTTTTGCCTTTGGCGGTGGTGGGGTTTTTGCCTTTGGCGGTGGTGTTCTTTTGTGCGCCTGTGGCGTTGGACTTTTCCAGTATGCGTACCGCGCTCTTCTTTGCGGCAGGCGAACAAAAACAGCTGCCCGCCCCGCACAGGGGCGACGCCAATCATCCAATATCAATTCATGGAAAGGCCAAAACCCTTTTCAATCCTCATCATCCGTCCAGGGAATATCCACATCGGAAATAAAAGCCACCGTTGCAAACGGCCCCCCATCCTGACGCCCGATCTTTCCATCTGCCCGCTGCCATTCGACCCTGAACACCGTGCCCGGATCATCAGCAATCAATCGCACAGTTCGAACTTCATCCGGATCGGCCTCCTCGACCGGGCCGTCGAGCGAAACCTGCAATTCCTGTGGCCACAGCCCGTCGGTGGGATCGTAAATCTTGTCGCCGTCCGGAATCAGCGTGAAGGCCTCCACGCCGATCGTCGCCGACGCATCGACGATCATCTTGCCCAACGCGCGCAGCAACGCCGTCGCCCGAGCCGAGTTGGCCTGGCGAATTGCAAGATCCCCGCGCGTCAGCGCCTGCTCAAGTTTTGGGTTTGTTTTTTGTTGCGCCATTCGATGTCCTGAGTCCTATCGCTCTGTTGTGAACGGCACGCCCATTCAGCGCGTACCGCTCTCCATTTTTCGGGCTGAATCCTACCACTGGTATGGGCCGCGGCAACGCGAGCCACGCACTGGAGGCCGTCCAGCCCG